>JAFMYY010000029.1 GCA_017948555.1 Cesiribacteraceae bacterium YIM B00369 | reverse complement strand
TGTCATAAATTCTGTGTTAAAGCTAAATTAATTATTTTTTTTAACTTTGACACAGTTTCGTTTACAGTCTCCAATCGGGGCTCGCAGTTTTATTGAAAACTTAACTGCTTTAAAATCCGCTGCCTGTATTATACCAGCCGTTCCGTTTTCAGGAACCGGCCTTTTCCTGATTAAGTGATTATACCAGCAGTTCTGGTAAGCATTACCCAAATTATTAAGTAAAAGATTTTATATAATGACTTGTTAAAAAAATGCGGACAGGTAAGTTTTATGCCTGAAAAATAACACGAAATGTACTTCCTTTCTCTAAGTCACTTTCCACCTCAATACTTCCCTGCCCGTTTTCTATCATTCGTTTGATCATATAAAGCCCTACACCTGTTCCTTCTATATGGCTATGGAGGCGTTTAAACATGGTAAAAAGCTTTGGCAGCTGCTCCTGAGCTATACCCAGTCCATTATCCTTCACTTCCATAATTATTTTATCTTCTTTCTTGCAGGTAATAATCTGAACTACAGGTGTTTCTCTCATTGATCGGTATTTGATCCCATTACTGATAAGGTTGTAGATAATACTTCTCAAATTTTTGGGTGCAAAGTAAACCTCATCAACTTCCAGGTCCAGCTTTACTTCTGCTCCGGCTTCGTTAATAAGAGGGTTTACATCCTCTAACACATCATCTATGACCTGCCTGAAGGAAAGAAGTTCTTTATTTGAATTATAATAATTCTGTACCTTGGATATTTCTGTGAGATGCATGATAGTTGCCCTGAACTTAAGTATAGAATCTTCAATCATCTTTCTGATAGCCTTGTCCTTTTCATCATATTGATGCTCCAGCCTTTTGTTCAGAACATTAAAAAGTCCTTCTATATTAGTAATAGGAGCCTTCAGGTCATGGGAAGCAATATATATAAAGGAATCCAGGTCGTTGTTTATCTGCTTTAACTTCGCATTCGATATCTCCTGCTCCTGTTTAGCCAGAATTAAATCATTTAGTAAAACTGAAATATCATCCTGCTTACTGTTAAGCTCTTTTTGCAGAACCTCACGGGCCTTTTTCATTTGCACCAGGTTCTTAACCCTGGCTTTGACCTCCTCTGCTGAAAAAGGTTTGAGAAGATAGTCCTGTACACCACCGGACAGCATTTTCAGACGGAGGCTTTCATCTGCTTTAGCCGTAAGCATAATGATAGGCGTAAAATCCATTTCAGGTAATTTACGCAGCGCTTCCACCAATTGATCTCCACTCATGCGGGGCATCATTACATCACTTACAATCAGGTCCGGCTGTATTCGTACTGCTTTTTCCAGGCCTTCTTCCCCGTCCATGGCAGAAACCACGCGGTAATTTTGCGCAAGTGTCTGGCTGATAAACAGGTTAAGATCCGGATTATCTTCTACTACTAATACCAAGGGTAGATTAAGATCCGCGGAAGATTCTACCAGAGATTGGTTCGCAATTTTGAGCTCACTTAATAAGGGAGTAGTCAAATCTTCCACATAACCTGCATCCTGTACAATACTTTTATGCACCTGTACATGCTGAGGCGCTTTCAAAGGTAACTCAATTATAAACAAAGCTCCTCCCTCAGCTGCATCATGTACACTGATACTGCCCTGGTGCATGTCCAGAAAATCTTTAACAATGGCAAGCCCAAGCCCGGTTCCTCCAAATTTTCGTGTAGAGCCCCCTTCCAACTGCCTGAACCGTTCGAAGATTAAATGACGGTTTTGCTCACTTACACCAGGCCCACTGTCGGCAACCTTTAAAACAGCTTTTTCTTCCTTCTCTTCCAGAGTACAATTTATCTTTCCCTGTACAGGTGTAAATTTGAAAGCATTGGAGAGCAGATTCAGAACAACACGCTGAATTTTCTCAGGATCAATTTCGGCAGGTAAAGTGGCCGGAACATTTACATTATAAATAATGGCTTTATCATTAGCCAGAGCCTCAAAATTAGATGCCATAAGCTTTACTAAGCCAGCCAGGTCAGTTTCTGCAAACCGGGCTTCCATTTTGCCCGCTTCCAGTTTGGCAATATCTAAAAGGTCATTGACTTGCTTCAACAATATGCGGGCATTTCGTTCCACTACCTCCAAACTTTGCTGTTCTTCTCCGGTAAGGGACTGATTTGCTAATACCTGCTGGATCGGTCCCAGTATAAGAGCCAGGGGAGTCCTTAACTCATGACTAACATTGGCAAAAAATTGTGTTTTTAACTCGTCAAATTCTTTCAGCTTCTCATACAATAGCCGCAATTTCTGGTTTTGTTCGGATATTTGGGCTTCTGCCTGCTTTTTTTCAGTTATATTTCTGCCTTCAGCTAACAGATAAATAATTTGGTTTAATTCATTTCTTACCGGAATAATCGAGAAATCAATCCAGATGATCTCTTTTCCGGCATCTCCTCCGAAAATCTGTACTTCGTACCTGATGAACTCTCCCTGTTGTGCCTGTTTTATTTCCTTCTTTAATTTTTTTTGGTACTCAGGAAATGCCTGCCACCATTTTGCATTCCAGAAAGGTTGGTGGACTATGTCACTTAATGTAATACCGGCTCCCTGCAAAGCAGTTTTGTTTACCTCCAGAATATTACCCTCAAAATCAAGCAGGGCCACAAACTGGTACATCTCATTTAAGATAACCCTTGAAAGAATGTCACTCTGCCCTGACGCATCTTTGGATTGTCTTTTAAGGCTTTCAACTTCAGCCCTTAAAGCCATCACTTCGAGGATTAATTGTTCTTTAGTTTTATCTTTCAGGTTTTTCATAAAGTTCAATGTACTTACAGGAAATTCGTTAAGGTGCCGGATGTGTCCTGGTTACTTTAATGATAGAAGCTACAATTATTTCTTGTCCGGACTTTTTAACAAGCTACAAAATATTTTCTCCGGCCATTCTCATGACCATACCTTTTTTTTAAAAGTTGTGGTTTTATATTGTTAGAGCTGCTCTGTTTTAATATCACAACCAGTCTGGCAAATTACCTCTGTAAAAAGGAAATGAAAGATTGTAAGGATTAAAAAAGTAAACCTCCTGAATTAAGTGAAAAATCTTATCACTTAAAACAGGAGGTTTATTTTTTAAATTATAATCCCTTACGTACCAGGATTACTAATATGGTTATTCAGCTAATATTGTCCCAAATCTACTTTGTGCCCATTGCGCCTATGTATGTGGCAGGAGCAGGGGAGGTGTAGGTTTTTCCGTTTATGGTCAGTCCATCGGCAAAATGCCTGCTGAAGTCTGTGGTTCCTTTGCCCAGTGCAGGGGAATCAGCCTGCAGGTGGAAATCCCAGCTGGTGTTAAATGTAGCATTGTCGCCTGCAGTAGTTAGAGGATAGTTTACAAACTTAGGATCGTTGTCTCCTTCAGAAGTACCGGTCACATCATTTTCACCTGCCACTATCTCGTTCGATGGCTGAAACTGATCAACTCCTTCCTGTGAGTTTCCATAGTAGAAGGTATTGCTGATAAGGGAACGATCATCTTCCGGTTCTTTAGTGTTTCTTTTTATGCCGAACCTGCTATTGGCAATGAGGTTATTGAACAGGTTTACACGTACCGATTTTTCAATCCAGACAGATCCTCCTTTTATATCAGGTCTTCTCCAGCCTGCATTTACTATTGTATTGTTGTAAGCAATAATATGCGCCTGAGGAGAACGGTCGCCTGAGTTAGAAAGCTTAAGTCCGTTGGTGTTCGGGCTGTAAATCATGTTAAAGGCAATATCTGACAAGGTACCGGATTTGAAGTTGATAGCTTCTCCACCGCTCCGGCCGGTGGTGTAAAACATATTATTGGCAATAATGGATTTTCCTCCTTCAATATAGAAGGCATCATCCTGGAAATTACGGATGGTGCTGTTTATAACCACGAACTTTCCGTCTACATTAGAGAACCATAGGGCAGGAAGTCGTTCACCGCTTTCAGCTTTATAAAGGCCCTGCTTTACAGATGCCGATGCCTCGGTAGTAGTTGCTCCGCCATATTCCAGAATTACATTGTCCAGTACCAGTTCCGTACAGCCTGGAGCGGCAAGAATACCTCCCCAAAGCGCGCCGAATTGATTTTTTTCTATTCTGGCTTCTTCAGGAACAGTAATGGTAACAGGTTTTTCTGCAGTACCTGTGCAATACAGGTTGCCCATTACAATAAATTCAGGTTTGGCAGTAGTGTCCATTACTACGGTTACCCCTTCTTCAATAGTAAGAGATTTGCCTGCAGGTACTACCAGGTCACCGGTTACCATAATGGTGCTTCCCTCTGCCCATACACCTGATACTTCGCCCGAGAGAGTTTGATTTTTATTCGGAGTTTCTTCCTGTGTTTCATCAGGGGTTAATTCTGCTGTGTCGTCGTCGCAGCTGGTAAAGGTGAATGTTGCCAGGAAAAGAGCAGCTAGAATGAATACGTTTTTAAATGGTGTTTTCATGATTTGTAAAATAATGAGTGTTAACTGGTGTTTGTATTAGTTTGGTTTAAAAATTAAATCGGGCTCCGATGAGGTACGACTGCATATAAAAATCTTTGCGGATGAGGGTTTTGCCACTGCTGTTGTCCTGCCCGGGAACCCCGCTGTTTTTAGGGTTTGCATTTTTGATGTAAACTTCCATTGGGGTGTTGAGCAGGTTATTAGCTTTCAGGAAGAAGGTAAGGTGGTTAAGCCGTTTCTCCAGCGATACATCCATTTGCACAAAGCCTTTTTGCCACAGGTCGTTGTTCAGGAATTGTGAAACTGTATTAATACGGTCGCCTGTATAGGAAGCTGCAAGCTGTCCGTCCCATCCGCTTTTTATGTTTTTATATAACAGTGAGAAATTGCCTGTGTGGGCGGCCTGCCCGTATAAGGGGCGGGTTTGTTCCACGTTTATTATTTCCAGGTCGCCGCTTTCTTCGCCGCGGACCCGCAACATTTTCGAGGTGGTTATTTGAGAATGGGTGTAGGAGTAGTTGGCTTTTATGCCGAAATTCCTGAAATACCTGATCCAGTCCAGCTCCACCCCATAATTGTCGGCATTTCCAAAGTTACCGGGCGCATAAAAGATGTCCTGTCCGCGGGTTTCATCCCGCTGCAGTGTATATTCTATCGGGTTTTGGATGTGCTTGTAAAAAACACCCAGCATAAACTGGTCGGTGGAGTTAGGGAATATCTCATAACGCAGGTCTATATTATCGGCAATGGCTCTTTCCAGATCCGGGTTACCGCGTTCATTATATTCCTCGTTTACTATTTTGTAAGGAACAATTTCAAAGAAGCCGGGGCGGTTAACCGACCTGAAATAAGAGGCCCTGATGTTATTATTAAGCCGGGGAACGTATTTCAGGTGCAGGCCGGGCAACAGATCGGTATAAACCTGGCTTCCATCCGGGCGGGGTTCTCCCAATGGAAAGCGCATCGTATACCCCTGTTCTGTTGCTTCCATTCTCAGGCCACCCACAAGCCGGACTTTGCCTGTTTCCATGCTGAATTGTCCATAGGCCGCCGTAATCTTCTCTGTGGCATCATACGATAAAGCAGTTGCCACGCTGCCCCCCGGGTTCTCTAACCTCCAGCGAATATCGGTATAGTCTGTAAAGTCAGTTCCATACTGGTCGTTTACCCGAAGCGGACTGAAAAGATAATTGTTGTAGAAGTTATCCCTTATTTTGTCCCGGAAAAGGCCTCCTGCAGAAAGTACAACCGGAATTGCGGCAATATCCAGTGTATAGCTGAGGTCGAGATAAGCGCTGAGGTCCCTGTCGGAATTATGCTCCCAGCGGCGGGTCATATTATCGGCCGTAGTAATCCTTCGGGCAAAATTTTCCTGTAATCCCCTTAAAGTTATTGTGGTATTGTCAGGTTCTTCACTGCTGGCAACAGAGTAAACGCCCGACCATTTAAGCTGTAGTTTATCTGTTAAAAGGTGCTCTCCCTGGAGGGTGCTGTTAAAGATTTTCTGTTCTGTTAGCCGTGAACGGACAGAATAGGATAAACCTGCATTTCCGGCAACGGGATCGTAACCTCCATAGGCAAGCTGTGTGGTAACTGCATCGCGGGTCTGGATATTTTTAAGCCTCATATAAGCATTATACCACTGCAGCTTATGCCTGCTGCTGAGCCTGTAATCGAGCTTAGTGTGCAGTCCGTACCTGTTCTGCTGCTCCGAATACTGCCGCTCACGCATATCCGTAAGGGTAGTGGATTTATCTGTATCCACCACTGTGGAATTATAAAACAGGCTGTTGCTGCCACGCCAGGTGTTCTGATAGCTGCCTGCCACAATCAGGCCCAGTTTGCTGTCGAAAAAGCGGTTGCCTGCAGAAAAACCTCCGAGCAGGTTGGGTAGCGGACTGGCGGAATTATAGTTGATGGTTCCGCCGGGAAAATCATTTACCGTGGCATTATAATCCTTACCCTGTAGTTCATAAGGAGAGCTGTATTGCACAGCCTTTGCATCGTAGCTCAGGAAATTCCGGTCGAGAAAAAGCTGGCTGTAGCCGGTAGCAAGGTTAGCACTGATCTGCAGTTCTTCGGGTGCATCTTTCATCTGCATATTAATGGCTCCGCCAATAGCATCCCCTTCCATATCAGGCGTAAGTGCTTTGTACACTTCAAGGCGGTCCAGCAGCTCAGAGGGGAAAATATCCAGGGGCACATAGCGGTATTTATTATCGGGACTGGGAATTTTTATTCCGTTCACTAAGGTATAATTATAGCGCTTGTCCATGCCCCGCAGTATGGCATACTGCCCGTCGCCATTGCTGTTGCGTTCAATAGTAACTCCTGAAACCCTCTGAATAACATTTGCCACTGTAAGGTCGGGCGATATTTGAATGGCACGTGAAGAAACGGCATTAAGGACCTGGGGAGCATTTTGTTCCAGTTGCCTGGCTGAACGGTCGCTGCCCCTTTCTGCTTTAGCACTTATAAGCACTTCTTCAATTTGCCGCTGCTGTGGCTCCAGTTGTAAATCCAATACTAAGGTTTCTGCACTGGAACCCAGCACCACCTCTTTTTCCATTGGAGCATAGCCTATATAAGTTACTTCCAGTGTATAGGAGCCCGGCTCCAGGTCTGAAATTTTATATGAGCCATCCATGCCCACTATAGCATATAGACTGGTGTTTTTCAGCACTATATGCGCTCCCAGCAAGGGTTCGTGAGAGGAAGTATCCCATACCTTGCCCTTGATGGTTGCCGCTATGGAGGGTACACTCAGGAGCATTACATAAAGTAATATTCCTGTTCTTATAGCTGCATTACGTATGTTTCCCTTCATTTCTTTCGCTTTTTATGTAGGTGAGCCAAAAAGTTCTACTTTTTATTGGCCTCAAGTGTCGTTGTATCTTCTCCGGAGGCAACTTTTAAATCATCACCTGCCAGGTCTTCCCAGGAGTAGTACTGGAATGTTTTGTCGGAGGACATGGCCACAAACAAGCCGTTTTTGAATTTTTCGTTCAGGGGCAGGCTGGTAATTTCAGAGCCGTCACTATCCAGGGTGGATACCTGCACTATTTTCAGCAGTTCGTGCCGGTGCGGATCCTCAGCGCTTCCTTCCCTGCTGAAGATGTGGAAGCGGCCTGCTTCCTGGTCAGATACCAGTATGTAGCCTGTGCCATTGTCCAGGTTATAAATTGATATGCCTTCATGATCCTTACTGAAATTTTCAGTGGCAAAAAGTGCCAGTTCCTCGTTTCCTTTATCAGGCTCAGCATAGTATTTTCTTACTCCAATGCCTTCATCCGAATAGTAGATGTACCCCAGTTCATCATCAACTGCAATTGCTTCAATTTCTTTTTGGCCGCTAAACTGCCCGAAGCGGCGTACTTCTGTTGCACTTACACTCCCGCTGCCGTTATCTTCCAGCAGGTACTGCCACAGGTAAGTGCCATCTGCAGGTCCGTTTTTGCGTCCTGCAATGGCATATACTTTTCCATCTGCGGGGCTTTTGTATAGAGCTATCCCCATCAGGTCACGAAACTCACTCCCCGTTTCTCCTTCATATACAGGGATGCCGCCACCATCTATGGGGGTCATATCCGGCAGTGTAAAAATCCGGAGACTATTCGTCATCCGTTCAGTAACTACTGCAATATCCACAGGCTTGCCATTCAGCATAAAGCCATATTCAACATCTACATTGTTGGGGCGTTTCAGGCCACGGACTACTTTGCTTTCTATTATTTTTCCGTCGAGGTCAAATACATACAGAGCTCCATCTTTATTTTTATCAGTTCCCAGTACCAGGCTTTCTGATGGGTTTGCTGCATTTACCCAAATGGCAGGGTCATCGGTATCATGCTTTACGGCCTCTGTAATTACTACAGGTTTAATTGCGTGAGTAACTGAGGTTTCATTTTTTGCTTTGTCCGCATGGGCTTTGCTGGCATTTTGCTTACTGCATGCAGTGGTGCCAAGCAGTATGGCAATGGAGAGGCTGATGGAAATACTTTTCATTTCTTATAATTTTATAAATCTGAAACCGGTGGGTTATTCCGGATTTGAACTGCTGCAAAGCTAGGCCGGCAGGGGAGGTTAAATCAATGAAAAGGCGTATACAAATAGGCAACATTTGCGGTCAGGGGCGTTAACAGAACAGCAACAAAAACAGGAAAAATCAATATAAGTAACTGTGTAAGAGTATGTTACAAAATGTTAACTGTATATTAATTAATCAGTCCTTAAAGATTAAGGATGAAATTACTCAGGTTATCTTCCTGCTTCAGGGGGAGTTTTTTCTTGAGCCGGTAGCGCGCAACCCTGAGGCTGTCCTGAGAGATTCCCAGAATGGCAGCCACTTCTTTTGAAGGAAGGTTAAGTTTAATCAGGGAGGCCAGCCGTGTTTCGGAAGAGGTGAGCTCCGGGGAATGTTGCCGGAGCTTTTGGAAGAAATCCTGGTGAACCTGTTCAAAGGTTTCCCTGAAATCGTTCCAGTCCCTGTCCTGCACAATGCTGTGGTCTATCTGATTAATGAGGCTTTTAAATTTACGTCGCTGTGCCTTCTGGTCGTCCTGCAGCGCTTCTTTTAAACCGTTCTTCAGATCGTCGAGGGTCTGGTTTTTACCGATCAGGTGCAGCGTATTAGCAGCGAGTGATTTTACCTGTGTGTCCAGTTCATTCTGCAGCTGCTGTTCCCGCAGCCGGGTGTTTTCTATTTCTGCTTCCATGAGCTTTCGCTGCGCCGCATACATTTGTTCCTGCTGATCTATCAGCTCTTTATTCTGCTTTATTTTAAGGCGCTGCCGGCTGAAAATAACAAAGGCAAGGAGGGCCATTAGCAGGAGGCCGCCCCCCAGTGCTACTTTAATAAAATTGTTGAGCTGTTGCTGTTTTTCAAGAATGCGGATTTCGTTGGTCTTCTGCTCCACTCCAAAGAGGGACTGCAGTAAGGTAATCTGGCGGGAGGTTTCCTGGTTGTAAAGCTCATCGTGCAGGTGCCGGTATTTTTCCAGGTGCTCATAGGCAGCCTTGTAGTTGCCCGTCAGGCTGTATTCCTGGCTCAGGTCTTTGTGGGCGCTGCGTATCTGGTAGCGGTCGCCCAGGCGGGTGGCCAGCTCCAGAGCTTCCCGGGTAGTCTGGATGGCGAGCGGATACCTGCCGGTTTTGCGGTACACATCACCAATATTATTGAGCCCTACAATGAGCGCCAGGCTGTCGTTAGCCTGCTTACTCAGCTGCACCGATCTTCTGAAATATCCCAGAGCTTCCTCATAAGCTTCCTTATCTTCTAAAATGCTGCCAATATTTTCAAGGATGGTGGCAGTGCCCTGCAGGTCCTGCAGCTGTTCATACAGGCCCAGGGCTTTTTGCTGATATTCCAGGGCCTGTTCATATTGCTCCCTTTTTTCATGAAGTCTGCCAATGCAGCCATAGGAATAAGCAATTCCTTTGCTGTTGTTCTGCCTTTGGTACAGCTCCAGTGCCTCCTGGTGGTGCTGAAGTGCAATTTCCGGCTGCCGGGCAGCATAATAAACCAGCCCCTGGTAGTTCAGGTTTTCGCCAAGCTGTTCCTCATTATGCAATTCTTTAAAGCCCTTTTCTGCCTGCAGCAAGTGGTGGAGAGCCTGATTGTATACTCCCTGGTGGTACAGCAGCCGCCCTATCAGGTGGTGGCTTTCTGCCTGACCCTGCCTGTACTCAAGCTTAACTGAATACTGAAGGGCACGGGTGGCCATGAGGTAGGCCGTGTCGGGCTGGCTGTAAAGCAATTGATTGGCGAGGCTGTTTAACTGGCGGATGCTGTTTTCGCCTTCAGCAGGGTTTATTTCTGTGGCAGGATTTTCTTTTTGCCGGGCTGCATCCGCGGCTATTGACACAAAACAGGGGATAATTGTTATAAATAAAGTAAGAGATGAAAGCCTGAGAAGTCTGAGAATTCCTGACATGTCTGCAACATTTTTAAGCATACCTATAAAGGTATGGCGGGCATGTTAATTAAATGTTAATGGCGGGTTAAGCTATGATGAGTTAAGGAACAGGGGGCAGAAAGATTTTTTTGTATTTTATAACTACTTTTGCTCCGTGGCTACAAACATTCCAACATACGGCATCAATAAATTTAACCGCAGCAGCCAGCCTGAAATCCATTATCAGGTAGAGGTGTTTGATGCTAACCGGGCTTTTCAGGTGGAATATCCCCACAGGCATCATGGGTTTTATGAAATTCTTTACCTGAAGGCTGGTACAGGCAATCATGTGATTGATTTTAAATCCTACGAAATAAAGCCACACAGCATTTTCTTTCTCTCCCCCGGGCAGGTACATACACTGGATTTATCGGATGATATCAGCGGCTACATTTTTCTGTTCACCTCGGAATTCTACCTGCTCAACAAGCAAAACAAGAACCGCCTGCTGGAATTCCCCTTTTTCTTTCATTTGCAGGAAGAAACACCTCCGCTTTACCTGGAAGCCTCTTCAGGTATAGAGAAAGCTGACTACCTGTTCCGGCAGGCCTGCGAGGCCCTGCTGCTGGAAGACAGGGAGGATAAAGAGGAGAGCCTGGCTGCAATTCTTGACCTTATTCTGCTGTACTGCAAGCAGGCCTATCCGGTAAACATGGCGGTAAAAAATACCAACAGGCGGAGTATGCTGGTAAAACGTTTTAAGCAGTTGATTGAAGAAAATTACCATTTGAATTTTGCCGTGCGCGATTATGCGGAAAAACTGGCGGTTACACCTAATCATTTAACCGAAACAGTGCGGGAGCTAACGGGGCGAACATCTAATGATATGATCCATGAACGGACCATAATTGAGGCTAAAAAGCTGCTTCGCTATACCGAACTTTCTGTAAGCCAGGTAGCCTATGAACTGCACTTTAAAGATCCGTCTTATTTTGCCCGTTTCTTTAAAAAGCATGCAGGCCTGAGCCCCGACCAGTTTAGAAAAGCATAGCTTGGTTCAGAGGAACTGCTTTTTGAAAATCCATAAAAAGTACCTAAACAAAGGGGAAATTAGAAATCAGTTTAGCATTTTTTTTATCACCTTTGTACCTGACAGTAAACTGCCGGCTTGTAAGCAGGAAATCATATTAAAATCTATAAAAAAAATGGCTAATTATTTCAACTCACTTTCTTTAAGAGAAAAACTTAACCAGTTAGGTGTTGCCGAATTCATGGACGTAAGTGAATTTGCTGATGGTGTACATGCCCTGAAAGGCAAAAAAATTGTAATTGTTGGCTGCGGCGCCCAGGGGTTAAACCAGGGATTAAACCTTAGAGATTCAGGACTGGACGTTTCCTACGCTTTAAGAAAAGAAGCTATCGAAAGCAAAAGACAAAGCTGGAAAAACGCTACTGAAAACGGGTTTAAAGTTGGAACTTACGAAGAAATGATTCCGTCTGCTGACCTTGTTAGCAACCTGACTCCGGATAAGCAGCATTCAGCTGTGGTGAGTGCAGTAATGCCATTGATGAAACAGGGAGCTACGCTTTCTTACTCACACGGATTTAACATTGTGGAAGAAGGAATGCAGGTTCGTCCGGATATCACCGTAATTATGGTGGCGCCTAAATCGCCTGGTTCTGAAGTAAGAGAAGAGTATAAAAGAGGTTTTGGCGTGCCTACCCTTATCGCCGTACACCCTGAGAATGATCCTGAAGGAAAAGGCCTTGACTATGCAAAAGCATATTGTGTAGGTACAGGTGGCGACAGAGCAGGTGTGCTTCTTTCTTCTTTTGTAGCCGAAGTAAAGTCTGACCTTATGGGTGAGCAAACCATTCTTTGTGGTCTGCTGCAAACAGGATCGATCCTTTGCTTTGATAAAATGGTTGAAAAAGGAGTTGACAATGGCTATGCCGCCAAGCTTATTCAGTACGGCTGGGAGGTTATTACCGAGTCTTTAAAGCATGGAGGTATAACAGCCATGATGGACAGGCTTACTAACCCTGCTAAAATTAAAGCTTTTGAGCTTTCTGAAGAGCTGAAAGACATTATGCGTCCTCTGTTCCAGAAGCATCAGGATGATATCATGAGCGGGGAATTCTCTAAAACCATGATGGAAGACTGGGCAAACGATGATGCTAACCTGCTGAAGTGGAGAGCGGCTACAGGCGAAACTGCTTTTGAGAAAACAGCTGCCGGCAGCATGAAAATTTCTGAGCAGGAATTTTATGATAACGGGCTTCTGATGGTGGCTATGGTAAGGGCAGGGGTAGAGCTTGCTTTCGAAACAATGACCGAGGCAGGTATTAAGGAAGAGTCTGCATACTATGAGTCTTTGCACGAAACTCCTTTGATTGCCAATACTATTGCGCGTAAGAAATTGTTTGAGATGAACCGCGTAATCTCTGACACAGCTGAATACGGATGTTACTTATTCGATCATGCCTGCAAGCCTTTACTTGCCGACTTTATGAAGACCATCGATACAGACGTTATTGGAAAGAATTTCAATGAAGGTAAAGACAATGGTGTGGATAACAGGGACCTTATTGAGGTTAATGAAATCCTTCGTTCCCATCCGATTGAAATAGTAGGTGCAGAATTAAGAGCTGCCATGACTTCTATGAAGCAGATCAGCCTTGCAGAATAATAAAACTAACAGCCGGAGCAGAGGGGGTAAATAAAACCTCCTTTCTTCTGCAGACATTATATTAAAGGCGCCCTGACCGGGTGCCTTTTTTTTGTGCCTGTCCGGCTGGAGGAGAAATTGCATCTGAGTAATATCCCCCGCACTTTACATGCTTTTTAACTGTTTCCTTTTTTTTATCCCGCTGTAAAGAAACGATTAAAAAATGGAGTTCATTTATCCCTTTTACCTGAAAAACTTAACATAACAATATGAAACCTCAGGGATAGTTAACCTAAAGGCTAAAAGGGGTTCACTTTCACCTAACACAGCTGCCATAACTTTGCGCCAAATCTTAACCTAAACACAGAGCAATGATTTGGAGAAAATTTACACTTTTTAGTTATCTTTTTACGCTGACCCTCATGTGGGTGGCCTTAGCCGGAGGACCGGCCCTGGCCCAGACCAATACCCTTAGCGGGGTAGTAAGCGATATGCAGGGCCAGCCCTTGCCGGGCGTAACGGTACTCGTAAAAGGAACATCTGCAGGAACCATTACCGACCTGAATGGAAAATACCGGATCTCAGGCCCGGAAGCATTATCAGCTGAGGATACGCTTGTTTTTAGTTTTGTAGGTTTTAAGAAAGCCTTTGCTCCGGTAAGAAACAGATCTTCCATTGATATAAAGATGCAGGAAGATAAGAAAGTGCTGAACGAAGTGGTGGTAACTGCCATAGGGATTGAGCGGGAAAGCAGGGCTTTGGGGTATGCCGTTACAAAAGTAGATGGCGATGAAATCACCACCGGAGGTAACCCAAATCTGGCAACTTCCCTGGCAGGTAAAGTTCCCGGAATGCAGCTTACACGTTCTACCGGACCGCTTGGATCATCCCGTATTGTATTGAGAGGGGAAGCCTCCCTTGACATGGATAAAAACCGTGCTCTTGTGGTGATAGACGGTGTTCCGGTTACCAACGACCAGAATGGTGACGGAGAATCTTCCTACCTGAATTCTCCGGTCGATTATGGAGATGGATTATCAGCCATAAACCCGGAAGATATTGAGAGCATAACAGTATTAAGAGGTGCCTCTGCGGCTGCTTTGTATGGATCACAGGCGGTAAACGGAGTATTGATGATCACTACCAAAAGCGGGAAATTCAATCAGGAATTAACGGTAAATGTAAGGCAGTCCACCTCTGTTCAGCAGGTAAACCGCTGGCTTCCCCGCCAGCATATGTTTGGTTCCGGTAACCGTTCTGAAAATGATTATTATGCCTTTAAGGATTCTCCGGACGGTAATCAAAACAGGAACGGACACTCCTGGGGACCGAAGTTTATGGGGCAAAATTTTTACCAGTATGACTCTCCGCACAGTGCCGTGTATGACCCTGACAGACGCGACGAAATATGGGAATTTGAAGATGGGGGGCAAACTCCATGGGAAAGCCGTCAGCTGGAACAGAACTTTTATGAAACAGGCATTACAAGTACCACAGGTCTTTCAGTTGAGGCGGGAAATAATAATGCGTTTTTTCGGGGATCTGTCGACTATCTGGATAATAAATACATAATGCCTAATACGGGCTACAATCGTTTAAATCTTGCTTTGTCATCGGGTATAAAAACTGGTAAAACAAGGTTCACTACAAAAATTAATTACGTTAAACAGGCCTCCGGTAATTTGCCTGCCGAGGGTTATGACCGCTCAAATGCTCATTACCAGGTGTTCTGGCTAAACGCCAACGACAATCTTGACTGGTACCGCCAGAAACACTGGCTCGACGGACAGGAAAATGTGCAGCATAACAGTATAGGTGCATTAAGTGCTAACCCTTATTGGTTGCTCTACAATTCAATCAATACAATGGATAAAGACCGTGTTTTCGGTAATATCCAGCTGGATCACGACTTTACCGATAAGCTGAAGCTGACAGCCAGAAGTGGTATTGATTTTTATACGGAGTTGAGAACAAGGGAAAGAGCCTGGTCTGAACCACGGAATTCCTTTGGAAACTATCAGGAATATGCCAATAAGACCATGCTGCTGAATACAGATGTGATCCTTAGTCAGCAGCTTTCCAAAGGGGCTTTGGTTATGGATGGCAGCCTGGGAGTAAATCACCGTTATACCAATGGAAATGGCATGAATGCAGAAGCAGGATCGCTGACCATTCCGGGAGTATTTAACCTTCAGAATGCCGAAGAAAGGCCTTTGGTGAGGAATACCAGGCGCCAGATGGAGAATTTTTCAGCTTATGGGGTTTTGAACACCAGCTTCCGAAATATGATTTACCTGGATATTACAGGCAGGAACGACTGGACATCCACCCTTTCCAAAAACAACAACTCTTATTTCTATCCTTCAGCAGCGCTGGCGGTGGATCTTACGGAAATGTTTCACCTCAATCTCCCCGGACTTTCGTTCCTGAAACTGAGAGCTTCCGCAGCACAGGTAGGGTCAGATACGGACCCTTACCGCCTGAACAGGTATTATGTGGCCTCAAACAGTATTAACGGTGGCTACTCTAATCCTTCCACGCTTCCAAACCCGGACCTTAAACCGGAAAGAACGAATGCTACAGAATTTGGTGTGGTGGCTAATTTTCTAAACAACCGCCTGAACCTGGATGCTACTTATTATAAGTCCGTTACCAAAGATCAGATCCTGTCGCTGCCTGTTGACCCTGCATCGGGCTATACCGGTGCTTTAATGAATGCAGGAGCCGTTTCAAACCGCGGAATTGAATTGCAGCTAAATGCAAAACCATTTATGAGCAGGAATTTTGGCTGGGATATTTCTGCCAACTGGTCGGCCAATAAAGGCAGGGTAGAGGAACTTGTGCCCGGGGTAATTGATGTGTACATCATAGGCTCTTATGTAGGGTCACGTGTTTTGGTAAAAGCTGAGCCGGGTGAGCAATTAGGGCGCATTTACGGAAAAGGCTACGATAAGCATGATGGGAAGATTATTTTCAAGGATGGCCTTGCTCAGCGTGATAACGAAGAGGATTACCTTGGTAATGTGTTTCCGGACTGGAGAGCAGGCCTTGTTAACACCCTTCGTTATAAGAATTTTAACTTCTCATTCCAGTTCGATTACCAGCACGGAGGAAATGCTTATTCTATTACTCACTTCCTGATGGGGTATACCGGTAAATCGGAAAAAACCATTTATGGACGTGAAAGTGGCGCTCCTTTTGAAAGCGGAGCGGAATATGACATGGCTTCCCAAAAATGGATTCAAAATAATGACGGCCGTTTTGGAGTAATAGGCGATGGGGTAATGCAGGTGGAAGGATCTGATGAGTATGTGCCAAATACGGTATCGGCACCGGCTCCTTACTTTTATAATTCCATGTATGAGCGCGACCAGATTGAAGGAAATGTTCATGAAACAACCTTCCTGAAATTAAGGAATATGCGATTGGGTTACAATCTGCCAGCCCGCTGGGGATTAAAAGGCGCCCAGATTGGCCTGTTCGGAAATGAGCTTTTTATATGGACAGATTTCCCTTCCTACGATCCGGAGCAGTCAGTAGTTAATAACGGGGCCTTAACCCCGGGGCTGGAAGCAATGGGTTCCCCATCTGTCAGATCGATTGGATTAGACCTTAAAGTTACCTTTTAATTGTTTTGAAAATGAAATTACATAAGAAGAGCTATCAACATTTGATTTTTATACTGGGGCTGTTTATACTGGCCGGCAGCTGTCATGATTTTGAAGAGATTAATACAGACCCTACCCGGATGACCGACATCAATGCCGCTTCGCTGCTTACACAGACTATTTATGATGCCGGTACAAGGTCCCGCGCTTATGGAGAAATAGGGAATTATGTAGGCCAGTACTGGACCAATACTTCTCTTATTGACCAGCGCCACCGTTACGATTTCAGAGGATCAGACTCTGAGGCTGTATACGATAATATATACCGTACCCTATACGATATCAGCGACCTGAAGAAAAAAGCCGAAAAGGAACAGCTGGATGATTACCTGGCTGCCGGTTTGATTCTGGAAGCATACCTTACCACTTACCTTACCGATGTATTCGGACCTGTACCTTATACTGAAGCTTTGCAGGGCGATAAACTGAATTTTACACCAAAGTTTGATTCTCAGGAAACCATTTACAGGGGAAACCTGGAAAAGCTGGATGAAGCTTATGCTTTACTGGAGACCAGGCCGGGAGGTCACTTTATCCGTGGAGGGGATCCTTTTTATGGAGGAGATAATGAAAAATGGAGAAAGCTGGCTAACAGCCTTAAACTGCGGATGTACATGAAAATGGTGAAGGCAGATCCATCTGTAAAAGCTGAAATAGCCACTCTTATTGAAGAGGGAGAGCTGTTATCTTCTCCGGATGAAACCTGTGCCATTATTTACGACGGCCGGTTTGGCTTACAATCAACCAATGCCACAGGCACAAGCGGATCCACTGCGCTTGGTGAAACTTTTGCAAACCAGCTACATGAAACCCTTGATCCGCGCAGGCCGCATATGGCTGTCCTGGGAGTGGATAAGGAGGGTAATCCAATAAATTTAGATGAGGAAGGTAACCCGGTTTACATGGGTGTGCCATCAGGAGAAAGTCCGGATATAATCCGGAATTTTTCGGGCCTTTCCGCTCCTTATACCGGCATGAACGGGAAGAGGGCTCCCTCGGTGCTTATCTCACATGCTGAAGTGGAATTTTATATTGCGGAAGCTATTCTGCAGGGCTATATAGAAGGTGATGCATCTGCCCGTTATGCCGAAGGAATTCGTTCCGCCTGCAAATGGTGGGGTGTACAGGAAGCAGACATAAAGGCTCATCTTGCTAAAGAAACTGTAAAGCTCTCTGCAGATACGGAAGAGGCTTTAAAGCAGGTTTGGAGAGAAGAATATATCAACTTTTATTACCAGGGGTATGATGGCTGGATCAACTACAGGAGGACAGGATATCCGGAGTTTAAAGTAGGATCGGCCATGTTAACCGACCGGATTTTAAAAAGGATGGTATATCCTCCCCTGATTAAAGCAGTGAATCAGGAAAACTATACCCGGGCCGTTAATGAATATCTCGACAATGGAGATACCATGGTTTCTTCAGGATGGTGGGCTGAATAATTGTAAATATAAAATTAGCAGGAGCAGGCGCTCAGGGCCTGCTTCTATTTCTTTTTTTTAAAATAATCATGCGAAATACAAGCTTGTTGATAATATTGGTCCTTCTGGTAGCGGCCTGCTCAGAGAAGCAAATGGCAGACACCGAAGTAAAGCAGGGATCTGTCCTTTTCGATTCCGTAGTGGTGAAGCCTGTCGGATATGAATATCCAAAAGACTCCACCTTTAAAGTGCTGTCATGGAATGTAGAGCATTTTATTGATAGTTATGACGATCCTTATATTGATAATGAACGGGAAAATAATCCTCCTGAAAATATGCACCTCCGCCTGGGCCTTTTATTGGAGGCTTTTAAAAAAGCTGATGCCGATATTGTGGTTTTACAGGAATTTGAAAGTGCAAAATTTTTAAAACAGCTGGCCAATGATTCTTTACCTGATATGGGATATAAGTATTTTGCCGACATTCCCAGCCATAACTGGTACATGAATGTAGTGGTAATGAGCAGGTTCCCTATGGGCATCATCAATGGATACGGATCAGTTACTACTCCGCTTCCCGGGTATTTTAATGAAGAAGGAGAGGAGGAGACTCAAAACCAGATCAATACCCGCATGTGGTCTGTTGATGTGTTTCCATCTGAGGATTACACTTTTCTGCTTACCGGTGTTCATTTGAAGGCCGGAAGGGGTGAGAGAAATATTGCGATGCGAAAAGGGCAGCTAAACCTGCTGGTAAGCCGTTTTAATGAGCTGCTGCAACTTAATCCGGATAAGAATATGATGGTGGCCGGAGATTTAAATGCCATCCCGGGGAGCGAAGAGTTAGCCCTTCTGATGAACAATCCAAAGCTTATAAACCCTTTTACCGATCCGGTTGATACCGCCGTTTATTCCCATCCCGCCAACTCCCCTGGCCGCCGGCTGGATTACATGCTTGTGAACAGAAATATGTACCGGGAGGCACAGCCTGGCACTATAAAGGTAGATACCTTTTTTTCGCCTGATACCATGCGGATAATCAGCGATCACCTTCCTTTAACCGGTTCTTTCACCAAAAAAGATAAGCCTGCAAGCCTGTAGTACTTTATATTCTTTCATTGGAATATATGCAAAAGATTGATTTTTATTGATGCTGCAGCTTTCTGCCGCTACCGTAAAGACATCAATTCTAAAAATACTGATGGTAAAATAGTTACGGGCTTGTATGATGATAACAAATAAAACTTTCAGATATATCTGGTCATGACAAACAGAAGAGATTTTATTAAACAAATAGGGCTGGCTGCCGGTGGATTGGGCGTTCTTGGTCTTATGCCACTTGATTTAGCTGCTTTTACTATTCCTAAGCCATTCAAAGCAATAAAGGTCAGAGGGAAAGTGAGCAGTAAAGGTAAAGGAATAGGCGGGGTTGTGGTAACCGACGGGTTATCGGTGGTGAAAACCGATAAAGACGGCCATTATGAGTTTCTGAGCAATAACAGGAGAGATTTTGTCTACCTGAGCACTCCTGCGGGGTACAGGATTCCACAGCAGGCAAATGGCTCTGCTGCTTTTTTTAAAAAACTGGATGGTTCAAAAGCTGAAGTGAGCATACCCTTTGAGCTTCAGCCACTGGAATCAAAAGATGAAAACCATCATTTTCTGGTACTGGCCGATACCCAGATCCAGAATGATTATGAGGCAGGTCAGCTGTTAACTGTGGCAGCCCCGGACATTGCGCGTACTGTTCAGCAGCTTGATGACCCTAATACATTTGGTATTGGTTGTGGTGACCTGGTATTCGACCAGCTTCAGCTGCTGAAAGAATATAATGAAGCGGTGCTTAAAACGGGTGTGCCCTTTTTCCAGGTGATGGGTAACCACGATGCCGATATGGATGTGCGCAGCGATGAAATGACCAGCAGTACCTTTAAATCGCATTACGGGCCAACCTATTATTCCTTTAACAGGGGCGAGGCGCATTATGTAGTGCTGGACGATGTTATGTTCCTGGGAAAGAACAAGACCTATGTAGGCTATATCAGCGAAGAACAGCTGGCATGGCTGGAACAGGACCTTAAGTTTGTGGAGCCGGGCAGTCTGGTGGTGGTTTCCCTGCATATTCCGCCACAAACAGGTGCCGTGGAGCGGTATCCGGACCGGGACCATAAAGGAGGAACCGTTATAAACCGCGAAGCTCTCTATGAGCTGTTAAGCCCTTTCCAGTCCCACATTATGTCGGGGCACACTCACTTTAATGATAACCGGGTACACGGAAAGATATTTGAACATTGCCATGGTACAGTATGTGGTGCCTGGTGGAGCGGACCAATCTGTTACGATGGTACGCCTAATGGCTACGGAGTATACGAAGTAAAAGGCTCCGCACTTTCCTGGCACTATAAATCTACCGGCAAAGAGAAGGATTATCAGTTCAGGGTATATGATAAAGGAGCAGATCCTGAGCGTCCGGAATACCAGGCGGTAAATGTATGGAACTGGGACCCTGATTGGAAGGTGACCTGGCTGGAAGATGGAATACGTAAGGGAGAAATGGAGCGTATTGTGGCCCATGACCCATTAAGTGTGGAACTGCATGCAGGTCCGGAACTTCCATCCAGAAGAAAATGGGTGGAGCCTCAGCTCACGGATCATATGTTCTTTTTCCAGCCGGATGAAAAGGCAAAAGGAGTTGTGGTTGAGGTAACTGACCGCTTCGGGAATACCTTTATCGAAAAACTAAAAGCTTAAACTTTAAAGGATTGCCATAGGATAGAGCTTTTCTTCGGAAAAAAAGTATTAGCTAAAAAGCCCGTAAGGGATGATTAATCAGCGTAGCCGGAAAGGTGCTACGCTGTTTTTTTTATATTGCTCCTTTTCACTATACGCGGCCTGCAATCCTTCAGTTATCCGGTTTATTTAATAATTCCGGAAGAGAAACCTTGCTTCATTTAAATAAAAGCCACCTCCCTTAAATAAGAAAAAGCAGTGTCATAAATATTGCTTAACTAAATGGTTTTTAAACATTTGTGTTGTTTTATACTTTAAAAAGTATGATCATTAAAATGAAATAATTATGGATAACAAGCAACAATATGCCCTTATTACGGGAGCAACTGAAGGAATAGGAAAGGAACTGGCAAAGCAATTTGCGGATAATGGATTTAATCTGGTACTGGTGGCCCGCAGTAAAGATGAGCTGGCCGCTACCGCATCGGAGCTTCAGCAGCAATCCGGCGCCGAAGTAATTACTGTTCAGAAGGATTTAATGAAGCGCGAAAGTCCGTTTGAGGTGTTCGAAGAAGTTAAGGCAAAAGGAATTCAGGTAGATGTATTGGTCAACAATGCAGCACAGGGCAAATTTGGCGAATTTGTGAAAACTGATATTCAGGAGGAACTGGATATGGTACAGCTGAATATTGGCGCCTATATTACCTTTACAAAACTGTACTTAAAAGAAATGGTGGCACGCAATTCAGGAAAGATTCTCATTGTATCTTCCGTTGCCGGTGAAATACCAGGTCCCCTGCAGGCTGTATATCATGGAACAAAAGCTTTTCTGAACTCCTTTACCGTTGCCCTGCGGGAAGAAATCCGCGACATGGATATTAAGATTACCACCCTCATGCCCGGCCCTACAGATACCGGCTTCTTTGAAAAAGCAGATATGGAAGACTCTAAGATGGTGCAGGAAGGAAAGCTGGCAGATCCTGCAAAAGTGGCCGAAGATGGCTTTGAAGCCCTTATGGCAGGAGAAAGAGAAGTTATCTCAGGCTTTAAAAATAAAGCGATGGTGGCAGGCACCAAACTTATGCCGGACAGGATGGCGGCCAAAGGCATCCGCAAGCAATCGGAGCCGGAAGATAAAAGCAAAAAAGAGGAATAGGATAAATTTAAATCCTGATTAAGCGGAAGCCAGCGGCAGAACTTAACCGGTTTTTCCCTGGCTTTATTTTTTTCTTAGCCGCGCTATTCTATTAAGCTGCATTGGACTTTTCTTATGAATTTTAAGGATAAGTACCTATGCACACCTGGCGGTGGCTGTGTGGATTGGTGCTGTTTTCCCTGTGTCAGGAAAAAATAAAATAAAAATTATCCGGATCAGCAAACCAAGGCTTAAAGGTTCAGTTGAAAGTATCATAGAACATTGAAAGTCAATTTTTTAACATAAAAAAATAGTAAAATGATGAGAAAAGGGCTGTACCCGATTGCTTTGTTTATGCTTATAATTGGAGCTGTATGGAGCTGTAGCGACGATGAAGATGGTTTCTGGAGTTCCATTGTTCCTGAAACCGAGGAAAATCCTACCCAGTCGCAGATTGCAGGTTATGTTTTTAAACCTGCCCTTGAGCCTGCTACGGACGAACATGTTCAGCAGTTAACTGTGCCAAATGGCTTTACTGTTCAGAAATTTGCCGAGGACCTCGGGAAGCCAAGGATTCTGGTCGCCACTGAAGAGGGGTATATTTATGCTTCGGACCGTGATGCCGGAATTGTAATGCTCCTGGAAGATACAGATGGGGACGGAGTAGCCGACAGGCAGGAAACAGTGGCAGAGCTTAAAAGTGCACATGGCCTGACAATACATGAAAATCAATTGTACATTGTAACCATAAAGGAAGTTTATGCTGCGGATATAAACGCTGACGGAACATTAGGTGAGCCTCAGTTACTTACCGATGAACTGCCTGACGGAGGGCAACACCCAAACCGTACAATTGCTTTTGGTCCCGACGGATTAATGTACATAACCATAGGCAGTACCTGTAATGCCTGCGAGGAGCCTAATGAACTTCATGCCACCATCGTTACAGCCAATGCCGATGGTTCAAATATTGAGATTTATGCTGAAGGACTCAGAAATACCGTTGGTTTTGGCTGGCATCCGCAAACCGGGGAGCTGTGGGGAATGGACCATGGCATTGACTGGCTGGGAGATACCGAGCAGAAGGAAGAGCTGAACCGTATTACAGAAGGAGCTGATTATGGCTGGCCATATATATTTGGAGAGGGAAAATATAATCCGGGGACACGACCTCCGGGGGATACCACCTACCAGGAGTACCTGGAATTAAGTACCCTTCCTGTACTGACCTATACCGCCCATGCTGCACCAATGGAAATGGAATTCTATACAGGATCAATGTTTCCTGAAGAATACAGCGGAGATGCCTTTGTTGCAATGCGGGGCTCCTGGAACCGCAGTAATCCTGTGGGATACAATGTAGTACGCATCCGTTACGAGAATGGTGAACCTGCGGGCTTTGAGGATTTTCTTTCAGACTTTCTGGTTAACGGGAACCGTGGGCACTTCGGCCGGTTAGTAGGGCTCGCTACACATGCCGACGGATCCTTGTTGGTTTCTGATGATACAAATGGAGTAATTTACCGGGTATCTTACCAGCAGTAAGGTTAAAAATAAAGGAGGAGCCATAGCTGAAGACGAGTTATGACTCCTCTGTTTTTATTCTCCGGTAAATCCTTTTCTAAATCATTATCAACTGGCAACAAATAGAATTTTCTCTTTAAAAATTTCCTTTGTCAGGAAAAGGGAAATTATACAGGGTAAAGGCTTCTGAATTATAACATACCTGCATGAAAAATCTAACCCTCCTGATTGCCAATACGCTAACCCTTTCAGGCACTCTGTTGATCAATTATGCAGCAGGAACGGGCTCTTATGCCGGTAAAAGTGTTGGGGAGGTGAGCGATCAGTATCCTACCTTATTAACACCTGCAAGCTACGCCTTTTCCATCTGGGGACTGATCTATTTATTATTAACCGCTTTTGTGGTTTACCAGTGGGTGGCATGGAGAAAGGGGAGGAGTGAAGAGTCACTTCAGAAAGCTGGTCCCTGGTTTACTCTTACCAATATTGCCAACGCCGGCTGGATATCAGTCTGGGTTAATGAAGCCCTCGGGCTTTCCGTGCTTATAATGTTTTGTCTGTTAGCCTGCCTGGTGGTACTGGTAAAAAGACTTGAGCTGGAAGTATGGGATGCACCACTACGGATAATCGTGTTTGTCTGGTGGCCCGTTTGTATTTACCTGGGCTGGATTACAGTGGCTTCCATTACCAATGTAACCGTTTACCTCAGCAGTCAGGGCTGGCTGGAAAATGTACTTTCGGGTGAAATTTGGGCTGTTGTAATGATTATTATAGCCTGTTTTATCTACCTGTGGCTCACTTATACCAGAAACCTGCGCGAGGCCGCAATGGTCGGTGTATGGGGCCTTACAGCTATTGCCGTTAACCAGTGGGATGCTTCCGTTCCTGTGGGAGTAGCCGCTTTAATTGCAGCAGCAATATTGTTGATCTATGCCGGATATCATGGCTACCGGAACAGGGCCACATCGCCTGTAATGAAGCTGAAGGGAGGAGGTTAATTACATTTACCCGGCTCCGGACCTGTCACTCAGGCGCCACCCGCTAAACAAAAAGCTCCAGCAACTCCTCCTTTGTAAGGGATTTCATCAGCGATGCATCGGTGCGGATTAAATCTCCGGCGAGTTCCTTTTTGCTGACCTGCAACTGCATGATCTTTTCTTCGATGGTGCCGGGGCAGATGAGGCGTACGGCAACAACATTTTTGTTCTGGCCAATGCGGTATACTCTGTCTGTTGCCTGGTTCTCCACGGCAGGATTCCACCATGGATCGACCAGGTAAACGTAATCGGCAGCGGTAAGATTAAGACCTGTGCCACCCGCTTTAAGGCTGATCAGAAACACACGCACATTTTCGTTTTTCTGAAAATTATCAACCTTTTCTTTCCTGTTGCGGGACTGGCCGCTGAGGTATTCAAAAGGGATATGGCGCAGGCGCAGTTCTTCACGGATAAGGTCAAGCATGCCCGTAAACTGCGAAAAGATCAGGATCTTATGCCGGGGAGCTTTATTTTCGATCTGCTCCAGCAGGGTTTCAATTTTTGCAGAGCTGTGCCCCAAGAAGTGCTGGTCATTCAGCAGGGCAGGGGAGTTGCATATCTGCCGGAGCTTGGTAAGCCCCTGCAACACATGCAGCCTGTTGCGGTCGATATCTCCCTCCTTTTTGGTAGTGAGGTATTCGTAATACTCCTTCGCGTAGGCATCATAAATCTTTCGTTGTTCCCCGCCCATTTCGCAGTAAATGGTCATTTCGGTTTTTTCGGGCAGCTCCTGTGCTACCTGGCCTTTGGTCCTCCGCAGGATAAAGGGCTGAATTTTCCGCTGCAGCTCCAAAGCTCTTTTGCTGTCTTTGAACTTATCGACAGGATCGGAATACTGGCCTTTGAACCAGCGCTGCGTGCCCAGCAGGCCCGGACAGGCAAAGGAGAGCTGGCCATAAATATCGAAGGTATTGTTCTCGAAAGGGGTACCTGTAAGTACGATTTTGTTGCGCGACTGCAGCAGCCGAGCTGCTTTGTACCGCTGCGATTGCGGGTTTTTAATGGCCTGCGATTCGTCCAGAAAGATGTAATTGAAAGGGAACCGCTTCAGCACCCCTATATCCGAAAGTAAAGTGCCATAGGTGGTAAGGATTATTTCGTACTTAACAAACTCTTTCAGGTCTTTCAGGCGGCCCTGGCCATGGAGCGTGAGCAGGCGGATGGAAGGAGCGAACTTTGCCACTTCTGCCTGCCAGTTGAAAATAAGCGTGGTTGGCACCACCACCAGGTTAATATTTTGTGCCTGCTTTTCCCGCTGCGAAAGAATAAAGGCAAGGATCTGGATCGTTTTCCCCAGGCCCATATCATCGGCAAGGCAGCCGCCAAAGCCAAATTCGTCCAGGAAGTTCAGCCAGTTCAGGCCCTGCTGCTGGTAAGGGCGCAAAGTGCCTGTTAATCCCTCCGGTAGGGGCACCTCCTGTATGGTTTCAAAGTTTTCCAGCTTTTCGCGGTACAGTGCCAGTTCCTGCTTTACTTCCCCGCTCAGCATTTCCTCCTCATACAGCTCCTGTATGCCCGTAAAATTAACCTTTGGAGTACGCAGCTTTTCGCCTTTCACTTCTGCAGCTTCAAAAAAGCGGCTCAGTTTTTGAATCCAGTCCCCGGGCAGAATACCCTGTGTGCCGTCATCCAGCTGCACGAATCTGCTCTTATTGCGCAGCGCCTTATGCAGGTGTTTAAGAGAGGCCTTCAGATTGCCAAATTTCACTTCCACATGAGTATCAAACCAGTCCACCCCGCTGGTTACAATAATGGATACTTTCCCCTTATGCGGGTTTAGTTTATTGCGGCTGATCTGGCTGAAGCCCAGGATTTGAAATCCGCGGTTTCTCCAGTCCTCAAAAGCATCAGGGAACCAGTTTTCATCGAGGAAGCGCTCTTTATGCAGGTAGAAATAGTCAAGGTGGAGCTGTTCCTTAAAATGCGGATGCTGCAGCAGGAGGGCAGAAATAAATTCCAGCTCCGCTGCTTCGTTGCGGTCCAGTGTAAAAGGATTGCCCTGGGCATCCAGGGTATAGATCTGCTGTTGCGAAAGCACAGGAATCTCCACCTCCCCGTAGCGCATTACCGGGGTAATATGTACATAAGGATCCGAATCAGAGAGGTAAATCAGGCGCTCCTCAGGTTTATCGAAGCCTTTTTCCTTCAGCTGTTCAGTACTTGCCGGGCGTACATAGGCATAGAGGATCCGGATTTTATGCTCCAGCTTCAGCAGTATATTCTGCCTGAATTCCTCAAATTTTGAGTGGTGGATAAGCATGCTGGCCTGGTACTGCCTGAAAAAATCTATTACCCGCAAATATGCCTGGTCACCGGGCAGGTACAGCGTATCACCAATTTGGATAAAATAGCCAAAGCGGCTGCGCAGCTGCCGCAGGTCGTGCCACTTGTCGTCTATTACCAGGTGCCCCTTCACCTCATAAAAATCCCCTTTCTGGTCCACAGCCACCCTCAGGTCGGGGTGCAGCGGCTTCATGTGTACCGGAACAATGGAGCCGGCAGTAATATTGATGGAAGCGGCCGCATCGTGCAGGTAAACGGGCAGCCCGGCCGGATTTTTCAGCAGCGCTTTTAGTCCGGCAATATCTGAGGGAGCCGGTTCTGTAGCAAAATTGTTCTGGAATCTGGATATTGCAGTATAAAATTTCAGCTCCTCCGGACTTTCGGTTTGCCATACCAGCTCCTGCGGGGCGAGTGACTGCAGCGGATTCTTCAGCTTACCTTCCCGGGTGGTGGCGCCCTCCATCAGTTCGATAAAGAGGTGATGGTAAAAGCGGTGTTGCCCCAGTACCAGAAAGCGGGAAAATCCGCTATTAGTCTTTTCCTGTGCCAGTCCCCTTAGCAGGCTGTCTTCCTTTGGAGGAGATTTGAGCAGCTGCTCTTCCACATAAGAAGCTGAGTATTGCTGTACCGGTACCAGTCCTTCCAGTTTGGGACGGATTTCAAACTGCCGCTCCCCGCCATATAATGCTTCAAAAAAGTTATCTAACTCCTGTTCCCCTTCGAGCCCATAAGCAACAGCTACCTTCCTCATTTCCTCTCCGCGCAGTTCCTGGTCAAAAAACAGCCTGACTTCCCGCCTGTTTCGCATCCCCAGCAGCACCCGTGCCCCATGCCCGCACAATTTGCCATCAGGGGCCTGGCAAAGGCAGGAAATCAGCAGGTCCTTCTCCCGCAACTGCACCTCCACCTCCGGGAAATCAGCCGCTCCTTTGCTCCCAAACAGGCCATACTGCAGTGCCAAAGCCAGTGGCACCACCTCCCCGGCCAGATCCGTTGTATTCAGCTCAAATCCCTGCTGCAGGAAAAAAGTCTGCGTGAGCCCCTGGAAGCGGAAGTCAGAGATAACGAAGGGGGAAGCGCATTTTTCTTTTTTGCTTTGGGGCATTGGATGTTGATTTTGAGGAGGTAAAGAAACGGCTTTTTGCGGAATGGGACAAGGAGAGGGAAGGGTATAAAGAACCGCATGGGATATAATTGCTGCAACTCTTTCAGAGGGTGAAATTGAAATCAGGAAATATCTGTTATATCTCTTGTATCAGGGGGAAATACCCGGGCTACAATAATCAAAAACGCAGGTTTTTTGTGGTTTTAAGGAAGTTGTAGGGCATTTCCCTAAAGGTGTAGATTATACCTGACTTTGCCTGAATATTTTGCTTTAGGTAAATTTAGCCATTTGGGTCTTTTGGTAAATTATTGGTGAAATATACCAACCTTCAAAAAGGATTGTGTGTCATTGAGACAGAATATAAAAACAATTAAAATGAAAATCACCAGAATCCTGCCAATACTTCTTTTAATGATTAACTTCATTTCTTGTGACAAAGAGGATAATAATCTTCCAATTGTTGGAAAGAAATTCACCCATCAAATTCAGGATTGTGAACAAACAGATAACATGGAAATTAATTGTTCCGAATTTTTCTTATTCGAAAGTAATGAGGAGGCATTAGGTTTAATTGGAGGCTCAGACACTGGTATGTCTTTTAACTACTATTTTAAAGATAGGAATACAATTTTTGTTTATCGGCCAAATTCATCAATAGAATATACATTCTCAATAATTCATCCTGACACCTTGTTGGATGTTTCAAGGAATCAGAAATGGGTAAATGAATAAAATAAACGCCCTGCAACCCCTAAAATAACAACGGCTGGTTAACTGAAGCAGCAAACTAAACTGCTATTTATTATCTTTGTTTTCGGCAAACAACATCCCTGCGCTTTAAGCAGCCGTTTTTATATAGTAACGTGTTAGGAAAAGCCGGAAAATTTAAAATCAGAAAATTTTGAATAGATTAAAAATTATACTGACCCTGCCCCTGCTTTGCCTTACTTTGATGACAATGGCTCAGGAAAGCACAAAGTCACTTAGTAAAAACACAGTTTTTCTGGAGGCCGGAGGTAATGGATTTTTCTATTCTTTGAATTATGACCGGATATTAAATGACAATGAAAATTGGAAGTTAGCCGGGCGCGCAGGATTAATGTATTTATATTTTTTCAGGAATGATCAACGCCAGATGATTGGAGTTCCGTTAGAGTTTTCCTGTTTAAGAGGAAAGGATAAGAATTATCTGGAGATTGGCTTTGGACTTACACCTGTTTACGATACATATAATTTATCACCGTGGCCGGCAATACATGACTTTATTTTAATTTCTGCATTAAGGATAGGGTACCGCTACCAAAAAAACGATGGAGGACTTTTTTTTAAAAGCTGGATTGACCCCATTAGGAGGAGTTGTTTTTGACCTTACACGAAAAGACTTTGGTTTTAAAGGTCTGGAGAAATTTGCATACCCGTGGGCAGGCGTATCTATTGGATGGACAATAAATGATAAAAACAGGCCGGTGGTCAATCAGAAAAAATAGCAAGACCTGTTGAGTAGTCTTACAGGCTAAACGGTTGTTTGCTATCTTCCTTTTCGGAGAGTTAAAACAAGCTTTTTACGACTTTATTTATTTTGCAATCAGGGAATTTTTTGGATTAAAACATTCAGCTATGAGAGCATTAATTTTATCATTTTTTCGAATCACCCTCATATTTGGATGCTTTACTATTTCCTGTAAAAAAGGGGACGATCCGGATAAAAAAGACCAAAATGAATACCTTTATTTTTGGGATCAAACCAAGTGCTCCGATCCATGGGGGACAGGTGAAAATAATTCGAATGAGGAAACAAGCTTAGCTGTTACTGACTTTTTAGAAAGTGAGGGGATAACCGTTATTGAAGTAAGGTTTGATGTTAATTCTACTTTGGATACCTATTGCGAGTCCTGTGGATGTGGAACAGGTCAAAGGGTGATTGTTTCTGTTGCAGAGGAAGATCAAAACAGAATGAACCGGTATAATTTTCATCAATAGCAATAAGGAGGAAATGCCGGCTTACTCAGAATAAGCATTATCGGCCGGGATACCGGTAGTGTAAATCTGCTGCTAATCAGGAACTCCGCGCAGGCTGTGCAAGTTAAACAACAGCTGTTTTTCTACCGATACAGCAGGATAGTTAAAGACAGGCTTCTGCTTATATTTAAGGAACAGTGGAATCTGTTCCCTTAAAATTATCTCCCGAATGAAGGATCAAATTCAACACCTGCCTGTCTTTTACTGCACCTCCGCTTCAGGGCCGGGGCAGATTGGACTCAGGACATGGCCTGAAATATATGGAGTGCTGATCTGTTACCTGATAAATAAATAATGCCTTTCTGATGTTGATAAATAAAATAGCTTTACTTCTTTTAATTCTGATTTCAATCGTTTGCTGGTCCTGTAAAAACGATAAAAATCCTGTTTCAGCACAGAAAATAAAAGTAGATGCTCCTATTGATATGCCTGCTGTTAAAGTTCCTGATTTCAGTGATAGCCGGAGAATTCCTATAACAGATTTTGGAACGGTACAGGGAGATAAAATCAAAACAAGCAAAGCAGTTGCGGAGGCAATTCAAAAAGCAAATCAGGAGAGGGGAGGAATAGTTGTGATTCCCGAAGGTGAGTGGCTGACAGGAGTAGCAGGAATGAAAAAAACAAAAAAGCATTATAAATTACAATTAACCTTAATCTTTTTTTAAATGAATAACTACTACAATACTCCGGATCATAAGGATTCCATGGGGAAAGGTAGTCAGGGCAATGCGCCCGGGCATTTTTCTTTTTTAGCAGGGCAAATGAAAGCCTTTTTGCTTCTTCTTTTTATCTTCCTCTCAGTAAGCTCAGGGTTTGCGCAAAAACAGCTTGAAGATCTGGGGCGTGGCCTTGTGGCCGTTCGCAAAGGCAATAATGAGGTTTTCCTGAGCTGGAGAATGTTCAGGACTGATCCCACAAACATTGGTTTTAACCTGTATCGCGGCAATACCAAAGTAAATACCGCACCCATAATCTCTTCAACAAACTATGTGGACCAAACCACTTCCGATGAAATCTATACAGTGCGCCCTGTAATTAACGGAGAGGAACAGGAAGCTTCAGCGCCCGCAAACGTTTGGGGACAGCAATTTTTAAGAATTCCGCTTAACAGACCTGCAGCCCCTGCAGGCGCAAATTATGACTATAGCCCGAATGATGCCAGTGTAGGCGACCTTGATGGGGACGGTGAATATGAAATTATTCTAAAGTGGGATCCTTCCAATGCAAAAGACAATTCTCAATCGGGCCATACCGGAAATGTATATCTTGATGCCTATAAACTGGATGGTACCCTGTTGTGGAGAATTGACCTGGGCATGAACATCCGGGCAGGCGCTCATTATACTCAGTTTATTGTATATGATCTGGATGGGGACGGAAAAGCAGAGCTTGCAGTAAAAACGGCTCCCAATACAAAAGACGGTTTGGGTAATTTCCTGAGTAATGGTCCTGCAGCTGATGATAATGATAATGCCGATTACCGTAACGGAGGTGGTTATATTCTTGATGGACCTGAATACCTGACTATTTTCAATGGAGAAACGGGAGCGGAAATGGCTACTACCAATTATTTACCTGCACGCGGGAATGTCCGTAGCTGGGGAGATAACTATGGGAACAGAGTGGACCGCTTCCTTGCAGGTGTAGGTTATTTCGATGGTGAAAAGCCAAGTCTCCTGATGGCCCGTGGTTATTATACCCGTTCAGTACTGGTGGCATGGGACTGGCGAAACGGAGAACTGACCGAGCGATGGACCTTCGATACCAACGATAACGGCAACGGAGCTTATGCAGGCCAGGGAAACCATGCCTTAAGTATTGCCGATGTGGATGGGGACGGAAAGGATGAAGTGATATATGGTGCCATGGCAGTAGACCATGACGGCAGTGGATTGTATACAACCCGCCTTGGCCATGGAGATGCCCAGCATGTGGGAGACCTTGTTCCTGATCGTCCCGGTCTGGAATCGTGGTCGGCTCATGAAGATGTAAGTGCATATGCAGGAAACGGTTTGTGGTTACGCGATGCCGGTACCGGCGAAAGGCTGTGGGGTGTTCCGGCAAGCAACGATGTAGGCAGAGGATTATCTGCGGATATAGATTCCCGCTATCCGGGAAACGAAATGTGGGGCTCTGCCGGAGGTTTATATAGTTCCGGAGGGCAGCTGATTTCGGGCACAAAACCCAGCATAAATTTTGCCACCTGGTGGGACGGGGACTTGCTCAGGGAAATTCTGGACGGGGACAAACTGGATAAGTGGAACCAAAGCACTAATTCTATGCAAAGAATTTATACCCTTTACCAAACCGGAGCTGCTAAAATTAATGGCACTAAATCAAACCCTAATTTAAGTGCCGATATCCTGGGCGACTGGAGAGAGGAAATCATTCTCAGAAATGGGAATAATACCGAACTGATGGTATTTACCACAACAGACGTAACCAGCCACAAATTTTACACCCTTATGCACGACCCTCAATACAGGGTTTCTGTGGCATGGCAGAATGTTGCCTATAATCAGCCACCTCACACCAGTTTTTTCCTTGGTGCAGATATGGATGCCCTGCTAACAGATGCCGATAATCCTGAAGACTTTATTTTAGGAGAAGCAACGGAAAGCGAGGAATACAATGAAAATATCCGGTCCCTTACAGATGCCTTTGAAACAGCTCCGGAGGGCAGCCTGATCTTCAGCAAAGGAACAGGACCGGACTGGCTGGAAGTGGGAGCTGATGGTAGCTTGTCGGGAACTCCTGCTGATAAGGATACCGGAGAAAATACTATTACCATTCGGGTTAGCAATCAGGAGGGAGATGATGTAGATCTTCTTATTCTGAAGCTTACTGTGGCTGATGTAAATAATCCTCCTGTATGGGATGATGAAATTATTACCAAACCGGGTGCGCTGATCGGGAATGAATATAGCGGGAGTATCTCCGGCAATGCAACAGATTCTGATTCAGAATCAGCGCTTCAGTTCCATAAAGTATCCGGACCTGACTGGTTAACGGTTGCGGCAGATGGCTCCCTTACAGGAACTCCCCGTGAGGCTGATATGGGCGAAAATACTTTTGTTGTAATTGCAACAGATGACCATGGTGCAAGCCGTGAGGCGACGGTAAAGATTAATGTCGGGCAACCATCGCTGGTGAATCACTACAGCTTTGACGGAAATACAAATGATGTTGAAGGCGGAAAGCATGGATCGGCAGTTGGATCTCCGGTTTACCGGGAAGGTGTAAAAAGTAATGCCATTACCTTAGATGGCTCTGATGATTATGTAACACTGCCGGAAGGAATTGCCAATTACAGGCAAATTACCATAGCCACCTGGGTAAAATGGAACGGTGGCGGTAACTGGCAGCGTGTTTTTGATTTTGGGGATGGTACTACTTCCTATATGTTTTTAACTCCGGGTAATAATGGCGTTGCCCGTTTTGCCATAAGAACACCGGAGGAACAGGAACAATTTATTTCCATACCGGCACTTCCCACGGGAGAATGGAAGCACCTTGCCTTAACCATGGAAGGTTCAACAGCAAAGTTATATGTGGATGGTGTTGAAGCAGGAAAAAATACTGAAATGACTTTAGTACCAGCCAGTCTCGGAATGACAAAGGAGAACTATATAGGAAAGTCCCAGTGGCCTGATCCCTTGTTTAGCGGCCAGATAGATGATTTCAGAATTTATAACTACCCTTTGAGTGCGGCAGAAATTGAAGAACTGGCATTTTTACCAGTTGTTAAGTCGCCACAAACAATAACATTTGACCCGATCGAAGCCAAAACAGAAGGAGAAGCCGGCTTTGATCCTGCTGCCACAGCCTCCTCAGGGCTGCCGGTGGTGTATACAAGCTCTAATCCTGATGTGGCCACTGTGGTGGACGGGAGAATACATATTGCAGGACAGGGGATTACTACCATAAGGGCAGAGCAGGAGGGCAATGAAACATTTGAGGCAGCGGAGCCTGTGGAGCAGCAGTTGGTGGTAAAGGCCACCCAGTCAATTTCTTTTGAGCCGATTGAAGCCAGAAGAACAGGAGATGCTGATTTTGATCCGGCAGCCACGGCCTCCTCAGGGCTTCCGGTGCTTTATACAAGTTCCCATACTGAAGTTGCTGTTATAGTGGATGGAAAAGTTCATATTGTCGGACCGGGAGTTACTGTTATAATGGCAGAGCAGGAAGGAAATAATGAATATGCAGCTGCCGCACCTGTAACACAGCAATTGGTGGTGAGGGAAGTTACAGGTATTCCGGGAGTGGCAACAGCCATGCCAGGCATATCTGTTTACCCTAACCCTTCGTCTGAAGCATTTACTCTTGAACTGAAGGATTTTAAGCCCGGAGAACTAATGGTTTCGGTGTATGACGGAAACGGAAAGCTTATTGAACAAAGAAAATTAGAGGTGGTAACCAGCAGGCAAACAGCAGGTTTCAGCCTGAATGGTTTTACATCCGGTTTGTTCTATATCCGCATAAGCGGTGGTGATGTTTCCCAAACCTTAAAAGTAAGTCTGCAACGATAAGTTTTTTTACTCCTCCGGATTCAGTACCTGCCGGAAGGGACAGTATAAAAGAGGATAGATAAAAGAGAGGCCGGTAGTTTTTGCCGGCCTCTCTTTTTGTTGGTTTTGTCCCGTCCTGAAATGGCGATTTTTAAAGTTGGGCTGCAGAATGGAATATTTTTTTGCATCCGGCAGCTGCTTTTCTGTTATTAGCTCTTACGGCTTTAACTGTTCGAAATCCACTTTCTCTAAAATTAAATCTGGCAGTTCTTTATAGCCTGCCAGGGAGCAATAGCAATTCTCAAACCCGCTGATTTCCTTTACAAACCACTTTTCTTCTCCATACTGCATTGTACCTTTATGTAAGGCATTAACAAGGTGTAGGGGAATGGAAATGCCTTTGCCTGCTGCTTTTACCACACTTTCTTTTAGAGTCATCAGCCTGAAAAAATCCTTCAAAGGGGTGGTGGAAGATTTTAAACAAGTGATTTCCTGTGCGGAGAAGAAACTTATAAAATCATCAATATCAATATTGCAGATATTTTCAATATCAATCCCTATTTCCTCTGTATGAAAAGCACAAATAACATAGCGTCCGGAATGGGAAAGGTTGAAGAAAACGTTCGAATCAATATAAGGTTTTCCGAACTGATTTTTCCACAGCTTATGCAGGCAATCATTAGTGTACCGATATTCCCGGAGCCCTTTCCATACCAGTAATTTTCCTAACAGAAAAGCCTGCCGGTCTTCCCACCTCCTTATTTTATATGCCTGTTCCTTTATGGCTTCGGGTAAAATATCTTTGAAGGTCTCCAGGAAACTTTCATAAATACAATAATCATAATCTGTGTATAAAACTAAAACGGACATTCAGATAGTCTTAATTTACTGGAAGCAGGTTGTGTAAATATGAGGTTTAAATATTCATTAACCGTTAAAATATAAAAAAAAATAAGAATGTATAAAATATTTAAGCAGAGGAGGAAAGCAAATTTTTGTAACCATTTGGATCTTATTTGAACAGTATAATTTTTTTTTGGAAAAATACACCATGATATTCAGGTTTTTATAAATTTTATGGCCTTATTCCTCTTTGTTAATCTGTTTTTTTTGCTGGTTTCTTACATTAGAAACAAAGTAATTATAATTCTTGCTTTTGGGATAATGCCGGGGATGAGTTTCAAGTTTTACCAGATATTTTAATTCGGTTAAAGAGGATAATTATGGAATGATATATAATAAACTTACCGGATTTGATGATTAAAAATCAGGCATCACAGTGGCATGTGAATTTCAATCGATTACGAAATTTTTTGTACATATATACCTGTTCATAAAAAAAGGGAAGGTCAGATTTATTCAAGTAAAAGTTGGAATGTGCCGGATTAGTATTTTCAATACCCTTATATACAGGTTGTTATGTTGAGTATCGGAAAGATGCACTTAATTCATCCTATGATCCTGTTCCGTTTTTTTTAGTCCTTTTACTAAAGTCTGGCCAAAAGGTTACACCCTTAACAGGATGTGGAATTACCCTGATGGGGGGAGAGGATGTACTTTTTAAATTATCCCAATTACATTTACTGCTGTAAAATTTAAAACACTGGTATAAAGTCTTTGCAGGTTTTTATTTGCAGAGGGTTAATTTAAGCCGGTGGTTTTTAATTTACAGAATTTTCAATTTGTAAAAAAAAAACACCAAATAATTTAAATTTCTTGTTCTATGATCCAGTTTCAGAATGAATCAATCATTGTTGAGTTAGTAAATGATTCTACCGCAATCCTTTTAACATGGAAGGGTTTTATTCCGAGCCTTAAGTATAGGGAAGCACTTGATAAGTCTTTAGAGATAGCCAAAAAGTATAAGATTAAAAACTGGATATCTGATATCAGGCTGATGAAAGTTGTGGGAGTGAAAGATCAGGAGTGGGCAGGTACCATCTGGGCATCAAAAGCAGTTTCGGCTGGTTGCTATAAAAAACAGGCGGTAATTATGCCTGAAGATGTATTCGGAAAAGCATCGGCAAATAATATGATAGCAACTGTGCAAAATCAAAAGATTGAGATAAAGAACTTCACCAGGCTGGATGAGGCCAAACAGTGGCTCGCTGAAAGTGAAGGAGTACTTGCTTGATTGATTTCCTTATGTTTCATGATGGGGTGTCACCTCTTCATGAAACATTTTTTTTTAACATTTCCCACCCGGTTCGAAAAAATTAATCTTCTATGTCGCATCTTACGGTGACAGCTAATAGCTTATTGGCCAAAATTGAGAGTGAGAGCATCCATTCTTTATTTGAAACCATAGCACATTCCTGTCCTGAAGCGGAGGCTGTTATTCATAACAATCAGTCAGCTTCTTATAAAACCTTAAATGAAAGGGCCGCTTATGTAGCCCGTTATCTCACAGATAAAGGCATAAAAAAAGGGGATATAGTAGCAGTAAAGCTTGATAAAGGCATAAACCTTATTGTTTCTGTACTGGCCGTGATGAAAGCCGGTGCAACTTATCTTCCTGTAGATCCTGGCTATCCTGCGGTAAGGATAAACTATATGCTGGAAGACAGCAATACAAAGTATCTCATCACTTCCTCCGCATACAGCGGGCACCATGAGGAGGTAACTGAATTTAATATTGATCAATTACAGGGGCAGGTAAGTTGTAGCCGAATCGTTAGTTCGGATCCGGATAATATTGCTTACCTGATCTATACCTCCGGCACTACCGGTAAGCCTAAAGGGGTAATGGTGGAGCATGCTGGTTTTGTAAATATGTGCCTGCACCAGATTGAGGTTTATCAGTTAGGTATTAACGATAGAGTCCTGCAGTTTGCTTCCATATCTTTCGATGCCTCCGTTTATGAAATGTTTATTGCTCTTTTATCCGGCTCCACTTTGGTGGTTGTTGATAAGGAAACAATTCTTGACAGAGCTCTTTTTCTGGATTTTATCAGCAGGCAGAAACTGACTTTTATTCTGCTCCCGCCGGTATTCCTGAACAGCCTTGGCCGTCCGGAATTAACTGATGTTAAAACAATAGTTACAGCCGGGGAAGCCTGTAATATAGCCGATGCCCTGCATTACAGCAAAACAAAGAGGTACTTTAATGCCTATGGTCCTACTGAAGCATCTGTATGTGTATCTCTTCACCAGGTGTTGCCGGACCATAATTACGAAAATTATATTCCGATAGGTAAAGCCATACCCGGTATTACATTTTATATACTTGGCGAAGATTTAAAGCCTGTGGAAGATGGTGAAGCCGGGGAGTTATATATAGCAGGTATCGGTCTGGCCAAAGGATACATTAATAAGCCGGAGCTCACTGAGAAGGCATTTCTAATTAATCCCGATAGTGGTGAACGGATTTACCGTACAGGCGACATTGTAAAAAAAGCAGCTGACGGAAACCTGATCATTTTCGGCAGGAAGGATAACCAGGTTAAAATACTCGGCCACAGGATTGAACTCGGTGCTATAGAGTATACTTTGCTGCAAACTGCGGCCATTACCAATGCCCATGTGAGCGTAATTGAGCATGGTGGCGAAAAGTACCTTTGTGCTTATTTTACAGCACAGGAGGAAGTAAAGGGAGAGTACCTGAGAGAAAAGCTGCTGGAAGAACTGCCGCACTTTATGGTGCCACACTGGTTTATACAGGTACCTGCATTCAGCTTAACCACAAACGGTAAAATAGATAAGGAGGCCCTGCCTTCCCCATTTGATGTGGAAGCACTTCCTGAAGATAACGGAAATGACCAGCCTGAAGAGGCGGAGGGAAAGTTATTGAATATTTGCAAAGAGGTCTTGGCTGTAAGGCAACTGAGTTTAAAAGACAACTTCTTTTTGATGGGGGGACACTCCCTTAAAGCAGCCCGGCTCGCCGCTAAAATTACTAAAGAATTTAATATCGAATTTCCTGTATCAGAAATATACAGAAACCCGCAATTAAAAGAAATACTCGGCTTTATAAGTACGGCTCAGCTTTCCTCTTACCAGCCAATACCACCGGCCCCGGCAAAAAGGTACTATGCCACCTCGGCAGCACAAAAAAGGATGTACCTCATGAACTGCACCGATAAGGAAGATGTGAGCTACAATGTTTCTATTGTATTGCGATTCGATAAACAACTTACGGAAAGTGCTGTAACAGCAGCTTTAAAAATATTATCAGGCAGGCATGAGGTTTTGCGCACACGCTTCGATATTCAGGCAGGTGAGCTGGTACAGGAGGTTTTGCCGGAAGCAGAAATAAAGCTATCGTATGAAGGAATAATAGATCAGGAGGACTTATCTGATGTGGCAAAGCAGTTCGTCCGTCCGTTTGATTTAAGTACTGCACCTGTTATGAATGCAGCTTACTGCCGGATAGCTCAGGGTGGTATGGCCATAATATTCGATACCCATCATATTATTGCCGATGGCACCTCTATAGGATTATTAGTAAATGAATTTATCAGGATATCAAACGGGGAGACGTTGCCAAAACCTGACCTTCAGTACAGGGACTATGCTGAATGGGAAAATAAGCAGCATGCTGCGGGAGGCTATTTTGACAGACATGAAAACTACTGGTTGAATATTTATAAAGATATTCCGAAGCTTAAAATGCCTGCAGACAGGGACAGACCGGAGCGTAGAGCTTCTTCCGGTGAACGCCTTTCTTTTACTATAGGAAAAGAGCTGTATGCGGACTTAAAAAGCTACGCTGTACAGCAGGATGTTTCCGATTATCAGTTACTGCTGGCTGTGTATTACCTGCTGCTGTCTAAATATACCAATCAGGAGGACATTGTAACCGGAACGGCTGTGGCTAACAGGAAAAGGGAAGAGGTTCAGCAAATGATGGGCATGTTTGTAAATACCCTTGCGTTAAGAGCAACAGTTTCCCCTGAAATTACATTCAGCCGCTTTTTGCAAAATGTAAAGCAAATGGTTCTGGAGGCATTTGAATACCAGGAGTACCCATTCGAGCTGCTGATTTCAAGGCTCGGCTTAAGTGGTAAATCAACCAAAATCCCCCTCATTGACACCTTATTTGTGGTTCAGAATATAGACTTTTTCAGTGATAAGGCCTTACCGGGCCTGTCTTTAAAGTATGAAAATGCAACAGCCACGTCTAAGTTCGATTTCTCTTTTTTAATAGTGGAGCAGAAGGATTCCTTTGTTCTGGAGGTGGAGTATAATACCGGCATGTTCAGCCAGTCCTATATATCCGGACTTGCTGAAAACTTCATAAAATTAGCCGGAAAAGCTGTTTCGAATCCTGCTGCACTCCTTGAGGAAATCAGCTTTATCGATAACGCAATGATATCAGATTTAAGGATACAGCTGACAGAAGAAAGTTCAATAGCCGATGTTGAGTTTGATATCTGACAAGCTGTTTCTGTCAATACAATAGATAAACCAAAACCTGTGCCCTTAAGGTGCAGCAAATTAACCATATCAATCCAGTCAGTTTTATGGAGAATGTATTAGAAAGATCCCGGTTGTTATCTTTACCTGAATTTGAAAAATCGGGTAAATACTGGAGGGAAGAGCTGAAAAAGAAAACAGAAGAAACACGACTGCCCTATAGTTATTGCCGGACACTCAGTTATGAGCAGAAGGAATACTCCTTCAGCCTGGAGAGTAATGTTTATGCCCGCCTGGAAAAGGCATCCAAAGGAAATCCTGAGGCTATGCTGATTATCCTTATGGCTTCATACAGGTTTCTGCTTTATAAATATGAGGGACGTGAAGGTTTTGTATTAGGTCTTCCTGTAAAAGGAAATAAAAATAATGAAAATGTTTTCTTTACTGAGCAGCTTTTACCTGTTTATAATGTGCTCAATCCTGAAAATAACTTTAAGGAAATTTTAAAAGCTGAAAAGGAAAGGATTGCTGCAGCCTTTCAGCATCAGCATTACCCGCTTGATGTTATTGAAGAATACAAAAGCCCTGAAACATCCCTGTATTTAAAGAACATACACTCCTTTTATAAAGCATCAGAGCTTGACCTTCTGTTTGAAAAAACAGCTGACGGAATGGAGCTGCAATGTATTTATAACGGTAAATTATTTTCCGGTGGTTTTATCAAAGTGTTTACAGCCAGGCTGCAGCACACTATCAATTGCCTGCTCTCAAATGCCGATATGCCTGTAGGTGAATTATCTATACTGGAAGCAGGTGAGGAAGAAATGCTTTTGCATATATTAAATAATACCGGTGCTCCCTATCCCTCAGGTGCAAACCTGGTTAAAATATTCCGGGAATGGGCAGCCAAAAAGCCCGAAGCAATAGCTGTGGTATCAGGTAATGACAACCTTACCTACCGGGGGCTGGATCAGTATTCCGACAGGATTGCCAACTATTTAACCCATACCGTTAAAATCAGCAAAGAAGAACCTGTAGGTATTTTACTTCAGAAATCTTTCCACACTGTTGCGTGTATGCTGGGAATTCTGAAGGCAGGAGGAGCTTACCTCCCCGTTTCTCCACGCTACCCTGCCGACAGGATCCGGATGATCCTGAACGACTCCTGCATTAGAGCCATTATTTCTTCTAAAGCACATATAAAGCTTTTGAATAAACTACAGTGGGAATGTCCTCATTTAGAAGCTTTTCTTTGTATTGACAGTATTGACAGCCGCAAAGAAAAAGAAGAAAGCACTTTTAAAAATGAACTTAACAGCCGGAAACTGTGGGAGCATGTTGGTGAAACAGCTACTGACGATATTGGTGGCGGTGGCTGGCAGAACAGTTATACAGGAGAAAACATTTCAAGAGCAGAAATGGATGAGTACCGGGATAACATCCTGAATAAGCTTAAGCCCCTGCTCAATAAAGAATCGAGAGTATTGGAAATTGGCTGCGCTTCAGGAATAAGTATGTTTGAACTGGCTCCTGATACAGCTTTGTATTATGGTACCGATATTTCCAGGGTAATAATAGAAAAGAACAGACAGATTGTTGCTTCAAAGGGCATTTCTAACGTAAAACTGAAGAGCCTTGCTGCTCATGAAATAGATCAGGTGGAGGAGAATGGCTTTGATGTGGTGATCATTAATAGTGTAATCCAGTGCTTTGAGGGCCATAATTACCTTAGGGATGTGCTTACTAAAGTAGTACACCTCATGAAAGACACGGGAATTATTTTTCTCGGTGATGTAATGGATGAAGGGACCAGGGAAGCTTTTATCCAGTCGCTGAACGAGTTTAAAAAGAACAATATTGGCAAAGGATACAAAGTGAAAACAGATTTCAGCAATGAAATTTTTTACGCCAAAGAGTTCTTTGAAGATCTGAGATTTGATATCCGGGGAATCCGTGAGGTAAGGTTTTCCGGAAAGATTCATACCATAGAAAATGAACTTACCCGCTACAGGTATGATGCTTTGCTGCATGTGGATAAAAAAGCGGCTCCCTCAGCAGGTGTACGGCATAAGTACCAATACTCCCTGAAGGACCTGAACAAATATTCTGACAGGACATTCTCACAGGAGGAAACCCAACCGGATGATGCTGCCCATATAATATACACTTCCGGTTCCACAGGTAAGCCAAAAGGCGTAATTGTTACTCACCGGAACGTGTTGAGGCTGGTGCAAAACAATAACTTTGTGAAATTTGAAGAGGGGGACAGAATGCTTCAAACCGGCTCCATGGAGTTTGATGCGTCCACACTGGAAATCTGGAGTTGCCTGGCAAACGGAATTCCCATGCACATTATTGACTCTGAGCTTTTGCTTAATGCCGAAAGGTTGAAGGCTTACATCGCACAAAATAATATTACTGTTTCTTTTGTAATTGCAGCTGCATTTGTAACCCTTATAGAGCAGGATGTTACCGTTTTCGATAATTTAAAATGGGTAATGACGGGTGGTGAGGCAATGTCTGCAAAGCATGTAAATAAATTATTGCAGCATAATAAATTTACTAAAATAGTGAATTTATACGGGCCAACGGAGAACACAGTTGCATCGACCTCTCATACCGTAAGCCGGCCTTATAATGGTGCTGTGCCTATTGGTAAACCAATTAATAACTCTACCTGCTATGTGCTGGACAACAAATTAAAGCTGGTGGTGCCGGGCGGGGAAGGTGTTTTATACGTGGGTGGCGATGGAGTGGCCAAAGGCTATTTAAACAGCCCTGAGCTTACGGAGCAGCGTTTTGTGGAAAATCCTTATAAACCGGGGGAGCGCATATATAATACAGGTGACCTGGTGCGGTGGAATGAAGATTATGAACTCGAATTTTTAGGCAGGGCCGACACCCAGGTAAAAATAAGAGGCTTCAGGATAGAACTTTCAGAAATAGAAAATGAGCTCCTTAACATTAACGGTATAAAAGAAGCCAGAGTGGTGGTGAAAAAGAACCGGCAGGATGATAATTCCCTGACTGGCTATTATACAGCTTCCTCTAAACTGGATCAGGCTGAAATTGCTTCTGTACTTGCCGGTAAACTGCCGGATTATATGATTCCAACAGCCCTGATGCAGCTTGAAGCACTGCCGCTTAACAACAGCGGGAAACTCGATCTGGCCAAACTCCCGGACCCTGTAATTTTAAGTAAGGTAAGCTTTGAAGCTCCCGCTAATGAAACCGAAGAACAGCTGGTGGAAATATGGAAAGAGGTGCTGGGAATTTCAGAAGTTAGTGTGCATGATAATTTCTTCGACATTGGCGGACACTCGCTGAGGGCTATGAAAGTACTGCATAAACTTTCTAAAGATTTTGAGGTAAAGCTTACGACCATCTTTAAATATCCCACAATCAGGGAGCTGGCTGCGAACCTTGTGTATAAAAAGGGGAATCTGATGGAAACCCTGAGGCGCATTAAAGTAGAACCTTTGAACGCGGAAACCATTCGCCGGGCCGAAGAGCAAAAAGCCCGCTACAGGGAAAAGATGCTGAAAGATAATTTTCAGCTTCCGGGCAGGGAGCAGAGGATGGAAGAGGTTTTACTTACCGGATGCACCGGGTACCTCGGTATTCATATCCTGAATGAACTCCTGACTACAACCGGAGCAAATGTGCATGTGCTCATAAGGGCGGAAAATGAAGTGGCAGCCAGAGAGCGGCTGGAAAAGAAAACAATATTCTTTTACGGTGAGCAGTTTTATGCAAGGTATGCGGAAAGAATTCATATCCTGTGTGGTGAGATGGAAAAACCTCTGCTGGGCCTTTCGCAGGACGTATATAATTTTGTTTCCGCAAAAACAGATACTATTATTAATCCGGCAGCCAATGTGAAGCATTATGGGTTTGAAGAAGAATACAGGGGAAATACGGTTGGCGTTCAGGAATTGGTAAATCTTGCAAAAACAGGATCTCCCAAGCGCTTGCACCATGTTTCAACAGCGGGCGTATCGTTCGGGCAGGATTATGTATTCAGTGAATATGACAGGGTGGAGAAAATTCCGGATGAGAATAATACCATCTATTTGCAGTCGAAGCTTGATGCTGAGAAAATTATATTCAAAGCAATAGAAGAAGGTGTGGAAGCCAATATATTCAGGGTCGGCAGTCTTGTGTTTAACAATGAGACAGGCAAATTCCAGGATAATTCTGAAAACAGTGCATTTTATATGATGCTGCGCTCTTTCATTCATTTAGGAATGGTGCCGGATATGGACCACAAGTTTTATGATTTCTCCTTTATCAATACAACAGCAGAGGCTATTGTGAAATTTGCCGGCCGGGAGTGCCTGATTAATGAGGTATTCCACGTTTACAATTCACATTATTATAGCCTTCGCGATATCTATAATATAGTAATTAAACCTCATTTTCCGGAGGTTAAACTGGTGCCGGTTGAGGAGTTCCCTGACCTGATCCTGGAGAAATTTGAAGATCCGAAGATGAAGGAGTTCATTGAGCATATTATTGTAAACATCAGAATTCTGGAGATTAATGAAAGCAATGTTATGCTGGTATCTGAGCGTACCCAGGCTATATCAGAAAAGCTTCAGATCTGCTGGAAAGCACTCAATCCGCAGCTTGCCGGTATGATGGTTGGTTTTGGAAAAGAGAATAAATTCTGGTAATAACTGAAAAGGCCGGAGTGGGGTGTGCTGCCAATAAAAGCGAAGCCGGAATTTTCAGGAAAATATGAAGGGCCGCCAGTCTGTATGACCGGCGGCCCTTTTTTTTCAGTTCAGCCACATTTTTTCTGTACTGATGTTATTCTGTTATGAAGGCAGGTGCTCTACATTCTTGCGTCAAAATGATTACAACCGAAATTAGCTCCGGTAATATAGTCATAGCGGTCGCCGTTTTCAGTTACCGGCTTTCCCTGGTTTAGAACAGGTATTATATATTCAGGATCCATATTGTGGTCCGACAGTTCATTACATACACCAAAATCTTCAGTTTTAGTAGAATCCAGCGTGGCATTCAGCTTAGCCTGGGTATTTTCCCAGTGGTCACAATTATTACAGGTCGCTTCCATAATATTCAGGTTTAGGTTAATTAAATGTTTTCAGTTATATTAACCTGATTAGCAGGGGGTAAGGTTACGTTTTTTCAGTCAGGGCCGCTAATTTAGAATGTTATAAAATAAGCTTTTTGTTGCCACCTGTGCAGAATTCCTATAAGTTTGAAAAAATAAACAATTAATTATTCACATGATCAGGAATACTTTTTTTGCAGGGATTGTACTGATGGTTTTCTTTATGGGTTTTTCCTCCGGATTATATGCTCAGAAGAATAAAAGTGCTCAGCAGCAATCTGCCACCTGGGTATCAGATAACGGGAACGGCACTTTTACTAATCCACTGTTTTATGATGAGTTTTCTGACCCTGACCTGATAAGGGTGGGGGATGATTACTACCTTACCGGCACCACCATGCATGCTATGCCCGGCCTGCCGGTTTTGCATTCAAAAGATTTGGTGAACTGGGAGCTGATGAGCTATGCGGTAGACAGGCTCGATTTCGGGCCGCGCTTTCGTCTGCAGGACGGGAAAGATATTTACGGGCAGGGAATCTGGGCTCCATCTTTCCGTTACCATAACGGCACCTTTTATATTTTTACCAATGTAAATGGTGAAGGTACACAATTGTATACAGCTACTGACCCCAAAGGCCCATGGAAACATACTAAAATGAAAAAGTCCTTCCACGACCTCTCTGTTCTTTTTGATGACGATGGAAAGGTTTACGTGGTTTGGGGCTATGAGGATCTGCATCTGGCGGAACTGAATGAAGACCTCACCGATATGGTGGAAGGTACTGAAAAAATTATTGTTGAAAAAGGAAGCGGCGCAGGCGAAGGCTGTCACTTTTATAAAATTGATGGCAAATACTATATTACCAACACCAATTACGACCCTGTCTGCTACCAGGTGTGCCTGAGAGCCGATAAGCCCACCGGACCATACGAAATTAATGTAATGAGTGCCGAAGAAAGCCTGGGCATAGGCACAGGCTGGCGGCTGAAGGATACCCGCAACGGACCTCCCTACAATATGGATGCTCCTCAGGAAAATTATGTTGGCTGTATTCCAATGCACCAGGGCGGGATTGTTCAGACCCAAACCGGCGAATGGTGGGGATGGTCTATGATGGATTACAACTCAGTAGGAAGAGTAACCTGCCTCTCGCCTGTTACCTGGAAGGATGGATGGCCTTATTTCGGGCTGGAAGGAAACCTTACCCGCTCGCCCCGCACCTGGATAAAACCTAACACCGGCTTTAGCTCCCAGCCAAAAGCAACATTCGAAAGATCGGATGACTTCTCCGGCAGGGAGCTTAAACCGGTTTGGCAGTGGAACCATGTACCGGAAGAATCAAAATGGTCTTTGAAGGAACGTAAAGGATATCTGCGGCTGAAATCCCTTCCGGCTAAAGACTTCTGGAGTGCCCGTAATACATTAACACAACGTGCCATGGGGCCGGAGTCTTCGGCTACTGTTGAGCTCGATGCCAAAGGTTTGAAGGATGGTGATGTAGCCGGCCTGGCACTGCTCAACCTTCCTTACGCCTGGACGGGTGTAAAAAAGGAGGGGAAAACTTTAGAGCTTCGCCACTTCGATCAGCAAACAGGTAATTTAGTTAAGGAAGATATTAATACCACTAAAGTGTGGCTGCGTGCTTATTGTAATTTCGATACCGATAAAGGCCGCTTCAGTTACAGCACCGATGGTACTGACTTCAAACCTATTGGCGATACCATTATTATGCCCTACCAGCTGCGTACTTTCCAGGGAATCCGCTATGCTTTGTTCAATTTTAATGAGGAGGGCAGTGAAGGCGGGCGCGCCGATTTTAATAGTTTTGTAATGGATGAGCCAAGGGCAAAAGGATTAACAAGGCCCATTCCTGACGGAAAGCTGATAACCCTTACCAGCCTGGCCGATAGTACCATTCTGGTAAACTGGAAAGGTTTTGTACGGCCTGTGCCGGTAAACAGCCCGTTTGCGGAAGGGGCTGCTTCCCATTTCAGGATATTGGACCGCGGTAACGGAAGGGTGGCACTGCAGTCTGCCGCCGACGGCGGTTTTGTAGTGGTAAAAGCTAATGGCAATATGGCCGGGGTGCGGATTGAAGAGGAAGAAAGGGGCGAAGCTTCCCTTTTCCAGTGGCAGGACATGCTGAAGAACGACCTTATGCTGATGTCTCTGGAAACCCATAAATATTTGTTTGCAGATCCAAACCAGAGAAGCCTGACCTCTGCCGATTCACCAGGTACCACTCCTGACAGGAGAGATGGGAGCTGCTTTGCATGGGAAACAGTGGGTGAATGATTAAGTAAAAAGGTGAGTTTTAATACCTGCAGCACTTATACCCTGAAGAGGTGGATGGGCTGCAGGTATTTTTATTACAACAGGTTGTGTATACCGGATGTGAAGCAGGAGCCGGAGCAAATAAAATAATTTATAGCTAACATTATTCATGTTGTTTTTACTGATAAAAAATGATACCTTGAGCATAATAAATTTTTTTTTCAGGATGAACTGAATGCCAACTTCTTAAGGCCAATTTTATGAAAGCTGTATTTTTTATTTCCCTTGGTCTGCTCTTTTCCGTTACCGCAGCCCATGCAACCCACATCAAGGGTGGAAAGATTACCTTCGAACACTTAACAGGATTAACTTATAAAATCATTCTGACAGGCTATACAGATGAAAGTCCCACAATGCCATTTGGAAGTAGCGCATCAATTGAATTCGGCGATGGTCAGTCTGAACCCATTTATGCGGATGGATCAGAAGAAGGAACTCCTATAGGAGGAGGCACAATGAAATATGAACTGGAATTTTACCACACCTATACTTCAGGTGGAAATTACCTTGTCAGGTATTTTGAAGTGAACCGCAATTCAGGAGTCCTGAATATGGAGAATTCAGGCGTTATGCCTTTTTATATTGAGGCTAATATTATTGTGGATAATCTTTATCAGAACTCAGGTGTCCGGATTCTGAAAGACCCTGTTCATATTGCTTACTTAAATCAGACCTACCATTATAACCCTCAGGCTACAGATCCGGATGGGGACAGTATAAGCTACCATTTAGTGCCTCCAAAACAGGGGGAAGGAGTACCTGTGGCAGGCTTTACTTACCCCAATGAAACTTTTAGCGGGGAGGGTGGCAGTGAAGCAGGAGGAAATGCTTACTTTACCATAGACCCTGTAAGCGGAGACCTGGTATGGGATGCGCCTGTAAGGGCCGGGGAGTATAATGTAGCCATTGAGTTTAAGGAATGGCGTAAAACAGAAGGAGGTAATTTTCAGGTGGGAAGCAGTGTTCTGGACTATCAGATTATTGTCCGGGCCGCCCCGGTGGAGGATCCGGAGCTTATTTTTCCTGCTGCCAGAGGTGAAATTCTGATGGAAGCGGAGAATCCCTGGGAAACAACTATTACTGCTGTTGCTGCCAATCCTGAAGATACTGTTGTGCTCCGGCTGGCGGGAAGCTTTCTGCTGCAGCATCCGGAAATTACACCCTCTGACAGCATTGGAGGCAAAGGATCGGTAACAGTCAGCTTGTCTTTTGTTTCCCCGTCAACGGCCATCAGGAGATTTCACCTAATAGCTTCAGCTTATATATATTCATCCGAAAACGGGACAGGGCCATCCAGGAACAAGGCCGTTTATTTGCGCTCTTCCGGCTATATAAACGGGTTTAGCGATTTACAGGAACGTACTGTTCCGGTATTTCCTAATCCTGTTGCCGATGGTTACTTTTATATAGGTACCCCGTTAATGGATGGCAGGAAAGTAAATATTAAAATTTTTGCTGCTGATGGCAGGCTGGTCTATGAGGAAAATGTATCTTCTTTCACTCATCAAATACCTGTCAGGCCTCAGCCAGCCCTTTCAGGAGTTTACCTGCTTCAAATCCGGGAAGGCATTCATTTTTATACATCCCGGATTTTATTTAAGAGGTAGGAAAGCATTTTTATGCCCATATAAGGATAACTGATCCAGTTTATCTGAGGTATTAATTATTTGTTCAGAGGATATTATTTCAGTTCTTTGCAGAACCTTACAGGCTGACCGGAAGTGCAGGATTTCTCTTTACTGTTTTTTTTATATATTGAATCGATTTGCTGCTATGACTGATGTTGTGAAAACATAGCAGTGAATAAAACTCAACCAATCAAAAGAAATGAATCAGAAACCCACTATTGCATTTATTGCAGCCTCCTGGATTGCTCTTTTAACCGGCATTTCAGGTTACATTGCAGGACTTTGGAATTCCGATATGCTCCTGAATGAAAAAGGTTACTACTTTACTGTGCTTATGTACGGACTTTTTTCGGCAGTATCGGTACAAAAATGTGTAAGGGATCGCCTGGAGGATATTCCCGTTACTGATATATACTATGGTATCAGCTGGTTTTCCACTGTTTTATGCATTTTACTTTTAACGGTTGGTTTATGGAATGCAGAGCTGCTGCCAAGTGAAAAAGGGTTTTATGCCTTTGCCTTTTTACTGAGTATGTTTGGCGCAATTACTGTGCAGAAAAATACCCGCGACAATCAGTTGTTTGCAAATCCGGATCAGAAAGTGAAAGACAAAGATAGAAAAGCTGATGAAATGGAAGCTGTAAAATACTGATCCTTCCTTCATTCTGAAGTTAAAAAAAACTGCCACGGAAGCCATGGCAGTTTTTTTATTATTCCGGCATTGTGCCATTACTCTGATGGAAGGAGTACGGCATCAATAACATGTATGACCCCGTTTGTGGCCAGTATATTCAGCATATCTGCATTTAAATTTGCAGTATTATCCTGCTCATCTGTTAGTGAGAGACTTTCTGTATCAACCATTATAGTACCATCATTTGCTGCGCTTACATTGCCGGTGGTAAGGTCAGTTGAGAAGACCCTGGCAGGTATTACGTGGTACAGCAATATGTTTGTCAGTGCCTCAGGTGAGGCGGCGTCAATAGCTTCAGCATCAAATCCGGCAGCTTCAAAAGCAGCATCTGTTGGTGCAAAAACTGTATAAGGGCCTTCGCCGGCTAAGGTGGTAGCTAATTCTGCTCTAAGAATCGCTCTGAGCAGCAAGGTAAATTCAGGGTTTTCGGCTTCGGTCCTGTTTATTACAATTTGGGCCAGATTGTTTGCAGGAGGCATTAAAACGCCATTCAGCACATGTACAACTCCATTGTCTGCTTCCAGATCTGTCATGCTTACCATGGTGTTGCCATTTATATAAACCCCATTGTTATTCATACTTAAATAAAATTCTTCTTCGGAAGCAGTAGTTACGGCACCAGCTTCGAGCTCAGCTGAGGTAATATTGCCGGCTGTTACATGGTAAAGTAAAATATTCTGCAGTTCTTCCTGTGTGTAATCCGAAAGGTCAGTAATACCAGCCGCTTCAAAAGCTGCATTGGTAGGGGCAAATACAGTATATGGACCATCTTCCAGTAAAACATTTAGGAGCTCAGCCTCCCGCAGTGCAGCAACCAGGGTGGTGAAATCAGCATCAAAATAGGCAATGCCTGCAACGGTACCGTTTACCGCTCTGGCTTCGGCAGGGAGCAGCACACCTTCAATTTTATGAACCCAGCCGTTGCTTGCTTCAAGGTCAGCTTCAGTAACTGCAATGTTGTTTACAGTAACCCCGTCACCAACTGCAATGGTCAGGTCTTCCTCCAGCAAAGTGGTAAACATACCGCTCTCCAGCTCTGCAGAGGAAACGGCCTGGCCCAGGATGTGGTAAGACACGATCTGAGTAAGCACCTCCTGGGGCAACTCATCTACAGAGCTTTTTCCCAGCTGGTTAAGTAACTGTTCAAAATAGGTATTCGTAGGTGCAAACACAGTAAGCATGCTTTCAGGATCAGCTGCGGCTGTAGCAATGGAAGAAAATTGCGGACGGCTGAGGATACTCATTAAAATGCTCAGGTCGCTTTCCTGTTCTAATAAGGCAGCAATAACCGGAGCTTCCGGTTCTGCTTCCGTCAGCACCTCATTAATAATATGAATAACGCCATTGCTTGCTTCAAGGTCTGCAGTAACTACGCTGGCAGAGCCGTTTAAAGTTACACCTCCGTTAACTGCCACAGCAATAGGGCTGCCATTCAGGCTGTTGATATTTCCGGTACTGAGGTTGCCGGATCGTTGCCTGCCCTGCACAATATGGTACCGTAAAACTTCCTGAAGATCTGCCTGTGATATATCGGCCAGATCAATTCCGGCTGCGCTTAAGTAAGCTTCAAAAGCCTGGTTGTTCGGGGCAAATACGGTTAGTTCACTGTTTTCATTTTCAAGAGCAGATGTTAAACCTGCCTGTTCTGCTGCGGCAATAAAAAGATTGAGGTCATTTCTGCTCTCAGCAACCATAGCCAGGTTCCTGGTTTCCACAGGCGGTGTTTCATCAGTGTCATCGTTACAGGCAACAATACTGAAAGAAAGCAGGAGCATCATACTCAGTAATCTGAGATTCCGGGGAATTCGGGTGAAAAAATTTTCCTTTCTCATTGTAATAAGTGTTTAATTTTTTTGTAATAATTATTTTCTTAATTAAGGGTTAAGCAGGTTGTGCGCTTAAATTGTTTTAAAAAAATAAATAAAAATTAAACAAAAGTTTTTGAGTCTCTTCAAAAATGCTGTTTTGTTAAAGCAGGAACTGTTAATGAGTTAGAAATACTTTTTACTGCCCGGACTTAATTTTTAACTGAACTTTATACTTTCTGCCGGGCAAAGGGGCAAACCTGTGGCAATACAGATACGGAGTGGCAAAGTGATTATGCGGAAGCAGATAATCCGGCTACTTAATTTGATGGATATCAGTCAGTAGTGTATCAATTTAATATAACTTCCGTAAGGATAAAGTGATAACATTAATTAATTTGATTTTTTTAAATATAAATATTTTTAGTAATGGCTATTTCTTTAAAACCCCTCCACGATCAGGTACTGGTAATAACAGGAGCCTCAAGTGGTATCGGCCTGGCGACTGCCCTGGCTGCGGCTGAAAAAGGCGCAAAACTTGTTCTTGCATCACGTAATAAAGAAGCGCTTGATGAGCTTGTGCAAACTATAACAACCAAAGGAAGCAAAGCAATTTATGTGGTTGCTGATGTGGGTAAAAAGGAGGATGTGCAGAAAATTGCAGATGCGGCAATTGAGGAATTTGGCCGCTTTGATACATGGGTAAATAATGCCGGCGTTTCTATTTATGGCAGGCTCGATGAGGTAAGCGATGAAGATAATAAGCGGCTTTTTGATACTAATTTCTGGGGAGTTGTTTATGGTTCTCTGGTTGCGGCAAAGCACCTCGGAAACAAAGGAGGTGCTATTATTAACATTGGAAGTGTTTTGTCTGACCTTTCAATCCCGCTTCAGGGAATGTACTCATCTTCTAAACATGCTGTAAAAGGGTTTACCGATGCTATTCGGGTGGAACTGGAAGAGGAGGATTCCGGTGTTTCGGTAACTCTTATCAAGCCATCCGGAATCAATACCCCCTACACCCTGCACGCAAAAAACTATACCGAAAACGAACTGACTGTTCCTGCCCCGGTTTATGCTCCTGAAGAAGTGGCTAATGCCATTCTGCATGCTGCCACCCACCCTGTGCGCGATCTATTCGTAGGCAGCGGCGGCATGGTAATGAGCAAAACCCAGAAATACGCTCCCGCTTTAATGGACTGGGTTAGCGAAAAAATGATGGTGAAGCAGCAGCTAAAAGACAAACCTGCAAGGGATAAGGACGGAGCCCTGCATGAGCATAAGGAGGGAGGACAGCTTTATGGTAATTATGAAGGACATGTAATGAAAAAAAGCTTCTATACGCGGGCAGCGATGCGGCCACTGATTACAGGAGCAGTAGTGGCAGCGGCAGGTGCAGCAGCCATTATGCTGGGTAACCGTAAAAGCTGATGATATAATATCTGGCCGGACCTGGCAAACAGGAAAAAAAGCTTAACAGGCTTTAACAGAATATGCTTCCGGTTTCTTTAAGTAAAGAGGCCGGAATTTTTTTTCCCAGATACTCCTTTTTCTGTATCTGTTTTAATTTCCTGATAACAGGCAGATTAAAAAAGCAATTTTGGCGGAAAGCATCAGATTGTTCTTATTATTTAGATGCTGTAAAAAACAGGACTGTTTTTTACTTTTTACAAAAGGCATCCATCAGCTCCATTACTGTCAGTCCTTCTTCTGCAGAGCAGGGATTAGGACCCTTCCTCAGGAAATAGTTGACGGTTGCCTCAATCATTGGCTGCTGTACATGAGTTGGGTTCTGAAAATGGAATACTTCCGTTTTACCTTCCCGCTTCACTTCAACCTCTTCTCCAAAGAAAGAAAAGCGGATGCTGCCTTTGCTGCCATAAATTACGCACTGGTCTTTTTGATCCTGCTCTGCGATTGTAAAAGTCCAGATTCCCCTGAACTGAACACCGCTCCGGAAACTGATAATGCCATTTACGATATCGTCGGCAGCATTGCCTGCTTCTGCTGCCTGAACAGTTGAAAAACCGCTGGCATTATCAGGAGGACCAAAGAACCAGCACATCAGATCGAGCTGGTGTGGTGCCAGATCATGGAAATAGCCGCCCCCGGAAACGGCAGGGTTTACCCTCCAGTTTTCTTCACTCCGGGCTATCAAAGTGCTTTTCTGAGGTTGAAGGATTTGTATGTCGGCAAACCTTACCTGTCCTATGGCTCCGGCATCGAGCAGCTCTTTTACTTTTATAAAGGCAGGAAGCAACCTGCGGTAGTGGGCAACGGTAAGCTTGCGGCCACTTTTCTCCACTGCTTTGCTAAGTATGGCTGCCTCTTTTCCGGAGATGGCTACCGGTTTTTCCAGATACACATTTTTGCCTGCCTCAAGCGCTTCCAGGGCATAAGGCAGGTGAGTGGAAGGTGGGGTGGCTACATAAATTGCGTTAATACCGGGGTGGTTCAATAGTTGCTCCCTGCTATTATACCAGTAAGGAACCCCGTGCCTGGTGGCAAAATCTCTGGCTTTGTCCCCGTTCCGGCGCATAACTGCAATAAGGGCTGAGTTTTCTGTTTTGTAGAAAGCCGGGCCGCTTTTAACTTCGGCAACATCGCCGCATCCTATAATTCCCCAGTTTACCTTTTCCATTAATTTCCTCTTTGGTCTTTTCATCAGCGTATAAAAAAGCAACAAGCCCTTAACAGATTTGTTGCCTTAAAAGCCTCTTTTGCAAATTATGGATTTGCTATTTGGTGCTTAACGTTCAGGCTATATGATAAACTAAAGGTCAGGCCATCAAATCAGCAGGGAACTGAAAGCTTTTACACCTTCCGCAAAACTTTCCGCTTCAGAATGATAACTTTTTCTTTCTGTTCCAGTGCTTTAATGCTGCGGATTACTGTTTCCACTCTAAGGCCGGTCATATCAGCAATTTGCTGGCGGGTAAAAGGAACTTCGTAATACCCGCTTATTTTAGGAGATTTCTCTTTCAGGTAATCGATAAGGGTAAGAATTCTATGCTCCGGGTCGTGGCTCGATATTTCCTTCATGATCATAGCCTTATAATGGAGCCTTTCCGAAAGACTGCGGGTGAATTGCAGGTGCAGCTCAAAGTTTTCCATCAGAATCTCCAGAAACTTATCTTTGGAAAGCTTCCATACCACTGCATCTGTAACAGCAACTGCATTGCTGGGGTAGGTAAAGCCTGAGAACAGCGGAGGCTCCCCGAAGCTTTGTCCCGGCTGGAACATTCCCTGAGTAAATTCCTGGCCTTCCTTGCTGTAATTCGCCATTTTTACGGTTCCCTCCAGTACCTGCCAGTAAAAATTAGCATCCGTTCCTTCCTGAAAAAGAAAGGATTCTTTAGGAAAGTTCAGTTTTTTAGCCCCTGAGGCTTCCAATAGGTGGTTAGGTATCATAGAGCAAAATTAAGCCCTGGTAAAATTTAAAAAAATGATAAAGGTCAGTTTCCATATCTGATTCAAATCATAAAAAGGATAGGATGTTAGTCCTAATTTGCCGGAGCTTACTACAAAAACCTTTTTTTACCACTGTCTGATTCTTGTATTATGGAACAACTGGAGTTTAGCGGGGAGCATTTTCAGGAAGAGAAGGACTGGCTGGTCCTTTTTGAAGAAAAGCCTGGTTTGCTTATTGATTACCTTGACAAAAACTATCGTGACTGTTTGTTTGAAGAACTTCCTGCACTTGTAAAAGAAATAAAGTCAGTAACAGAGGACCGGAATTTTTATTACCCACATTTATCTGAGGTGCTTGTTCACCTGAATCTTTTAAATACCTCATTCTTCAGACATAACCTTATCGAAGAGGTGGTTTTTTTTGCTTATCTGACTCAGACGAAGAAAAAAAGGAGGAAGTATGCGCTGCTGGACAGAGATACCCTGAAGGAGCTTATCTCTTTACTGGAATATGAGCATACTCTTATCAAAGAAGGATTTTATAAAATAAGAGCATTGTGTAAAGATTACCACATTTCTTTGGCCGATGGTGTTTTACCCGCTTTATATGCACAGCTGGAAAGGTGTGAGCAACTGACCTTCCGCCAGATTTTCCTGGAAAGCAATATTCTTTTTGATAAAATTATTTTAAGAGAACCTGTCAAAGGCAGCTAAGCACTCTTGTTTTTAAAAACGGTAAACAGAGGTTAATCTGATTCCACTGGATTTTTTTCCAATAACTATCTGCCTGTAATAATTCAGGTGGCAGGATTCCTATACCGCTTTATCAGCCCGCAAAAAAATTAATCAGCAACTATAAATAAACAAATACCTATTCTGTTTCCACTCAATCTATAAATACCTTAACCTATGATAACAGCAGATCCTGCAGAAATACAATTACCGGCTCCGGAAGCTAAAAAGTACACTTATGATGATGTAAAGAAAGCAAGCATCAGTTACTTTGATGGCGATGAGCTCGCCGCCACCACCTGGATGGGCAAATATGCTATGAAAGACAGCGACGGAAACTATCTGGAGCTGAGTCCGGATGATATGCACCAGCGTTTAGCCCGCGCCTTTGCCCGTATCGAAAAAAAATACAATGAAGAAATAAAGCTGCCCGAAAGTTTTAAACTGCTTTCGACCTATGGACAAAAGCGGAACCCACTTGATGAGGGAAGTATCTACAGCATGTTGCGGCAGTTCCGGCAGCTTATTCCGCAGGGGAGCGTAATGTCGGCACTGGGTAATCCTCATATTATTGCTTCGCTTTCCAACTGCGTTGTTTTACCGGAAGTGTATGACTCCTATGGTGGTATTTTTTATACCGACCAGCAAATGGCGCAGCTTTTTAAGCGCCGCTGTGGGGTAGGTATTGATATATCGAACCTGAGGCCTGCCGGAGCAAAGGTGGCCAATGCAGCAGGCTCCACAACAGGAGCGGTTTCGTTTATGGAGCGCTTTTCCAATACCACCCGTGAGGTGGCCCAGAATGGCCGGCGCGGGGCACTAATGATAACCATGGATATTGCACACCCCGATGTGGAAGATTTTATAACCATTAAGCAGGACCTGAGTAAAATAACCGGTGCAAATGTGTCGGTGCGTTTGTCGGATGAATTTATGGAGAAGGTGGAGAAAGATGAACCCTATACCCACCGCTGGCCGCTGGAATCGCCGGACCCTCAATATAGCAAAACCGTAAGAGCCCGCGACCTGTGGGAATCCATTATCCGCTGTGCCCATACCACTGCAGAGCCGGGCCTTATTTTCTGGGACCGCCAGCATAAATACTCCACATCGAGCCTTTACCCCGGCTTTAAAAATGTATCCACCAACCCCTGCTCAGAAATAGCTATGCAGGGAGGCGACAGCTGCAGGCTTATTGCGCTGAATCTTTATGGCTTTATTGATAAGCCATTTACCGGCGATGCATCATTTAACTTCACTAAGTTCTATGAAGCAACCTATGAGGCTCAAAGGCTTATGGATGACCTGGTGGATCTGGAACTGGAAGCCATTGAGCGCATAATGGCCAAAATAAACAGCGACAGCGAGCCGGAGCATATTAAGAAAGCAGAGCTGGATACCTGGCAGCTGCTTTATGATACAGGTAAAAAAGGGCGGCGTACAGGTTTAGGATTTACTGCACTTGCAGATACCCTCGCAGCACTTGGCCTGAAGTTCGACTCCGCAGAAGCCATAGAAATGGTTGAAGAGATTATGAAATGTAAATGTTCGGCAGAGTTCGACAGCTCCATTGATATGGCAGTTGAACGCGGCCGTTTTGAAGGTTTTAATCCGGAGGTGGAGCAGAAATCGGAATTTGTGCAGATGCTCCGCTATGAGCTGCCCCAAATTTATGAGCGGATGATGGCGCTGGGGCGCAGGAATATTTCCATAAGCACTGTAGCCCCTACAGGTACCGTAAGTATGCTTTCGCAGACTTCTTCCGGCGTGGAGCCGGTATTTATGCTTTCCTATAAAAGGCGGAGAAAGGTAAATCCGTCCGATAAAAATGTGCGGGTGGATTTTACTGATGAGCAGGGCGACAGCTGGCAGGAGTTTACCGTTTACCATCCGAAGGTTAAAAAATGGATGGAAATGAGTGGCAAAGACGACCTGAGCCTGAGTCCGTATTATGGCTCGACTGCCCCTGAAATTGACTGGATGAAAAGAGTGGAGCTGCAGGCGGTGGTACAGAAATATACCACCCACAGCATTAGCTCCACCATTAACCTGCCGGCCGAAGTAAAGGAAGAAACGGTGGGGGCAATTTACCTGGAATCCTGGAAAAAAGGGCTGAAAGGAATTACCGTTTACCGCGACGGGTCCAGGAATGGCGTGTTGATTGCTGCGGATGAAAAGAAAGAAGTAACGGGAGATAATATAATAGAAACAAAGGCTCCTGTAAGGCCGGAGGTTTTAGATGCAGCAGTTATCCGCTTCCAGAACGACCACGAAAAGTGGCTTGCCTTTGTAGGCTTGCTGCAGGGGAAACCTTACGAGATTTTTACCGGCCGGCTGGAAGATGCATTTGCACTGCCTGCCTATGTAAACAGAGGCTTTATTATCAAAGAAAAAGAAAACAGCCAGGTAAAATCGCGCTACGATTTTCAGTATATGGATAAGGATGGTTATAAAGTAACCATAGAAGGGCTTTCCCGCTCCTTTAATAAGGAATTCTGGAATTATGCCAAGCTGATTTCAGGCGTGCTGCGGCACGGAATGCCACTGCCTTATGTGGTGGAGCTGGTGTCGAATCTGAATCTGTACAGCGAAAGCATGAACAGCTGGAAAAACGGCGTTACACGCTCCTTAAAGCAGTTTATTCCTGACGGCACCATGGCAGCAGATCATAAATGTCCTAAATGTGGCGACCCTGATGGTATTATATATGAGGAGGGATGCCTCAAATGTAAAAGCTGCGGCGATGGAAAGTGCAGCTGACACCACCGGATAAAGGATACTGTTGCCTTGAGCAGGCAGTAAAATAAAAGAGCTTCCCCCTTACACAATGGTAAATTGTATGGTGGGGAAGCCCTTTTTTTGTCTGAAAAGCTGATATTTACTTTTGCTCAGCCTCATTTGGTGCAAAGACTTTGCCTGCAGAACGGTTTGTTTAACCGGATAAGGAAGACATCACCCTGCTTTTAAATACTCCTTTTCAAAATCGCTGTTATAAAAAACGCCAATATTTTCGGTCTGCTCCAGAGCCGATTTTATAAGCATCTGCCCGGTTTTCAGGACCATATTCAGGCGGTAGTACTGCAGGCTTTGCCCCGTGATTTTGCGGTTAATTTGGGTTTTTAACTCCTGCAGCTGTACATAAGCCTCCTGCATATCATGAGTTGTTTTTATAATGCCGCAGCCGTATTGTACAATACTTTTTATCTCCCTGATAAAATATTCAGCAGTTGCTTCAGCCTCCTTATCATCTGTAATTTGCCACTCCCGAAATCCCGGAGCTTCAAAAAGGGATGGCGCCAGTGAGGAAGCCAGCTGGCCTGCCAGTGAGCCTGCCATTAAGGTAGCCTCCAGCAGGCTGTTGGAAGCAAGGCGGTTGGCACCGTGCAGGCCTGTGCAGGCACTTTCTCCAATCACAAAAAGGTTATCTACAGAGGTGTGGCCTTTTACTGAGGTGGCAATACCTCCGCAGGAGTAGTGTGCGGCTGGCACAACGGGTATCCATTGCCTGGCGGGGTCTATACCTGCTTTTTTGCAAATTTCATAAATGCCGGGGAAGTGATTTTCCCACTCCTTTTTTTCTAAACCGGTAGCATCCAGGTAAACGTAAGGAAGTTCCTGCTGCAGAATTTCCCTGCTGATGCAGCGTGCCACCACATCGCGCGGGGCAAGCTCCTGAAGAGGATGCTGGCCCTGCATAAAACGCTCTCCCTGCTCATTCCTTAATAAAGCGCCCGCGCCGCGTACTGCCTCAGAAATCAGGGGCAGGCGGTTGCCTGAAGGTTGCCAGAGAGCAGTAGGGTGAAACTGTATATAGGCAAGGTCTTTTACCTTAGCACCGGCTTTTGCGGCAAGGTAAACCCCTTCTCCCGTAGCAGTGGCAGGGTTGGTGGAGTAAGCGTAAAGACTGCCCAGCCCGCCGGTAGCCAGGACCACCGCTTTGGATTTTATGGATATCGCTCTTCCCCGGGCAGCATCCCAGCATAAGGCTCCTTTTACAGCACCGGCAAAAAAGGTTTGCTGCAGTTCAAGCACCTGCACGTCTTCCAGGAGGCTTATGCCATGATAGTGGGAGAGGGAGGCGTGCAGTTTCTCAATAATATGCCTTCCGGTGCTGTCTTTATGGTGTAATACTCTGCTGGCACTATGGCCGCCCTCCAGTGCAAACGCCCTGCTGCCATCGGGCCCGCTGTCGAAAGAAGCTCCCCATTGTTCCAGGCAGCGGATAGCCTCCGGAGCATTGGATACAAACCAGGCAGCCACATCCTTATTACAGCTGTGGCAGCTGGCTTCAAAAGTATCTGCCAGGTGCCGGTTTGTACTGTCTCCGGCTTCCGGAAAGGCTGCAGCAATGCCACCCTGCGCTAAAAAGGAGGAGCTTTGTTCTTTCTCTTTTTTATTGAGCAGAATAATTTTAAGGTCGCTTCTTTTCTTTGCAAGCTCAAGTGCAAAAAGAGTACCCGCCAGTCCGGCGCCGACCACAAGCACATCTGTCGTTAATTCTTTTATGACCATCTCAGCATTTTTTCAAGTGGAAGCACTGCTTTTTTTACCAGTTCAGGTTCAATTTTTATTTCAGGTCCTTCGTGAAGAAGGCAGTTATACAACTTTTCGAGTGTATTTACTTTCATAAAAGCACATTCGCTGCAGGCACAGGTATTATCTTCGTGAGACGGGGCGGCCAGCAGGGTTTTTCCCGGGGCTTCCTTTTGCATCTGGTGTAAAATACCCACCTCTGTAGCCACTATATAAGTGTGGCCATCGTCGGTTTTAATATAATCTATCATTTTGCGGGTGGATCCTGTAAAGTCCGCAATTTTAAGAATGTGCTCTTCAGATTCAGGGTGCGCCACCAGCCGTGCCTGCGGGTGAGCATTTATCAGCTGTATAAGTTTGTCGATAGAGAAGGCTTCATGTACCACGCAGGCGCCGTTCCAGAGCACCATCTGGCGGCCGGTCTGTTTAATTACATAGCGGCCAAGGTTGGCATCGGGGGCAAATATTATAGGCTGGTCAGCAGGAATCCTGTTTACAATTTGTTCGGCATTTGAGGATGTACATATGATGTCGCTAATAGCCTTTACTTCTGCCGAACAGTTTATGTAGGTAACCACGGTATGGCCGGGGTGGGCATCAACAAACTTTTTAAACTCCCCCGGAGGACAGTTATCGGCCAGTGAACAGCCTGCTGCAAGGTCGGGGAGGAGTACTTTTTTTTCAGGATTCAGAATTTTGGCCGTTTCAGCCATAAATTTCACCCCGGCAAAAACAATAATATCATTGCCGGCCTTTTTTGCTTTTCTGGACAAATCAAGGCTGTCACCTACAAAATCAGCTACTTCCTGTATTTCAGGATACTGGTAATAATGCGCCAGGATAACTGCATTTTTCAGTTGTGCCAGTTCCCTGATTTCCTGCTGTAAGAGTGCCGTATCTTTTTTTAATCCGATCATTAAAAAGAATATTTTGAGTTATAAACAGGGCAGAAAAACAGGTATTCCGGTCTTTGCCTCTATTGTTCGCAGTGCAGCTTTATACCCGGCGAAGCAATTTTTCCTGTTTTACACAGATACATTTTTCCCTGCCTGCCACTGCCCTTTTTTCTGCAAAATACCGCTTATAGAACTGTTAAAATATGACTTAAATCATGTAACGGTTCATTTTTTACCCGAACTTCCATCAGGCTAACCACTTTAAAGTTTTATCCTTATTCCTGATGATGATCATAAAATGGATATGACTCCTGTCATAATATAATCCTCCCCGCCAGGCTAATTTTGTTCAAGTCAATCGCTATAAATAATCGTCCTTTTTTCATCTCAGAAGCTGAGCTTCCGGGGGACTGAATCTCCGGAAGCTCAGCCTTCTTTATTTTAACTGTTAATCAGCAAGCATTACGAATCAAAAAAAACTTAAGCTAAACAGATGAAGAAATCAGCTTATTTCAGTGCACTGACAGCAATACTTGTCGTGCTGTCGGTAATTCTGGGAATATTTGCCGGCTTCAACAGGCTGGGTTGGTCAGGGCTGCCAACAGGCCTGGCAGGTGAGCACGGAGCACTCATGACCGGGAGCTTCTTAGGCACCCTTATAATACTGGAGCGTACTGTTACCGCTAATAAAAAGTGGTTCCTGTTTATACCTGTATTGAACGGGCTAAGCCTGCCACTCTTTCTTTTCGGACTGCCTGAACTGGCTTTGCTGGCTCTGGTGGCCGGAAGTGCAGGCTTATGTTATATTTACCTTGATATTATTAACAGGTACAGAGAGCTGTACTTTTATGTAATGCTGGCAGGAAGCGTTTGCTGGCTCATTGGAAATTTGCTGGCCTGGAAATATCATTTTTATCCGCAGGCCCTGGCCTGGTGGATAAGCTTCCTGCTGCTTACCATTTGCGGGGAGCGGCTTGAGCTGACTAAATTCCTTCCGGTAAAGAAGTGGCAGAAATGGTTTTTTCTGGTCCTGATGGCAGTTTTTGTGCTTGCAGGAGGCGCTTTTTACCATGCCGGCGGACAGCTTGCGGCAGGCCTTGCCCTGTTTATGATTGCCCTCTGGCTGCTCAGGTTCGATATGATCCGGAAGAGCTTTAAGCGAAAAGGACTGCACCGTTTTTCGGCCATTATGCTTGGTATAGGTTATGTATGGCTGGCCGTTTCGGGAATGTGTATGCTGCTGTTTGCTTACACAGCTGTTGCTTACGATGTGCTGGTGCATAGCTTTTTCCTGGGCTTTATCTTTAGCATGATCTTCGCACACGGTCCGGTAATATTGCCGGGTATTGCCAGACTTCCTTTTCATCCATTCAGTCCTGGTTTATATGTATCGGGTGTGCTCCTGCACCTGAGTCTGGTTTTACGGATCTGCGGAAGCTTTCACGGAATTTATCCACTCAAATTCTGGGGTGGCATATTCAACGGCATTTTCATTGCCGCTTATTTTCTTACCATAGGTTATCAGGTATTCAGGATGAAAAAGGCGGTAATTGTGAAAAAAGATATGGCCGGCCTTTTTAGCTGATATATATCATAAATTTTAGAAAACGGAATAAATAAATTTGTACCAGAATCCGGTAAATAATTAATTCAAGTTGCGCAATATTATGTTAATTGGCAAA
>JAFMYY010000028.1 GCA_017948555.1 Cesiribacteraceae bacterium YIM B00369 | reverse complement strand
ACTCTTTGCCAATTAACATAATATTGCGCAACTTGAATTAAGTAGTGTGACAGAATTATTTTGGAAATAAATAGCTCGATTTGCCATACTAAGTTTTAGAAGCGGAAAAAGTCGGAGGAGTCGGACACGGTTCCCCGCCGGGACAGACCGGATCTTTCCAATAGTAGCTTAAATAAGGCTTCAAACGGCGAAAGATGCCTCCGGTCGGCATGACAAAACTGGCTGTTAAGCTAAAAAAATAATTCTGTCGGACTACTTATCTATCAACCTCCAGCAGGTATAACCAGCTGCCTTCCGATGGTTTTCTGATAGTAGTTCCTTTCTTTATTTTCCGGGGAAGCTCTTCTTTTTCGGCCAATCCTGTTTTTGGATCAACCCGCGTAAGCGTATATTGTCTGTTCTTCAGTTTTTCTGAAAGCTTTATTTCCGAACCTTCAAGGGAATATAACAGCACTGTTTCGTGCTCATCATCGGCCAGCATCCAGTTTTTTGCGGGGTTTTCCAGCATGCCATCCTTTGGCTGCATATGCATCAGGCGTTCTGACAGGTACTTCTTTACAAAAGAGTCGATCGGGTGGCTGTCAACAGATTTTCCCTGGCCGTGGCCTGCAGTCGGGTTGCGCATAAGTACCTGGGCGCCGCCGGCCATCAGGGCAGGAACAGGGTCTACACCGCTATGCCAGGAAACAATAGCCTTTTCAGGATACTGATCGTGGTACTCCCGCACCTGGCGGTATACCTGCTCAGGAGTGGTAGGATCGCCAAACTCCCTTGGGTGCAGTTCCCGGAAGGCTCTGTTTTGCCCTGCCAAAGGAGCCCATAATGAGCTGTCGGGGAGATAATGCCAGTAGCGCATATCAATTACAGCAATCTGTTTGGCAAATTCAGGATCGGCAAGGATGGAATCTGTTACGTTCTTTCCTGTATCAATCACCAGCCGCACTTTCCGCTTGTTCTTTTTCTCCCATTCGGCTACTGTTTCCTGGAAAAAACGCTGAAAAGCAAGCGGACCTGAGTATTGGAAGCTTAAACCAAAAATAATGTTCTCAAAATGGCCCAGCTGGTCCAGTGCATGTAAAATATAGGAGCGGTGGAGTTCCCGCAGGGCAGGATTCTCCGCATCGTAAAATTCATTGGCAATATGGATGCGGTCGCGGGGCTCCAGCGGAGGAGGCTCCGGCAGACCTGTGGTGTTTATATTATTGGCCGGCCTCCAGGGGGAATCAATCCAGTGGGAGGCTGTTTCCAGCAGGTTATGGTTGTTGTAAAGGTGGTGGTACAGGATAATGCCATTCTGGTCCGCCAGTGCTGCAAAGGCTTTTGTGCGATCAAAATACCAGGGGTTATATGTAGTAAGATCGTACTTGCTTAAGCCATCCCAGGCTTTGCCCTGCCCGCTTCTGGCCCAGGGAAGCTCATAAAAAGCAGCCCATACATTGCCATCGGGCCGCTCCTTTATTGAATGATCATCGCGGCGGCGGTCGTACCAGATGGCCGGTCCGCTTTGGTAAAAGGGAGTGCCCTGTACCACTATCCTGTTCATAAGGTTCTGCAGGTCCTCTGTAAGGCCGGGGCCCCGGCGGCCGGGAACATAGCGGGTAATGCTGAGGCCGGCATCTAATGCATTGGCAGGAGAAGTATGCCCCAGCCACCAGGCATCATTTACCGATCCGCCCCAGGCAACAGTTTCGCCGGTAACAAAACGACCGTTTATAATCTTTAAGGGTACCACTTCTTTTTCAGGATCGGGAGAGGGGGCCGGTATATTCTCAGCAGTAAACTCTTTTACATTTTCTGCAACAGGGCTGCTGGCTTCAGGGGTATTCGTTACTTCAGTACTGTTCCCATGCCTGCTGTCGAGCTGGTTGCGGTATAAGGCTTCAGGTGTGTTCATTACCACAACCGGAGCTCCTGCAGGGCCTTTAACCACTATTTCATCTGCTTTGCAATTCCATACTATGGAGTTGGCAGCTGTCCAGCCTCCTCCCTGAGCCCTGTCCACATCGTAGGTAAGGCGCAGGTCGTTTCCTTCAATTTTTACCTCTTCGTACAATACACCTGATGCCCAGCTTTCGTAAGATCCGCTGGCTCCAAGGGCATTGGTAGCCGTACAGTTCAGGAAAACATTAGGTCCTGCTGCAAGGAAGCCGATAGCAAAATCATTCATGCCGGAGTCGGCGGTACAGCTTTCCGTCAGTACCTGCTGGCCTTCTGTAAGAAAGCTGAAGCGGCGGTATCCGCCCGGCTCGGAACGGGGCTGCTCATTGTGGCAGTTCAGAATGGTGACTTTCCGGCCCCGCGGCCCTGTACGCACGGCAGAGCTTACAAAATAGCGGGCTTTAACATCCCGCACCCATGCGTTTTCCACCCCATCCAGCGCTATTCCATACCAGGCATGTTCCTCATCCTTTTCTCTGCTTTTGTCGTACGCACTTTCCAGGATCAGATTTTCTATACCTATATACTGCAGTGGGGCATTACCAGTTACTTTGGCTACGGTTCCACCGCCAAATCTTTTCTCCAGAGCTGTGGTAATGGGAGCATCAAGAGTAATGCTGTTATTTGTTTTATCAACAGAGGTTATTATGCGGTCCCACACGAGGTCCCGTGATCCTTCCGTCCAGCGGAAGCGCAAATCCGGAAATGTACCGGAGAGAGTATCCATCCCCAGGAAATGAATCCATTCCTGTGTACCTGGTCGGGTAATAACAATACGGTCCCCGGTTTTTAAATCCCCCAACTCTTCCAGTGGGATAACCATGCTCCCGGCTTCCACCAACTCTCCCGCTACCTCCACCGGGCTTGATTTATCAGGAGCAGAAGGATTTCCTGCTTCTATCAAAGTACGCCTGCCTTTACCGGCAGCTACTATAGTTGTTTCCTGTTTGCCACTTCCTCTCAGGACAATTCCGCCTGTTGTCAGCAGGAGCTGTTGGTCCACTTTAAACCTGCCCGGTGAGAGCTGGATGGCTCCTCTGATGCCATTTTCCTGCACAGGAAGCCGGCTCACATGATCAATGGCAGCCTGCAGGAGGGGAGTATCGTCCCCACCGCCGGGTTTTACCGATATTACTGCAGCAGGAGCAGGTATAGGTATTCCTCCGCCACCATAACCGGCATAAGAGAAATCTATTGCAGGCAATGGTGCCATTTCCTGTGCATAAACAGACCTGGATAAGAATGAAAAGAGAGCCAGGGTAACTAAAAGAAAAAGTTGTTGGGCATCAGGTGCCTGCCCCCGTTTCAGGTGTGCAGGCTGCGTGGATTTTACTGCCTTCATAAGTTTGTAGCTTATTAAGATAATGGATATTTCAAAATTAAAAAAGGACCTTTTTTAGCCGGATTGCAGGATGCCATAAGCAAGGGAATAGATTTTCCTGCCGGAAAGGCAAACGATTGAATACAAAGATATGCGCTTTTTTGGATAAATACTGCTCTGTTATTCATATAGCAGGATAAAAAGAGATGAGAAAAAAGGAGCAGCAGTCCGGCAGTAAAAGCTTCCTTCCGGAAATTTTAAATTCAGCTTTTATTATTTAATTAAAATATTATTTTTGTATAATATATCACTTTTCAGGAACCCTAATATCCCACAACCTCCTCTGCCGGCTGCTTAAAACAGTCTGGTCAGGATCAACCTTCTTTAATCAGCCAACCATGAGCCGAAACAAATCCTTTTTTTTCAGCCTCTTCGCTGCCTTTTTCCTGTTTTCTTTCCCTGCACTTTCACAGGAACAGGGTGGCACAAAGCCCGCAGGAATTTCTGTTTTTTTTGAAAAGGTATATCTGCATACCGACAGGGATTACTATACTTCCGGAAACGATATCTGGTTTAAGGCTTACCTGGTAAACGGGCAAAGCAACTACCTCACTAACACCAGCAATAACCTGTATGTAGAGCTTATTTCACCTGAATCGGAACTGCTGGGCAGGCATGTGATCCGGATGGATGAGGGAACAGGGGCCGGGGATTTTAACCTGGGAGATTCCATCTCTTCCGGCACCTATAAGCTGCGGGCTTACACCACCTGGATGCGGAATTTCGGCGACCATTTTATATTTGAAAAAGAACTGAAGGTAGTGAGTCTTCTTGATCTTCCTTCCACTGATGCGGAATTAACAGAAGGAATGAATAAGATACAGTTTTTTCCTGAGGGAGGTGCTTTGCTGGAAGGAGTGGCAGGCAAAGTTGCCTATAAAGCTGAGGACCAGAGTGGAGGAGGTATAGAAGTGGAGGGCGCAATTTTTTCAGCTGCCGGAGATACTGTGGGCTGGTTCCGGAGTACCCATTCAGGCATGGGAGCGGTAACCCTTTTTCCGGTTCCGGGAGAGCGGTATTTTGCAAAAGGGAAGTTTAACCGAAAATTCCCCTTTACTGTAGCGCTGCCGGAAATTATGCAAAAGGGCTTTAGTATCCAGGTGATGGATGCAGGGCCGGAACACCTGATGCTGGTTGTGAACACCGATCCCGCAACCTTACAGGAGTACCGGGACAAGGTGGTAACAATTGCCGGCAGGCATGCAGGAAAAATTTGCTTTAGCGGAGATGTGCAGTTAAAAGGGCCCGCGACTCCTCTTAAGCTGGCGAAGGATTATTTTCCGGCAGGCATTGCAGGTATTACACTCTACGATGCTGAAAAACGCCCTCAGGCGGAACGCCTGGTTTATATAGACCGGCAGGAAAAGGAGAAGATCAGTTTAAATATTGCGGCTGCAAAACCGGTTTATAAAAGCAGGGAAGAGGTTGAAATGAAAGTGAGTGCCAGAGACGGGCAGGGGAATCCTGTAAAAACGAAGCTTTCCCTTTCGGTTGTGGATGCCGGTTTAGTGCCCGAAGGCATCAGCGATATCCGCTCTTACCTCATGCTGGAATCTGAAGTGAAAGGGAAAATTGAAAACCCAAAGCAATACTTTGATCCGGAAAATGAAGAACGGAAAGAGCAAATGGATTTACTGTTATTAAGCCAGGGCTGGAGAGGCTTTGTCTGGCGGAAGCTGCAGGAGGAGGGTATCAGCATTAAGTACCTTCCCGAACCGGGAATTACCGTTTCAGGCAGGGTACGTAAGCTACATACCGATAAGCCACTTGAAGGGGTAAATATTTCTCTTTTTGCGGAAGGGGCAAAGGGCAGTTCCCTTTACTCCACCCAAACAGGAGCAGATGGCCGCTACTTCCTCGATGGGCTTGAGTTTTATGGCAGGCAGGGTATTACCTTAACGGCCAGGGATAAAAAGGGAAAGAAAGAAGGTTGGTTGTGGATGAATCCTGTATTTGGCGATACGCTTACGATAAAGAAATTTCCGCTTACTGTTTACAGAAGACCGTTTACCGAACTGGACCCTCTGAAAAATGAAGAAAATAAAAAAGCTCAGGTGGACAGGCAGTACCGTTTATCTTCTGACGAATTTTTGCTGAATGAGGTTGAAATAGCCGCAGACAGGGAGAAGGAGAGGACACAAATGATAAAGCACAATGCTGCCATGGCAGTAAGCGGTGTGGGAATGGGTCAGCAAACCTACGACTTTAAAATAGGGGAGGAAGAACTGGAGTATGTGAATATAGGAGATTTTCTGGAAGGAAAATTTCCTTTTACAGAAAGGCAAAACGGGTATGTTTATCTGAAGCTCAGGGGAACTCCGGAGATGCCAAAATTTTTCCTGGACGGATCAACGGTGGAAGAAACCGGCAACCCATATCCCGACCACGTAACAAGTATGTCTATGGGGGAAGTTGAAAGAATCATCATGAATGGGTCGAATATCAGTATTTTCAGGAGGGAAAATCCGCTTCCGCCAAAAGAGTTCTCCAGAATAGATAAAATGGTGGAAGGCTATTATGAGGCCCGGGAATTTTATACTCCACAGCATACTGGTAGCAGCGAAGCTTCCATGAAGCCCGATTTACGTACCACCATTTACTGGGAGCCGGATATATCGACCGATGCAAACGGGGAGGCTACAATTAAGTTTTTCAACTCCGACAGAAAAGGAAGTGTAAGAGCCGTTGTGGAAGGGGTAAGCGATAAAGGCATACCATTGACCGGAGGAACAAATTACGAAGTGAAGTAGGGGAATTTGTATCCCTTACCGGAGGTGTGTGCCGGATTTCAGAACAAGGAAAAGGTATAAAAAAGGCTGCCTTTTTGGGGCAGCCCTTTCAACAGACAGGAAAGTTTAAAAAATACTATACTCATCATCTACAAATTTCACCTGTCAGGGTCTTTTATACTTTACTAAATAACCGCCGCTTATTTTACTTCGGGAGGAGAGGGCATGTTTTTGTCGCATTCTCCTGCCAGGCAGTTCAGGTATTCTTCAATATTGGTATATCCGTCGCCATCCTTATCCTGCATGGCATCGGAAGGATCGTTCGGGTTAAGTTTTACTTTGCGCGATTTTTCCCAGTAGTCCGGCATTCCGTCACCATCGGCATCGGGGTAGGGGGAGCCTCCCTTTACCAGTCCGGGCCCTTTTGTAGGCAGCTCCATTTCGTCATGAATGGTTTTCCCTTTTGTTCCCAGTGAGGTGAGGTTTTCGATCAGCAGAGCATCGACCTCATCGCGGCGGAGGCTGGGGCCCACCTCTTTTACGACCAGCTCATACGCCTCCTGCGGGCTAAGCATGGTAACTTCGGGGTAGTCGAAAGGCTTGCTCTTCCATGTAACAGGTCCGTATACTTCTCTGGATACCACAGCGCCATCCAGTTTACCGTTTTCATTGCCGTCGTGCCAGTTGTTGGCGGCATAAATATGGAAGTTTTCATTGGCCCTGTTAAAAGGAGGGGTGTCGCCGGTTTCAGGTCCGTCAATAAAGTAATTGTTCTGCACATTGGCCTGGCAAAGCCCCTGTGTACCTCCGCCCAGAATGTAACCCGCAACGGCCCAGTCGTACACCACATTGTTCACAAACTGGTTCATACCTTTTACTTTTGGGTTCCGGGTATGGTTGTCGATATAGAGGCAGCGCAAAATGGAAACTCCGCCGCTTGGCTGCACCAGTCCGCCGGTAGAGTGGGTTTGCAGCCCCTGGCCAATGATTGAGTTCTGAATAGTAAAGTTTTTTACATCGCCATTGATGTCAAGGGTGCCATCCCTGCCCCAGGTAATTGACACATGGTCGAAGATCATATCATGCCCCGAAGCCACCGTAACAGCATCCTTTCCATTATCGCCCACTTTGCCCATTCTTATCCTGATATAGCGGGTAATGGTATTATTAGCGCCGGTATAAGACAGTCCGTTTCCGTATATGGATATTCCATCCCCGGGAGCTGTCTGGCCGGCTATGGTCAGGTTGGGAGAAACAGTTACCCTGCTTTCCAGCCGGATTACCCCACCAACATCAAACACAACAATCCTGTCAGGCTGGCTTACCGCATCGCGGAAAGATCCGGGGCCACTGTCGTTGAGGTTGGTTACGTGGTACACTTCGCCTCCCCGGCCTCCGGTGGCGTACCGCCCGAAACCTTCGGCAGAAGGAAATGCCAGCTGCTGGGCGTAAAGTTGCCCGGAGAACAGCAGTGCCAGGAGCAGGAAAAAATACCGCCCTGTGGTTGATATCTGTTTGTTGAAATAATTTATTCTTAGCATAAATCTTTATTGTTTCAGGGCGGGGACAAGCCCCGCTCATATAGCAAACTTGTTTTTGAATATCCGGTGTTCTTCCGTTTTCCTGCTTAGTAGGAAACCTGATATGCCAGTTCTTTACCGGCAGCTTTCCGCCCTTTTAAAAAGAGTAGCTTTGCTTCCTCATCGTAATACCAGGCATCGGCTTTTGCTTCAGAAAATGCCTCACTGCTCACCTGCTTCATTTTCTTTTTTGAGCCTTCCAAAACAACCCGGGCAGGTGCTTTTGCCTGGTGTATCTTCATAATGTAATTCCTTTCCGGTACATTAAAGCTGCCTTCAGCTTTTCCTACCCGAACCAGAATGCCATTTTCCGAAGCATAGGAGCTTACCGGAGTAATGCTGTAATTTCCTTCCTTGTAGGCATCGCTGAGTCCGTCATCTTCATAAAGATCAAAAGTTGAGCTGCCGGATGGAAAAATTTCAAAAGTAAGATCCTTCCATGCTTTTTTATCGTCATACTGTACTACTTCCTGCATAGGAATAATGCCTCCTGCTTTTACAAAAAGCGGTAATATGTCCAGTGGGGTAACAATGTTGTAGTATTGTTTTCCTTCATATTCTTTTCCTGTCCAGTAGTCGAACCACTTACCTTCAGGCAGGTAAACCACCCTTGTTTTGGCATCTTTTGTGGTAACAGGGGCCACAAGCAGGGAGCTGCCGAACATATACTCATCATCAATATCATATGTATTTATGTCATCCTGATTTTCCAGCACCAGGGCCCTCATAAGTGGTATTCCGGTTTTATACTGCTCATAGGCATTGCTGTAAATGTATGGGATCATCCGGTAGCGGAGCTTGTCGTATTTGGTGAAAATCTCCTGCGCCTCTTCACCATAATTCCAGGGTTCTTTATACCCGGGGTGGTCCATTCCAAAAACATGAGCTATAGGGCTGAACATACCGAACTGAACCCAGCGGATGTACAATTCAGGATCGGCTTTATGTTCAAAGCCGCCCATATTATGCGACCAGTAACCTACACCTGATAAACCTATATTAATGCCGGCCTTTATTACAGGGCCAAAATACTGCCATTCGCTTGGCCAGTCGCCAGCCCATATAAAGGGGTAACGCTGTATGCCTGCATAGCCTTCGCGGGTGTGGTTAAGGCCCCGCATATTGTTGTGCTTGCTGAAGCGCTCATAAGGGGCTTTGGCATAAGCAACAGGGAATACGTTATGCAATTCTTTTGCTGTTTCTCCTGTTGGTCCTACCTTATCGCTTTCATTTGCTTTACGGCCAAAAGCGCTGCCTTCGTCGGTTTTAAGGAACATGGCCCCCAGATTGGCTATCTGCATTACGCCATTTTCCCACCACCAGTCTGTTGCCTTTTCATCAAAAAAGTTCACAAACTCACCGGGGTTGCTCTGTTCGGGGTATACATAGCCTCCTTCACGTGCCATTGCAAGCAGATTAAGGTTTTTGCCGTTGTCGAAACGTGGCCTTACATGCAGCCCCACCATGTTCAGGTTCATGGCATAGAGGCTGTCGAACATTGCTTTCGGGTTACGGAAAGTTTCTCTCCATTCAAAAGTAGTTGCGCCGCTGCCGCCGTTCTTTCCAAACATTCTCCAGGTGGAGTCGAGGTGAAAAATATCCACAGGTATGCCTGCTTCCCTGAACCTGCGGGCCAGTTCCACCACATATTCTGTAGAGGTATTCTTTTCATGCCCCCAGGTACCGCCACTGTAGGTTCCCACATGCAGGCCATGAGCAAAACGTGGCAGGATTGGTGATTTTCCTGTAAGGTCAGTATAGTGGTTCAGGATAGACGGGAAATCAGGCCCATAAATAAAATAATAATCCAGTTCACCTCCTTCGGCTTCAAAGGCATAGCTTTTTGCATTTGTATGGCCCATATCCCAGTTGGTGGCAAAGGAGTTGTGGAGGAAAATGCCATATCCGCGGGTGCTCATAAAGAAGGGTACGGGAGCATAATTCGCTTCCAGTACGTTATAAGCACCTACAATGTGCGGGCGCAGCTGCCCCCGGCCTACGTTAAGGCGAAGGTTCTTTCCACGCTGGTCCACAAAATCCATTCTTTCGCCAAAGCCAAAGAAATGCTCGTCCGGCATCATTTTTTTACGGCTTCCCACAAGGGAACCATCTGTATAAGATCCTCCGGAAGCGTCGCTTACATTTTCAGACGATAAAACATCACCTTCCCTGTTTGCTATTTCAATCGAGAAAGGTGTTTTTGAGATCCTGATCTTCAGCTCATCAGTATTCAGGATAAACTGACCCGGTTCTTCTTTAGTTTCTACTGTTACCGGGGCCCAGGAATATCTGGAAACCATATACGGTTCATTTTTCCTGAAGGTACGGGTCCAGCTGGTACGGATCCTTACCATTGAAGGAGTACAGAACTCCAGCTGAACATCTGCCTGCTCACCTGTAAAGAGGAAGGTGTTCTGGTTTCTTTGCAGCTTAGCCTGTAAATTCCCCACTTTTGATTGCGCCATACCTGCAAACGGAAGGGCAATAGCCAGCAGGAATAGTGCAAACCTTTTTGCGCTAAATTTCATTTTTTTATCTGTTTATATTTGAAATCTTTAATGGACAGGCGGGCTTCCCGGACCTTTTGGATTTCCGGCACTCCGGGAGCCCGATTGCCTTTTACTCTTCAGTTTCCGGTACAAAATCACTCAGGTCGTAATTTACAAACCAGTTGTTCGGGTCCATCAGGCGGCTATATACTTCCTGCTGTTTGCCGGCATCGTATTTTGCACTAACTCTTCCGGCGAGAATTGAGGGGTCGTTCCACCTTTTAGCTACCCTGATCATGGCAAAATAGGAGCGGGCTTCGCCGGCACTTTCAAGAGCAGTTTCCTCTACTAAAAGCTCATCCAGCGCCTTCATATAGGCAAGGGAATCCTCTTCTGTGGCTTCTCCTGAAGCAAGGAACTCTTTTGTTATTCCTTCAGGATAAACAGGGGCCAGGTCAATTCTGCCCCTTACGCCCCAGTTGGTGCCAAGGGCTGAATTATATAGCTCATTATCAAATGGAGGCCTGAGGTTTCCTGAATATTTCGACAGGTAGGCTTCAATTCCATCGTTCAGGAGTGCTTCTGCTTCCGGGAATTTTCCCATGTTATTAAGCGCTTCCGCCATAAATAAATGAAGGTCAGCTGCCCTGTAAAGCGTAATATGCACATTGTTTTTATAAACCTCAGGCTGGGTCATTGAGGGGTTTTCCAGCCCCCTGTTAAATTTATAAAACACCCATTCGCCGTTCTGGCGGCGAAAGGTTGCGCCCCCATCATGGAATCCTCTGTAAAAGTCGCTTTTTGTAATTCCATCCTTGCGGGTCTGGTTCAGAAATCTGTCCATGGCCACCTCAGTGGGTTTCAAATAATAGTCGGCCGGGTAAGTATTGGAAAAGTATGAAACCAGCCTGTTCATCTGGTTACGCTCATAATCGAATGGAACTACATTTATGAGCTCCCTGGTTTTTGTTACGGGTGCCGAATAGAAGAACTGTTTCCACTCACCATTATAATCCTCATTGCTTAATTTAAACCGTTTAGTGCCGCCATCATATATATATGGGATACCAATATTTATCACTTCCTGGTACTTACCTGCCCACAGGTTCAGTTCCATGCGCAGTGGCTCCGGTGATGGATTAATCATGTTCCAGGTCAGGTCGCCCTGGCCACTTCCCTGGAACAGGATTTCAGACCACACAAGGACCTGTTTCCCGTTTATTTTTTTCATATTCCCTTCTTCATCCATTTGAAAGCCATCCACTCCCTGTTCCATCAGGTCCAGTAATCGTGTAATTAACTGGTCCAGCGGCAGTGTGGGAAATTGGGAAATATCCTGATGTTCAGTCAGTGCCTCATCCATATAAACAGCTTCGCCGTACAGTTTTCCCAGCATAAGATATGCCCATACCTTATACCGGATAGCACCACTCACCAGGGGCTCAAAGATAGCATCGTCCACAGCCCCCTGGTTTTTCCTTTTATACTCTATTGCTTTCTGAATGTAATTATTTGCATTAACAATAACATCGTAATAGCCACGGGGGGTTGCAAATGAATTGCTGGCAGTTTCCTTATAGTTATAAATATCCCATAGCTCCTGCGGAGCATTGGCGGTAGGTTCCAGCAGGTCGCTGCGCAGCTCGGACAGGATTATGGCATGGTCGGCTACTGATTGTACTTTTGCAGCAATGCCAATGTAACCGGAGTACAATTCATTTACGTTTCCGATGTAATCTTCGTCTACCAGCACATTGTCAGCATCCGGGTTGAAATAATCATCACAGGCTGTAAAAGAAAACAGGCAGCCAGCTAATAATGCAGTATATAAATATTTCTTCTTCATAATCGCTTCCATTAAAATTGTAAGTTAAAACCAAGCTTCACAGTACGCGGAAGAGCTGTTTTTCCGTAATCAAAACCTTGCATCATAGGCTCATTAGAGTAGGAATGCACAGGGTCCAGGCCCAGGTAGTCAGTAAAAGTCAGAAGGTTTTCTCCTGTCAGGTAAATATTCCCCCCCTTAATAGCATTGAATACCGGGGATTTTATCTGGTAGGTCAGGGTAAGATTGGTTAACCTGAGAAAAGATGCATCTTCGATCCACCTGTCGGAAAAGCGGCTGTTTTGCATAGGGTCCCCGTAGGCAGCTTTAGGAATATCAGTTTCCTGGCCGTTTGTTTGCCAGCGGCGTGTAACTGCTGCGGACTGATTATGAAAATTGCTCAGGGACTCCAGACTTCTTCGTACTGCGTTATAAGACTGGTTTCCATAACTTCCGTTAAAGTGTGCCGACAGGGAAAGGCTTCTGTAGCGGATATTACCGAAAAGGCCTCCAAACATATCCGGCAGGGCATTTCCCAGTATTACCCTGTCCTTATCGTCAATCACTCCATCATGATTTACATCCCTGAATTGTATGTCGCCGGCATTAAAGCGGTCGCCTTTATAATCTGTCAGCCCGGCTGCATCAGCTTCTGCCTGTGAGGCAAAAACACCCTCTGTAGCAAAGCCATAAAAGCTGTAAGGAACTTCCCCTTCTCTGGTTATAATAGTGGTTCCGTCGCCCAGCTCAATAATTCTTTCCTGCGGGCCACCAAGGCTCTCTATCCTGCTTTTGTATTTATTAAGCGTTCCGCCCACTGTAAAACCAAAATTCCTGGTGTCGATAAGCCCAAGCTGAAGGCCTAATTCCACTCCTTTGTTGGAAATTTCGCCTGAGTTCACATACATATGATCGATGCCGAAAACAGGTGAAATCTCCCGGGGCATTATTACATCTGTTGTAAGGGTGTTGTAAACATCGGCAGAGAGCATTAGCCTGTAATTGAACAGAGACAGCTCCACGCCTGCGTCCATGGTATTGCTTGTTTCCCATTTCAGATCCGGGTTGGCAATATTCCCGCGTACAATGCCGGATAGTTCGCGGTAAATCTGGCTGGTGTAATACTGCTTGCTAAGGTTAGAGGAAAAGCGGCTGTTGCCGGTTACCGCATAGCCTGCGCGAAGGTTAAACTTGTTAATTGCATTTACATTTTTTAGCCAGCCCGTATTTTTCACCATCCAGGTAAGGCTGCCTCCGGGGAATATTCCTGCCCGGGGGGCCGCTGTGCCTGTTGAGGAGGATCCATCGACAGATACATTCAGTGAAGCGGTTAACAGCTTATTAAAGGTATAATCGGCATATCCATACCCGCTCATCCAGTTCCACATATTTATGTACCCCCAAAAGTTTCTGCCATCGTTAGATACGTGCGAAAGGGTAGTGTAGAAATCGGAACTGGTGTTGCGGCCGTTGCCTGCATCAAACTCCTGCCTGGTAAGCAGGCCATGATAGCCAAGGCCGGCATTCAGCTGGTTATTTCCAAAATCCTTGTTGTACTGTGCTTTTAAATTGTAATAAGTATTAACAGACTGGCCTATACCGGAGCGGGCGGTGTTTTGTGCCACCCCCTGGTTTAAAGCCAAAATGGAAGAGTTCTCCGACTTTCCGGGGATAAAACCTGTCTGGCGGGTATAATTTGAGAAGAGGCCAAAGTTTCCTGTCAGCTTTAAATTTTGTGTCCACTGGTAATTAAGGCCGGTATTTAAAAACAGGTCATAATAATCTGTTTCCATCTGAACGGTATTGGCAACGGCAAGCGGGTTACTTACTCCAAACTGGCGAACCCTGTCGTAAGTCGGGAGCTGGTTATTGTACTCGTCCTTGCTGTAAGGGTTCAGTATGGGTGATTTATACAGGCTGGCTAAAATCGGGTTCGATTCAGCAATCATCCCCTGCTCATGCTGGTTGCTGTTTACATAAGAAAAGCCTACTGATGTAAAGAGTTCAAACTTCTGGCTAAGGGTTATACTGGCATTCAGCCGGGTATTATATCGGGTAAGGTTCGTGTTCTGAAGGGTACCCTCATCGCTTAATACACCTACTGCAAGGTCATATTTGGCAATATTGTCTCCTCCTTTTATCCGGAGGTTATTATCGGCGATAATGCCGGGGCGATAAATAAGCGATTGCCAGTCGGTGTTGTTATTATACAGGAAGTTGTAATAGTATTCAGGATCATCCTTCAGAAATGGAAAAGTTTCCAGCATAACTCCCATATCTTCAAACTGGGTAAGGCCGACATCACCTATATAGCTTTTAAAATCTTCAACATTCATTACAGGTAATCGGGCTTTGTTCTGAGAAACTCCGTATTGGCCGGAGAACTCTAAAACAGTTTCAAATTCGGTAGTCATGGATGTTTCAATCAGCAGCACTCCGTTTGATCCCATGGAACCCCACCTTGAGGCCTGAGCACCTTTTAAAAGGGTGATGCTTTCCACATCATTCACATTTATAGTATTGTAAGGGCTCCTGGAAAAGCCACCTACAATGGCAGAGTTATTCATGTCCGGCAAATAAGGCACTCCGTTTACCACAATAAGTGGTGTGTTGTCGGCTGTCAGGGTGCGGATACCACGAAAGTTGATATAGGCACCTTCACCCGGCATGCCGCTCTTGTTAATTACATTCAGGCCGGGGAAGGCATTCCTGAGGACATCTTCCACATATAATGCTCCTGTTTTAAAGTTCTGCTCCTGAAGGGTTTGCGAATTGGAAGCGCTGAGGGTTAAATTATCCTGCATTGGGTTATAATTATATTTCCCTTCTGCGACTAAAACCACCGGTACTTCTCTTCTTCCTAAAATTGGCTGAATAATGTTGTAGTACCCCGGGGCCCAAACGCTTAATTCGTTGTTAAGAGAGGTTACGTTGATAGTAAAGTATCCTGAACTATCCGTTTCTGCAGTGGCCTCCTGGCCCCGTACAGAAATAATGGCACCTTCAACCGGTTCATTCCGGTAGGGGCTCGTTACCCTTCCTGATACGGTTTCGGTCTGTTGCGCAATGGCGCCGAATTGTACAGTCAGCGACAACAGAAAAATTATAAGTCCTGTATATTTTCTCATCATCTGGTGTTTATTTAATTGAAGCCTGATGCCTCCTGCTCTGCCGTACAGTAATTGAATGGCTGCCGGGCAGGGCAGGAGGTATCAGGGATCTCTGATTATCAATAATTATTTTCTGTTGGTAAAAGAGCCCAGTGATATAACTTCAGCTCCTCGGCACTTCCTTTACCCAGGCGTGCAAATTCAACCTTTATCCTGAAGGTGGTCATTTCGTCGCCGGGGATGTTAATGATTCCCACCAGTCCGCCAATTCCATCGTATTTAGTACCCGGAACAGTCTGGTTTACCCTGTCGTAATTCCAGGGGGAGGATGGATCCACATTTAATTCAGCGGCCACAAGCTCATCGTTCACATACACATTTATATAAGGGTGGTTTTTAGACTGAACTCCCATATATAAATTGTACTCTCCCGGTGGAACCAATATTGGCGTGGCTGTAGTTGTGCCGTTTGGCAGCCTCTCCAGTTTAACCGGTGTAAAATCAACAGATAAAGGCTTATCATTCTCCAGGTTGCCCCTCAGCTGCAAAATGGTATAATTACCTGAAATGTTGAGGGTAGGAAATGTATAGGTGTCAGTGGTTTTTACCTGTATATCTGTTGTATCTTTAAATGTAAACAGCTGGGGCTTTAAATTTTCAGGCACAAAGCTGTAGTACTGGAACAGCGACTTTATTTTGCTTATATGCACGTTGTTCGGTATTTTCAGCTTAGTAACTTCATAAATGAGGCCGTTGCTCATGGTCCGGGGCTGTGTATTTACCTTTTGTACAGAAGTTCTCCATACCCTTCCCATTACCGATTCCAGGTCCAGCTCACTTCCGTAGTTCTCAATTACCCTGTTAAAAAGAATTGCTTCTCTTATCCAGTTAAAAGCAATCATGGTATCGGCATAGGTCATAGCTTTGCCGAACTGATCATACTGCGATTTCAGGTTCCTGTAAGCGCCTTCAATCACTGCATTGCCTGGCAGGAAAAGGGTTACCTGGGAAAATTCCGAAGCGATATCAGCATTTTCAAAAAGCGGGTTATTAATTATAAATACGGAATCGTAAATAGTATTCCCGGTTAAATCCACTCCTTTAGGAATGCTGTTTACAGGATCGAAGAGGGTATCGTTAAGTGCAAATATGGAATCCCGGATAATAGAGTATTCATCATCCAGAGTATTCAGGTATTCCGCAATACTCTTGTCAGGTACCATCAGGCGGTTTATTTCATGTACCACCCCGTTCCTGGTAAACTGGTTACCAATTATAATATTTCTGCTGCCAACTCTCAGGCCACTGCCTCCGCCTTGCTGTACAGGTATGTATTTGCCGCTAAGGGATCTCAGGCGCTGCCCGGGCTTAAGCTTGTTAACAGAGAAACTCAGGTTGTTTACATGATACTTTACAATAGTAGTATCAGGTAAACCTATAGCACTAAGTTCTTCCATGGCCTGGTTATTCACTGCCCATACAGTAAGAAACTGGTCACGGGTTAACTGCTCTGCTACATTGGTTTTTTCGAGTGCCTCCACAAAGCCCGAATATTGTGGCTGTGTTTTCAGGTATTCGAGCAGGTTCAGGGGCGAAACAACTGAAGAGGCATCCTCTGCTGACTCCAGACCATAGTGTTCTTCCCAGTTATCGGTACAGGATACCATAAAAATGATAAATCCTGTTAATATGTAAGTTAGCTTTTTCATCATTTTTATAGATTTAATTAACAGGTTCAAAAAGGATATAATCCAGGGTAAGTAACTTGCCGTCAATGCCTACAATGCGCAGGGTATGGCTATCCGTTTCGGTAAATTCATATGAGTCAGACAGTACTGTCTGTCTGATCTCATCTTCGGTGGGGTTAGATATCACCACCTGCCCGCCCAGTGCCTGACCATCGAGCGACATTTGCATAGATCCGGTGTTAGTGGTGTAGCGACCGCTGATGTACTGGAGCGTAATTTTATAAGTACCGGCAATAAGAACCGGACTTTCCATTTCCACCCAGCCCGAAGGCCCTGGCTCCAGGCGGATATGGTCGTAGTTATGTGCATGGTAGTATACCCCGTCGTTGCTGCGGTTATTCCGGTAGGTAACCACACTTGATTTAGTTTCAGGTACTGATTTCCAGGTATATACCGGGATTTCGCCGGGTGCAAGCGTTTTATTGTAGGCGGTGGTAAGATCTGCGCTCTGGAAGCTGTTTACTACCGCAGCAAGTTCAGGATAATCTGCCAAATCCCACAGAACGGTTACTATAGGTGGTGTTTCAACCGGCATCCAGTGGCCGGTTTCATGGATTACCCCATTCTTGGTGTTAATATTTTCCCTAACCAGGGTAATACCGCTTCCATCTTCCTTATAATTAAGGATAAGCTCACCTGAAGCGCTGCTGATGTTTATCAGCTCATTAGGTGCCAGTGTATTAATATTTCTGCTGCTTTCCCCCTCAGGAAAAGAGGCAAGTTCGTCGGTAGACATTAATTGGGGAAGAATGTGGTAAGCCACATATTTGTTCAGCTTGTTTTCCGGCGAGGTGTAATCTGTTTCAGAAACACCAATTTTTCTCTTCAGGGTTTCAATGTCGAAAATACCGTTTACCACAAATGCACTGTCAGAAACAGCAAAAACAGTGTGGCGTGGTTTTTTAATTACCGGATTCCCGTTATTATCAGTTTCTTCAAGTTTTATGGTGTTAAGAATTTTCTGGTAACCGGTAAGCACCACGGCCTCATTAAAAATTTTATACCGTGTTTTCCGGAGCTTTTCAAGAATGGTTTCCTTTTCCGGTATAAGCACCTGGTTTATGGAATGGATAATAGCATTTGTGGTCATTATATCCAGTTCCACAATGCGTGAAACACCGTTTACATAAATGGCATTTAAACCACCCTCTTTAAATTCTATGGAAAGCTTATCATCGGTAACCGTAGGTGCAGGAATTACACCATTGGTAAACCTGCTCTGGTCGTAAATAGTACCGTAAAGAACGTGGTATTTAACCAGGTAGTCAGCGTCTTCCTCCGGAATGTCTGTAACTTCAGAAAGACCATTCTGGGCGAGGTAAGCCTCCATTGCATCATTAGTGGGTGCAAAAATGGTATAGACTTCCTGCAGGTTTAAGGTGTTATATAGGTTGGCATGCTCAAGCAACTCAACCCATAAGGAGAACTGTTCGGGCTGCGACTTAAAGTAAGACGATGCCGGCAATTCTTCGTAGGCAGTAAAGGTGGTTCCTTCATATGGGTCCTGGCAGGAAAATACCAGGCACAGGCCCGCAACCAACAGCAGGTATATGTTTTTTATATTGCTGATTTTTAAATTATTCATAGGTCGGGTTAATTTAAGTTGCTGTAATAAGGGTTCTGCACGAGTTGCCGGTTTACCAGCAGTTCATCGAAATGTATGGGCAGGTAGTGGCTGTTTTCATCCTGTAGTTTGGAGGTTATAACAGGTGCATAGCTCGGGTCGGCACCGGAAATAATCTGGCTGATGAGGTAATCCTTGTATTTATAGCCATCTCTCTGAGCCATCCGCAACAGGTCGAACCAGCGTTTTCCTTCTGCCACAAATTCACGGGCTCTTTCGTCCTGCACAAGGCTCAGCATTTCCCTTTCGTTCGATCCCTGCGAAAGCGGGAGCGTTATGCCTGCACGGGTACGGATCTGGTTAATAATATCTGTGGCAGGCCCATAATTTTCCGCTCCTTTCATGATTAAAGCTTCCGCCTTCATCAGGTAAATATCTGCCACCCTGTACACGATCCAGTTAGGAGATAAATCCCTGGCGTCTGATCTTGGAAGGGTGGTGCCGCTGGTGGCTCCGCCTCCCGCTTCTATTCCTCTGTATTTCCAGATGTTGCCACTGGGTAAAATAAAAGTAGCATCCTCTGAACGGATATCCTCAGTGCTTTGGAACAGAAGGACCATATTAGTTGATATGCTGTACCTGTTAACAGGAGGGGTGAACCAATTCATAAGGTCATTCCGCTGGTTCTGCATGGGGTCGAACTGCAGTTCAAAAATGCTTTCGTTGCTGTTGCCCGGGTAAAAAATAGTGTACCAGTTGTTTTTGCCGTTTTTGACGCCCTGGATCAATCCCACCCGTCCTGAATTGATTACTTCATCACAGGCTGTTATACATTTTTCGTAGTCGCCTGTCCAGAGGTACACATCTGCAAGGGTGGCGTAAATGGCCCATTTTGTTGCCCGTCCCTTAGTAGACCATGTTTCGGAAAACACCTCCTTGGCTGAGCCTAGTGCAGTTTCCAGGTCCAGAATTATCTGTTCAAAAATAACAGACTGCTCTGATTTCGGAATTTCGTACGACTGCTGATCTGTCATATAAGGTTCCAGGATCAGGGGAACATCACGGAATGTTCTGGTAAGATAGAAATAGGAGAGCGCCCGCAGGTAATAAGCTTCAGATAAAAGAGAATTCATTACCGGAGCACTGAAGGAAGGATCTTTGTCCACCACCGAAGGACCATAAGCAATAACCATGTTTGCATAGTTGATAACCTGGTAAAACTTATCCCACTTGCTGTAATCGTTTGTGGGTATAATATTCCAGTTTTTCAGGTACATCAGGTCAGTTTCATCAGAGGTAACCACCGACAGTGCCATTGAATTTCCCCTTAAGTCGCCCCATACCAGCATGAGGTCCAGGCATTCCCTCAGTCTCACATAACCGGCTCCTAATACTGCTTCCACTTCTTCTTTTGTTTGCCAGTATTCGGTGCTCGTCTGGTCGTTTTGGGGCATTACATCCAGCCACTCATTACAGGAGTTAAGGCTGAATAAAACAATAAATAAGCTTATATAAATCTTTTTCATAATTGGATCTGATTAAAAGTTCATGGTAAAACCTACCGCAAAACGCCGTGGCCTTGGGGTGCTTGCATTGTCCACACTCAGCATGTACACATTGGGCGAGAGCGAAACTTCAGGATCCTGTCCGGAATAGTTAGTCCAGGTGTGGAGGTCATAACCCGTTGCCCAAAAATCAAGGTTGCCAATTCCATACTGCTTCAGTAAGGAAGCAGGAACAGAATATTTTAAGGATACTGTTTTCAGGCGGATAAATGATCCGTCTTCCATGAATCTGTCGGACCCAAGGTAGTTGAAGCCACGGCTGTATAAAGCACGTGGTATATCTGTATCATCGCCTTCATGTCTCCAGCGCTTAAGCACTGCATAACTCTGGTTACCGGAGCCACGCATACTTTCTGTGTTCATGCGGGCCTGGTTTATTACCTTCTGGCCATAGCGGGCGTGGAAAAAAGTTGAGAGGGTCCAGTTGCGGAACATTAAATTGAATCCTCCGCCTCCAGTCATGAGTGGCATGGCATTGCCCAGGTACACAATATCGTATTGGTTAATTACACCATCATTGTTTACATCTTCATATTTGGCATCGCCGGGAAATACCTTCTCAAAACCGTTCCTGATGTATACCTGCTCTCCGATTATGTCGGTCATTAATTCTCCCTCCCCGTCGCGGGCAAAGGTTTCCTTTACATTCTGATAAACACCCAGGTAACGGTATCCGTAAAAGGAGCCGAGCGGATTCCCCTCAATAACTCTGTGTGCATATTTGCCATTATCAAATTCATACTGTTCAAACTCCAGGTTTTCAGGCAGCTCAACTATTTCGTTTACATTTTTAGATATGTTGAAGTTAAGCGATGCACCAAACTCGCCTCCTGTATTTACCTTTTGAATAAGGTCGTAATTCAGCAGCACTTCCCAGCCTTTATTAGACATGGAACCCGAGTTAAAATATTTAACCTTTCCAAAACCGGTGGAGGAGGGGAGGTTAATATCTTTTTGCAGCAGGTCGGTGGTAACCTTATTATACACATCAACAGTTAAGTTAAGGCGGTTGAAAAGGTACAGGTCAATTCCTATGTTTGACTGGGTTACAGTTTCCCATTTCAGGTTGTCGAGCTGCAGGGTTGCCGGAGAAATGGCATCCATACCCATATAACCGGGGGTGATAGGGCTGAATGTACCAAAGTATGGAAAGGCCCCGTCTGGAGCGTTACCGGACTCACCCCAGCTGTACCTTAACTTTCCTAACTGGATTACATCACTATCCCTCAGGAATCCTTCTTCTGCAAAATGCCATGCAGCCCCTACAGATGGGAAGCCCGCCCAGCGGCTGTTAGCACCCAGGCTGGAGTTAGCCTCGTAGCCATAACCTGCATTTATAATATACCGGTTGTCGAACATATAATTTGCATTAGCAATGGCTCTGAACTTTCTGGTCATGGAATTTCCTGATTCCATTTTAGATACTGCAGAGCCGGAAGTGGGATCACCCAGCGAGGTGGAAGAGTTTCCGCTGGTTTCACTTACATAGCTGTAATTATGGCCTTCATTCGTTTGCACAATACCGGTCAGCAATATTTTATGCTTCTCAGTAAGGTATTTATTGTAAATGAACTTGTTCTCTGTATTCAGGTATAGCTGGTCTGAGAGAAGGTCGGAGCTTCTGTTAAAGTAAGGGTCAGTCCATAAAACTCCCGTAACTGACTGGGGCAAAAACTTTTTGTTCTTATTGGAGCGCATATCGAAACCAAGGGTTCCAATGTAGGTAAGGTCGCGCAAAACATTATATTCAAGCCTGAAAATAGCCCTGGCATTTTCTCCTGATGTACGGTTAACCGACTCATTCACCATGGCTACGGGATTGTAACTTTTGTCATCTATAAAATTGCCCTGGAAGTTTTGCAGCGGGGTGAAATACTGGTCTGTTCTGTTCCCGTTTTCATCGATTACATAAGGACTCATGTTGGGCATTTTAGTCATTGCCGCTCCCCTTGGGGAAGGCAGCTTATCCATTGTCCAGCTGCCGTTCTTTTTACTCTGGCCATAGGTAAGGTCGGCATTAATGCGGAGCCTGTCGGAGAATTTATAGTTAACATTAATTACAGAAGAAAAACGGCTGAAGTCAGTGCCAATAGTAGTTCCCTGGTCATTAAGGTAGCCCAGCGACACCCGGTAAATAGCTTTCTCACCGCCTCCGCTAAGGGAAAAATTATTATCGGTAAAATAACCGGTACGGGTAACCTCGTCGATCCAGTCTGTGTTCTGGTTGTATTCATCAAAATAAACCCAATCCGGATCAAAATTAATTTCGTTGGTCTGGTAAAGATCACGTGTATAATTAAGGCCCTGCTGGTAGCCAATATCATTAATAGAATTCCAGATTGCGTCCTGCACAAGGCTTACATATTGAGAGCCGTCCAGCATTGGAATTGTGCGTGCCTCATTTTTTATGTCGAATTTAGAGGAGAAAGAAAATCTTGTTTTTCCTTTAACCCCTTTTTTAGTGGTAAAAACCAGAACACCGTTCGCTCCCTGAGTACCCCAGATCGCGGTGGCAGCAGCATCTTTCAGTACTTCAATTGAGGCAATGTCGTTTGGAGATATATTAACCAGGGCACCAAAATCCTCGTCGTTGGCAGTGGCAAAGTTAAAATCGTCCTGGATGGTGGTAGGGTAAGGAACACCGTCGATTACAATAAGGGGCTCGGCATTGGCATTAAGGGATGCTGTACCCCGTATACGGATGGAGCTGCGTGAGCCCGGATCGCCGCCTGATATAATATCCACATTTGCCAGGCGGCCCTGCAGGCCTGCTTCAATGGAGGTAATTGGCTGGCCTTCCAGCTTCTCCACATCAAACTTCTGGGTGGCGGTAACCTGTTCGAATTCCGTGATTCCTAAGGAGTTGGTAGCCGCTCTTTCTGCAGTAACTTCCACCGCTTCCAGTGTTTTGCTGTCTTCCACCAGCACAAAGTTAAGGGTGGTCTGGTTACCCAAAGGTACCTTTTGTGTCTGGTAGCCTACATAAGATGATACAACTGTTAAGTTTTCTCCTTTTGGAATTGAAAGTTTATAGTTACCGCTAAGGTCGGCTGTTACACCTCCTATGGTACGGTTCTGTTCATTTTCAAAATAAATACTGGCTCCTATAAGAGGCTCCCCCTGAGTATCTTTTACCGAACCTGTCAATACCCTGTTCTGGGCCTGAAGGTGCCCGCAAAGCAGCAACAGGAGGCATGTTATGGTATAGTGTATTTTCATAATTTAAATATTTTCTTTTATTCTGCTTTAAGTACCCCGTCGATCTGGTAAATGGCTCCATCCATGAAAATGCGCGGAAATTCATTCACCACATTTGCGGTAATTCCGCTTCCATCGGTTACCTGCAGGGAGGTGCCGCTGTCATCAAGGCTTAATACAGCCGGTTCACCGGAGCTTATCCGGGCAGTTTTCAGCTCTCCTTCAACGCCAAATCCGGGGAAGGGATAATCATTAAGACCATTGGAAGAAACAGGTACGAAGTAGTATTTCAGGTAATTAGCCAGCGCTGCTTTATTTTCAGGGATAAGGCCCTGCTCTTTAGCCTCCAGTATGGCTTCGTTTGCAGGCGCGAACAGTAAAAAATTATCACCGAAAAGAAAGGTCAGCTCCCTGTCCTGATCAATAAGACCGGCCTGATTAAGCAGTATGGAGAATTCTGAAAATTCCTGTAAGGTACTGATGCCGGAAGTAGCTGCACCTATCAGGTATTTAAAGCTTCCTTCTTCGCGGATAAGAGCTGTTTCAGTTTCGTAAACTTTTCCGTTTAACCAGTCGCCGCTTACAGGTTCCACATTTATAAAATGAGTTTCCTCATCGGGCAGGTTATAAGAGCTGCCCGATGCCACCCCTTTATCCGTTATATACAGGTAGCTGAAAGGATTACGGGTACGGTATACCTTTTTGCCACTTATGGAAGTAATTTCCTCTGTAACGATATGATCGTTTACAAAGCGGGCCATAGCTCCCTGGCTCATCGTTACTTTTAATCCTTCTGAGTTTTCAACCTGTATTTCTTCATCGCCAAAAACAAGGCGGTTCGGGTCGTACCAATAAATGTAACTTCCACCATATATTGTACTCAGAATTACCTCATCGTTTGGAATAAAGAGGGTAAAATCCAGTGCATCTCCCATAAGTGGCTGGATCAGGTTTGCCTGATGAGCCATATAGAGAAACAATTTATACTCAGGATTCCGGAAAAGAGGTCCGGTAACACTGTTGAACATATCCGGAACCACCACATTATTCAAACCGTAAAAAGCACCGTTAACAGCTATTTTTTTGTCCTCCACATCTTTATCAGGATCAAAAATAATGGGGTTGCCGAAGGTACTCGTAATTTCACCTTTTGTAATTTCTTCCGGAAATACAATACTTCCCTCGTACACGTGGTTGTAGAGCAAATAAGCCACTGGCAGGTGGTCCACTTCTTCAATAGAAGAATAATATGGAGCCCAGTAATCCTGGAAAAACCGGTTCATAGCTGCATTGTCCGGTGCAAAAACATTAAATGCTTTGGCCGACAGCTCAGGAAGATTGGCATAATCGGGCAAACCAAACTCACCATTGTAGGTCCATTCGGAGCCAATCTGGGGGAGACTTGTATGTTTTAATATAAACAGGGAATCTCCCAGGGCTGCATACTGGCGGGTGGTCTGCTCATCGAACCAGAATTCCTTAAAACGGTCGTACATTGAAATAAAGGAGGTGTAGTTTTCCTCTTCCTTTAACTGGTTATAAACTGTTTCCAGCGGCTCAACCACATTATTTACCAGGTAGAGGTAGCCATTATCAGTAGGTATAGCATATTCCGCAACGGTTGCATTGGAAATATTGAAACCTTCTCCTGTTCCTGCCCAGGTGCTGTTGGGGTAGAAAAACTCATAATTATATTTAGCATCTATGTTTTTGGAATCAAAGATGTAGCTGGAAAAAACAGGGAGGAAGCGCTCTTTATGGAAAATCATTCTTTCCTTTCCTTCCACCTCGTCCATCATTACTGAAAGAGTATCGCGGCTTTTGGTGCGGTGCTTATAATTAAGGCCTGCTGTATTAGCCACTTCTTCGGCATCGGTGCCTTCAGGATTATAGTTGGCAAAGCGCCGCTGGCCAAAAGCATAATAAACGAGGTGGTATCCCACAAGCTTTTTCAGTTCAGCAGGAGATAGCTGGTCAATGGAACTCAATCCTTCTTTTTGCATATAGATTTCCATTGCATTGTCGTCCGGTGCTATTACGGTTAAAATACCCTTTCCTTCCACCAGGCTTCTGAAGCCGGCCTTTTCAACGGCATCAAGGAAAATGGTATAATTACCTTCTTCTTCCAGAACCTTCCAGGCATTGCCACGGAGCCAGTCGGGCCGTTCATAATGCTCATCGAATGCCTGTTCCTTACAGCCGGAAAACAGCAGGAGCAGTAGCAGTGAATAAATTGGAATAGTAGTAAATCTTCTCATAGGCTTAGGATGATTGAAACTGTTTACAGGAATTTGTTTTAGTGGAGTATTTTTCATTTCAGTTAAAAATCAAAAGTGAATGGTTGGAAGATAGCTGTTAGTTCCCTGATTTATTATCTTGCCAAAGCGCATCGTAATCGATTGCGTAAAAATTGATTCCTGTTCTGAATCATGTATGTAAGGTGGGGATATTCCATATATTTCATCTGGAATATCATCCATATTTAACAGGACAAACTGTTTTTTTAACCTGAAAATCAGTAAATTTAAAGTGTTGGCGAATATTATTTTATTTTTAGTTAAAATGGCAAAACAATTAACTTCAGGTAAGGCGGGGTGCGAAATAACAGGGAGGGTTGTTTTCTTCTTCTTCTGGTTAGTGGGCACGTATGTTTTTGCTGCTTCTCCTAATCAGTTTGAGCGGCTTAATATTAATGACGGATTATCAAATAACAGCATCAGGCGTATTGTACAGGATAAGAAAGGATTTTTGTGGTTCGGGACTCTCAACGGACTCAACCGCTTCGATGGTACAAACTTTAAAATATTTAAATCCGAACCGGGAAACCTGAACAGTCTGTCTAATAACAGGATCCATCTGCTGGTTGAAGATTCACTGGATTACCTTTGGGTAGGAACTTTCGACAACCAGCTGCATCGTTTTGATCCCGGAACAGAAAAATTTCTGAATATCGACAGGCTCATTCAACAGAAAGATCCTGCTTATCAGGTGCGGCCGAAAACGATTGTGAAAGGGTCGCCGGGAGTGCTTTGGATTATACCTGAAAATGGCGGACTTATTCGCTTTACAGGCTCCTCAGATCCTGAAGATTACAACATTGACCATTTCGATGCCTCAGGTTTCCTTCCGGGAAATCACATCCGGTTTATTCACCAAGATAAAAGGGGGATTACCTGGATAGGAACAGATAAAGGCCTGGTGAGCCTGGAAACAGATACCTTTACCGCTAAACCTGTTTTTAAAAATTACCTGCAGGCTGAGCAGCCGGTTAACTTTGGTAAAGTTTGCGAAACAGCCGATGAAATATGGTTTGGAACGGAAAATAACGGATTGTTCAGGTATGCTTTCAGCAATGAGTCTCTGCAAAGGTGGAACAAAGGCATAAATTTCAATTCTTCTGTTACTGCTATTGCCATGGGGCATAATAATGCCATACTTGTAACAACCGATGAAGCCGGGGTATGGTACATCAGCAAAGGAGGAACTGTTTATAACAGGTATATTTCAGATGAGCGAAAGACAGCTCCTGAGCATGACGATCTGTTTAATGCTGTTTATGTTGATGAAAACGGGTATTTCTGGCTGGTAAATCCATACCAGCGGGGAGTTACACTGTTCGACCCGGTGGAAAAGAAATTAATCTATTACGACCTTAATGCGAAATACAGAGAACCCCTGGGCGATAGTGAAAAGCACATTTTTTATGAAGACAGCAACGGATACCTTTGGTTAGGCCTCTACGGGGGAGGACTTTGCCGTTTCGATAACGAAAGAAAAGAATTTGATCAGTATTTTTACAGCCCGGCAAACCCCGGCAGCCTCTCCTCGAACCTTGTATTATCTATAATGGAAGACCGCTCAAAGAACTTGTGGGTAGGGACATTCCAGGGAGGGCTGAATAAACTGAGCCTCTATAAGAGCAATTTTACTCATGTTGAACCTACACCGGATGCTAATTTCAGGCTGGAGAATGAGGTGAGAAGCGTAATTGAAGACAGGCTTGGCCGCTTATGGGTGGGTACTAAAGCGGGAAAGGTAAAGTGTTACGACAGGGATGAAAAATGCATATTTACTATACCTGACGATCTGCCTGCGCAATCGCGTTTTTATATGCACAGCGTTTATTCCATGCTGGAGGATAGAAAAGGAAATTTATGGATTGGAACAAAAAGCGATGGTCTTATCAGGATTGAAGGAATTTTACGGAGCGAAAACCTGCATGGGAAAGGTTTCAAAGTAAAGAACGTCAAGCGTGATTCAAAAACAGGTACCAGCCTGAGTGTTAATACGGTTTATGCCCTCCTGCAGGATTCCTTCGGACAGTTATGGGTTGGTACTTATAATGGAGGACTGGATCTTATTGAAGACCCCATAGCAGAGGAGGTTGTAATAAAGCATTTCAGGAAGGAGTCTGAAGGAGGGTTTCCAATCAGTGATAACAGGGTAAGAAACCTATTACTCGATAAGGACCAGAATTTATGGATTGGCACCTCAGACGGATTGAATTTATTGAAAAAGGAATACCTGAGGGCAGAGAATAAAAAGTTTGTTCAGTTCATGCGCGACCCTTCCAATAATTATTCTCTTTCGAATAACGACATTATTTGCCTGCACCAGGACAGGGCCGGCAATTTATGGGCAGGATCTTATGGAGGAGGGCTGAATCAGTTACCTCCCGGAAATTACTCCCCTGAAAATGTCCGCTTTAACCATTTTACACGTACTGACGGCCTCCCGAGCGATGTTATTTACAGTATAATAGGAGACGGAGATGGTAATTTATGGATAGGAACAGATAACGGGCTTTGTAAATTCTCTCCGGAAACCCGGCAGGTGGAAACCTATCAGCAGGAAGACGGGCTGGGTGAAAATACCTTTTCCGAAGCAGCAGGCGTAAGGTCTGCGAATGGTGAGCTTATATTCGGGCATTTGAATGGTTTTGTTCGCTTTTTGCCTGGTGAGATAAGCAAAAACAGCCAGAGCTTTCCCATTGTTTTTACAGACTTTACCATTTTTAATGAGCGGGTACAGCCAGGCAGTGAAGAATCTCCTCTTCGGAAATCCATAGAAACCACCGAAGAAATTGTACTGAAGCATAACCAGAACTTTATAGGCATTGAGTTTGGTGTGCTTGATTTTAAAGCGCCGGAAAAAACACAGTATTCCTTTATACTGGAAAACTTTGAGGAACAGTGGAATTACGTGGTAGGCCAGAAAAACGCTGTTTACCGCGGGCTGGCTCCGGGTGAGTACACTTTTAAAGTCAGGGGCACCAACAGCGACGGAGTCTGGATGGATGAAGCAAAAACCCTGAAAATGGTTATTCTTCCTCCTTTCTGGAAAACAGGTTGGGCATACTTTCTTTACTCTGTTTTACTGATTTCAGGTATTGGTCTTATTACTTATTTTGTGCGGCATGAAATTAAATTGCAGAATGAGGTGGTTCTGGAAAGAAGGCTGACAGAGAACAAACTTAAGTTTTATACCGATGTTTCCCATGAGTTCAAAACTCCTCTTACACTTATTTCAGGCCCTGCGGAGGATTTACTCAAAGATCCCGCTTTGCCTGCACAGTTAAGGAACAGTGTTGAGGTAATAAGGCGAAATTCCGGCAGATTGCTGAACCTGATTGAGCAGCTTCTTGATTTCCGCAGAATACAGAATGATAAAATGGAGCTGAAGACCAGGTATGTGGACCTGTTCAACTTCTTTAATGATATTTACCTTTCTTTTCTGCCCCTGGCAGAAAAGAAAGGGATAAGGTTCCATTTTAATCCTGGCTTTACAGCACTTACCGGCTGGATAGATCCTAAACATGTGGAGAAAATTGTGCTGAACCTGCTTTCTAATGCATTTAAATATGCTCCGGCCGGCAAAAATATATATTTTGATGTAAGCCTGAGCAAAACCGGCAAAATGATAACTGTCAGGATTCAGGATGAGGGCAAAGGAATCAGCAGGGAAAACCTTGATAAAATTTTCGACCGCTTTAACAGGGTAAAGGGGGAGCAAACCGAAAAAACTGACAGTTCAGGGATTGGATTGTCCCTTACCCGCGATTTAACCTACCTGCACAAAGGGCAGATTGAGGTGGAAAGCATTGTTTCAAGTGGCAGTGTTTTTACCGTTACGCTGCCCATTGGTGAAGAGTTTTACGGGGAGGATGAAAAAATAATGAGTACCCTTCTTGACCATGTTCCACCCGGAGAGCACAGGCAAATCGATATTGAATCTCTTGTAAGCAATGTTGAAAAAGGGGAAACACATACAGGGCATATGGCTACAAAAAGCAGCCTTTTAATTATTGAAGATAATGATGATTTGCGGAATTACCTTTGTGAAAAATTCCGTAAGTACTTTGTGGTTTCTTCTGCTCCGGATGGTGTGCAGGGTTTGGATTCAGCTGTTAAAATCATGCCCGACCTGATTATCTGCGATGTAATGATGCCCGGGCTAACGGGTTTTGAACTTACTCAGCAGTTGAAGCAAAATACCCACACCTCTCATATTCCTGTAATTTTGCTTACAGGCTGTTCAACAGATGAACAGAAGGTAAAAGGTATTGGCATTGGAGCCGATGATTATATTACCAAGCCATTCAACTTTGAGTATTTAAAGGTGCGGAGTGAAAAAATTATTGAGCAGCGGAAAATGCTCAAAGAAAAATTTACCACTGAGCCGGAAATTAAAGTGTCGGAGCTGACAGAGGCACCTGCCGACCAGCAGTTCCTGAACAAGGTAATAGCCCTGGTGGAAGAAAAAATGTCGGATCCGGATTTTAATGTCGATTCTCTCATAAAGGAACTGTCCTGCAGCCGTACCTTTTTCTACAAAAAGCTTAAAGGTATATCAGGCTATTCTCCCAATGAATTTGTACGGACCATTCGTATGAAAAAAGCCGCCCAAATGCTCAGAAGCGGCGACTATAGTGTAGCAGAAACCAGCTACGAAGTAGGTATCAGCGACCCCAACTACTTCAGTAAGTGCTTCAAAACCCATTACGGCGAAACCCCGAGTGTGTACTGCAAAAAGCATAAGATGGCAAGTTAGGGTTGAATGTTGGGTTAATGAATTTCTTTACATAAAGGCCCATACAAGAATAACAGAAAAAAAGCCTTACAGGTCCCGGGACCTGTAAGGCTTTTTTTCTGTTATGGTTTAAAGGTGCTTACTTCACACTCGCTACCGGTTTTACCACTTCAATAGTTACTGAGCCATCTTTCAGGCCGGGAGCGCTGGCTTTTAGCTGCAGTTTTCCTTCAGGGGCTGTTGCTTTAAGGATGGCAATAGCCTCGCCTCTGTAGGCCCTGCGCTCAGATACCTGAAAAGGATCGTGGCTTTCGCGGTTGGCTATCATGCAAAGGATGAGCCAAAGGGCGGGGAGCAGTGATTTTAATGGCTGCCGTAAGCTGAAATTCTTCAGTTTCTCATACTCTATTTTGGAATGATGTCTTGGATCTCGGGGAATTTTTTTAAGGAAGATCAGCTGGTCAGGAGCAAGGTGGAATTGCCGAACTTTTTTTCGTACTTCCTCTTTCTTAGAGTTATTATTAAGTTCAATAAATGCTATTATCTTTTGGTTCAGCAGTACAATTGTACCTGTTTCCACGCCCTCCAGCGACTGAAAAAGTTTTTCATAAATAAAAGGGGAGATGATCCGGCCTTCATGAAGTATTAAACTGCTGCACCTTCCGGTTAAATAGAGTTTTCCATCCGGGCCCAGATATCCACTGTCGCCGGTCCGGTGCCAGCATTTTTGTTCTATAAAAATTTTGTTGCGCTTTAAGGCTTCCTCATTATTAAAGTACTCTCTCAATACATGATTACCGGCTACTATAATTTCCCCGATATCACCGGCTGGCATTTCCAGGAGGCTTAGCTCTTCAGGCTTATTGAGGCTTATAGGTTCATCCTTTATCCTGATTATTTTTATCTCTGCACATTGTGCTGGCTTTCCAACATTTAATCCGCTGCAAAGGATGTTTTTATCTTCCTGAATTAATTCTTTTATGTTGACTGAGCTGACAGGTTCCGATTCAGTAGAGCCATAAACCACCTCTGTATTGGTCTGAGGGAAGGCTTTATAATACAGGGCTGCCTCTGCAGGGAACACAGGAGCACCGCCTGTAAAGATTTTTCGCATTCCGGGCAGGCTGATCTTCTGTTCTGTCATGTGTCTGGAAAGAATCTTCAGGAAAAAAGGAGAGGCTGTTATGCGGTTTATTCCATATTGCTGTATCTGGCTGATTACTTTTCCTGGAAGGAAAGCAGCTGGTTTTGCACTGTTAAATTCTGCAATAACGGAGGGTGTTCCTGTACCAAGGTTCATCAGCAATACAATAGGCAGGACAGGCATATCAATATCATCTTCAGCAGGTTTAATTGTTTCCAGCAGTGCATTGAACTGCTCCAGCAGAAAGCCATGCGTACGCTTAGCCGCTTTAGGAGTGCCTGTGCTGCCGGTGGTATAGGTAATAAGCGCAGTATCTGATTTGAAAGTTCCGGCAAAGTCAAGGATAGCATTGTACGGCTGAAAGCGGTTGCCTAAGTGAATTGGGATTTTTCTCAGCTCTGAGGAGAAGAAGGATAGAACCCTGGCCTTAAAAATACCAATAAAGGCCTTACATTGAGCTGTTTTACAGCACTCCTCCATTCTTTTTTTGCTAACCCATTCATCCAGAAAAACGGCTGTAGCCCCAATCCTGAACAGGGCCAGAACAATTCGGTACAGGTCAATGCTCATCGGTACAAAAACCATAGCCCTGTCACCTTTGGTAATTCCTTTGCTCATGAAATAACAGGCAGTTTCCTTCACCTGCTTTTCCAGCTCACCAAAAGTTATTTGTTGGTTCCTGTAGATAATGGCGGTTTTTTCAGGATTCTTTTCGGCTGCTTCAAAGAAAAGGCCTGAAATATTGAAAGATTCGTTCACTTATTGTTGTTCAGTTGATGGCCTGAGAGATGGGTGGCATATTCTGCCGGATAGATTATATCTTGCTCCCATACAAAACATAATTTTTGTAATTTTCTCCGGAGAAGTTCTTTGATAGCTGGATAGAGGTTCCTCCTTCATACACCAAAGCATGAATAATGGAGGTATACCCTTTTGCTGTTGCCCGTTCGTAAATCATATTCCCGATAACATGGCCCAGGCCTTTCCATTGGTCATCCGGATGGCGGGCCAGCGTTTTCACAATCAGACACTTTTCTTTTGTATTCAGGAAATCTTCAATACAGAAGAAGTAAGCGATTAGGTCCTGATTTCTGTCTTCTGCCAGAATGGTGAATTCCGGCATAATCACATTTTTTAATCCTGATTGTTTATCAAGAAAGGCTTCCGGACTGACAGGGGTGAAGAGGAAATTGTTTTGAAAAGCAATGGCGTTGAAATGATAAATTTTTTCCAGCTCCTGTTCAAATGCTTCCGGCCTGATGTTGCGGAAGCGTACTCCTTTCATTTTAAAATCATTTTCAAGGGCGGAAATTGCAGGATCATCAAATTTCAGTTCCCTGTCAATACAGGAAAAATAGCTTGCTATCGGGCTGAAGCCTGCTCTCCTGAAGTGCTCATGATAATATTGGTGGTGAACCGGTTCCATAAAAAAGTCAGGGTTAGGGCTTTCCAGCTGAAAACGGTAATTGTCCCAGGTACTTCCATTCATGGGGCCTAATATATATCGGGCTCCTGCGGTCCGGGCTTCTTCCATTATATGGAGTAATAACAGCTTACCAGCCTCAGGATTTTCCTTTGCTTCATAATTACCAATACACCAGCTTTGGTGTTGCCGGTATTGCAGGTTTGTATTATGGTAAAGTGCCGCACGGGCTTGCACCTTCCGGTTTTCGAGCAATACAAAACAGCTATCCAGAAAATCTGTGTTTATATTATCTGCCTGATTAAACCGGTGGTGCCCCGGTGGGTAAATTTCATCCGGAAAGTTTTGGAACCAATGGAAACTGTTACCCCCGGGTTGTGTTTTCAGGATTTCCATCAGGGGAGGAAAATTAAGAGGAATACTACTATGAGTGGAACAATGAGGTTGTCGAATCCTTTGCTGCTGATGGCTTCTGCAGCTGTACCTGTTATGGCGATAAGGGCGGAGAAAAGGAAAAGGTTGGCTATTTCCAAAGTGTAATTTTTAAAATACATCAGCAGAATTATAATCAGGAGAAGACTGCTGATAAAGAATGCACCGCTCCCCATAAGGGTTTTATATCCTTTACCTACCTTGTATTTTCCAAAAGGGTAACGCTTGCCCACCAGGGCCGCAACGGGATCACATATGGCCAGTGTAAGTATGGGGGCATAAAAATAAATAAACATATGAGGAGAGTTTCCTGAAAGCCCGGCATAAAAGTAGTAAACCATGTAGCAGAAGTATACAGCCACAGGAAACAGCAGGCTGCCATACGACACCCTGTCAATGGCATTAATTGACTTCAGGAAATTAAATTTTAAACTTCCGGTCAGCAAAAGCCCGAAGCTGCCACAGAGCAGGAGCACAAACCAATGGTTTTCCAGCATTACAGGAAAGAGGAGGGTGAGAAAACCGGAGCCGGTATGAACTATTTTCCGTGTAACATCAACATGAACTTTCCACTGGTAATACAGTATTTCTGCCAGAAAAAACAGGGTGAGGAAGCAAGCGCTCAGAATCAGCATATTAGTGATTTCTTTGCTCATATCTTTTTTTCTATTATAAACTGACTGTAGAAAAAGCCTTTATCCCTTATGGTTAATGCCTGGGAAAGACTTTCTTCACAGACAACCGATTGAGGAAAAAGGTTGGAAATCTTTCGGGGAACCATCAGGTTCCAATAGGCAAATTTTCCATCTTTGAGGGTGCCTCCTGCCAGCTCCCCGGCTGTTGCTTCAAATACCCGCCCGTCCATATATTCAAATATGTTGGAAAGGTTCATGCAGTCGAAAGATCCATAATGCTTTATTGCCTGTTGGGCATAACCTTTCAGTGTATGCAACTGAGAGAGGTTCGATTTTATAATATCAAAATTTTCCCGCCGAAGGTAATGGGGTAAGAATTTTCCAAAGTGGCCATTAAGGCTGAAGTACAGGATAAAGTTGTTTTGTGCTTCCTCCCTTATAAGATGTTGCTCTGCTTTCCTGAAAATAAAGTCAGAAACAGAACCGTTTACCTGTTTAAGAAACTCCGGATCACGACCCCATTTTCCCATAACATATTTACTGAAGAAGATTCTGAACAGGAACCGCCATCGCCGGCTGTTCCATATATCATGATAAAATCTTTCCTGTTCTCCGGCACTCTTTAGCCGGAATAAGGAATCAACAATTTCTTTGCTGTGTATTAGGGGTAGTATTTTGCTGCTAAACAGCCGGAAGTATTTTTCAAATTTCCCCTGGTAAATTATGCCATCTTCAATATAACGGTTATTCCCTTCCCAGTAACTCCTTGCTGCAGACGGCAAATCTTTTTTGAGTGAATTAAAAACGTTTAACCTGGTTGGAGAAGGGAGGAAACCCAGGAACTGCAATACTTCTTCATAAGCAAGTTTTTGGAAGCATGTTTTTTTGAGGGCGATGAGGTGGAGCTGGGTTTCGTTTACATCAACAGCCACCACGCTTTCCGGCCGCGTGCAGAGCAGAGAGAAACTGTTATCACCGGCAGAGCCTATGGACAGGATTTTGTTGCCCGGTTCAGGATTCAGCCCCTGGAGGAGAATATCTGCATCCTCCCAGCAGTTGGCGTATCTTATAATATTAAAATTTACCTTTTGAGTTAATAACTCATTCATATTTTACGGATAATCTTAATCTCACCTGTGCTGCCATCCATCTCAATTTCATCACCTGTGGTGAGTGATTTTAACAGGCCGGTAACGCTAACGATACAAGGTATGCCCATTTCCCGCGATACTATGGCGGAATGGCTCAGCAGGCTTCCCCGTTCAACAATAATTCCCGCTGCTCCCGGGAAGAGGGGAACCCAGCCAGGGTCTGTACTGGAAGTAACAAGAATATGTCCTCCGGGGGAAGATGCCTGTGCGGGATCGGTAATAACTATTACCTTTGCCCTAACCCTGCCCGGGCAGCAGCCTGTCCCTTTCAGTACTCCTTCAGGGGCTTCATGGCCGGTGTTGAAGAAATCGTTTCCCTGGTATACTACCCCATAAGTTGCAAATCTTTCTGCGGGCGCACTTTGCTGCCTGTAGTTTTCATATTCTGCTTTGCGCAAAGCTATCAAACCTTTAATGTTCTGGCTAACGGCGGTACCTTCAATATAAGAGAAAATTTCTTCTTTAGTAAGGTAAAAGATATCGCGGGGATTATCAATACTTCCCCCTTTATAAAAGCTTTGCCCCATATGGGTAAAAATCTCTCTTACAATGCCAAAAGCCCGTGTACGCTCAAAGCGTAAATTTTCCCTTGCACTTACCAGTTCCCGTGCTTTTTGCAAGGTACTTTTTAGTTTTCTTCTTTTATAAGGTTTAAATTTAAGAGCATTGCTTAATTCCCTTTCCGCATTCCGGCGAAGCTCTTCTTCTACTTTTCCTGATGTGCTGGCAGTGGTTAATCCCTGCTCCACATAAGCTTTTAATATTTTAATAAAGCGTGCAGGTTCCCGGGTATAGGATATGCTTTCCAGCTTTAGTTCCCCGATGCACCGCTCACCAAAGTCGTTGATATAGCGATCAATTTCCTTTTTCAGGGGTGTATAACGGCTGTGCTCCTGCTCCTGGCTGAGTTCCTGCCATATTGTGTTTTCATCCAGAGAGAGAAACATATTTTTAAGTTCCGGATCGGCCGAAATAAGAGTGGCCAGTGCTATACCGCGGTATATGGGTTGGGTAGAGATGATGTCGCTGCTGCCGCAGAGCAAATCATTATGTATGTTCGGGTTTTTACTGATGCCGTACTTTTCGCAGCGCTTCTGAAGCAAACCAAACCATATCATGGCAAAAAAATCATTCAGGAGAGGGGCTTTCCATTCATTGAGTAAAGTTTTTTCAAAATCCAGGTATAGCTGCATGAGCTCATGAGCATTTTTTATACCAAAATCAATTTGTTTATAAGTGCCAATGGTTTGGTGGAGCAATTCCATAAAAGCTTTCCTTCTTCCGGGAAGCGAACGGTAGCGGCTGTACATTTGTGTGGCCATTTTTCCGATTCTCCACCAGGCTTTGGCAGGCGATAAACGGTAGGTTTCAGGAATGTCGAATCGTTCTTTTACGCCCAACATTTTTTCCATGAACCGGGCATTGATGCTATAGCCGGGTAGCATGGCCAGCATCTGGTACCAGCTTTTGAGGTTATAATACACCCGCCCGTTAATAAGGCCCAGGGTATTTGCAAACACTCTTTCGTTTTGCCTGATTACCTCATCATCTACCCCTAAATAGCTGCTGAAGGTTTTGTAGGCCTGTTCATACGATTTGCTGATGAATGAAAAGGTGAGGGGGGTAGTAACCCCGGGATAAGATTCAATAATATTACTGTTGTCCCAGAGGATATATTCCCCTTCCTGCCTAACTTCCTTCCCGGATACCTGCCTGCTGCAACCTGCCGGCAGGGGAGCGCCCGTTACCGGGCGTGTTTGCAAAAGATAAATTTTTTCTTCCCTGACAGCGAATTCAATATCCTGAGGTTTGCCAAAAAGGTGGTGGAGTTGGTCCAAAATAGTGGACAGTTCCCTTAAATGGGAATTGTGGAGTGAAGGAAGGTTTTGTTTAGCTTTTTCTACTTCAGCTTTTTTTAACCCACTACCTTGCCTGTTGTCCAGTACAAAACGATGGGTCTTTTGTACAATTTGTGCCTGAATTTTCCCATTACCAAGGATGAAGTTATCAGAATTCAGCTGGCCCGATACAAGGCCTTCGCCCAAACCATAAACTGAACTGATCAGCTTCTCCTGCCTGTTGCCATTAACCGGATTGAGGCCAAAAGCCACGCCTGAAACTTCCGCATCTGCCATTTTTTGGATAATGACTGAAAGTCCGCTGCTCTCCGGGAGTTGGTTATTGCGCCTGTAGCTTTTTACTCTTTCTGAAAAAGCAGAGTGCCAAACCTTTTTAACCTTTTCAGCCAGCTCCTCTTTAGTTACATACAAATAGCTTTCGAACTGGCCGGCAAAGGAAAAGTGGTCGCTGTCTTCGTCCGGAGCTGAGGAGCGAACGGCAAAGTAACGGACACCAGGAAAACAGGCTTCAGCTTCAGTAACCAGATTTTCAGGTATTCCCCGGCTAAGTTCCTGTTGCGGAATAATCAGGAACTCAGGAACTAAAAAGCCTTCTTTCTTTAACCGGAGCAGGTTTTTTGCCTTGCCTCCCGTTTCCGTGCTGTTTGCTTTTTCATATTCTGTATCTGCAATATAACGCATCAGTTCAAGAGTAATTTAGAAATCATAGGTCCTGCGCCAAGGGTAAGGTACATCATAATAGTCCAGAAAGCAGAAGCGTATTCTATCAATTTGGCGGGTTTCTCCTCCTTCTGCCTGAGGAAGCATACGGCAGGAAACGCGCAAAAAAGAAATACCACACCCAGCACTACAAATGCTGACATCCCGTAGCCGGCAATTTTCCCGGCAGCAATGCTTAACAGCAGGGTAAAAAAAAGGATGCTTATCCAGAGCAGGGCGGCTTTATCAGGACCCAGCATGGAGGAGTAAGTTAATACGCCAGCGGATTCATTTGAAGGTTTTCTGATTTTCCGGCCTGTTTCCAATACGATACCGTTCATATAAGAAACAGCAAAGAATAAAAGCAAACCTGTGGGAGCACTCACGCCTGCCAGCAACCAGTCAAGACCACTTGCAAATATGTCTATCAGCGGAATAATAAACATATGGGAGGTTACATACCAGAACTGGTGTTTTTTGAGCCAGGCACCAATAAAAAATTCTTTGCCCATAAGACATAAATACCCTGTTACGACCAGATAAATGGACAGCATTTCAGGGAAAACGGTCAGAATCACGATGAGTTGCAGAGCCACCAGAACTATGCCTGTTTTTTTAAGCTCTCTTAAAGTAATAAGTCCGCGGGGCACTGGTAATTCTTTTCTATACAGGGCATCCTCTTCCGCATCTTTAAATTCGTCGAAGATCCTTACGAGCAGGAACAGGCTGATGGTGAGGAAAATGCCCGCCAGAAACGTTCTTAAGTCAACAAATCCCCCGGCTCCGCGGCATATTCTGGAATATGAGATAGCCGAAAAGCTGAAAGCAGTGACTAAAAGCCCGTGCCCGGCCAGAGGGAAACGTTCTTTCTGGTATATATAAAACCTTTTAAGGAAAGAAGCCTGGTTTTCTTCCGCTTTACTAAACTCGTTTTCCGGAATTGTTGAAATCATTTCTTCCTGCCCGATTTTATTAAGAATATCCGGTATGTTGAAAAGTTGCTCAAGCTTTTTTTCTGTTTCCTTATCTCCGGCTGCTATTTCAGCAGGAAGCCTCTCCGCAAGGGCACAATTTTCAGCCTTCTGATTGATGTTTTCAATAACCCTGTCTGCCTCCTGGAGTGCCTTTAGAACTGGTGTAGCTTTTATTGCCTTTTCAATGCCTGAGGGAAAGAACCCCTCTTTATAAATACAGTATAACTACATTTTACCATAAAATAAAGCTTTTACGGTACAGGGGCAAAAAAACCGTAAGCAAGGCTGGTAAAAAAATGTATTCAGGAATTTTGAAAGTAAGTTAAAAACAGAGAAACAGGAAATTAACGGTGACTGAACTGATACAAAAAGGCAGTACAGGCATATTTTTGAATCGCCTTTAGAATCTGCCCGCTGCAATTTTTTCCTGCTTTCCTCCGGCTGGTCACCCGGGGAGAGAGTCTGAATTCTGCATGCCATCTTACGGCATACAAATTTACCTGCTGTTTTTCCGCTAACCTTTTAACGTACTATCGGAGCAAGGTTATTAAATTACAATTGCGCATAACAAGCAGAAGCTGTTAGTAAGATTGAGGCTTTCCAACAGCTTCTGCCTGCAACCATATTTACTTCACACTCACTACCGGTTTTACCACTTTAATAGTAACTGAGCCATCTTTCAGGCCGGGAGCGCTGGCTTTTAGCTGCAGCTTTCCTTCAGGGGCTGTTGCTTTGAGGATGGCGATGGCCTCGCCTCTGTAGGCTCTGCGCTCAGATACCTGAAAAGGATCGTGGCTTTCGCGGTTGGCGTTATCCACGGCTGCTATTTTGCCCGCGCCTGTTATGGTGAAAGATATTTTCGGGTCTGCATTCGGGCAGGGTATGCCTTTTTCATCCACCACGGTGGCAGTTACAAAAGAAACATCTTCCCAATCGTGGGTCAGGCTTGTTTTATCAGCTTTCAGCACTATTGCTGCAGGTTCTCCGGCTGTTGTCATTTCATGAACAGCCACTTCTTTACCTCCGTTCCGGCCAACTGCTTTTATGGTTCCTTTCTCAAAAGTTACCTGCCAGTTGCGGGGGCTGTCGTCTTCCGGTTTGGTTTTGGAGCCCAGCGATTTGCCGTTCAGGAATAGCTCCACTTCTTCGGCATTGCTGTAAACCTCAAGGTGAGCCATGTCGTAGGTGTCGTAGTCGGCAGGTGTCCAGTCCGATACCCACTCTCCTGATCCTGCATTACGTTCTTTACGCACTACATGAACCATGGGCTCATCCGACCACCAGCTCTGGCGCTGGAAGGTGCGTGGTTTTTTACCTCCTGTGCGGTCAAATACGCCATAGTCATGCGACAGCTCAGGCCAGTCGGCCTCGCCAAGGTAGTCGAAACCGGTCCAGAGAAATTGCCCTGACATAAAAGGATTGTCGCGCATGGCAAGCCATGCCTGGCGGGTGTGGCCGTTTTCAGTGCCTATTACTTTTCGCTCCGGCTTATCGAGGTGAGCCTGCACCAGCTCATTCTCGCGGTAGTTCTGGCCAACCACATCCATAAGCTCTGCAAAGCCATTCTGGTACACTTTCGCCTGGTTCGGACGGAACAGGGCAAGGGTAACAGGGCGGGTTGGGTCGAGCCGATGAACAAGGTCGCGCTGTTCGGTAAATATTTTAAAGCCTTCCTTGCTGTCCAGGTTATCGCGGATCTCATTTCCTACGCTATAGATAATAATGGATGGGTGGTTACGGTCGCGCATTACTATATCGCGGGTATCGGCTTCCCACCAGTCTTTAAAATATTTCTGGTAGCCATAGTCAGCATGATTTTTCTTTGCATACCAGGTATCGAAGGTTTCGTTCATTACCAGAAAGCCCATGCGGTCGCAGAGGGAATAAAATTCCGGAGCAAAAGGATTGTGGGCGGTACGGATAGCATTTACCCCTATGCTGCGGAGTAGTTCCAGTCGCTTTTCCCACACTCTTAAAGGTACAGCAGCCCCCATGGCCCCGCCATCGTGGTGGAGACAAACTCCTTTAATTTTCATGTTTTCTCCGTTGAGGTAAAAACCGGTGGCTGCATCGAAGCGGAATTCCCGGATGCCGAAAGATGTAATTTCCTCATCAAGCAGGATATTATCTGCAGAGCGTACCTGAGTCAGCGCGCTGTAGAGGTGCGGGTTTTCTAAGCCCCAGAGTTGCGGGTTGGAAACTTCAATTTCTTTCCGGTATTCCAAGGCCTGTCCGGCAGGAATAGCTTTGGTTTCTTCCACCGTTCCAATGGCTTTTCCTTTCGGATCAAGAATGGTGGTTTTTACAGTTACGGTTTGCTGATTGCCCGATTCATTCAGCACTTTTGTCTGAGCCTGTACCTTTGCTTTGCCCTGGCTTACCTCAGGAGTGGTAATAAAAACACCCCACTGTTCCACGTGAACCGGATTGGTTACAATCATACGCACATGGCGGTAAATGCCGGCGCCGGTATACCAGCGGGAAGCAGGCTGCTCCGTGTTATCGGCCTTAACGGCTATAACATTATTTTTCTTTTTCAGGTGCGGTGTAAGGTCATAGCGAAAGCTTACGTATCCGAAAGGGCGTTTGCCCAGGTGTTCTCCGTTTATCCATACATCGCTGTTGGCCATAATGCCATCAAACTCTATAAATACCTTTTCATCCGAAGCATTAGCCGGATGGTTAAATGTTTTGCGGTACCAGCCTTCACTGGCAGGAAAATATCCTCCGCCCCGGCCTGTGGGGTTGTCGCGGTTTATTTCTTCCTCAATGGTCCAGTCGTGGGGTAGCTGAACCACCCGCCAGCCTTTGTCCTTGAACTTAGCTTTTTCAGCTCCTTCGGCTTTCCCTTTATGAAAGCGCCAGTCATTTTCAAAGGGAACTGTAGTTCTGCCCGAAACAGCATTTTTTTGCTGTGCCTGTACAATTCCGCTGCTAAGAATCAGCCCGAAGATCAGCCACAAATTTAGTTTAGTCGCAATCGTTTGCTGAAAGCGGGGTCCTGTTAAATTCTGATGGTCCATACAATGGTTTATTTATATAGAAATGGAAAACCCCTGGCTGGCCCTGCAGAAGGGGAAAAGGAATTGCAGCCGGGGAAATTTTAATCTGTCTTTAAAGGTAATTATACTTTTTTTGAATCGGTAAAGAAAAATGGTTTTTGTGGGAGGAGTAATACATTTAAATCTCACCTGGTATTCATTTTATTGCCACAGAGCAGGGTTCAGGAGGGATTCGGATTAAAAAAAACACCTTACCCCCTGAGATCAGACTCATAAGGATAAGGTGCATGCATGCAGGAAGATTGCTTTTTGTTTATACCAGTACGGCTTCTTCTGCCTCTTCAGGAGCTTCAGGTTTTATTTCCGGGATAGTTAATTCTTCTCCCTCAATGGAAGATCCGGTTTTAAGGCCAATTACGAACCAGGCTAAGGCTAAAGCGCCTGCAGCAAAAACTGTGTCGCCAATTACACGGAGCCACCTGATGAACTGAAGCGTTGGATCCTGCATAAATTCTGCTGAACGGGCATACCATAAGCCTACTTCCACAGATACCCAGGTCTGGGCCAGACCGATTGGCAGAACGCTCAGGAGTACCATAAGGGCCAGACCGATATTGATGGACCAGAAAGCGAACTTAATAACTCCCTCTTTCCATACTTTTTTCACGTCCATGGCTTTCAGTACGAACAGCATCAGTCCTATACCCAGCATACCGTACACTCCGAACAAGGCTGTGTGGCCGTGAACAGGGGTGGTGTTAAGGCCCTGCATATAGTACAGTGCAACAGGAGGGTTAATAAGGAAGCCGAAGATACCGGCACCCACCAGGTTCCAGAAGGCCACAGCAACAAAGCAGTAGATAGGCCATTTGTAAGCTTTAATCCATTTTGTAGCCCGGCTCAGGGTAAGGTTATGGTAAGCCTCAAAGCCAATCAGAACAAGCGGAACTACTTCCAGCGCACTAAAGGTAGAGCCAAGGGCAAGTACGGCGGTTGGCGTACCTGAAAAGTACAGGTGGTGGAAGGTGCCAATTATACCACCGAAAAGAAAGATGATTGTGCTGAACAATACCGTTCCGTTGGCAATTTTAGTGCGCAGCAAACCCATTCGCACAAACAGGAAGGCAATTACTACGGTGGCAAATACTTCAAAGAAACCTTCCACCCAAAGGTGAACCACCCACCATCTCCAGTATTCGGCAATTGCCAGGTTTGTATGGCGGCCCCACATTAAAGCTGCACCGTAGAATAAGGCAATGGCAGCAGAGGAAATCAGGAACATAGCAAGGAGCGGACGGCTTTCTTCTTCTTTTTTGAAGGCAGGCCAGATGGCACGTACCATCAGGAATAACCACAGGAATAAGCCAATGAAAAGGAATATCTGCCAGAAGCGGCCAAGGTCAACATATTCGTAACCCATGTGTCCGAACCAGAAGTTAGTGTCCAGATCCATTTTTTGCATTACGCCAAACCATTGTCCGATCATGGAGCCGGCTACAATAATCAGCAGGCATACAAACAGGAAGTTTACGCCAAGCTTCTGGAATTTAGGCTCATGGCCCGATACTGCAGGTGCTATAAATAAGCCAGTTGCCAGCCAGGAAGTTGCAATCCAGAATATACCCAGCTGCACATGGTAAGTACGGGTTAAGGAATAGGGGAGGAACTCTGCCAGCGGAAATCCGAAAAAGCCATTTCCTTCCACACCATAGTGAGCGGTGGTGGCACCTAAAGTGATTTGTACCACAATAAGTGCAAGTACTACCCAGAAGTATTTAAGCGTTGCCCTCATGGAAGGGGTGGACTTTAAATTCAGGAGCGGGTCATTTTTTGGCATTTCTTCAGCAGGTACTTCTTCCTCTTTCTGAGATGCATAATAATAGGCAAGGATACCTATACCTGCAATAAGAAGGATTACACTAAAACCTGTCCAGAGAATAAGGGAACTGGTGGGGCCGTTGGCTACCAGGTCTTCTGCAGGCCAGTTGTTGGTATAGGAAATGTCGCTGCCGGGGCGGTTGGTTACACAGGCCCAGGAGGTCCAGAAGAAAAAGGCGTTCATCATCCTTACTCTTTCAGGATCTTTTAAACTGTTTTTCGGAATGGCATAGGCATTCCTTAATTCATCAAAAGCAGGATCATCTGTAAAAAGGCTGGTGTAGTGGTTGCTGTTAGCCGCAAAAGCCTCCGCCCGTACAGGAGCTACTGTTAACTCACCTGTGGCAAAGTTATAGGTGTTTTCGCGGAGCAGCTTTTGCAGTCTTACCTTCAGGGCAGCCTGCTGCTCCTCATCAATATTTTCGTAAGCCTGCTGATAATCTGCCTGTGCCCAGGCATCAAGGATAAAAACAGCTTCTTTATGAAGCCAGTCTGCCGACCAGTCGGGTGCCACATAAGCGCCGTGGCCCCAGATGGAGCCGACTTCCTGACCACCCATCGATTGCCATACGTTCTGGCCGTTCTTAATGTCATCACCTGTAAAAAGGACCCTGCCATCTGTGGTAACCACTCTTTCCGGTATAGGTGGAGCCTCTCTGTAAATCTCGTAACCGTAGTATCCTAAAACTCCAAAGGACCCGACAACGACGAGAATAAACGCAATCCATAATCTGTTGTATCTCATGACCAGTATGATTTAGTTTGTTTTATTTTTCATACCGGAAAGTTATAACCATGGCCATGCAATGATTATGACTATAATCATATAACAGTCAGATTTTTAGCTGGTTTGCATTTTTTTGTTTTTCAGGGGGGTATATTAAATAACTAAATTATTCAGCCAGCCGTTTTTCAGCAGGAAAACTGATGCGGGGTGGTGCCGGTTTTTTCATGCCTGCTCCTATAAAGAAGCCGGGGTGTGGAGGCTGGTTATAGGCAACATTTTGCCAGGCAACAGCGAGGCGGTACTGCGGATCGTGCATAAGCGTAAACATGCGGTTTTTGGCCGGAATGGTAGTCGTATAGATACGGAGCTCGGTATTGTCGGCCGATCTCCAGACAACCTCCTCCCGCCAGTCGCCCAGCAGGTCAGCCGTGAGGCAGGGTGTTGCTTTGGTGCCATTATTTGCGCTGGCGCCTTCTGCCTCCAGAAGCAATTTTGTAGTCTTATTTTTCCAGTCCCATTTCGTAATCCTGTTTTTGTCCACTAATTCCCGCAGGGGGTCGGCATCCCACCAGGCTGCAAAGTTAACTGAATTGGGCGTTTCTGGATAAATCACTTCTCCGGTATCGCCTCTTCTCGTGCCTCCGGGGGCACCCCAGGTTTCCGTACCCGGATAACGGGGATCGATGTCGGCGGCCATTCCCCTCCCTACATCCACCCCGGGGTTATTGGCCCATATAATTTCTCCTGTACGGCCGTCGAACATGGCGGCACCCGGTGTTTGCAACGGAATAGTTCTGCCTTCACTTTCATGAATGCCAAAAACCTCAGGGCCGGGGCGGCCGGGAACCAGATCGCCTGCGTGGAGGGCATCGCCATGACGAAGGCCGGTTGTGTACAGTCCCTTTCCGTTATGGTCAATGGTCATGGCTCCAACGCAAATTTCGTCCTTTCCGTCCTTATCAAAATCAGCAACGGTTACAGAGTGGTTGGCCATACCTGAATAGCCTTCCCACTCCGGAAGCGCAGAGTCGAAAACCCAGCGTTGGGTAAGCTCTCCGTTGCGGTAGTCCCAGGCTGCAGCGACGGTCCGTCCATACCAGCCCCTGATCATTACGGCGCTTGGCAGGGTACCATCCAGGTATGCTACACAGGCAGTAAAGCGGTCGGAGCGGCTGCCAATATTGTCGTTGCCGCCATTGCCGCCAATGCCGCCCCAGCCATCGAGCGGGTAACGGTCCGGCACATATTCTTTTGAGGTAAGTGCCGCACCTGTCAGGCCCTCAAACACTGTCAGGTATTCAGGTCCGTCCACTATTTTTCCATACATCCGCTCATTGGAAGGGGAAAGCTGCCGCCAGTCTTTGTCCGGATCGCCAATTACTTTACCCACACCGTCCACAGTACCGTCGCCGGTTTTGCATATAATTTCTGCTTTGCCGTCGCCATCAAAATCATATACCAGAAACTGAGTATATGCAGCGCCGGAACGTACATTTTTGCCAAGGTCAATACGCCATAAATGAGTGCCATCCAATTTGTAGGCGTCCAGGAGCTGGTTAGCCGTAAGGCCGGTTTGCGGCGGGTTTTTAGCGTTTGAAGGATCCCATTTCAGGATTATTTCATATTGCCCGTCTCCGTCCAGGTCGCCAACAGAAGCGTCGTTGGCGCTGTAGGTATACGTACGGCCATCCAGCTCGCCGGAGGGGGGAACCTGCAGGGGAACAGACAAATATTGCCTGACCGGGGCGTTTGCCGGCAAAATAAAGGTGCTGCTTACTTCCAGCTCTTTTGTTTTGCGGAGAGGCATTACAAAATATGTATTCCTTTCTTCCGGGTCGGCGGTGGTATCAATAAAATCGGTGGTTGTCCTGAGCGGTTTGCGGTTTAGTTTAACAGGATCATTTTTTCCGCTCTGCCGGTAAAGGTCGAAAGCAATGTTTTCAGGGTCATTTCCCAGCAGCCGCCAGCCGATGTATACAGAATCGCCTCCCATGGGTATAGCTGTCAGAGCCCTGTCCAGCTTTTCCATAATTCTTTGTGCAGGCGCGGAAACAGCTGTTCCTAAAGAAAGGAGTACAATTAGCAGGCAGGTGGAAGTCCGGAACATAAGATATTTAAAGAGTTAGAAAAAAGGAGTTACAAGATAGGAAGAAATGGCCGGATTACCCTGTAACAAATAAAAGGCGCACGTTAAAAAACGCGCGCCATAAAAATTTATTGTAAATAACTACTGTTTCACCTTTTTCTGCTGCTCCCTTGGGTTAACTACTTTGATGTCGGGCATCGGTGGCTTTTCCATGCCGTGGCCCAGGAAGTAACTGGTATGCGGTGGCTGGTTATAACCAACATTTTGCCAGGCTATGCTCATGCGGTACTGCGGGTTATGCATGAGGGTATAAAACCGGTGCTCTGTTGGAATGGTGGTAGTATAAATCCTGAGGGCCTTATTGTCTTCTGTCCTGAAGATTACTTCCTCCCGCCAGTCGCCAAAAAGATCGGCGCTGAGGGCGGGGTTAGCTTTGCTGCCATTGTTGGAAACAGCTCCTTCAGCAGTGAATAGCCGTACCTGCTCTTCTTTCTCATAGTCCCACTTATCAATAAAGTTGCGGTCCAGAATTTCCCTCAGCAGGTCACCGTCCCACCAGATGGCAAAGTTGGCAGAGCGGGGGTTTTTACCAAGGCGTTCTCCTTTTACATTGTGGAGGCCTCCTCTGCCATTCCACCACATTTCTGCGCCGGGGTTACGCGGGTCGATATCTGCTGCAAGCCCTCTGCCCACATCTTTACCTTCTTCGCCTCTCCAGATAATGTCTCCGGTGCGTGCGTTGAAAAGAGCAACACCTGGTCCGGTTTCATTGGTTTCATTTTCATGGATTCCCCAGGCCAGCTGGTCAGGGTTATTCGGGTCCAGCTGGCTTACATGCAGGGCATCGCCATGGCGTAAACCGGTGGAAAAAAGGCCGGTTCCATCATGATCCACCGCCATTGAGCCGTACACTATCTCATCTTTACCATCTCCATCCACATCATTTATGCTCAAGCCATGGTTGCCCTGGCCTGAAAATGGATTCTGTCTGTTTTCAGAATCGAAAACCCAGCGGGAGCTAAGTTTACCGTCGCGGTAATCCCAGGCGGCAATAACAGAACGGCCATAATACCCGCGGGCCATTAATACACTTGGTAGTTTGCCGTCAAGATAAGCTGCGCCTGCCAGGAAACGGTCTGCACGGTTGCCATCACAATCGTTTCCGCCATTACCTCCAACGCCACCCCATCCGCAAAGATCGCCACGGCCGGGTATGTAATCGGCAGTGGCCAGGGCTTCGCCTGTTTCGCCGCTGAAAACAGTAAAATACTCAGGGCCTTCAAGTATATAACCATCTTTGTTGCGCCAGTCCTTGCCGGCATCGCCGATTACGTTTCCTTTTCCATCCACCGTGCCATCTGCTGTTTTTGTGGCAAACTCCGCTTTGCCATCACCATCCATATCAATTACAATAAACTGGGTGTAATGAGCGCCTTCGCGGATGTTTTTGCCAAGGTTAATGGTCCACAAAAGCTCACCTTCCATGGTGTAGGCATGGAAAATAGGTTCATCCGTAAATCCTTTATGCGAGGTATCCCTGCCCCGGCCAGTCATGTGAACAATAATTTCATAATCGCCATCCCCATCTAAATCGCCCACGGAGGCATCGTTAGGTGTGTAGCCCTCCGGTGTCTGCATGGGAATGGTCAGGTAGTTTTGTTGCCACACCTCAGCTGTTTCTGAGGCCTCCTGCTCTTTTCCGTTCAGGACAGGTTTTATAAAGTAGGTATTATTTTTTTTGGGATCTGCCTCAGTGTCCCTGAAACTGGTACTTGATGTAAGAGGAGCCTTGTTTATTTTTTTTGCTTTTTTGCCGTCTGCCGAGCGGTAGAGGTTAAAGGCAATGTTCTGAGGGTCAGTACCCAGCATCCGCCAGCCTACAAAAACTTTTCCTTCTTCATCCTGAACAGCTACCACGCCACGGTCCAGGTATTCCATCTGTCGCTGTGCATTTGCCGTTTCGGTTTGCCAGAGCAGTCCAACACCAAGAAGCAAAGCACTTATTCCTTTTTTGTTAATAATCATGAGCGAATATCAGGTTTGTTAAAATATTATTGTTTTTCTACGGGGCCGGAATAAAAATCCGGGCGCTTACTAAAGGGTAAATTTGCCTAATTTCCATCCGGTTTTACAACCGTTACATCCGGACTTAGTGGAAGGTCCCATTCCCCGAAAGGATCGGGCTGCGCCGGGTTATATGGTTTTACATCTTCCCGTAAATAGTTTTTCAGTTCTATATTATTCTTATTAATTCCTTCTGCCACCATTTTTGCCAGCTGGTATGCGCCGTAGGTGCTGAAGTGTGTGTCATCGGCAAGAGCTTTGTCCTGCCCCGGAAATGTGCCGGCAGGGTAGTGCACAAAAGCTTTCTTTGACTCTTCAGGTCCCATGGCTTCATAAAATTCCTTACTCATGGAATTGAGGTCTATATAAGGAATATTTTCTTCCTTTGCGGTTTCCCGTACAGCGGCAGGGTAATCGTCGAGGGTGTTAATGATTTTTCCGTTTTCATCGAAGCGGCGGCGGTGCATGGAGGTAACCAGTACAGGGTTAGCGCCCTTTTCTTTTGCAGCATCAATAAATATCTTCAGCTGTTCTTTATAGCCGGTCCAGGGTTCCACATAAGCCGAGCTGGCAGGTTTCTGATCGTTATGCGCAAATTCTATAAAGAGGTAATCACCCTCTTTGATAGTACTTAATATCTTTTTCAGGCGCTTTGCTGCAGCGAAGCTTTTAAGGGCTTCTCCTGATTCGGCATAGTTAGCCACTGCCACTGCGGGTGTAAAAAAACGGGGAATCATCTGCCCCCAGGCAGCCCATGGTTCATATTCCTGGTCCACCACCGTTGAGTTGCCCGCCAGGTACATGGTTATAACGTCCTCTGCTTTCTTTATTTCTATGGCTGCCACACAAGGGCGGTCATCATTAAACTCCAGTGTTAGTTTGTTGTCCCAGTTGAGGTAGTTAAGCTCCCGTGATTTCAGCCGGATGCTCTCCTGCCCGTTAATTTTTGGTGTGCGTACATTTACGGTAAAGGTGTGTTTTTCAACCTTGCCTGATGGGGTTTTAATCTCTTTAAGCATCAGCCTGCGCGATTCGGCTTTTACCGTGGTTACCGATTCTCCCTCAGGGTCTCCCAACAGCAGGCTTACTTCATAATTTCCTTCCGGCAAATCGACACTGAAGTAGAAGGGCTGGTTGCTTGTAATAAAATCACTTTCTGCTGCGCTATTTCCTTTTCTGTTAATGGCATTAAGTTCTCCTTTACTGACAAGTCCATAACCCCGTTCTGCAGTGTAAGCAGTAGCAGGGAGAACCTGTATGTAGCCCTTTTCAGTTTTTCCGGTACCAAAGTCGAATTTAAGTGTTTCGCCGGCGGCAATTGCTGCAGCATCCGGAATTGCTGAAGCTGTTGGTTTAGAAGTGTTGCAGCCAGCCAACAGGATACAGGCTGTTGCTGTAAGGGAAGCTGTTCTTAAAAACTTTGAAGCTATATTTAGTTTGGTCGGGTACATAGGAGGCTAAAAGGACTGAGAATTATGTGGTTGTGTTTTAGAGGTAAAACGGATGGTAACTGATGATTATGCCCTGTAACTTTCCTCTGGTGTGCGTTTATGATACGCAAATAAGGTTTTACCCAATTTACCAAAGCGGAACATAATTCCCTGCAATATAAATTTTTGAATAAAACCTCCGGAAAGTCTGAAACCCTCCGGAGGTTGGTGATTTTTATTAAATACTAGCGTGCCGGGAACTGAACAGAGCTGTCGTTGATTTCATAGTTGCTCTCCTTCAGCAGGTTAATTACCTCGGCTCCCGCAAGCAGCACAGGTCCGTAGCCGTGGGCTGCATATACATTTATAGGGCGGTAATAATAAAATGCCGGATCGAAGGCCATACCTGTACCAACACAGGTTCCTTCCACCTGTCCTTTGTCATTTACTTTGGTTGCAACAGCATTCCAGGCTAATAAAACCATAGGAGCATAGGCCTGCTTATCCACCCAGCCACGGTTAATGGCCCTGGCGATAGAGTAGGCGTAAATGGCAGTTGCCGATGTTTCAAGGTAAGAGTCATTCCGGTCGAGGAGCTGGTGCCAGAAGCCTGTGCCATTCTGGTATTGGGCAAGGCCGTGGATATGCGCCTTAAGCTGGTCCATTACAGGCTGGTAACCGGAGTGGCTCTCAGGTAACACTTCGAGCAGCTCAACCATTGTCATTACTGCCCAGCCATTCGCGCGGCCCCAGTGGAACTGCGGATGTGGATTCATATCCTGTACCCATCCGTGCATGTACAAACCTTTATCTTTGTTAAACATGCGCTCCGATATCTGCAGCACCTGCTTTACGGCATCATCATAATATTTACTGTCATTGGTAAGCTTACCCATTTGGGCAAGTGCGGGAACGGCCATAAAAAGGTCGTCCAGCCAGATGGTGTTCGGGAGCGGCCGGTTGCGGGCCAGAGTGCCATCCTGCAGACGGAATTCTTTATTGCTGATGTAATTGATGTAGCGGTCGATGAGCGGTCGTACATCAGATTTCGTTACCCCATAGCGGCTGGCCTTGATCATGGCAGCGCACATGGCGCCGGCATCGTCAAGCGCATGAGGTTGCAATACCTGGCGGAGGGGCGTTTCCGTTTGCGGGTTTTTCTTCAGTTCCTTTTCATAATAAGGAGCAAGATCAGCCAGGAAATCAAGTCTTTTGGCGGTGTAAGCCGTAAAACGGGGATCGCCGGTGGCTTCTCCTGCCAGCAGCATGCCTGCATAGGTAACGCCCCATTCGTAGCTGGTAAGGCGGAAATCACCCTGCGCCAGCTCTGCATTATTGCCCGGCTTTTTTAAATTTTTAATTTCTTTTCCTGTTCCTTTTTCAACCAGGCGGGCAGGAGTGGTGGCCTCGAGGTAAGCATGTACCCTGTTTAAAACTTCTGTAATATCTTTTGGTGTAGTCTCACCGTAAGGAGTGTCATAATCCGGCTGCATGGCATGCAGTGGGGTAGTGGTATCGGTTACCTTTTCCGGTTTCGTTTGCGCTGATGCAAAATGAAAGCTTCCGGCAAGTATGGCCAGCGATAAAAATGAGGTTTTGGCTGCAGTACCTGAAATCCGGAGCATTTTGCGGTACCTGTGGCTGGCTGATAGTTCTTTTAGTGTTTTCATTTAGTTATAAAAGTCTTTGGGATCTACATTTCTGTTAAAGCAAAGCTCTTCTTTGTGTGGCAGATGGAAAGAATTGCCTTCTAAAGATATACCGGAAGATACTGCTTTCTATCCTGTGCTGTCCCGTATCTGTAGGTTTTTCTGTAAAATTGTTTTGCTTTTTGCTTCCATTGCAGGATAATGTATCAGGAATTGGAAAATAAGATCAAAAATATTAATTAAGCCGGATTACAGGAGAAACTTTTTGTAAATCAATGAAGTTACTAAATAAGTACTTATAATTGTACCTAAAAACAATAGAAATGATAGCTGCTAATTTTACTGAATTCAGAACAAGGTTGAAAACATACCTCGATGAGGTGGAAAATAATAATGAAACCTTAATTATTAAAAGAGGGGCAGGAAATGGAACAGTAATGATTTCGTTAGATGAATATAATTCCATGATGGAAACGCTTCATTTACTAAGTTCCAGAAAGAATGCTGACCGGCTTTATGAATCTATTCAGCAGATGAGGGCCGGTGATACGGTGACAAATGATTTATTGGAGGAGTAATGAAAATTACTTTTTCTAAAAATGCATGGGAAGATTATTTATCCTGGCAGAAAGAGGATAAAAAAATGCTGAGAAAGATAAATGAATTAGTTAAAGAGATTTTAAGAACTCCCTTTGAAGGAAAAGGGAAGCCTGAGCCACTAAAATATGACCTTAGCGGCTTTTGGTCCAGGCGAATTGACAGGGAGCACAGGCTTGTTTACCAATATGGAAATGGAGAACTGTTAATCTATAGCTGTAGATTTCATTATGACTAAGTAGCCTGACTCATTAACTATAAGTTTAAAAACCAGCTTTGCTATCCTGACGACAGGATGGATCTTTTGGCATTTAAAGATAGAGAAAAGCTACTTATATGGGAATAATTTACCTAAAGTCGGGATGAAAATGAAACTATTTATTTTAGAATAAAAATGCCTTCCTGCTTTTTAAGTACAGAAAGGCATTTTGTTTATTTACAGGAAACTCCTTACCGTTGCCACAGAGTTTTCAGCACCGGCGGCATTCCTGCCTTGCTTTCATTATTGAATTTCCACATCAACTTCTGCTGCAATTTGGCGGGTTAAATCCTGCACATAGTTTACAAAATAGGTGGAATCGCGGAACTGCTCATCGCTCAGTTCCCAGCCTCCTGCAGCATAATAGCTTACAGATTCGCCATCTTCAATTTTAAGCTTACCAAAATAGCTGTTAGAAAGTTGGCCTGTTTCAGGGGCTTTGGTATGGCCCTGGTAAATGTCCTGCGGGAGGATGATTGCCATGCCTAACCACCAGCCTCTGTTGTAGGTTTGCTGGTCGTGGGTAAGGAGCACCACCCATTTATCATCTACCTTAATTTCGGTAACAGGCTCTTTTGTGTTGATATTTACAAGGCCCACGAGCAGATTTTCATTTCCCTGCAAACCTTCCACAGAGGCCGTGTTTTTATAGGCGTACATTCCTGCCATAATGCTTTTTTGTTCCTGTACGTTATAAGAATGGTCTCCCGGCCTCCAGTTATTATAATTAAATTCCATAATAGAGCGTACAGGGCCTTCGGCCAGAATATTGAAGGTAGTGGTTTCAATATTATTGACAGCGTCATCTACAGTTACCCCAAGGCGGGCAAGCGTATCTCCAATCTGCAGGGCAATACCGCCAAGGCCGGCAGAGTTACCAACGGCCAGAATATCCCGGCCCCAGTCGGCCATAACGTGGTAGTTATCCTCTACAGCTCCCTGCGCGTTAATGCCTACATCTTCAGGCGACATTTCCGAAGTTCTTTTTCCAAACATATCTATTGCATTGCGGCCATCGAAATACTGACGGAAACCTATTTTGTCATTTTCCCAGCTTGGCCCGTCGGTCTGATAAGGCTGGTAGCCAACACTTTTAGGAAGTCCGTCTGCCTGCAGCGTATCGCTGGTTTTTGGCTGAACAGGCTGGTCTCCTGATTCTCTTTTTCCAAAGCGCACACTGGTCCTTCTGGTATATGCAGGATCAGCATCCACCCAGGTCAAAGTCAGTTTCTGCTCTCCCTCAGCAGGAAGATTGGTTACAAAAAACAGCTCATCCCATTCCCTGTCTCCATCTAAATCGTCAAGCTGTGCAGCAATGGTATCGCCGGCCTGGCTGCGGAGGAGCGGAAACTTCCGTCCGTCGGGCAAATCAGAAAATTCATCCCTTTTAATAATAATTGCCTTGTCGGTCAGTTCAACAGAGGAGCGGTTGATTAAGGTAATTTCTTTTTCAGTAGTGTTTTCCTGCTCAGATCCGCAGGAGAAAAGTGCTCCGCAAAGGGTGGCAAAGGAGAGAGCGGTTATGCTGTTTTTTATCATAGTTTGTATTTGGTTGGATAATGGAGTCAGCAAAAATGTATTTAAGCTTAAAGTAAAAAAAGGAAAATTTTAGCAAAAGGTTTTACTTGTTTTACATTAGATCTTTGAGTCCTTTGCGAAAAAGCTCAGCGCCCTTTGCGTGAATCATTAGGGACCGGGAACTGCTGATTGCAAAGCTTAAACCTCTTTAATCTTCCAGTATAAACACTGTTAAACTTCTGGGGCCGTGGGCGCCTAATACCAGTGATTGCTCGATATCCGCTGTTTTGGACGGGCCGGCAATAAATACGCCATAGCCGTAAGCAGCTTCCCCGATTAGCTTATATCCTTCGTGCATATCAGGCACAATAGTGCTTTTTTTAACTATCAGGCTCAGGTGCTGGCAAATGAAGGGGAGCACCCGCTGGCCCGTCATATCTTCCGTTACCCATATCGCACTGTTTTCTGCTACTGCAAAATGACCCTGCATAACAGCCAGCTCTACATTTTCAAAAGTATGAGGATCGGGAGAAGAAAGATCGCCTTCGCCGGAAAGCGCTTTCAGCTCCGGAATAGTGGTTACTTTTCTGGTTTCGCTGCCGAATTGCTTCTGCAGTATTTCCTGTATTTCTTTATAGTTTTTTACAGGAAACACTTTGCTGCCTATGCCCACTGCAACTGTCGAAAACTTCTCCACAAGGTCAGTTTCTGCCTCCCCAAGTTGATCTATCCGGGGCAGGGGAGCCAGCTCAGGCTTGTTCTTTGCAATGGCTGCAAGCATTTTTTCTCTGCTACTCATTTATTTCTTTCTGTTTTTTTGATACCACTCCCCGAACGATTCTTTCGGGGCTTCCATCATTTCCCTGCTTTTGTACCAGGGGTTCAGCTTGTTGTTCACTGCAAAAGGAGCCAGTCGCATCATAAACCTTCCCGCCTTTCCGGAAGCTTTAAAGAGGGCAGGAGAGGAGAGCACCAGGTTCATGGCCTGCATGGCTACGGCTTTTTTCTTATCTACATACCCCTCCTTTACCAGTACCTGCCGCCATTTATAGAGCTGGTCGTGTATGTCTATTTTAACAGGGCATACATTGGAGCAGGAACCGCAAAGGGTGGAGGCAAAGGGGAGGTCGGCATTCTTCCGCATATCGAAGTTAGGGGCGAGAATGGACCCTATAGGCCCCGGTACTGCATGATGATAGCTGTGCCCGCCACTTCTCCTGTAAACAGGGCAGGTGTTCATGCAGGCGCCGCAGCGGATACACTTAAGTGAATTACGGAAGTCTTCCCTTCCCAGCTGGGTGCTCCGGCCGTTGTCGACCAGTACAATGTGCATTTCCTGCCCGGGGCGGGGCTTTTTAAAATGGCTTGAATAGGTGGTAATAGGCTGGCCGGTGGCGCTGCGGGCGAGCAGGCGTAAAAACACGCCAAGGTGCTTCCGCTGCGGAATCAGCTTTTCTATGCCCATACAGGCAATATGCACATCGGCGAGATGGACGCCCATATCGGCATTTCCCTCGTTGGTACATACCACGAATTCACCTGTTTCGGCTACGGCAAAGTTAACACCAGTAAGGGCAATTTTACGGCTCAGGAAAACCTCCCGCAAATGCTGGCGGGCGGTTTCTGTTAATATCTGTGCATTGGATTCCCCTTTTTCAGTACCCAGTTTCCGGTGGAAAATATCACCTACCTCTTCCTTTTTTATATGGATTGCAGGCAGTACAATATGGCTGGGTGGCTGCCCTGCAAGCTGAACGATGCGCTCCCCTAAATCAGAGTCAATTACCTCCACTCCATGTTCAGCCAGATAATCATTAAGGTGACATTCCTCCGTAAGCATCGATTTGCTTTTTACAGCCTGATTTACGCCATGCTTTTTAAAGATGGAATGTACGATCCTGTTATGCTCTTCGCCATCGGCAGCCCAGTGTACGGTAATACCATTCTTTTTGGCCTCCGTTTCAAACTGCACCAGGTACTCATCGAGCTTCGAGAGTACATTATGTTTTATCTGAGAGGCTGCTTCCCGCAGGTCTTCCCATTTTTCAATTCCAAATGCTGCTTTATCCCGCTTCTGGCGTACAAACCATAAGGTTTCATCGTGCCAGTTTACACGGGGCTCATCCTGATTAAACTTATCGGCGAGTGCTGCGTGGTCCTTCCCTATATTCATACTCATTCCTGTGCGTTCAGTATTTCGGCAATATGCAATATTTTAACATTGCTTTTCTGTCGTTTCAATATGCCTTCCATGTGCATCAGGCACGACATATCTGCTGCTGTTATAAATTCGGCTCCGTTGGCAAGGTGGTCGCCCACACGGTCTTTCCCCATTTTTACCGAAACAGCTTCCTCTGCCACGGCAAAGGTTCCGCCAAAGCCACAGCACTCATCGGCACGCTGCAGGTTTACAAGTTCAATGCCTTCCACCATTTGCAGCAACTGTCCGGGTTTGGAAAAGCCAGGGGCTACGAGTTCGCTCATCTGGGCGAGTTTCAGTCCTCTTAAGCCATGGCAGCTCTGATGTACGCCTACCTTGTGCGGAAAACGGGCTTTCAGCTCTTTTACTTTGAGCACATCCGTAAGGAATTCAACCAGCTCATATGTTTTCTTCCTGATTTCCTGAGCCTGCCGGGGCTGTTTATCGGAATGCAGGTGGTCTTTTACGTGTACCACACAGCTGCCCGAAGGAGCAACAATATAATCGAATTCCGAAAAAATAGCTGTAAAATGATCGTTGCAGCCTCCCGTAAGGTGCTCAAAGCCTGAGTTAGCCATTGGCTGGCCGCAGCAGGTCTGGTTTCCGGGGTAGCTAACATCCACCCCTAACTTTTCCAGCAGCTCAAGTGTGGCAATTCCTGCCTTCGGGAAAAACTGATCTACATAACAGGGAATAAATAACCCGACCCTCATAATACTTCCTTCTGTGAAACGGTGTAAAGCTTTAGTTTAATAATGTCGCTGGGGAACGGATTTTTGTTCCACGATTTATGGAGCGCCAGAGCAGTGCCTACTGCGGTGGCCTGTGCCATAGAGGCTGCAAAAACCTCCAGTTCAGGGAAAAATGCTGCCAGCAGGTTCATGTAAACTGCGTTTTTGCTGAAGCCTCCGTCAACAAATATACGTTTAACAGCGGTATCTTTCAGCACCAGCTGGCTTGAAAAATACTGCTGGGTGGCAATATCCAGCATAAGCTGGTGGTAGGCTTCTTCTGCTGTTTCAAACTCTGAAAGCTCCCGTTTTTCGAACAGGGAGCCCTTCAATACTTCTTCTGTTTTGGCTTGCTCCAGGTTAATGCCGTTTTTAGCCCTTAGCTTTGCCATCAGTTCCGGATCGAACTTAATATTGCGGAAGCTGAATGAGCTTTTGCTGAAATGGGACGAAATTCTTTTGGTCTGTTGCTCATGGTCGTAACCGGCAAACAGGCGGCTGGCTTTTACAGGCTGACCGCGGTAATTCATATAGCTCAGGCAATCGTTTGCGAGCTCGCCTGAAGTTAAAGGCGACTGATTGAAGGGATTAATGGTAATACACCAGGTGCCTGTGGAGATTAACGCAAAGGGCTCGTGGAAGCTTACCAGGTAAGGAATAAGGGCTGCGGAGCTGTCGTGCAGGCCTACTCCGGTGCCGTAGGTATTGCCCGGGAAAAAAGCCGGCATCAGCTGATCGCTGGGAAGTACCGGAGGTAAAAGGCCAAGGATGCCTTCTTTTTCCACCCACTCATGGTATCTGTTCTTCTCAAAATCCCAGAGGTTGGTGTGGCAGCCAATACTGGTAATATCAGAATAGAACTTGCCTGACACCAACTGACTCATGTACTGAGGAAGGTGCAGGGCATATTTTATTTCTTTAAAAAGCTCCGGTTTTTCATATTTAATCCTGTAGAGCTGCATGCCGGAATTGAGGTTACCCAGGACAGGGGAAGCTGTTCTTTTAGAGAACTCATCTTCCCCTCCATAGGTATCATAAAACTGTTTCTGGAGCTTTTCAGGATAAGGCTTCAGGTAATTGTACAGGGGAGCAAGAGGGCTGCCGTATTTATCGAGGTATACCAGGCTGGCGCCGTAGGTGGAAAAGTTTATGGCTTTAACATCAAACTCCGGCCGCCTGAATACTTCCATGAGGGAGTCAAACACAGAAAGCCTTAAACTTTCCAGATTTTCGCAGGGGAAACCATCTTCATCGACAGTTTCTGAAAACCGTGCCGACTTCTCGTACACGATATTATAATCCTGGTCAAAAAGGAAAAGCTTCTTGTTTGTTTTTCCTACATCGAAAATTGCTATTACGGGGGTTGCCTCTTTTTCCTGCATAATTATAGTCCTGTTGCTACTGTTTTTGCTCCTCTTTCTTTAATCAGATTTTCTCTTACCTTCAGCTGACGGTAAGTTTCCAGCGGGTTCAGAGAGCCTCCTGCACGCAGGCGCGCTTCTGCCACCAGTGGTCTTACATCTGTACGGAATACATTTTGTAAGATTTCCTGAGCCCTTACCACATCATTGTTCTGCTGCGCTTCTGCCAGAGCCTTTCTGTCAACCAGCAGTGCCTGGGTATAAGCAATCATGATTGCCTCCACCGATTGCAGCAGGTCCTCTAAAGGATCTTTTATATTATGCGAAGCATCGATCATCCAGCCAAGGCCGGTGGCATGGTTCATGCCCCTGGCATCCATTCCTTCCACCAGCTCGTTAAAGATCAGGAACAGCTGGTAAGGCTTAATGCTGCCTGCTGTTAAATCATCATCGGCATATTTGGAGTCGTTGAAGTGGAAGCCGCCCAGCTTGCCTTCCATAAGCAAAAGCGCTACAATTTGCTCGATATTGGTATTTGGCAGGTGGTGGCCCAGGTCAACAAGGGTATAAGCCTTAGGACCGAGTTTGTTGGCCAGCATTAAAGACTGCCCCCAGTCGGCAATAGTGGTGGAGTAGAAGCTGGGTTCAAATGGCTTGTATTCCACAAACATTTTCCAGGTATCCGGCAGTGCGGCATATATTTCCTGAAGACTTTCCAGGGTGTACTGGAATGCTTTGCGCATGTTCAGCTGTCCCGGGAAAGAAGAACCATCTGCAAGCCAGACGGTAAGGGATTCGGAGCCAAGCTCCTGCCCGTGGCGGATAACCTCAATGTTATGATCCACAGCCTGCTTGCGGACTGCTTTATTTACATGCTGCAGCGAGCCGAATTTGAAGCTATGCTCCTGGTCTTTCTGGTCCTGGAACGTGTTGGAGTTTACAGCATCGAACTTCAGCCCATGCTGAGCTGCCAGCGTACGGATTTTTTGAACGTCTTTTGGTATATCCCATGGAATGTGCAGGGAAATAGCGCCACTTGAACGGTTCAGGGAATGCATCAAACCAATGTCTTCCATTTTTTCTTCCAGGCTGCGGGGTTCTCCTCCGCCTGAAAAACGGCCAAAGCGTGTGCCGCCTGTACCGAGTGCCCAGCTTGGAATGGCAATCTGGAAATCGACCAGCTTTTGAATAACAGCCTCCACGCCGGAAAACTCAGAAGTAAGGTAGTTCAGCTTTTGCTGATGCTTTCCTGCCAGCTGACCGTTATGTTCGTCTATCTTATATTTTTCTATATTCATTATGAAAAAAGTTTATAGTACAAAGTATAAAGTATTAAGACGGGTGACTTTTTTCAATTAAGAATTAAGAATTAAAAATGAAGAATTGAGGTTTCCCGATTTAATTCTGCATTCTTAATTCTACATTCTTAATTAATATACTGCCTCAATACCGCAGCGGCGGACCGCTCAATACTCACTACTCAATACTCACTACTCAATACTATCTTACAAAAGCCATGGCAACACCGCCATCCACATTCAGTACGTTTCCGGTAGATTTGTTGAGGAAGCCTCCGGTAAATACAAAACAGGCATTGGCAATATCCTCAGGAAGGATAATTTCGTTCAGCAGGGTACGCTTTGCATAGAATGCAGGAAGCTCTTCCACTTTCACGCCATATGCTTTCGCTCTTCCTTCTGCCCATCCGCTCTGCCAGATCTTGCTGTCGGAAATTACCGCATCAGGGTTCACCACGTTTACGCGGATCCTGTCAGCGCCAAGTTCAGCAGCGTTCAGGCGGCTCAGGTGCAGCTGTGCAGCTTTTGCCGATCCGTAACCTGCGTTGTTTGGTCCGGATACAAGGGCATTCTTGCTTACAATGTTAAGCACATCGCCACCAAGGTCCTGCTTGCGCATTACTTCAATACCTGCCTGGGTAACTTTAAACTGGCCTTTTACAAGAACATCATATAAAAGATCCCAGTCCTTATCGGTATGCTCCTCAATTGGCTTGGAAATAGAAAGACCGGCACAGTTTACCACAATGTCAACGCCACCAAAAGCAAGGGCAGCCACATCCATAGCGGCACTTATGTGCTCAGCGTTAGTTACATCAAGCAGGGCAGTAGTATATTTATCTTTGCCGTACTGCTTTTTGAATTCCTCGTTTGCACTGTCAAGGCGGCCCGCATCGTTATCGTTGATCACGACTACAGCACCTTCGTCGGCAAATTTCTTTGCAATAGCCTTACCAATACCTCCGGCGCTGCCTGTTACCAGTGCAATTTTGCCGGAAAGAGCTTTAGGCTTAGGCATACGCTGTAACTTTGCTTCTTCGAGTAACCAGTACTCGATATCGAAAGCCTCCTGGCGTGGCAGGGAAGTATATTCCGATACCGCCTCAGCGCCTTTCATTACGTTGATTGCATTGGTGTAGAACTCTGCAGCAACACGGGCAGTTTGCTTATCTTTAGAGAAAGAGAACATACCAACACCCGGGAACAGGATGATAACAGGGTTAGAGTCCCGCATGGCAGGGCTGTTAGGATGCTTGTGGTTCTCGTAGTACTCAGTGTACATTTTCCTGTAGTCCTCGAAAGCAGGCTTCAGTCTTTCTTTCAGGGCTTTGGTGTCGGAAAGATCCTCATCAGGCTTAATGTCAAGCACCAGCGGGCTGATCTTGGTGCGAAGGAAGTGGTCAGGGCAACTGGTACCCATTGGAGCCAGTCTTTCAAGATCGTTAGAGTTGATGAACTCCAGTACTTTAGGATCGTCGGTAAAATGACCTACCATGTGGCGGTTGCTGGAGCAGAAGCCACGCAGGATCGGAGCGATGGTTGCTGCCTGCTTTTTGCGCTGGTCATCAGCAAGGCTCTGGATTCTTTGTCCGCCAAAAACAGGCCGGCTTTTGCCGAAGTTCTGCTCAAGGTACTCAGCACACTTTTCAATTACTTCAAGTGTATTGATGTAGCTTTCGTAAGCAGTGTCGCCCCAGGTGAATAAGCCGTGGGAGCCAAGCATAATGCCGCGGATACCCGGATTTTCATCGAGACAGTTCTTAAGCTGAAGGCCAAGGTCGAAGCCCGGACGCTGCCAGTCCACCCAGCCGATAGTGCCTTCGAATAATTCTTCTGTAATCTTTTTTCCATCCTTTGCAGCTGCTATAGCAATAGCCGCATCCGGGTGAAGGTGATCTATATGGTTGAATGGAAGAAATCCATGCAGGGGAGTATCTATAGAAGGGGCTTTAGAGTCAAGATCATAGATGCAGTGGTTGAAAAGCTCCACCATTTCATCTTCGCTCTCTATGCCACGGTATACGTTTTTGAGACTTCTTAAACGGTCAACATAAAGCGCTGCAAGGCCGCTTCTTGTCAGGGTTCCAATATCTCCGCCGGAACCTTTAATCCACATAATCTCAGTTTCTTTTCCGCTTAGCGGGTCTTTTGCCATTGCCTTGCAGGAAGTGTTACCACCACCATAGTTGGTAAGGCGAAGGTCGGCTCCCAAAAGGTTAGAACGGTATAATAAAAGGGCTACTTCGTCGCCTTCCATTTCAGCTGCTTTTGCTTCGTCCCAAAGGTAGCTAACATGCTTAAAGTTTTTTGTTGATACTGTTTGATCCATGTTTATTGATTTATTGGTTATTTCTAAATGCGTTTTTATTTACTCATTTTTCCGGTTACCCGGTAAGGATTAAAAATTTGATTTTCCTGCTGATTTACTAATGTTCAGGCCCATAACTATCCGGTTTTTTCTGCTGCGTTTTATTTCCGGAAACGTTGCCGGCGACAGGAATGAAAAAACTGTAAAAACTGGTTCTGCCCCTTATCCCTACATCCCATCCGCCCGCATAAGGGGCAGAAAGAATTGCGGATGCATCAGCACTTCGGGTTAATTTTTCCGGTTGCAGGAAAGAGCGGGAGGCGGTATTCCGGTGCGCAATTACCGGCGAAAAAAGACCACTTTTTCCCCAATGGATTTTGCCTGTCCTTTCTCCGTAATTCCGGAGGGAGACATTAAAACCGGCTTTGGCAAAGATTCCGGCAAAAAGGAAAATTACTCCTGTTATGGCCTGCATTTATAGGTTAAAAACTATTTTTAACTTTACCTTTAACAATAATAATGAACAAAAACCATTTACCTGTCATGGACTGTCATGGTCCCGGTCAAAATAATTTTATTTCGTTGCTGCTTCCGTATTGTCTGAATAAATTGCTTTCAGCCCTCTTTTAAGAATATTTCTGTACTAAAATCACAAATTAGTTTCATCAGGTGTGGGTTGTGTTTTTGAATAAATAAAAAGTAAATCCTGATAAGTACCCGGACAGATCCGGCATCGGCCGTCCGACTCCTTAGGCCGGGATGAAAATGATGCTATTTATGTGCAAAATAAAAATGTCTGACTACTTAACTTTACTTTCCGATAGTACCCTGAGTATATCTACCGGCATATATCATGAAAGTAACCGGACCCCCACTTCCGGATTCCGATAAACAAATATAATCTTCACTGCCGGTACTTCTGTCCTGTTGTGTACTGTACCGGTGGAATATAAAAAAGGTCGGTTTGAAGTTTTTTTGCCTGTTAAGCCAGGTTGAAAGCAGTCTAAGGGGCGGGAGAGAATGGTAATTGGGTGATGGAAGGGGAGTTCAGGGGGTAAATTAAAAAGAATGGCCCCGGGAAATTCATTTGTATCAGAATTCCCCGGGGCCATTTAAAGTTTATAGATATACTCTTTTAACGTTTTTTTAATTCAGATAAATCATGCGGTGGTTTGTTCCTCTTCTTCCTTTTTATTCATCCAGAAGGGGGCGGTAATAAACCAGCCAATGGTGCCTGCGAGCATCAGATT
>JAFMYY010000027.1:359-79930 GCA_017948555.1 Cesiribacteraceae bacterium YIM B00369 | reverse complement strand
AATTATTTTTTTAACTTTGACACAGTTTCGTTTACAGTCTCAGCGAGCCAGGCGTTTCAGTTCAAGATAATTAAGTATTGCTTTTATACAATGCCGGCAATTATTTATACTTTATTTCTTTTTCGTAAAGATTGTAAGTTGATAAAGGTAATTCCTTTGTTCCAACTTTTTGAAAACCTAATTTTTCATAGTAACTGCATAGTTTTGGGTTTTTTGAGTCCGCATCGAGTCTTAAATATCTACAATTATCCTCTTTTGCATCACTTTCTACCTGCTGGATAATTTTAGTGCCAATTCCTTTCCCATTGTACTTGTCCGTGACAACTAAGGAGTGGATGTATTTGGCTTTTTCTTTTTGATTCCCCCAATACAAGAGATCCTCGTTCATTATTCTAACCATACCTAAATTCTCCCCATCTGGATTTCGGATAAAAAAGAATTCATTATTCTGAATACCTTCTTCAACCCATTTTACTTTTTCTATTGGTGGATTAATCCAGTACTGCCAGTGGTCGATATTCATCTTATTAATTCTTTCAGCAGCGTTTCTGAAAAGTTGCAAAACCTTCCCCTTGTCTTTGTCCTCTACTTGTTCAAATACGATATTCATAAATCCAGTTTTTGTGGTTAAACTTCTGCAAGCGGTGTTAGTAATAGTTTTTGCTTTAAAAAGGCAACCTGGTTAAATCTACATTTCCACCTGAAATTATAATTCCCATATCCCGGTTTCCAAAGTCTTTTTTTTCTTTAATTAAAGCGGCTAAAGCAACTGCTGAAGATGGTTCGCACACTATTTTTAAACGCTCCCATATTAATTGCATCGAATGGATTATTTCTTTTTCCGATACAAGAATTATTTTTTCTATTCCTTTTTGGATTATTGGGAAATTTACATCTCCTAATTGTGTTTTAAGCCCATCAGCAACAGTGTCTGTTGATTCATTCGACTGGATAGTTCCACTTGCTAAAGAACGGAAGGCGTCATCTGCTTCAAGAGGTTCTCCACCAATTACTTTACAGTTTTTGCCGAAATGATTCGCAGCGATTATGGTTCCCGCTATTAAGCCACCTCCACCAACAGGTGTAAATATATATTCCAGATTAGGATATTCTTCCAATAATTCTTTCGCAGCAGTACCTTGCCCAAGAATAACATTCAAATCATCAGAAGGATGTATGAAAGTCGCACCTTCCCTTTCTTCGATTTCACTAGCTGTTTGTTCTCTGGCTAATAAAGTTGGTTCGCATTCTATAATTTTACCACCGTAACCTTTTACTGCATTTTTTTTGACTTCTGGTGCTGTCTTTGGCATCACAATAAAAGCCTTAACTCCCAGGCTGTGTGCTGCTAAAGAAAGGGCTTGAGCAAAGTTTCCCGAAGAATGTGTTACTACTCCTTTTTGTTTTTGTTCATCGGATAATTGCATGATAGCGTTTGTAGCTCCTCGCATTTTAAACGCTCCCATTTTTTGAAAATTTTCGCATTTAAAAAAGAGGTTAGCACCTACCAGTTCGTTGATTAATGTTGACGTTAGAACAGGCGTATTGTGTATGTAAGGCTTAATCCTGTTATGTGCTTTGATTATATCTTCTTTGTACATATTACTACGATTATGAGATTGCAGTTATTTCAACTTCTATTAATGAGCCGTAGTGCAGTTCACGTGTGGGAACAATACATCTGACAGGCTTATGGGCCTGAAAAAATTGACTGTATTCTTTATCAACCTTATCCCATAAATCAATGCTGGAGAAATAAATGCGAACCTGAAGTATTTTATTTTTATTACTTCCCGCCTCTTTTAGTATGGTTTCAGCATTTTTAAAAACCAGTTTTGTTTGCTCTTCAATGGATTCGGGAATGCTCTTCGTTTCTATATCAATGGGTAACTGGCCAGATAAGTACAAAATACCATTATGCTCTATACATTGGGAATAATGGCCATTAGGCTTCGGCATTTTCTGTGTGTCGATAATTTTCATTGTTAATAGTATTTTCCAGTCGTTAAATTTCTTTTTATTTCAGTACTCTCTTTTACAATGCCGTGCATTGCAATAAAAACGCCACTGTCCAATAGATTTGCAGTTGCAATTGCACAGCCCAGGTTTATTGGGGCTTCAGAATTACTGAATCTTTCAGGCAGCATTGCACCTGTAATTACAATCAGTTTATTTTTGATGTGTTTTTTCAGGATATCGGCTGTTTCAAGCATTGTGTCAGTACCGTGCGTTATAATAAACTTGTTGTTATCACTTTTTTCAATAAGTTCTACTAAAGCCATTCTGTCATCATCCGTAATTTCGAGGCTATCCTTCTGGAAAGCGGTAACGACATCATAATCAAACGATGGGTTTAGTTTCTCTAAAATTCTGTTTGTTGCAGGTTCTCCAAACTCAAAAGCCCAACCTTTTGAAATGTGTGGGTAATCTTTGTCAATTGTCCCCCCTGTTTGTATAAAAGTCAGTTTCATAAATATGAGCTTAAAGGTATCTTTATATAAAGATACTTTACAAATATAGTAAATATCTTTATATAAAGATATTTTTACTACTTTTGTTATTCAAACCACAATTTTTCCTTTATGAAAGATCAGACAGATATAATTGATAAGCTTATTTCAGAATGGAATTTGGAGCGTCCCGAACTCAATGTAGAAGCAATGCAGGTAGTAGGACGTATTATTAAATTAGGTAAGATTTTAGAGAAGCGTGCTGGTAGTAGCTTAAAAGAGACAGGAATATATTATACTGACCTGGATGTTTTAGCCACTATAAGACGTTCAGGAAAACCATATGAATTATCTCCAAAACAATTAATGGAGTCGGTGCTAATAACCTCTGGTGCAATGACTGCTTTGTTGAACAGGTTAACGAAATTAGAACTTATATATCGAGTCCCCGACAAAAGAGATGGTCGGATAATATTGGCTGGTTTAACTGATAAAGGGAAGAAGCTAATAGACGAAGCAATTGAAATAAGGTTCAATGAAGCGCAAGAATCTGTTGAAGTTTTAAGTGATTCAGAATTTAAAAATTTGTCAATTTTGTTAAAGAAAATGTTAGTCTCTTTTGGTGATTAAAGGAACAATTTTGAAGTCAAATTTTGACAAGCGTCAGTTAACGTGTAATATTTTTCTTAATGAAATCTAATTTCAGTCCGTTAGCTTAAAAAAATTGATACTCACCGAACCTGTTTGCATGATGCACAACCTACCATTTTCGTGTAAAATTAAACCTGCAGTTTTTGAGATTATACATATCACCACCAAATATCTCCTGATACTATTCCGGCATTCTTATAAAACCATCTCATTAATCAAATTATAATTTTATTAATGAGACGGGTTTTTAAAACAAATTATCGGACTCCGGAAGAGTTGAAATTAAGGGGATTGAACCAGTGAATAAGGGCTACCCGGCTTTTCCGGTTTATTCGGGAATCCGATAAAAAGATCCTGAACAATATCACTGGCATTCTTTCTACATCAGGCTATTTGCGAAGTGACAATCCATATTTTTTCCAATACCGGTCATGCAGCTCATTGAACACAATAATTATACTCCCTGATTAAAGAAAGCAGCTTCTGCCCCCTTCAAATTCAGAATTTGTTCCATCTAAGGTAAAAGGAAGGACAGCTTGACGGCCAGAGAAAAGCAGCATATTCTTGCTTTTATGATAAAAAAAAGCTCCCCTGACAAGCGGGGAGCGAAAAAGGATTTTTTTTTAGATTGACTGAAGGACTGAATTATTCCAGGCTTATAAATTGGTTTTTGGCTTTATAAGATTTAGCATTTTGTGGTAAATCTCATTATTTTCATAGATACCTGTGAAGTCTTCAGCTCCTTTACCTTTGGCAAAAACCGGAATCAGCTCTGCAGTGTGCTGGTCGGTAGTAAAATAAACAGCCACACTATCGGCTTTATTCGATTTGCCTACGGCCATTCCTCCGGTTTCATGATCGGCGGTTACAATGAGCAGAGTATTCTCATGCTGCTCTACATAATCAAGGAAAACACCCATGGTTTTGTCGAAATCAAGCACCTCTTCCACCACAAGTTCACCATTCCGGGCATGTCCGCCCCAGTCAATATAAGAGCCCTCCACCATCAGGAAAAAGCCATTTTCTGATTTTGAAAGCTGATCGAGGGCAAGCTGAGAGGCTTCCGCCAGGAAATCTCCCCTGCCTTCCAGCTTATTTGGTATTCCTTTATCTGCCAGCAAAAATCCATAGCGTTTAGCCGGGTCCAGCCCCTGAGATAATTGGGTGGAATCCATTTCATATCCTGACTCCTGCAACCGGGTATATAAATTTTTCCCGTCTTTTCTTTTGGTGAAAAAGCCAAGGCCACCACCGGCAAAGAAATCCACTCCGGACTTTACCAAATGAGCTGCAATATCTTCTTCCATATCCCTGTCTTTTACATGGGCATAAAAACAGGCCGGCGTGGCGTGGGTTATTGAAGTAAGGCTTACAAGTCCGGTTTTATAATTGTTCTTTTCCAGGAGCTCCAGAATAGTAGGCATGGGCATTGTATCTGTTGATACACTGATTGCCCGGTTATAACTTTTTTCTCCGGTAGCAAAAGCAGTGGCACCGCCAGCTGAATCGGTTACTTTGTGGCTTTTAGACGATGTTTTAATAAAGCCGATATTCCTGAACCGCTCAAAGTTTGAGGGTGAGGATTGATAATAAAAGGCAGTGGTAATTTGCGGCAGCCCCATTCCATCTCCTATCATCAGGATAATATTTAAAGGGGCTTCCTGCATATCCTTTTGTTCTTCAGTCCTTCCTGCTTTATCTTCTTCACCAAAAACTGAACAAGCTCCCATAAAGAATAGCAGAAGAATTTTCACCAGAGCTGAGATTGATCTTCCTGATCTTTTAAATTTCATTTCTATAATTCTTACTGTATTAAATTTTTAAATGTCCGCCAGTTTCCTGAGCCGAATACTGGCGGACTTTTACTGAACAAGATCCATTATAAACAGCTGCTTCGGAAAATTACCGTGTATAACCCGGATTTTGAGTAATTGAACGATTGCTCAAATCAATCTCGCTCTGCGGGATGGGCCTGTACAGGTGGTATTCTTTTATTGAATTATTAAGGGCTGCGTGAGGGTTATAGGCCAGCACTCTTTCAATCAGCTTTCCGGTTCTTTTCAGGTCCATCCAGCGGCTGATCTCTCCGGCCAGTTCACGGGCACTTTCATCCAGGATAAAATCAAGGCTTACCTCTCCCGGGCTAACCTGATCTGTAAGGCCGGCCCTGGAACGTAATACAGTAAGCTGGCTTGCTGCTTTATCAGCATTTCCGGCTTTAAAATTAGCTTCTGCTGCAAGCAGGTAAGTTTCTCCCAGCCGGAAAATTACAGCCTCCCGCTCGCCCTTAGGATCGACTCCGTCGTTAGAATAAACTACTGAAGGATCATCAAATTTCCTGAACATAGGATAATGAACGTTGGTTACTCCATCGTTGGTAAAATACTCATCCGGATTAATTACCTTATAACGTTTGGCTGCTTTCTGCTCTGCAGTCCATGCCACTTCCGGAAAATAAATGGCAGTATCACCTTTGGCTATTGCACCATCCTCAGAGTCTGTCACCGCATAAATAACTCTCCGGAAAGTAGCTTCGGCACGCTGGTCTTCTTCTGAAAAAAGGCTGAAATAAAATGGCGTTAAAGTATTTCCTGTTCCTTTATTGTACAGGGAAGTAGTTTCCATACCAGGGTATCCTTCATAAGGGAATTTAAAGTACTTATGTCTGAAATTCCCCACCCCTCTGGCCTGGGTATCGGAGCCAAACAACATAGCGAAAATAATCTCCTTATTTTTTTGATTGTTGATATCCACAAGAGATGCAAAATCCTGCTCCAGCTGGTTTTTTGCTATTACCGTTTCGGTAAGTGCCGCTGCATCGGTAAAGTCTTTCGCGCTCCCGAAATTTTTATAGCCACGGGTTAACAGCACTTTGGCCATCAAATGCCTTACTGCATCTTTGGTAACCCTTCCATACTGGCTTGCTTCTTCATCTACTCCGGCAAGCGCATCTTCAAGGTCAGCTAAAATCAGACTATAGATCTCCTCTTCCGGTGCCCTGGTAAATTCGGTTTTAGCTGTGGTAACCTCATCCAGCACCTTTGGCACTCCACCGTAATGTTCCACAAGGTGGAAGTAAGCAAATGCACGCATAAACTTAACCTCTCCCAGGCCCCGCATTTTTTGTTTATCAGTTAAACCGGATATTTCCTTTTCTCTGGATATAGCCAGGTTAGCCGCATTTACCACATTATAATAATTGGCCCAATAAAGCGAAACAGGCCAGTTAGCTGCAGAAAAATTCACATAATCGTTTAACTGATCAGCTCCCTGTACAGGAGAGTTGCGGGTTACGATATCTGTTCCGTAAAGATCAGGATCGGTAAAGGAGGTGGCTGTACGGAGCCTGCCGTAGGTATTTACCACAAACTGGTCAAAAATAGCCGGATCTTTAAATGCATTAGCATCGGTAAGTGATTGCCTGTTCTCTTCTTCGAGGAAATCGGAGCAGGAAGAGAAAAATGAAAGCCCTGCTAAAAGAAGAAGTATATTGATTTTGATATTAAAAGTCTTCATTAGATAAATTTTAAAGATTAAAACCTGACGTTAATACCTCCGATAAGCGTTCTGGAGAGGAAAGATGCCCTATAGCTGTTACGCCCTGCTGTTTCAGGATCCCAGCCTTCGTAAGGAGTGAAAATGAAAGGATTCTGTGCGGTTGCATAAATCCTGAGGCTTCCTAAGCCAATTGTTCTGGCAGCAGTTTCCGGTAAAGTATATCCCAGCGTAATATAACCTACCTTGGTAAAGGACACATCCTGGTAATCGGTTACTCCCTTGTAAGGCCCGCCATTACCTGGCTGATGCCATTCGTTTGATGGATTTTCAGGAGTCCAGTAATTCGTTTTCAGTCCATTAAACCTGCCGGGATGGTCATCACCATCCCAGGCATGAGAGCGGTGGAACCAGCTTTGTGACATTACACCCTGTCGGGTAAAAATAAAAAAGCTGAGGTCAATACCTTTGTAATTAATGGTATTGGTGATACCCCCGGTCCAGTCCGGCTGAAGCGAACCTATAATGGTACGGTCTGAATCTGTAATTTCATTATCTCCATCCTGGTCTTTCACTTTTACCTGGCCTGGTTGCTGCCCTTGCCTCCGGGCTTCTTCCAGTTCGTCCAGTTGCCAGATGCCATCATACTCATAAAAATAAACTGCTCCTACAGGCTCTCCTACCCGGTGAATATAGGAACCTGCATTAGTTGAAAAAGGAGGAAGTTCTTTCTGCCCGTCGTATAGCTCCGTTAAGGTATTAACGTTTTTAGCGAAATTAAAAGAGGTCGTCCATTTAAAACCTGAACGATCAATATTTACCGTATTAACTGCCAGTTCTACTCCCTTATTTTCCACCTCACCCACATTCTGGAAAACCGAGCCATAGCCGGAAACAATTGGCAGCTGTCTGTTCATGATCAGGTCTCTGGTAATTCGGTTGTACAGATCCAGGGAACCACTGATCCTGTTTTTGAAAAGACCAAAGTCGATTCCAAGATTGACTTCCGCTGTTTTTTCCCAGCTAAGCTCCTGGTTAGAAAGATTAGTTACGTAAGCACCCTGCGCAGGGCTACCTCCCAGGTTGGTAAATCCAAATCCAATGTTGGATTGGGACCCTAACGGGCGAAGACCTCCGCCTGTACCTGTATTACCACTCACACCATAGCTCAGCCTCATTTTAAGGTCAGAGAACAAATTCTGATCTGTCATAAATGCTTCATCTCCAATTCGCCAGGCAAAGGCTGCGGAGGGGAAGAAAGCCCATTTATTTCCTTCTGCAAGCTTGGATGCTCCGTCGTACCTGCCTGTGGCAGTAAAAATATATTTGTTTCTGAAGGTATAATTCGCTCTCGCTGTATAAGAAAGCAGCGTTTCTTTGGTTAGAGAGTTTTGGAGCATGCGTATGTCTGCAGCCACACCCTGGTTGTAAAACAGAAACTCATCCGTATTTAAGTTTCTTACTTCAGTCTGATGAAGCTCATACCTGTTGAGCCAGCTGGAGGCAATAAAAATAGCATTCAGTTTATGGTCGTTCCCAAAGGTTTTATTGTAATTCAGTATATTATCCCAGGTGTAAGACAAAAGATTCGAATGATCCACATATGCCCTTCTCCTGGGGCCATCACCGCTTGAACTTTTGGTGTATTGGCCACGAAACTGCCCATACCTGTCGAAAGTTAAATTAGGAGAAAAACGGGAAGTTACGCTTAGTCCGTCCAGAAGGGTTAAAGTGGCCGAAATGTTACCAATATAGTTCAGTGTTTTGTTTTCTTCAATAATACCACTTTCTTCAAATAAAGGATTGGTGATAAAATTTTCATCCTGTATCGGAAAAAACAATGGCTCACCATTCTCATCATAAGCATCGCCGGTGGGGCGAAGGCGATAAGCACTTCTGAAACCTTCCTGGCTACCCTGATTCCTGATGGAGTATGTTATATAACCATTATAGCCCAGGCTCAGGAATTTATTGGCCTGAAAATTAACGTTGGCCCTCATATTAAACCTTTCCAGGTCTTCCCCGGGAAAAGTACCCTCGTCACGGGTATAAGCCAGGCCAAGGCCGTATACAGACTTATCGTTACCTCCGGATGCATTCAGGGTATGATTCATCTGCAAGCCATTTTGCTTCACCAGCTCAGGCCAGTTTACATAATTTCCATTCTCAATGTTTCTGAGTTCATTCGGGCGAAGAAAATCACTCAGAACCACATCCTCTCTGGAAAATCCCAGTTCACCGGAAGAGTGTTGCTTTCCTACTGCTGCATCTTTAAAGAAGTCCACAAATTCTTCCCCTTCAAAAATCCGTGGCAAATTGTAAGCCTGGCGGATACCGAAATAGTTATCGTATTGTAAGGTAAGAGCGCCTGCCTCCCCTCTTTTGGTAGTTACAATTACCACACCGCTTGAACCTCTGGCTCCGTAAATAGCAGTTGCTGAGGCATCTTTCAGTACATCAATCCGCTCAATATCCGATGGGTTTATAAAAGAAATATCATCCACAAAAACACCGTCTACTACAAATAAAGGATTCTGGCCCGGGCTGTACCCGCCATCGGCAACCGTTTCATTATTGTTAACAGTATTATTTCCCCTTATACGGATGTTGAAACCATCGCCTGGTTTATTACCTGCACTTTGAATATCGACCCCGGGCAGCTGCCCCTGAATAGACTGGAAAGCACTTACTTTATTTGTTTTCCTGATCATTTCAGCATTCATGGAAGTCATGGCTCCGGTAACATCTTTTTTCTCGGAGGTTCCGTAACCAATCACTACCAGCTCTTCAAGCGAAGATACATCCGGCACCAGCGATACTTCTATATTAGTGCGGTTCGCTATCTCCAGCTCTTCGCTTAAATAGCCAACGTAGCTTACAACTAAGGTGGTGGCAGTTTCAGGAACGCTCAAAGAAAATTTACCCTCCAGGTTGGTTACTGTTCCTGTAGAGGTACCTTTTACCCGAACACTTGCTCCTATCAAAGGCTCCCCGTTTTGCTGGTCCAAAACGGTTCCCGTAATCTTTATTTCAGCAGGAACAGTTTTTTCTCCCCTGCCATTCTTCTGCCCTTTTTCTTTTCGGGTAACGAAGATATTGTTATTGATCCGCTTAAAGCTAAAACCTGTTTGTTCTGAAACTTTGAGCAATAATGATCCAAGCTCAACATTTTCAAAGTCGCAGGTAATTTTCGGAGAATGATCAATTACTTTTTCGTCGTATAGAAAAGACAGCTCCGTTTTTGACTCTATTTGTTCAAAAAGCTGCACCAGGCTAATATCTTTGGCCTGTATGGAAATAAAAATTTCCTTTACATCCTGCCCGGATAACGGTTTGGCTATCAGTAGATTTAAGCCAACGAGCTGGATAAAAAAAACATAGAGGATCTGTTTTGATGCAATCATCAATTTTTTCATTAAATTTGGTTTCATTAGTTGAGTAAATCTTTAACTGGTTTACAATGGGCCCTTGTCTGTTGCAGCAGGCAAAGGCTTTTTTTTTGTGGTTTTTCGGAGATGTTATTTAATGATTTTTCATAGGCAAGGATTATTTACAGGATTCACCACTTAATATTATTGTCCGGTCACGCTTGATTTTATAATCAATGTTTTTGATGTATTTAATTCCGTCAAGGATATTTTTCAGGTCATCATTTCTGTAGGTCCCGCTCAGAATGCAGCTTCTGATTCCATCATTTTCAAATTCTATATTTACCCCATACCATTTCTCCAGCATACCTGCCGCATCTGCCAGCGTTACCTTATCCAGGTAAATAATGCCATCCTTCCAGGATATAAAGCGGCTGATATCAACAGTATTTTTAGATAGTTGCGCTGTCCGGACATCGAAACTGGCCTGCTCCCGGGGCAGCAGCATTACAAATTCATTCTTTCCTTCCTGCTGAACTTTTACTTTGCCGGTTGCCACAGTTACCTGCTGCAAATCACTGTCGTGGTAGCTGCTTATGTTAAAGGAGGTTCCCAAAACAGTGGTTTGTAAGCCACCGGATTTAACTATAAAAGGCCGTTCGGGATCTTTAGCCACATCAAAAAAAGCTTCACCTTTTAAGCTTACCTCACGGGCTCCTGTTCCTGTAAAATCAGAAAAAGACAGCTCACTTTCTGAATTCAGTTTCACAATGGTACCATCAGGGAGGTGGATGGTGCTCTTCTGTCCCCGCTTAGTTGTTTTGGTTTGAATGACTGCCACCGTCTCATCATTCCAGCCGCTGTAGCTGCCTGAAAGCAGGAACAGGAAGCTGGCTGTTATAAAAAGTACAGCAGCAGCAATGCCTATCCACTTCCATGGCTGCTTTTTTCCTTTTTCAGCTTCTTTATTTACATGTCTGTTGATCTTGCTCAGGAGCCGGGTCCGCATCTTTTCCTGCTGTTCCGGATCCATGGAATCCGGAACGGCAGGGTTTTGCATCCGGTCAAGAAATTCCTCAAAAAGGCGCACTTCTTTTTCATCAGCTACTCCCCTGTGGTATCTGTCTGCAAGCTCAAAGAATTCTTCTTTGGTCATTTTACTTTGTTTTGCATGTATGTATGGAAAGGGGCGAAAAACTCACACGCAAAAAAGTCAAAAAAAGCGCATTTAATAATTACATAAAGATGGAGCAGAATCCAAAACAAATTGGTAACAGAGGGGCAACTCAGGCGTAGCAAGCAAAGCTGTAGCGGATACAGGAGGAACTGCCTGTATTTCGCAGAGGAGGCCTGGCAGTGTAATAAAAATTGCAAATAACAGGATAAGGCTTATCCCGGAGAAGGCTCAGGTGTGGAATTCAGAGCAGCTGAAAAAAAAGAAGGAAGCAAATGAAGGTAGTCTCTATTGAGGTACTGATCTTTTGGAGGGCGCGGCTTAACTGGTTTTCCACCGTTCGTTTAGAAATATTGAGCTTATCGGCAATCTCCTGATTGCTGAAATGCTGAAAGCGGCTCATATAAAAAATTTCCCTGCAGCGGTCCGGCAATTCATCAAGTATCTGTTGAAGCTTTTGATGCAGTTCCTCGTAATTTATCTTTTCCTCCACATCCATTACATACCTGATCTTGTCGATGGTAGCAATGTGCAATTCCGAAAACTGCACCTTCCGGATATTTGCTGCTAACTGGAATCTTACTGCCTGGTACAGGTAAGCTTTTACATTCCGGATTTCAAGGTCGCCCCGTTTATCCCACAAACTTGTAAAAACCTCCTGTATGGCATCTTCTGAGAGCTCATGATTGCGGAAAGTACCATAGGTAAAGGAATAGAGCTTTTTCCAGTACCGGTTGAACAGCTCATTAAAAGCAAGCCTGTTGCTCTCTTTTACAAGGGCCCACAGCTGTTCGTCCGATGTTGTATCTAAGTTCTTTTCCATTGAATTATTCCCCGGAACAAAGAACTTAAAATTAAAAGGTTAGTGCTGTATGAAACAGATTAAGCTTCCATTAAGAATTGCGGAGCACCTCCGCCAACGGACCTACAATTGCGAAACCTGTAACATTAATTGAGCCGGAAGCAGTAAGTGGTACATCTTCTCAAGGTCTGAGAAAGAAAAAATAAGCTGAACCTGACGGGAGTCGGTATAAAACCGGAACTGCTTTTTATGCGGGCAGGTAGCCGCCGCCTCCTGATTAGCTTCCATTCTTTCTGTTATCATTTCCACAAAAACATCAAACTCCTGCTCATTTAACACTACCAGGCAGGTGCCAAATGCAATTTGCACCTGCCCGCAGCCGGAGCAACGGGTTATATATCCGTCTGAATTGGAATGCAACAGGTTTGGATTACACATAAATAAATTATTTTATTCTTTTTTATTAAAGCTTATTAATTTGTGCCTGTCTCACCCGTAAGCAAACCTTACGGGTAAGCAGGACTTCTGCATTGAACCTTTATGGAAAAAGCTAAAAGGTGCAATTTTCATTATTGTCCGGGTTGATTAAAACAGGGTAAGGCCTCCACCAGCTGATGCCATTCCTCTTTTTGCAGCATACCCGGTTTTCCCGTGGAAATCTCTTTTTGTGGTATTTATCAGGAGGCCTGCCATTTAATATGACCTTTCCTGCAAAGGGTTTAATGTCGCCAGCCAATACTTTAACAGTGTGGATTTACCAGCTCCGCAGGGTCCGAAAACCGCTGTAAACCGGCCGTGCATCAGTTGCAGGCTTAAGTCTTTGAGGATTTCCTTTTCCCCCCACCGGAAAGCAACATTGGAAGCATTCAACATCATATCCATATTATTTTCTGGTTATTGACCTGAATAAGCAGGAGCGCCTCCGTCCGGGGAGGCGGGGCACCTGCCTTATCAGTAGCCACAATTGAGGAACAGGCAATCAGGGCACATACTATTTCGGATATTGTACCTCCCGGGGTAACAATTCTGCCGGTATGTGTCCCTGTATTTGCCTGAGCCACTTTCTCCTCCCGCTGCCTCCTGCTACGGGAGTTACAGGAAAAAAACAGAGATAAACAAACTGCAACGGTAAAAAATGGAAGAAAGCGCATTCTTTATTTTTATTTAGACTTATTATAAACAATACAAAGATAGAAATGCGGATCTCCAGAAGCAACTGCTAGTTATAGGCTATTTCATGGCTAGTAGTAGTAAAGAAAGAACTACCAATGGTAGTAGTGCTTACAATCATTGGCAACGGTAATAATATTCCTTCGGAGCCATTGAAGAGCTGTTAATATTTTGTTCACAATTAAAAAACTTAATGATAATCCTTGAAATCCCTGTTTTTCATCTGAAACTATAATTTTGCTTTATTATAACACCCTGTTAATACAGGGGTGATAATTATTTTGCCGGCACTGGTTTCATGGAAACAGGAACTTTTTTGCCCTGGTAATAACCCAACATTACATACAATAGAACCGAAGCTCCATTTTCTGAACTAAATGAAATTTATACCAACGCCACCGGAACAACCCACTACAGTTATAAAGCAAGATTTTTACTGGCAACCAGGTGGACAGGGAAAGGAATTATTCAATCTTTACCATCAGGATAGAAAGGTTGCAAGTCTCTTGCTGTATGGAGAGGAAGATAAGTCTCCGTTGATTAAAATTGACTGTGAAACTTATGAATTTCTGGATAAAAGCTCATTTTTCAGATCCCGGCTGCTTATCCTTGAAAAAGAAAACAAATCATGTGCAGGCCAGATAGAGAAAAACAGCAGCAATCCTGTCGAAGGAACAATTAAACTTCAGGGGCAGGTATATGGATGGAAGTTCCAGACCAGACCCGACTCATGCCTGCTGGTAATGGACCAGCACCGCAGCAGGTTATTCAGCTACCATTACGGCCCGGGTTACATACGTCTGCTCCTCAATAAATCGGGCAGAAATGAAAGCCAGGTTATTTCCCTTCTGTGCATTGGGCTGTATTTACTGCCTGTATGGCAGAGAAGTTTTACCCGGGTTATGACAGGCTGATTTCCAACCACACACAACAAATTACAACACCCTGTCTTACAATACATTATAAGACTCAATATTAAGTTTTACATATCCGGAGAAAAAATAACACAGTTTATTTGGAAGGATAGCCTGCGCAGAAGATATTTGTTAAAAATTTAATAAAAATCATCATCATTCAAGGGCAAGGTTTAATATTATGAGTACAACGTTACTAATGGTCGGCTTCCAGACTGACTACTTTAAAAGTGGCAAAATGCCGCTCAAAGGCACAAAAAGAGCAGCAAAAAAAGCAGAAGAACTTCTGGCCTGGTTCAGGGAACAAAACCTTCCTGTGGTGCATGTGCAACAGATAAACCAGGAGGAAAAAGCCTCCGCTTTACAGGCCGACAGCAAAGGAGCTGCTTTTCATAAAGCTTTAGCCCCTGCTGAGGGAGAGAAAGTGGTTCAAAAGCACTACCCGAACAGTTTTCAGGAAACCGACCTTGCGGCATACCTGAAAAGCAAAAAAACATCTTCCCTGGTTGTTGCCGGTACAATGACTCACCTCGACATTGATGTTACTGTTAAAGCTGCAAAGGAACTTGGTTATGACTGCACCCTTATCAGCGATGCATGTGTAACAAAAAAGCTTACTCTGGAAGGAAAGAAAGTAAAGGCCGATGATGTACAACTTGCATACCTTGCAGCCTTACAGACCACCTATGCGCAGGTAATAAGCAGCGGAAAATTCCTGAAAAAACAGGCTAAAGAGGCAAAAAAACAACTTAAGGAGGTTGAAGCTGAAAACAAGCAGCAGGCTAAGGAGGCAAAAAAACAAATTAAGGAGGCTGAAGCTGAAAACAGGCAGCAGGAAAAAAAGGCTGAAGAACCAAAGGCTGTAAAGAAACCACGTCCATCAAGAGCAAAAACAGCCCAGAAACCTGCCGCTGCTAAAACAACTCAGGAAAAACCAGCACAGGAAAAGCCGGTTCAGGAAAAACCAACAGAGGAAATTTTGGTACAGGAAAAGCCGGCACAGGAGAAACCAGTACAGGAAAAAGAAGAACCTGCCGTAAAAGCTTAAAAAGTGTTGTGGTAACAGAGAGGAATAAGATGTCTAATCCTGTTATTATAAAAGAGGCTGCCTTTTCCAGGGCAGCCTCTTTTTATGTTTTCCAACAGAAGCTATTATGCTTCCACTACAGTTTTACCCGTAGTAGTGGTGGTATTTTTAACTTCAAGAGTCTGTATAAACCGCCATTCCGCCTTAGCTTCATTTCCGGAGAAGGTGGTTAATAAATACCCTCTTTCTGATGCATTCAGGTAATTCAGGTCTTCGACCAGTAACTGGAAAGCCTGCTCAATACCTTTTACTACCTCAGGCTTATTTCCAAAAATAGCTTCCAGCCCGGGAGATGACACTGATGCAGTGGCAAACTCTGTTCCTATCTGGTTTCCGCCCGCTGTTGATAATTTTGAGGACCAGGCATTATGGGTGTCTCCTGCAAGTGCAACTAAATCTTTACCCGCAGCAGCTGCAGCCGCAAAAACAACTTCCCTTTCCACAGGGTAACCGTCCCATGCATCCAGGTTATAAGGAAGCACTGTTTCCACTCTTGCCCGCTCAGCATCACTAACAGAAGCATCTCCCTGCATAAGTCTTGCTTTAATGGTTACCAGCTCAGTAACAAGCCTGTTGTACCCGGCCAATAATTCGGGGCTTGCATTTCCTGCTGCAAGTTGCGCCGTAAAAAGTAATAATTCAGCCGGAATAAAAATTTTACCCATCAATACCTGGCTGCCTAATACCTGCCATTTTGCCTGACTGCCTGATATTTCTGTAAGAAGCCAGTTGCGCTGTTCCTCACCCAGTATAGTACGCTGCGGGTTTTGCCAGTCCGCCAGAAAAGCAGCACTGTTTAATCCCGATGGCGTTAAATAATCAGTATATTCCAGCTGTTTCTCACGGCCAATGATCCTGGTGTCCAGCATCATTAAATGAACAATTCCGGCAACATTAAAACTTCTGTAAATCTTTGTTTTATCAGCTGTGCGGGCAGGCAGGTATTCATGCCATACCTGCAAGGCATTCAGTTTTCTTGTGTTATAATCTCCTTCATCGGGCTGGTGGTTCTGGGCACCATCCTTGTAGGCATCATTGGTAATTTCATGATCATCCCATACACATATAAAAGGCTTTAGCTGGTGAGCTTTTTGCAGCTGCTCATCTCTCCTGTACTGCCGGTACCTGCCGCGGTAATCTTCAATGGTTATTATCTCTCCCTCCGGCTCATGCTCTCTTCCCAATGAAGTGGTCAGCGCACTTGTTCCATATCCTCCTCTTCCGTATTCATAAATATAATCTCCTAAATGAACCACTACATCTGCCTCCGACTCTGCCACAGCTCCATAAACATTAAATAGCCCTGACTGGAAATTTGCACAGGAAACGACTGCCATTTTCACCTCATTCACTTCTCCGGCCGCAGGAAGGGTTTTTGTTTCCCCAATTACAGATGCAGCTCCTGTCTGTTGATCTCTAAAACGGTAATAGTATTTGGTATTGGATTTAAGGTTACTTACATCCACATTTACAGTATAGTCGCTGTTAACATCCACCGCAACAGATTCACTGGCCACCACTTCTTTAAAATCCTTGTCGGTGGCTACATCTAAAAGAATAACAGGATTTGTATTTCCATTTTGAGCAAGAGTGTAACGGGTCCATAAAACCACCCTGTCCTGCGCAGGATCAAAGCTGGCTACTCCTTCAAAAAAGCCGGACTCTCCATCAGGTTTATAATCTAAAACCTCATCATCTTTACAACTACTAAGCAAGGAAGGCAATAAACTAACCCCGGTAGCCGCAATTACAGAATTCCGAAGGAAATTCCGGCGGCTTAACTTGTTCAAAACTTTATCTTTTTCCATTTTCGGTTTTAAATTTCTATCCTAAAATAGCCGGAAAATTTTACTTCTTTTTATTACCCGGGTAACGCTTTTATTAAGTTTATCACAAAAAAGTAACAGTGAATAAACAATTGTTTAAGCCGGATTTTACAGGCCATTTTGTATTTTAGTTTGTTTGACCGGGCGGGTAAAGCTCACCTTTATAGAAACCAGACATCGGGAAATCTTCCATTCTGAATTACGGCCGGTCGGGCTTTGAGATGGCGAAATTTCCAACAGCCCCAAAAAGAAAAGGAAGCCAAAGACAAAGTCTCCGGCTTCCTTTTTAGGTTGATAATCTGAAGCTTTCTCCTCTTTAAAGCTGTATTTTTTTATTAAAAACAGCTCCGGAATTGGTTTTCAGCTGTAAAAAATACATTCCCGGCTGGTATGAGCCAGCTGGTAATTGCAGGGAACGGCTTGTACCAAAAGTATCTTTACCCTTATAAAGGGTTTTTAACAGCTGGCCCTGTGAGTTATATAATTTTAACTCACTATTGCCATCTTCCAGTACTATAAAGCTTATTTCCGTCCTGTTACTGCCAAAATCCTGCAAAACAGTTATTTCTTCATCAATAGAAAGGAATTTTTCTTCCTTATCCCCTTTTTGGCTGTACCTGGCTATACTTATGCTTTCCTCATCCTGAGGTTCGCAGCTGTTTTGTTCGCCGCAGCTTCCCAGTACTGCTCCTCTTTGCAGGAAGAAACCAGCAAGGCTTTCAGGAATGCAAAGATTGATTTGGTGGCGATTTCTGCCCACGTACTGGCATAGTTCCACTTTTTTCTTACCAAAAAAGTTTCCACAGCTTACATCAGTTACACAAACGTGAAATTCTTCAGTAATGCTTTGGCCCGCCTCATCCTTAACAGTAAGGGTGTATAGCTGTGTTTGGGAAGGACAAACCTCTATGGTCGGGGAGGTTTGTCCTGTACTCCATAAATAAGTATACCCGCCTTTTCCTCCGCTAACAGTGGCTGATAATGTAGTACATTCCTCAGGAGTATAGCCATAAAACACCTGCTGATCGCCGTTTATTGCCAACACCAGAGGTTCAGCCAGCTCAAACCGCACTTTAACAGGAAGGTGATCACTTGTGGTTCCGCTGTAATTTTCCACTACATTGAACGGGATAAATGTAGTCTCAGACCCTCTGATCCACTCCCTGTACAATTCATCGCTAATGGCTATGTGGTCGATCATATTGTCCTGGAAAACATAAGAGCGGAAGCCGGCTTCACTTAAAGATAAGGTGGTTACAAAATATGCGGAGTCTTCCACGAAAATTTCATAAGGTGAAAAATCTGAGCTTACTTCTGCAGCAACAGGTTCATCGACATCATCATTATAATCGCCAAGGATAATGATGTTCTCGTTCACATAATAAGTATCAAGGGTATCTTTAAGCACCTGCGCATCATATAAACGACGCTGGTAGCTCCGCAGCCCACCCGAATTGGAAATTCCATGAATGTTAAACAGGTGAATCTTCTCACTTACTCCTTCCACAGTTGCATTAACGGTAAGCTGATAAGGCAGGCGTCCGCTGGCCCAGAATGAGCTTACAGAGGCAGGGTATCCCGGCAGCAGGCTCTCATCACCACTGGTGCGAACCTGCGTATAAAAATCTTCAAATACCACCCGCTCCTCAAGCACTTCTATAACCTCTGTATTGTACAGGTAGCACAGCTTTTGTGCAGGAAAGCCTGGGTCGGCAGGCTGGAAGGAGTATGAATAAACATCGGAACAATTAATTGCCCAACTGCCCTCCAGGCGGTTTGCCAGTACAAGCAGTAAAGAATCGCTGGAAACTTCCTGTACAGCTATTATATCTGCATTAAGGGCTTCAATAACTCTTGCCGCATTCTCCATCTGCAACTGAATATTGGCAGGACCAAAATTTGGTACTTCAGCCCCAAAGAATTCCATATTCCAGGTGGCAACATCAAGGGTGCGACGGGCAGGAATAGTATCGCCTGCTGCCTCATATGGTAATGCTGCAGGTAAATCGGCCAGAAAACGGGGAAGGATTTGGGGCGTTCCCCTGAAACTACCCACCACACCGGTTATTGCTACTTCCCCATCCGGAACCTGGCGGCCAATAAGGCTTTCAACATTATCATCTATTCTTACTTCGGTGGTGCCGCTGTTATCCCGAACCAGGTAATTGCTGTTAGGGAACAGCAATCCGTTTGGTGCCACAAAACCAGCCCGGATAGTAACCAGCTGTCCTTCCAATGCAGCCACCTCTTCAATGGAAACTTCCCTTGCCTCAACCGCTTCGCTGGCCTGCCCGAAATTTTCGAACTCAGATACATCCACCAGCTGGACCTGATTATTAAAAGCACCTGTTCTGGCAGTTACTAAAATAGAATCACCAATCTGCAAAGCCTCATTTGCATGGAGCTGCGGATCAAACACAGCAATTCCACCGGTAGCATCCTGCATAAAGGCAGGACCTCCATGCTGGTTAGTTACAGTCAGCACTCCTGAAACAATCACTTCAGTGCCCAAAGGAAGGGAACGGGCTTCGGCTATGGTAACGGCTACAGGCTCCGGATTAACCACCTCACCGCCAAAGGATTGTCCGGAATTGACCTGGTTGAAAGTTGCCGGCATCGGGCCTTCCCAGCTGAAATCAGCATAATTACTTCCTGTGCCTGTGAGCTGCAGTGAATAACCGACCGGAGTATCGCCTTCTTCCACCACACCTATATCTTCGCTCAGCAAACCATCTGCGGCGCCTCCCACAGCTGTAAAGTTTCCCTCGTAGCTCAGAAATTGTATTACCTCTCCGGTTTCGTTCTGCACAAGAGCAATTCCATCAGGAGATCCGTTTTGCAGGCCTGCAACAGGGAAGAAGAGGGTTCCGAATCCATTATCCTGGTCAGGCAATACTCCACTCAGATTTATTGTATTATATACCTGCCCGTTATTGCCATTGTAGGCTATCAGGCTGTACCGGAACAGGTCTGTACCTGCGGTACCGGCAACTTCCACACCTTCGTTAGTATCGGAACCGGCATTATCGTAATGAATTTCATTGATAAACACTATGGATTGAGCCGGCTCTTCCGGATCTTCCGGCTGTTCGCCTCCATCACCAGGTTCTTCTTCGCCGCCGCCCGTAAATGTTTGTCCGGTATTTGGTGCATTATAGGTACTTCCCATTGGTGCAGTCCAGCTGAACTGGCCGTAATCAGTGCCTTCTCCTGTCAGCTGCAGAGATTGCCCCACAGGCGTGCTTCCGGTTTCCTCCACACCTATATCTTCACTCAGCAACCCATCTGCAGGGCCTCCCACAGCTGTAAAAGTTCCTTCATAGCTTAAGAACTGAACTACTTCACCTGAAGCATTTACCAGTGCAATTCCATCAGGAGATCCGTTCTGCAGCCCTGAAGCAGCAAAAAAAGCGGTTCCATAACCACCCTGCTGGTTGTTAAGGGTGCCGGTTAAGCTAAGGGTATTATAGGCCGCCCCTCCATTGCCATTATAAAGCACAAGGCTCCAGCCGGAAAGATCTGTACCGGCCGGACCAGCCACCTCCACACCTTCTCCTACATCTCCACCTTCGTTATCATAATGAATTTCATTGATAAAAACGGTTTGTGCCAAAGCCCCCTGCCCCAACAGCAAAAATGCCGGCATAATGATTAAAAATTGTAGAATTCCACGCATTATAGAATTAATTTAAAAATGAATAATATATATACTGCAAATCTACGGCGGCACTGTTTTCCGGAGGTTCTCCATTTATTACCTTTATATTATTCTTTCTTTTTAAAGCTTTTATTACATCTTTTCCACTGTTCAAAAAGAGCCTTTCTGCCTTCCTCACCTTGTGTATTTTTTTTAAGGAAACCCTCATGCCCCGGGACTCCGTACAGGCTTGTTTTTGCTATGCGAATTTAATATTATGACGATCCGCATAATTTACACCTCAATATAAATTCCTCGTTTCCACAACATTAAATCATCATTAGGTCTGCTTTTCAAGCTTTGTTTCTATAATTTAATTAGTAACCTTGCATGCGTTAACCTAAACCAATCCCACAGCTTGTCCTGAGCATCTTATTTTTTCAACTGTGTTGTATAATTTTTCAAACTTCCGGGAGGCAGTCCTTAAAGGGCGGCCTCTTTCGGTTTATATCCTTCTGACGTAAATATTACATACACTCAATATCAAAACACCGCAGAAAGGTATCCTGCTTAAAAATTCTTTCATGAGCATTATCTGCCACATTTCCCGGAACAGAATATATAAGTGAAGCTCATTATTCTATTATATCCACCTGATTATCAAATTTTTGTTACTAAAACAACCTCACTTTAACAATATAATAAAAGGGATTTTTCTTTACATCTGGCAGCATTGGCTACCTTGAGAATAATTAGAGGCGCAGATAACAGGCTCCCTGCTTTCAGCCCCGGACAAAAGAAAGGTGGAGTAATAGTCTTAAACCTTTAGAAGAAGGTTCACAAATAAATATAAAAGAATAAACCCTTAAAACTGAATCAAAATGTTTACAGTAAAGTATTACAGCAGGGACAAATTTTTAGGAGAGGAAAACTTCAGGGATCTGGAGAAAGCGGAAGACAGTTTATATGAAAGTGATTATTCAACCAGAAGCGATTATTACGAAATTATAGATTGCTCCACCAACAGAATCGTACAGGAGTTTGTAATACCAACTTTTGATTTGCCCCTTACTGAGGCCCCTGAAGAAGGCTTATTGGAGGAGAACAGAAATCTGGACTGGAAGGATCTGACAGACGAAGACTGGTAAAATTAACCTCATTATAATATTTTTTGACTGGCCATTATTCATCATTTTAAGGAATAATTGATTTTAGCTGCAGGTAATTTTTTGGGGCCCGGTTTGATTTAAATAAATAAATCAAACCGGGCCCTGCCTGATGGATCAGATTTTCCTGTCATGCTATCACCATATAACAATCTCAGGCGACAGACCCGCATCAGCCTTTCAGGGAAGACAATTTTCAGAACTTCAAAGAAGAATGGATTTCTCCCTGCGTTTGGCAGCATCGAAAAAAAGCAGGTATAAAGGTAATCACCAGCCAAATCCGGGAGGAGCATAATATATAACTCCTGCCGCTTATTCAGAATTTTTGGTTACCTCTCAAAACTTCCGGAATCCCACACCTGAGAATATGGACCAGGTACTTCCCTGAAAGACAAACCTTATCTATAGTTAATTACAGTATTTTTTTTACAGGGAAACTGCATGAATTTTAACCAAGGCAGCCATGCCGGATCCCCGGCATGGCTGCCTTGGTTAAAAAATCGTTCATAAACATTTACACCACAACCTGATCTTTATTTATAAAGAGATAATCCGGAGGAATCAAATATTGTTAAAAAAGACCTGCCTCAGGATGAGGATGATTACAGCTCTTAAGGTATTTAAACTTAGTGGTATTTGCATTGCAATACCACTGGATATAAAAAAAACAGGCTGCCCTTTTTGAGACAGCCTGTTTTTGTTTATAAGCTTATGTTAACTTAAAATCTTTATTCAAAGATATAACGGATACCTATCTGGCCTACCCACCTTGAGCCTCCAATAGGAGCATCATTAGTATTGTATGGCTCATTGTTTCTCACAGGATCAAAAGAGAAGACCGGAGTATTGTTGGCAGTATATTCTTCCAGTCTCAACAGTCTGAAAGTATTATCAAAGTATGAGCTGCCGAATCCCCAGTCATATTGGCGTCCCCAGTCTTTATTCAACAGGTTACCTACGTTAAATATATCGAGGCTCAGCTGAAGTGTATTTCTTTTTCCGCCTATGTTGGTGAAAATATCCTGAAGGATCTTAATATCAAACTGATGTGTAAAAGGAGTGCGTGCGGCATTTCTTTCTGCATACTGTCCTCTCCTTGTGCTCAGGTAATCATCAGCTTCAATAAAGGCATTAAGATCATCCCACTGCTGTGCGGCCGTACGTCCTTCTCCCTCTTTAAACAGGATTTCTGAAGCATTTGCCGGAACATAAATCAGGTCGTAAGATTCATTTAAACGGTTCGATTCGCGGTTCAGGTCTCTGTTATAAACATATGAAAACGGAGTACCGGACTGCCCGTTGTAGAACAGGGAAACAGTAGTGGCAAGGTGGTTAAGATATTCTTTCCGGTAAGAAACCATACCTACAATTCTGCTTCTTACATCGAAAGGTGAAAACCCAACCTCAACATTATTACTTCCTCTCACTGTAGGCACTCTGTAGAAGTTAGACTGGTTTTGGGAAGAAGTCCCGGCGAATAAATCTTCAGATCTTGTGTAGGTATACGCCAGTGAGCTGTAAAAGCCATTCTGAAAGTTTTTCTGCAGCTGGGCTGTAAGGTTGTAAGCAAATCCTTCATTTACATTTTCCACAAAAATTACCTCTGAATAATTATCCAGAATAGTCCTGTCACTTAAGGAAGCCGGGTAAAGTGGCCTGTTATCGGCTCCGCCTAAAGTTGCTGTGGGTTCCACCAGGTTTAAATTGGTAAATCTGAAAGCATTATAGTTTTTAGAATACATCCCTTCTAAAGTGGCTATAAAGCCTCCCGGAAGGAGCTGGTCAACAGCTAAATTTGTTCTGAAAATCTGAGGCAGCTTAAAGTTCCTGTCCACAACAGTAATGTTTCCACCCGGACCTGATGCCTGTGCTCTTTTAGTCTGGTTAAAAGGATCGGGATTGAACGGAATATTTGCCGGATCTCCCTCCTGAACGGAAGCATTATTACGGTCAAGCAATATACCTGACTGGGTAAAAGCACCACCTACCCACACAAACGGGAAGCGGGAAGTAAAGAGTCCGGTACCTCCCCGTACCTGTGTGGAACGATCACCATTGACATCCCAGTTAAATCCAACTCTTGGAGAGAACATAAAAGCAGGTTTGGGCAATTCATCATTTCTTTGGCCAATCAAACTTTCTCCAAGTACAGAATTGTTAAAATCATCGTTACGAAGCGGGCTATCGGTATAAATTGGTACATCCAGCCTGAGGCCATAAGCCAGCATAAAATTATTTGTCATCTGAAACTCGTCCTGCACATAAAGCCCCAGCTGCATAGCGCTGAATTCAGCTCCTTCCTCAGGGTTTGGTGTTCTGCTGTACTGATAAGTATAGCTGTTTGCTAAACCTGCTTCCCAATCTTCTATAGAATTGAATACGTAATCGCCATAGGCCTGACCAATAAAGGCATTATACATATTATAGAACTCATTATGGGTTCCTATTGTAATGTGGTGCCTCCCTTTAAATAAACTGAAGTTATCAGTAATAGTAAGTACATCCTGTTCCAGGTTATTTACAGTGGAATAAGCTTCTGTACCCAGCCTGATGCTTCTCCTTGATCCAAGATCAATAGTTACCCTTGGAAAAGGATCACCCGGTGCCCCTCTTGGTTCTCTTACAGTAGTGTAGTTAACTATAAGGTTATTAGACATTTCGTTGCTTATCCTTGAGCTGAAGTCCAGTACAGTGGAATTAGTAGTACTTTCCCTCAGTACGCCTCCATTGGAGAAGGTTAAAGTGTTTGGATCCCTGCTCAACTCTAAAAAATCTCCTCTGGTATAGCTATGCCTTAAGGTAAGCTTGTGCATATCATTTATGTTCCAGTCAAGGCGGCCAAATAATTTATCAGAAGATCTTGAAGTTTCCTGATCGGTAAAGGAGCCGGGGTTGTAGCCAAATTCTTCAGCCCTTGCTGCCGCCCTGGCAGCTGCTTCAAGCGAAATATTAGACTCGCTGGATCCGGGCTGGAAAGACAATGGGGTTACATTATTTGTCTGTTCAGCATTCACGAAGAAGAACAGCTTGTCTTTTACAATCGGGCCACCAACTCTTATGCCATATTGCTGGTCAGAAAATTCATCAAACCTTGTTCTTTCAAATTCCGGATCATTTTCCGGAATCAAACTACCCGGAGTTTTACCCGCCAGCTTTTCATTTCTGAAGAAATAGTAAACTGAACCGTTTACATTGTTAGTACCTGAGCGGGTTACTGCGGAAATTCCACCCCCTGCAAAGCCACCCAATCGTACATCATAAGGAGCTATCTGTACTTCAAAAGCCTGTATGGCATCAAGAGAAATAGGAGAGGTACCTGTTTCACCTCCATTGGTTCCCGTTCCGGAAAGGCCAAATACATCATTGCTTACCGCACCATCAATAGTAATCTGATTAAAGCGGTTATTCATCCCACCTATAGAAATAGCGCCTCCCTTTATGTCGGCTTGTGGGGTTGCCCTTACAAAATCACTGAAGCTTCTGCTGATGGTAGGAAGCGTTTCAATCTGCTCTTCACTTATGGTAGTAGCTGCTCCTGTCCTTTCTGAGTTCATTACGGGATCCCTTCGCCCGATTACCTCTACTCCTTCCAGTTCCATCCCCGTTTCGGTTAAGCGGATTTCCATGGAATAAGTCTGCCCAAGCGACAATTGTATACCTGAAGTTACATTTTCCTCAAAACCAACATAAGAAACTGTTACAGCATAAGGACCTCCTATTCTTACATTAGGAAGGTTAAACCTGCCCCTTGCATTGGTTACTGCTCCATAGCGTGTACCGGAAGGCTGGTGCACAGCTATTACGTTTGCCCCCGGGAGTTCTTCACCACCGGCATCCGTTACCATTCCATTTATGCCTGCAGAGGTGGTTCCCTGGGAAAAAGCGCTCCCCGAAATGCCCGTAAACAGACAAAACAGAATAAAAAAATTAAGAAGTTTCTGTTTCATATTACTTGTTCTATTTTTATTTTATTTATAAATATTAAACAACCATAAGAGTCAGGTAACCGGAATATCAGATAAAAAAAAGCAGGCTTTACACCCCTCCGGAGGCATCAAGGATCCAGCAGAAACACGTCGGTCTGTATTAAAAGAAAGCGGAATAATGATAATTCATTTCATTCAGCCTGCATTTAAGTAAATACCTTCAGAAGGTGAAATACTGCGGCAAATCTATTGCTAATGGAAAGAATTTACCGGAGAAAGCCATTAATAAATCAATAAATCAAATTTACCCATGTAACATTGTGATAATACATAAAATTATTGCAATGTCTGAAAGAAAAAATAAACTACCAAAGTATTAGAAATACAACAAAAACAGGCAGGCAAACAATATATCCACACAAGAAGATTCCAGGAAACAAACAACAAGATAATCCATGGTTTTCCGGTATATTATTTCAGGCAAAGAGCCGGCAATCGTTTGTTGAAAAACACCAGAAAAATTACATCAAACAACACAAGCTTATTTTGCTTCTCCTCCTCCGGAGCTCCGGGACATCATCTGTGGAGTGAATCCAATTCAAAAAAAAAGCGGCACTTCCAGCATCTGACCCTGACATTAAGAGTGTCCGGTCAAAAACTAAAAGTGCCGCTTTGCATTTTTACAGCCGCTGTTACAAACTCAAATTAACTTATCCGTAAATTTCATTCAGCAAGCCGGCAAGGCGAACTCCAGCCTGTAGCAGACGCTTTTCAACTAAATCAAAATTTTTGTACATGTATTCATAACCAATCCTCCCGCTTTCAGGAAAATCGTAAACACGGGAACGGAAGGCTATATTTTCATTTGCCCAGTCTCTTACCGAAGAAGACTGCCATTCGCGGATTTTCTGTTTGGAAGGTTTGTCAAGGAATCCGGCAAGCTCAGTAAAGCTCAGGTCTTTGCTTTCAATCATATTGCTGTCCCAAACCCTGTGCAGGTTCGATGACTCTCCAAACCATTTTACTTTTACAGAATTTCCCCCTGCATCCTCACCACCTCCCACGTGGAGCGGCTGGTGTAAATCACCCACCAGGTGGATCAGGAATTTTAAATATTCAGCTTCCTTTTCTTTTGAAAGGCCGCCTTTTTTCAGCAGGGAAACCAGCTCCTCAATTTTCATGATCAGGTCACCATTCGGGTTTTTCTCCGTTGCTTCATAGCTCTGCCCCTCAGGAATAGTAACCCAGTGCCAGTCGTGGGTATGATCATAGGCATCGTCCGACTTTATATCATCCATCCAGACAGAAGATTCCGCCAGAGAGTTGTTTTGTAATAAAGCCATTACTTTTTTTCTGGTTTTGTTGCTGAGGTTTTGCTCCGCCACATAACCAACCACCCGGTGTCCGTTCTGCCCCCACGCAAATGCCTGGCTTGCCAGTAACAGGAATAAAAATTTAAAACAAAGGAATCTCTTCATCTGATATGCTCAATTAAATAATACTTCCTGCAAAAGTAGGCTCTTTTCAGCTGAACTATATGATGGTATTATTATTTTATTCCTCATGGGAGCAATACTGTTTCACCCTAATCCTGGCCCATAATTAAGGCTTAAATCAGGCCGGTGAATAAAAGACTCTGCACTATCCAGTAATTTTAAAACCATTTTCTCTGTCTGGTCTGTATATTCCGCACGTATGGGATCGCTGGTTTTAAGCCATTTTTCAATTACCGGAGCCTGCTTTATGTCCAGGTTTTTTAATACCGGAACTCCCAGGTCCGAAAGGGCTGCTGCATTATAATACTGATCAAAATGCTGTTCCATTGGAATTACCATCAGCTTTTTACCCAGGTAAAGTGCTTCAGCAGGAGTTTGAAAACCAGCTCCGCATAAAACAGCTTTCCCCTGCGCTATACTTTCAACGAAGGAATCATTGTCAACCGGACGAATCAGAATATTCCCGCAAACTCTTTCGGTGCTGCTATGCTTTGAAAATATTTCCCATTCTGTTCCGCTGAAGGAGGAAAAAACAGAAACAAGCTCCTCTTCGGTATAGGAAGGTAAGTATACTGTAACATGCTTTCCCTTCCTGTTGGTTGCTTCCCTTACCTGCTGCCGTATTACCGGTGTAAACAAATGATCATTAGAAGGATGATAGTGAAAACCATAAGAATGGCTGCAGGGAGCATAGTACCTCAATGCCAGATCTCTTCTAAAATCCACCCCTTCAGGCTTAGGCACACCAGTGGTTAATATGGCACTCAGGTGGCTGAGGGAAATACACGGTTTCCTCCTGAGAACGGAGGCCCATGCAGTAACAGGCTCAAAATCATTAATCACCAGGTCGTAATCCTGTACCGGCACATTACTTACTTCCGAGGGAAAACCGTTTCTTTTGGCATTCAGGATTGTTTTCCATAAACCCAGCCCACCATTTTTATCAAACACAAAATTCAGACCTTTGTGTACGTATTTTACCCGGTAAGGTAAGCTGAGCTCTGCCTGCTTACCGCTTATAAATATATCAACACTGGCATATTTCCGCAGGGCAGGAATTATATCCAGAGCCCTGCTTATGTGACCATTCCCGTTACCCTGTAAAGCATATAATATCTTCATGCCTGAAAACGGTTTACTTCCGGCAACTTTACTCCAGCTCTGCTCCCTCCCATACCTGTATTCCACAGGCTGTATTTCTCTACTTCACATTTTTTTATAAACATACAAAAGGCGTTAATTCATCCGTACTAATATAAGCAGGCAAAGTAAATTAGCTGTTAGCCTGACGTTAGCAAAAAAAGAGGTTTAGGCCTTCAAAATTAAGTCCATATTATCAAATGAAATCAGAAGTTAAATTCCGGTTAATACGCAACATTAATAACTGATTTTCAGTTACTTAAAAATTTATTTAAGACCATTACTTTTCAGGGGGTAACTGTATTGTTAAGATGATTTTTTCTACTGAATTACCTGCACCTCCCAGCCGGGGCTTTTTTCCTTTACCATTATACTTACCTGGTTATTACTGTGCCTTGTAAGCTCTGCTGTAAGGGTATCGTCGCCGACAGGAAGGTTATGAATAGTTACTTTGTTCATCCATTGAGGTATTACCGGCTTTTTAAACTTAACCTTTTTTTTAAGGGCGTTAACTTCTATGCGTAAAAACGATTTTATGAGAATAAAAACTGAAGCTACAGCCCAGGCCTGTGGTGAGCATGCCACAGGGTAGGTCGTTGGCGCTTCGCCGGCCCGGCGGTCGAGCCCGCAAAAAAGTTCCGGAAGGCGCTGCATATCTATATGCATTGCCGCATCGAAAAGAGCCTGAAAAATCTGTAAAGCCTCAGCGGTATAACCATACTCAGACAGTCCATAGGCAATTAAAGCGGTATCGTGCGGCCATACAGTACCATTATGGTACGACATAGGGTTGTAGCGCGGTGCATCGGTAGCCAGCGTCCTGATGCCCCAGCCGGTAAACATTTCCTTACTCATAAGGGTGGCCGCCAGTTTGGGAAGGTACTTCTCATCCACAATACCTGTAAACAATACATGGCCGGCATTGGACGATTTAACCCTGCAGGGACTTTTATCTTTATCCAGCCCCAGAACAAAGGTACCAAGGGCTTCATCCCAAAATGTTTCGTTAAACTTTTTCTTCAGTTCTCCGGCCTCCTTTTTAAGTCTGGTGGCGAGTTCCTCCTCCCCCATTTTTAAAGCCAGCACAGCTGCCTTTCGTTTGGCATCATATACATAACCCTGTACTTCACACAAAGCAACGGGAGTTTCCGCAAGGGCACCATCTTCATGGCTTATGGCATCACCGGCATCTTTCCACCCCTGGTGAACAAGACCATTAATTCCTTTCTTCCGGTACTCTATAAAACCGTCACCATCCGTGTCGCCGTATTCATCAATCCAGTTCAGAGCAAGCTTTAAATTTGGCCATATTTTACGGATACTTTCAAGATCGCCGGTACGCAGAAAGTAGGCTCCCGCCAGCATTATAAAAAGCGGAGTTGCATCTACTGTTCCGTAATATAGCTTATAGGGTATTTCGCCCAGCCCTGCCATTTCTCCTTTGCGGGTTTCGTGCAGAATTTTACCGGGCTCTGCCTCCATAAAATCATTCACTTCAGTGGCCTGGGTTTTGGCAAGATAAAACAGAACATCCCTGGACAGCTCAGGCACCAGCCAAAGCGTTTCAAAAGCAGTAATAATTCCGTCGCGGCCAAAAGCAGTATTAAACCAGGGAATCCCGGCGTATGGATATTTTCCGTGGGGGGTATCAGCAATCAGGGATACAAGATCAGTTTTACTCCGGTTCAGCCAGTGGTTAAACTGGTCATTTGATGTTTCAATAAAAGGAATTTTTTTCCTGCTGCTGTCAAAGAATGATGCCAGTTTAGTATCTTCTTTCAAAAGAGCTGTTTCCATTGTTACTGCCTCCTCCCCCGTTTTAAAGCCGGTTTTTATCTGGATCTGGAATACTTGTTTGGGTGCAAGGCGGATGCGGTATTTTGCTGTTTGAGTAAGAATTTCATCAGGAGCAGGGTTAAAATAGTGGATAGTTTGCCGCTCCACCTTATCCAGACCCATGTAGCTGTGCCGCAGAGTATTTTTGCCGTCTTTCTTAGCAGGCAGATTTTCCCCTCTTGCCCTTCTTTTCTGCCCTCTTATTTCGAAGATATCTTTGTAGTCGGCAGAAAAGGAGAATTCCACTTCAAAAGCATAAGGAGAGGTATCGTAATTGGCCAGTTTAATACTTTCAAAACATTGACCCTGCCGCAGGTATTTGGTCCTGAAAATGTGAATCTTGGACTGTGGTATCACCACTCCCTCCCCCGTCTCAGTTTGGGGATTAGTGAGATCCACTGTCAGGATTTCATTGTTCTCGCTTATATTGGAGCTGAGCAGAAGCGGGCGCTCCCCATTGAGGCGAAATTCAAAATCAGACACAAAGCGGGTACCTTCATGGTAAAGCCCCTGCACCATTGTACCTATTTGCTGAATATCTCCCCAACGGTCGAATACACCAAAAGTATTTCCATGGTTTAGCACCTTTACCCGGTCATCGGCATAGGTTGATGTGGCTGAAATATAGAGTTCATTTTCTATTTCAATAAATTTGGCCATAGCGTTAAAATTGAATCGGGTAGTAAGTAACGTAACAGTTTCTTCCGGGGTATTAATAACTATTGCCTCAGTTGGTCAGCACCGGAATCTTCTTTTTTAAGCAGCTTTTCCCAGGAATCGAGCACATTTCGGAGCCTGAATTTATCGTCCAGCTCCACATGAGGCCTTCCGTTCTCCACCCAGTCCTTAAGTTTTTTCACCACATTTCCTGCATCCGTAACATCAACCAACTGTTCCTTGTTATTTAAAATTTCGCAGGCGGCACCCAGCGGATGAGAAATAACAGGAGTACCAACTGCATTTGCTTCTGCGAATACAAGCCCGAAGGTTTCCCTGAAGCTGCTTTGCGGGTAGAATATGCAAAAAGCTTCCCGCACGTGCTCCAGCACTGCCTCATGCCTGAGAGCTCCAAGTACTTCCACCGCCTCCTCATTTATACCGGAGGGCATTGGCAGGTAGCCTGGGTTGGCAAGGCACAGGCGCATGGATGGGAATTCTTTTTTTACCGCAGCAAAGGCTTTAAGCACCTGATCCAGTCCTTTATGCGGAGAGCTGAAAAACACCAGCTTATTTTTATCCGGTGGTATTTTTCCGGGCAACAGCGCATCATCCACAGGATTATAAACAGTTATAACTTCTGCTATCTTCCCGGCTGAACGGGACTTTCTTCCATAATCCGGATAGCTTCTCAGGCAGCTTTCCAGATGTTTCCTGAGCGTATCGGATACAGCAATAATGGTTGCCCCAGATACTGTTACATGCTTATTAATTATTTTTCTGCGCCTCTTTCCCGGAAAGCAATGCATCCATAAAAAAAGAGAAGCGGAGGGATAAGCCTTCCTTACCTTTGAAAGCAATTTTGGAGAATTAATGACAATAACAGCTTCCGCAGAGGGTAGCTTTTCCCGAAAATTATGAAGCTGAAAAGGATAATACTCCGGGCCGCTGATACTCACTTCCTGCTCTGAGCGTGCTCCCTGCGCCATCATAATTTTGTACCCTCTGCAAGCCAGGCCTTTGCCTATCCTTATAATGGTCGCCTCAGTACCTCCCATTGGCGTTTCTGCCAGGCTGCTTTCATTGTAAGCCACAGGACAGTCGGGATCGATAATGAGGATTCTTTGCTTCATGACATTATTAAACGTACCTGAGCAAACTCTTTTTTAATGCTGCTTCCGATCCTTCAACATGAGGTATATTTTCGTTAAAGGTGAGCAGGGAAGGGTTCGAGACTTTTTTGAAGCGGACTCCGGTAAGGTCAACCTTTTCCACCAGCCGCTCTTTTAACTGAGCGGTATCCCGGATTTCCCGGAAAAGAGCCACACGGTCCCATACTTTCCGGCGGTCCCTCTTCCTGCGGTCCGCATTATAGCCCGTATCTCCGGACACAGTAAGAGACACATCCATTTCTATTTTTGTAAGCAGCGGTGTTTCCAGATAAAAAAAGAGTGCGCCTGTGGCAATTAGCCGGTTACGTATTTCCCTGTCTTCCTCAACTGAATTCAGGTAGCCCCCCAGTTCTTCAAATACTTTTTTGCGAAAAAGGCCTGAATTGATCAGGATCCAGTCACCCTCCGTTTTAGATGGAAACTGGAGGTTAGGAAAAAAATCATCGACCAGTGAAATCCGCTTGTTAATAAAATGAACACTTCCATCGAGTTTTATCATTTTATGAGCTCCCACCACCACATCCACATCCACCCGGCTTTCCGGCTCAATACCCAATTGCTGCCAGTTCAGGATTGAATCCGCCATATGCCCCTTCTGGCTCATGGCCCGTGCCTGAAGCAGTATTTTGTGGGGGTCAGGTATATCATCAGAGTCATGAAATGTAATAGCATCGTAGCGGGAAAACATTATGGAAACGTTTTTAGCCTGAGCAGTTCCTGCATTTTCCTCCAGCCCTATATAACAAAAATGAGGCTCATCGAAGTACTGCCTTACCCTTTCCCAGGTGCCGTCAGTGGAGCCATCATCTATAACAGTAACAGTGAAATGATCATAAGTCTGATCTAAAGCAGCCTCTATGGCTTTATTAATGCAGAAACCCCTGTTAAAAGTGGGTATAGTAATGTTTATTAAGGGTCTTTCCATAAGTGGTGTTTTTTACAGAGCAGGAAAAGTGTTACCGTTTAAATCAATGAATGAATGAATGAATGAATAACAGAATGAGTGAATATTGGAATTTCCACGTCTTACCCATTACCTTTATCTCATATCAACAACAATTAATACAGGCCGGTGTTAATTCTCTTCAGCTGTTTTCAGGGTCTAAAGCTTCTGAGTTAATTTAAAAGTTTTAACAGTTAGCCGGCGCAGGAAGAATACAGCTGCAAAAGCGGGAGAAGCCAGCCAGGCAAAAGTCCACTCCAGGTAATAGCCTGATGCAAAAGCTAATGCTCCCGCTATAATCAGTATCAGGGAAAGACTTAAATTCGTCAGGACATTCTCCTTTTTTTTCAGGCCTAAAAATTTATTGGTTCTTTTAAACAGAATATTTTCCCCACACAGGCAACGCAGCCAACTGACAGCACCCTCCCATGCCATACCCAGGTGCACAAGGTAAGCATCAAAAGACTTCCTGAAAGATTTCCCGCTGTTCCGGAAGCTTAGCCGGAAAAAAATGAATTTCCCCGTTAAATAGAACCAGATGGAAACCAGACTCAGAACCATCAGTTTATTGTAAACGGGCATTGCAGAAACCGCCATCCCTATAGCGCCGGAAAGAGCTCCTATAACCGGAATAAATAAAAAATTGAACCAGGCTGTTAACTGTGTTACGATGCCTGCACACTGGCGGATACTCAGCCTTTTTTTTGCCCCGTAAAAAAAGCTGTTAAGGGTTTGCATATTGCCAAACACCCACCGCTCCCGCTGGGTTTTAAGGTCATGCAAATCAACAGGCATTAATCCCTTTCCCAGGGGCTGTGCAACATAAACTCCCCTGAACCCTTCCTGGTGAAACCGCAGCCCCAGTTCACAATCTTCAGTAATACTGTTTCCGGACCACCCTCCTGTTGCCTCCAGTGCCCTCATCCGGATTACACTTACGGTACCCGTGGAAAGCACACAATTAAAGTGGTTGGCCATATTCATATAAACTGCAAAAAAATGATTATACTCAGCCTGCATTCCCCGGTTGCCCGTATCTGTGTTCAGGTAAGCCTGCGGAAACTGGACCAATGCAATATTTTCTTCTGAAAAATTACTTAAGGCTTCCTGCAGCAACTGAGGGTGAACCCTGTAGTCAGCATCAATTACCAGTACAAATTCTGTTGCCTGGTGGCTCATTTTATTACAAAGGTTGAGGGCACCTGCTTTGAATCCTTTAAGCCCCTCCACATGCTTAAACTTAAAACTGGCACCTGCCTCCCCGCACTTCTTTTCCACCGGCTTCCACACCTCCGGATTTTCCGTATTGTTATCTAATACAATTACCTCGTAATTTTTATAATTCAACTGCTGTATAGCTTCCAGAGTCTTCAGCACCAGTTCCGGCGGCTCATTATGGACAGGAATATGAATAGAAACAAACGGTTCCTGCTCATTTTTTTTGCTGATTAGTTTTTTAACAGGCAGCAATGCACTATAAAACTGCATGCTGCTTATTAAAACCATTATCAATAAATTCAGAGCCACTGTCAGGAGGGGTAGCTGAGGAAAAATCAACAAACTCATTACCCAGACAAAAAGTAATCCTGCATAGGTGCTTTTATAATACTCCCCTCCGGCAGAAGCCCCTTTCACATTCTTCTCTGCCTGATATGTAGTTTTTATCCCTGACATAGTTATTATTAAAAAATGAGAAAAATATCAGACCGAAATCGTTTGAAACAGGACACGGAGCTGATTATTAATACAAAAACTCAGCTTACTCTGTTAAACGGATTTGGCAGGCAGGAGGAAGAACTTTGTACCCGGTAGCAACACGACAAAGAGCACCCCCTTAGCCTGCAAACTTTTTCAATGTGCGCTCCACTCCACTAAGGTATGATGTTCCAAAAAGGTTTACATGCACCATTAAAGGATAAATATTATAAATATCCTTCCGTTCCCCATACCCCGGTTCCACAGGCATTGCTTCCCGGTAGGCTTCATAAAAAAGAGCATCAAAGCCACCAAACAACTCTGTAAATGCTATTTCTGCTTCCCTGTGCCCATAATAAACCGCCGGGTCTATCAGACAGGGTTCTCCTGCGGGCCCTGCCATTATATTTCCACTCCACAAGTCGCCATGCAGTAAAGAAGGCGGTTCCTCCGGCAAAAGCTCAGGAAGTTTCGGGTACAGTGCCTTGTATTTTTTCACAAAATCATCAGTAACCAACCCATTATAAATAGCCAGCCCCAGCTGCACCTCCAGGCGCGACTCCCTGAAAAAATTAACCCAGCTTTTGTTTTGCCTGTTATTCTGTGGCAGCCTTCCTATAAAATTATTTTCTTCCAGTCCGTAATTTTCGCTGGTAAGGGTATGCTGCTGCGCAAGCCCCTGCCCTAATGACTGCCAATAAGTGGCAGAAGGATGCCTGCTATCTAAATATTCCAGCAGGAGGTAATATTTTTCTTCCATTTTGCCAACACCTAAAACCTCCGGCACACGAAGGTTACCTCCTGCCCTTAAAAGCTGTAATCCATTGGCCTCCATAGCAAACATATCGTCCTCAATACCTTCATTCCACTTCAGAAAAAAGTCGCCGGCAGATGTATTCAGACGGACCGCATTATTAATACAGCCTCCTGACTTAAAAAAGACCTCCTCTACCTGCAGCTCCCTGCCTGTACTTTCAAATAAGGCCCGCTCAAAAAAGTGGTTGTTATTGCTTTGCATCCTCAGGCCAGCTTTCTTTCCTGTACTACATACTTTAAAAAGTTTTCCACTGTTCTGTCCAGAATATTAAAAACCTCCTGAAATCCATCCTCCCCTCCATAATATGGGTCCGGCACATCCCTGTCAGGAGTCCGAGGGTCATCTGAGGACTCTGATAAGCTGTTGCGATTGGTAAAAGGCTGCTCTTCACTGGCAGTAAATCCCGGATGTGCCCCCGGTTCAAAATCGCGCATCAGGAAAATCTTCCCTTCTATTTGAGCATCGGCTTCTGCAAGTGCATTAATTTTTTCCATGTTTTCAGCATCCATGGCTAATACATAATCAAATCTGCTCAAATCAGGGGTTGCAATCTGGCGGGCACTGTGGCTTATTTTTACTGCATTCTTTTCTGCATTCTGCAAGGTACGCTTATCCGGACCTGATCCTATATGATAATCACCGGTACCTGCAGAGTCTGCTTCGAAGAACTGAGTAAGGCCCTTTTCCTGCACCTTTTTATTAAAAATAGCTTCTGCAAGCGGACTGCGGCATATATTGCCCAGGCAAACAAATAAAACTTTTATTTTTCCCTCTCCCGGAGAGTTCTTTACAATATTAATATCCATAAAAATCAGTTTAATTTTCACTCCTTTTATTAAGTAACTGATTCCTCCGGAGGGGGTTTCGTTTCTTACTGAAAGGAGACTAAGATCAGCAGTTTTTGATGGCCCAAAGGCCGGTCAGGAAAAACATTTTACAGATGCTTAAAAAAAAATTTATTTTTTTTTATTCGCTGTGGTTACCTTTTTCAAGGTTCCGGTATATATCAGTACATAACACATATTTATTCATACACCTGTTTAACATCTATTAAGCATAAGCCTCTTCTAATTTAGAAGAGGTTTTCTTATTTAAGCTCTCCCACAATACTTCAGAAAAGGCTTATATAAATAAACTTCATAAAAAAAGCCTTTCAGCTTCTCCACTTTAAACAGACCCTATTTGTTGTTTAAAGTAAAAAAGATAAAAGGCTGAAGTAATTCCTATATTGAAACACCAGGAATGCCTGCGGCTAAAAAAACGGGCCCTGTTTGCAGTTCTGAGATAAAATGGTCTAATAAGTTCCTGCCCTGAGCATCACCAGGGTACATCCGTATACTGTTTCTATTCCTTTTTCATTCGCTTTCTTCTCAAGCTCAGTATTTTCGGTTCCCGGATTAAAAATGATCCGCTGAGGGTTAAGGCCCAGTATATAATCATACCACTCCGGCTGGTTTTGTGGCCCAAGGTAAAGGGTAACTGTATCCACAGCATCTACCTTTGGGTGCTGCCGCATATCAAGGATATCCTTCCCTGCCACTTCACCTTTTTTTATACCTACCGGGACTATTTCATGACCATAGTCGGTAAGCATATTACTGGCTATATAGGCATAGCGCGTGGGATTATTACTTGCTCCTATTACTACTGTTTTTTTATTCATGGTTCCGGAATTTAAATCTGATGATGCAAAATACTTAATACTCAATACACTCAATATTATACTCCATCCCAACTCATTTTGTTCCGCTTTGCTTAGCTGCATATATGGCGGCAAGCCCCTCTGCACAGCGCTCCCCGTCCATAGCGGCAGATACAATACCCCCGGCATAGCCTGCACCTTCCCCGCAGGGGAAAAGGCGCTTTAGCTCCGGATGTTCCAGAGTTTCCCTGTCGCGGGGAATTTTAACCGGCGATGAGGTCCTGCTTTCCACCCCTACAATCTGCGCCTCATTTGTGAGGTAGCCTTTCATTTTACGGCCAAAGTCCCTGAAAGCATGCTGCAGGCGCAGCGCAATATTAGGCGGAAGCACTTCATACATATCCACAGGCGCCAGTCCGGGCTGGTAACTGGTAGCAGGCAAACTGCTGCTCACCTTTCTTTCCACAAAATCCACAAGGCGCTGCGCGGGGGCCACCTGGGAGCCTCCGGCCATTTTGCATGCCTGCTGCTCCACTGCCTGCTGGAACCGCAGGCCGGCCAGAGCACCGTGCTGCAGATATTTGCCCAGCTCATCGTGCTCCACAGCCACCACTATACCTGAATTCGCGAATTTAGAATTCCTTCTGCTTGGGCTCATTCCGTTTACCACCACTTCGCCGGGGGCTGTAGCTGCAGGAACAATAAAACCGCCGGGGCACATACAAAAAGAAAAAACGCCTCTTTTTCTTCCTTCATACTGCACCTGGCTCACCAGGGAATAGGATGATGCCGGAAGCCAGGCACCCCTGTCCTCGCAATGATACTGGATACGGTCAATCAGCTGCTGACCATGCTCCACCCTTACCCCCAGGGCATAAGGTTTGCTTTCTATCAGCACCTCTTTACTGTGCAGCAGTTCAAAAATATCGCGCGCCGAGTGCCCTGTGGCCAATATAACACCGGCACCGGTAAAGCGGCTGCCATCTCCGGTAATAATACCCTTCAGCTCATCACCTTCTATAATAAGGTCAGTAACCTTTGTATCGAAATGAACTTCGCCTCCCGACCTTATTATACTTTCGCGAAGGTTCTGTACAATTTTAGGCAGCTTATTGGTACCTATATGCGGGTGTGCATCAACCAGAATCTGATCTGTGGCCCCATGCGCTACAAGAATCTCCAGAATTCTCCTTACATCACCCCGCTTTTTTGAACGGGTATATAATTTACCATCGGAATAAGTGCCTGCTCCCCCCTCACCAAAACAGTAATTTGACTCCGGGTTAACAATATGATCTTTATTAATGGCTGCCAGGTCGCGGCGGCGGGTTTTCACATCTTTACCCCTTTCAAAGACCACAGGTTTAAGCCCCAGCTCCACCAGACGCAAAGCTGCAAAAAGCCCTGCAGGCCCCGCTCCCACCACCAGCACTTCAGGCGCCGATGATACATCCGGAAGATCAGGGGAATAGCTGATGGCTGCCGGCGGCTCTTCATTTATCCATATTTCTGCCTGAACGTTTACCTTTACCTGCCGGCTGCGGGCATCAACAGACCGGCGGAGGGGTCTAACAACCACCTGCTCTTCACCGGCGGAAATGCCGGATGCCTGACGGGCAAGCCGGTTAAAAACATTTTCATCAAAAGCCTCTTCAGGCTTCAGGTTTAAATCTATAACTTTTCGCATAATTAGCTTGTAAGGTGGTTATCCTTAAATGAACCTGACTGCGGATATAACATTAATTTAAGGGCAATAAGTTTAACAAGGATCACTCCTGCTACCTGTTCCGTTTTAGCCGATTGAGCGCATAACCCATATTGAAGCCAAAACGGATAGGAACACTTATTCCACTGGTATTATAATTAGCAAAAGCTGAATAAGGAAGATCCTGCTGCCTGTAATTTCTGTGCACAAACCGGTAGCCTGCTCCCATTCCAAGAAAAACATCCAGGGTAAATCCACTTTTCCCCGCATCTCTGGTAAGGCGGTTCCCGAAAATAACACTATACTCCAGTTTTAATTCCTGCAAACTGATAAAACCATTTTCCCCTATTGTGGAATTGCCGGTATTATGGTAATGCTCTATAGGGCTTGCCCGTAATTCATGCCCATAGTAAAACATGCCCAGCTTATCTTCCGGCTGGTAAAATTTTTGTTTTAAGGCTAAGGAAAATCCGTGAGCAAACTCTTTGCCTGCATCCAGATTCTTTTGTCCTGTAAAAAAAGGATCGCGGATGTATGTCAGCTGAAGGTCATATCCCAGCCGCTCCTGTATATAATACTCAAGTGAAACAGGAATACTTCCATTAAATGGTGCAACCGGGTTTGTGGCGACAATAAGGGCTCTGAATTCGTTAACCTGTGGCTTAAAATTCCTGAAGTTTTTCACCTTAAAGCGGAATTCAGGTTTATCTGTGCTCTCCCGCTGTTCAGTATTGTCCTTATTTATAATTTTGTAAACTGGCTTTTCATTTTCATAATAAACTTTATAAAAGCCGGAAAGGTCACCGTTTTCCTTATACATCTTCCAGATTCCCACCCTCTGCCCATCTGCAATTTCACCTTCCATATTAACGGTACCGTCAGGGTAATATCCTTTATAATATCCCCGGCCATTCTCAAACACGGCTCTTCCTTCCAGCCTGCCATTCTCATAATAATAAAGCCACTCTCCCTGGCTTTTATCATTTTTTATGGCACCCACTGTTTTTATTTTACCACTTTCGTAAAACTCCTTGTACTCCCCTTCGCCCTTAACAAAATTTCCCTCTCCTTTAAAATCTCCCCAACGGTTAAATAACCTCCAGTAGCCATCTTTTTGGCCTTCCTGCATTTTCCCCACAGAACTTAAATTACCGTTCTCATGAAAGAATTCCCAGTCCCCTTGCCTGACCCCGTCCCTGTAATACCCTTCTGCAGCTTTATTTCCATTCGGGTGGTAAAAAGTCCATTCTCCCCGGCGGAGGCCATCTTTGTATTCCCCTTTTGCTTCTGTTTGTCCATTCGGGTGGTAAAAGGTCCACTCTCCCTGGCTTTTACCATCCACATAAAGGCCTTCCGCTTTAAGATCGCCGTTGGGGTAAAACTCTTTATAAGTTCCCACGCCATCTTCATAAAAAGCCTGTGCCTTCAGAGCTCCATAACCTCCCTGCTGGTTCTCATAAAAATAATTCCATATACCCACCATGCGGTTATTAAGGTATTTACCTCTTCTCTTAATGCTCCCGTTTTCATAGTAGTGGGTCCAGTCATCCTGCCGCTGGCCATCAAAAATGGCTCCCTCCATACTCAGGTTTCCATTTTCATAAAAATATTGCCAGTGCCCGAAGTTAGATCCTTCCTTTAGTTCCCCCCGCATCTTGGGGTTTCCGCTCTCATAAAAATATTCCCAGTAGCCGGAAGCTACATTCCCTTTATAACTTCCTTTTTCCTTTAGCTGCCCGCTGGCATAAAAGGCCTTATATGGCCCATCCAGCTGCATACTTATGGTGTCTTCCACGAAATACACTTCTTTTACCATCTTTTGGGCATTGTCGTAATAGACAATAACTTTTTTCGACTGCCCCCTCCCCGCAAGGGGGAAAAGCAGCAAAAAAAGAAGAGATATGAGGGTAAGTGTACGCAAATCAGATGTTTATAAACCCCGCTAAAATAACACTATTTTCTGTACGTAAAAAGATACAAAAGCAGTTTGCCCGCTTTTTAAAACAGATTAGCAGGGGCGCAATCAACTATTGCTGATCTCCTTCATTACCCAGGCTTTTCCCCATTCTTTTTTCTCTTCCCCGGACCATAACTGCGGGAAAAAGATAACGCACTGAAACCGTGGAGGCAGGTATTTTTTCCAGTTAGTGCCGCCGCTTGCAGCAATCATGCCTGTATCGCCCTGCAAATAACGCACAGCTGTTTTAAAATGAGATAGTGGCCAGAACACATTCGCCAGGGAATCGAATTCACGAAGGGCCTCGCGGATTGCCTCTGCCTCAGGCACCTCCTGCAGGTGCTGCAGGTATATTTTATTAATGTTTGAGTTTTGCTTTTCCCGTATAACCTTCAGGAACAGATCGCGGTATTTTTCTTCGAACTGAACCAGCGTTAACGTTTTCTTTCCTGTTTCCAGTTCAGTAGCCCCCTTCTGCCAGTATATACTTTGGATCAGCTCTTCATCGGTATAAGTTTCCGGCAGATTATCCCGGTCTTCCTGTGGCAAAAGGTTTTTAAGGTCAGTAGCGTTAAGCTCAATAAGCCTGTATTGGGCAGACTGAAAACCACTGGCGGGCAGCAGGGCCATCCGGAATTTAAGAAATTGCTCCCTTTCCATTCCGTCTATCATAATATCAAAAGAATGAATCAGGTTTTCGAAGTAGCGGTTTACCCGCTTAATTTTCATCAGAAATACTTTAGGATCCACCTCTTTCATGCTGGTAAGCTGTTCCAGCTCCCAGAGAACCATCTTAAAATAAAGCTCAGTTATCTGGTGGTACATAATAAATACCATTTCATCCGGATATCTGGTTTTGGGCTGTTGCAGATTCAGGAGCGTATCGAGATTTATATATTCCCAATATTTGAGATAATCAGACTGCAGGAGACCATCCAGATAGGATGAAATATCCTGACCGGAAGCCTTAAACTTCTCTTCCAGTTTCTTGATTTTTTCTACTATATTAGGATCTAAGTTTGATGAGTCCATCTTGCAACTTCACATTTTTTTTCGATGTTGTAAAGGTGGTAATTAAATTTTAAAAAAAGAAGATATGGCAGCTAACTCCACGGAAGACAAGCAAAACTCAGGTAAAAGCAAATTCTCAGACCCTTTTGTGTCGCCTGACTTTTATAATATAGATGATTTGCTGACCGGTGAGCAAAAGCTCGTACGGAGCTCTGTTCGCGATTTTGTTAAAAAAGAGATAACGCCTTATATTGAGGAGTGGAGCCAGAAAGCCCGTTTTCCATACGAAATTGTGAAGAAATTTGGTGAAACAGGCGCTTTTGGACCAACAATACCTGCTGAGTATGGAGGCGGAGGCCTGGATTATATTTCCTATGGCCTGATTATGCAGGAAATAGAAAGAGGCGATTCAGGCATGCGGTCCACCGCATCGGTGCAGGGATCTCTTGTCATGTACCCGATCTTTAAATTCGGATCAGAGGAACAACGGAGGAAGTACCTCCCTAAACTGGCTGCCGGGGAATGGCTGGGCTGTTTTGGACTTACAGAACCTGACCACGGCTCCAACCCGGGTGGCATGCTCACCCATTTTAAAGACATGGGAGACCATTACCTGCTGAACGGAAGTAAAATGTGGATAAGTAACGCACCCAAAGCCGACCTTGCCGTAGTCTGGGCCAAAAATGAGGAAGGAAGAATACATGGCCTGATTGTGGAAAGAGGTATGGAAGGCTTCAGCACTCCTGAAACCCATAACAAATGGAGCCTGCGCGCAAGCACCACCGGCGAACTGGTATTCGATAATGTAAAGGTGCCAAAAGAGAACCTGCTGCCGGGCAAAAGCGGCCTGGGCGCTCCCCTAATGTGTCTGGACTCTGCCCGCTACGGAATCAGCTGGGGCGCACTGGGAGCAGCCATGGACTGCTACGACTCCGCCAGGCGGTATTCGCTTGAGCGAATTCAGTTTGATAAACCAATCGCATCCTTTCAGCTGGTACAGAAAAAGCTGGCTGAAATGCTAACGGAAATAACCAAAGCACAACTTATATGCTGGAGGCTGGGAAAACTAATGGATGAAGGAAAAGCCACCACGCAACAAATATCTCTTGCCAAAAGGAATAATGTAGCCATGGCGCTGGATGTTGCCCGTGAAGCACGGCAGATCCACGGCGCAATGGGCATAACAGGCGATTACCCCGTTATGCGGCACATGATGAACCTGGAAAGCGTAGTTACCTATGAGGGTACTCATGATATCCACCTCCTCATTCTGGGGAATGAAATTACAGGAATTCCGGCTTTTAAATAATGAGGATGAAGAAGTAATTCCCTGAAAAAGGGCAGTAATATTTAAATTACCTGTATTAAAACAGCGTTGGCCAGGCTATGGACAGCGCTGTTTTTGTTTTTATAAAATCTGCCTCGCCAAAGCAGCTGATCAGGAAGTTTATTTATTATAGAAAATATCAAACAAATAAAAAGAACAGGTAATATATTTTACCAATCAGGCATTTTTACTCTCCCGCAACAGACTATTTCCGGTAAACGCTATAAGACTTTAAAAGCTTTCTGATGGGATTACCAAAAAGCAAAAGAAAGGAAATCACCTGAATACCAGCACTATCGATTCTGCACGGGCAAAACCTCCCTGTAAGCTACTATCCTGGAACATCAGATGTATTAGCACACCCCATTCTTAACAAATATTCACATTATATCTATATATTTTTGCAATTACTCCTGGTAATATATTTTCCCATAGTAAATGAGATAAATATAATTACTATTTCACTAAATTATCACATACTCTTCAGCCGGAAAGAAAGGGGTTCTGAATTGTATACAACAGAAAACAGAACCTCATGATCTCAGCTCCCCTACCAGGCAATGAGCAGGAACGACTTGCAGCACTGGAACAATACAATATATTAGATACACCTGAGGATGAAGCTTTTGATGAGCTTGTTAAGCTTGCTTCCCAAATATGCGGCACATCCATTTCACTTGTTTCTCTTTTAGATGAAGACCGGCAGTGGTTTAAAGCACGGGTAGGACTTGAAGCAACTGAAACACCACGCGGACTGGCCTTTTGCGCACATGCAATCCATGGAAATGACATTATGGAGGTACCTGATGCCCTGCAGGACGAGCGCTTCCATGACAACCCGCTCGTAACAGGCGGACCCGCCATTCGTTTTTATGCAGGCATTCCGCTGGAAACTCCCGGCGGCCACAACCTTGGCACCCTGTGCGTAATTGACACCAAACCACGCAACCTGACTGAGGAACAAAAATTTGCACTGCGCACTTTAGGCAAGCAGGTAATTAAACAGATGGAGCTCAGCCTGAAAATGAAAGAGGCTCTTGTAGTCAACGCGCAGCTCCAAAAGCAAAAGAAAAGGGTAATGGACAGCATCAGGTACGGTGAGCGCATCCAGAAGGCTATGCTGCCGGCACAGGAGGATATTCAGCAGTACATACCGGAAAGCTTTGTGTTTTGGGTGCCCCGCGATGTGCTCAGTGGCGATTTTTATTACTTTACTGAGCAAAACGACCAGGTTTTTCTTGCGGCTGTAGATTGTACAGGCCATGGAATTCCCGGAGCCTTTATGAGTGCCCTTGGTCATGAATTCCTGAATGAAATTATTATCCATAACCATAACCACGAACCTGCCTCCATTTTGAACCAGCTTCACAATCGGGTAATGAAAGCCCTGCGGCAGGAAGAAAGTAATAACCAGGATGGAATGGAAATTTCTCTTTGCCGTATAGACCGTCAAAAAAGAGAAATAGTTTTCGCCGGAGCCCGCCGCCCTTTAATTATTGTGGATGAAAAGGGTGTGCAGACAGTAAAGGGAGATAAACAAGCTATTGGAGGAACTCATAAAGTAGGGGTAGACAGAGATTTTACAGAACACGTAATTCCATTAGCTGAGGGTACTTCCTACTATCTCTTTTCAGATGGCTTGCAGGACCAGCTTGGAGCAGAAGGTAAATACGGGAGAAAACGCCTTGAATCACTACTGGCTGATATGCACACCAAAGATCCGCAGGATCAGATTAACCTTCTGTCCGAAAACTTTAAAAACTGGAAGGGAGCTGAAAAGCAGGTGGATGACATACTGCTGATTGGCTTCAGAGGTTAAAAATAGAATCTATAAAAAAAGCGCTCCATTCTTATGCAGCGCTTTTTTTATTATCCGGAGCCGGAACAAGGTCCCTGCTTCGCTTTAACATCCGGCTTATTTAATGGCCTTCAGTTCTGGTTTTTTAACTTCGGTTTCCTTTATTAAAATTGCGCCCTCTGCAGATTACTGCTGCACCTCACCTTTTATGGTTACAGTTTGGGTAGGTGCTGTCGGGTCATTACTAAATATAGTAATGTTTTTAAATTGATTTCCGCGAAGGCCGCGGGTATCGAGTGTTGCAGTTATTTTACTGCTTTCCCCGGGCTGCAGTGTGTCTTTTTCAGGTGAAGAAACCGTACAGCCACAATTTGCTTTGGTTTTCCGGATGTTCAGTTCTTTCCGGCCTCCATTTGTAATAACAAATTCTGCCACCACTTTATCTCCTTCTTTTGTTTTCCCAAAATCATAGGTGGTTTTTTCAAGCTGCAGGCGTGGAGCCTGTGCAAGCTCCTCCTCTGTCATGGGAGGAAAGTATTCTTCAATAGTGGCAATTACGCTGAAGTTCTTTTTTGAATTTTCACCCTCTTCATTCGTAAAAAGCACCAGGTTATCACTTACCCAGCCTAAATCATTAAGACCTGCCACATCGTAGCTGATTACTACTTCCCCGCGGCTTTCAGGAGCAATTTCTTTGGGCCTGAAGCTTACTTTTACATGAGATGGGGATATCACTTTATCAGAAAACACCAATGGCTTTTTACCCTGGTTATAAACTTCAAAAGTTTTGGTAACAGGACCTTCGGTGGTAAGCTTTCCAAAATTAAAACCTCTGTATTTTACTCTTAAATTACCCATTTCTGTAGGGAAATCATCCTCAGCAGTACGGGGTCTGGGCTTTACCACCCCTTTAATCGTTAAAATAACTACATTAGGCTCTGCATTGGTATTCACAGTAAGGGCTTTATCAAACTGGCCGGGCCGGTTGGCCGGATCATATTGCGCCACAATTATTCCTTTACTTCCCGGCTGTATTTCTTCTCTGGTCCAGTCGGGTGTGGTGCAGCCACAGGAAGCCTGAACTCCGGTTATTTTAACAGGAACTTCACCGGTATTTTCAAATTCAAAGGTATGCTTAATGGGTCCGTTTTCCTCCTGCACCTGACCAAAATCATGGGCCTTTTCAGCAAAATCTATCCGGGCAAGTTTTTTTTCAAACCCCTGGCGCTCCACCAGCATTTGCGCGCCGGCATTATTATGTGCCGCAAATGCCAGAAAAGCGGCAACTATCCATACACTTGTTTTCTTCATAAGAAAAGATACATTAAAAGCTCTAAAACGCAGTGAATTTACAAATACTTATACTGATCTACAACATATATCCATACACAAATTCAATGCCTGTTCCACACCATTTGTAAGAATTGAAGCGAAATATTTCATTTTATTCCCTATTTAATAGCTGCTTTATTTATTTTGCAGAACACAAACCTGAACCTGTACCAACAGCTAAGGGAAATACAAAAGGTGAAAATTTAAATGATCGGTGGATTCTGTTCAGAAAAAGAAGGTTTTATAAATTCTTACCTTTTGATTTTCAACTATTTGCTAAACTTTGAGAAGACACATAAATAAAAATGGCACGAATACTTACCGGAATACAAAGCACAGGGCGCCCTCACTTAGGAAATGTTTTAGGTGCTGTTTTGCCCGCGATTGCATTAGCAAATGACCCTGAAAATGAATCTTTATTTTTTATAGCCGACCTTCATTCTCTTACTTCCATAAAAGAGGCCGAAACCAGGGTCGACAATATTAATGCGGTGGCGGCTGCCTGGCTGGCCTTTGGTTTTGACACAGAAAAAAACATGCTATACCGCCAAAGCCGCATTCCGGAAGTTTGCGAGCTTAACTGGTACCTCAATTGTTTTACGCCCTTCCCGATGCTGGCCAATGCACACTCTTTCAAAGATAAGTCGGACCGGCTGGCAGATGTAAACGCAGGCTTGTTTACCTACCCTGTTTTAATGACTGCCGACATTATTTTATATGATGCCGAATTTGTACCGGTAGGCAAAGACCAGAAGCAACATCTGGAAATGGCAAGAGATATCGCAAGCGGCTTTAATAACCGCTATGGCGAAACTTTTGTACTTCCTGAAGCCCGCATAGACGAATCTGTTATGACAATACCGGGTACTGACGGCCAGAAAATGAGCAAAAGCTATGGCAATACTATAGACCTGTTTCTTCCCGATAAACAGCTACGGAAACAGATCATGGGCATTGTTACCGACAGTACTCCCCTTGAAGAACCAAAAAACCCGGAGAATGACAATGTTTTTGCCCTTTACAGACTCCTTGCAACACCAGAGCAGGTGGAAGAAATGCGGCAGAAGTACTTAGGGGGTAATTACGGATACGGCCATGCAAAGCAGGAGCTGTATGAACTTATTATCAGAAGATTTGAAAAAGAAAGGGAGCTTTATAACTTCTACATCAGTAACCTGCCTGAATTAAACAGGAAGCTGGAAGAGGGTGAAGCCAAAGCAAGGGAAATAGCAAGGGTTACCCTTCAGAAAGTAAGGGAAAAACTCGGCTACACCTGATTTTGGTTGGTCGTTGTTCGTTGGTAGTTGTTCGTTGCCTGACTTCAATTAAAACAGGAAGCTTTACCTGCTGATTCTCTGCAGGGAACGAACAACCAAAAACGAACAACGAAAACTAAGCAATTGCACGGTTTGACTGCAGGTATGGCCCCCATTCTTCCTGGAATAAACCGCTGTTATGCCGGAGAAAATCAAGATACGATGGCCGGGCAGGCCTTCTTCTCAAACGAAGCCCGGCTGCTTCGGGAGTATAATCTCCTTTACGGGCATTGCAGCGCTTACAGGCGGTTACAAGGTTCGACCAGGACGATTTGCCGTTTTTGGAGCGGGGAACAACATGGTCCAGGGTAAGCTCTTTATGGGTACCACAATACTGGCAGGTGTAATTATCCCTTTTAAAAATATTTTGTCTGGTAAGCAGTACACCTTTATAGGGCATATTAATATACCGGCGCAGCCGGATTACCGCCGGCATTGGCCAGGCGCTGTTTACAGTATGAAGTAAACCTCCTCTGGCATCTGCAAGCATTTCTGCCTTTTCCAGGAACACCAGTAAAAACGCCCGCTGAACGGTACATACTGATATCGGGCTGAAATCATAATTCAGAACTAACACCCTACTACTACCATGCATAATATTTTTATCTTAAATCCTACATAATCAACCGCTTAATCAAGCACAACCTATGGCTATATATTTTACTTTGCTTTATAAAAATTCCATTTTCATCCAGGTAATCCACCCTTACCTTGCCTGAGGCATGAATAATCTTCCGGTTTTCCAGTATTATACCAACATGAACAATTTTGCCTGCCGGATTTTGGAAAAAGGCCAGGTCCCCGGGTTTTGACTCTGCCACTGAAAGCACCGTTTTACCCTGCTGAGCCTGCTGGCTTGCATCCCGTTTCAGAGGGTACCCGCATAGTTTAAAGACCATTTGCACAAATCCGGAACAGTCAATACCAAAAGGAGTTTTGCCGCCCCACAGGTAAGGACTGTTAATATACTGAAAAGCAATATCTTTTAAAACAGTAAAATCTTTAATCTTTCTGATGGCCAGCGTATTTCCGGTAAATTCCACCGTTTCGCTAAGGTCAAACAACTCGTTTCCGCTAAGGGGCAATACACTGCCATAAACAATGTGCAGGTATTCATCCTGCAGGCGGAGACGTCCGGCAATATCTCCACACACCTGCATATCCTGTCCTGAAAGCTGCTCAAAATACTCTTCGGTTACAGAATGGTGCTGCTTTTGGTTAATCCAGCCCTCATATTTATCGAAATGAATTAAAATACGAAGCCATTCACTCTCTTTGCTGCTCTCCAGGACAGTATAATGGTCGCCGAAAAGTAACTGCGTTACCAGTTCGCTGCTTTCCCTTCCTTCGGCCCTTACAGGCACAATACTTAAGCGGCATACTCCTCTTTGTTGCTCGTGCATTTTTAAAATTTAAGTCTGCTTAACTCCCGTTTAACATCTTTTTCTTTTATACTTTCCCGCTTATCATGCAGTTTTTTACCACGGGCAAGGGCAATTTCCAGCTTTGCAAATCCGCGGTCAGTAATAAACATCCGGATAGGAATAATAGTAAGCCCTTTTTCATCAAGCTTGGTTTTCATTTTTCCCAGCTCCTTCTTTTTCAGCAACAGCTTTCTCTGGCGCAAAGGATCGTGGTTAAGAATATTCCCTTCCTCATAAGCCGAAATGTGCATGTTTTGTACATAAAGGCCGTCATCGTAAAAAACACAATATGCCTCCTGGAGGTTTACCCTTCCCTCCCTGATTGATTTTATTTCGGTGCCACGCAAAGCCATTCCTGCCACATATTTCTCAATAAACTCATACTCAAACCCTGCCTTGCGGTTTTTGATATTTACGTTTGAACTAAATCTTTGCTTCTTATCTTTTGCCATAGTTTATTCTATAAAGCTTTCAGCAGCTTTTTCTTAAATCATTAAAAATTTTTTCCAGTTTATCGCGCCGGAGTACCTTTTGTCCGGTGGTTCCTCTGGCAATTACCCTGTCTCCGGCACGCACACTTACTGTGCATAATAATTCATTTCCTTCTATTTTTTCGAGTTGCGACTCAATTATTAATTCTTCGCCCGGCAAAGCAGGGCTGCAATGGACAATATTCAGGCGGGTGCCTATCCCTTCTTCATGCGCTTCCTTACTATCAATAATAAAAAGCCGCGACGCTTGTTCAATTTCGCGGGCCAAAGCAAAGGTGGAACATACCGGATGCACCAGTTCCCCACCAAAAGCCGCCAGGTCAGCATCCCCCACCACAAACCGATGCACCTTAATATCCCCTGCCTTAAAAATATCTTTCACTTTAGTTTTCCGTTTTTTGTTATTCTCGCCAATTGTCCGGCGCAGGTTATTACAAGCAATCCGCTTAATCCGGCAGCCCCTTTCCTGCTTCTATCTTCTATCATCCATTATCTAACATCTATCCTTTATCCTATTCCTCTGAAATCAAAACTTCATCCTGGGCATAGGGCTGACATCCTGCGGGCAAAATTCTCCGGCCTGGTACTTATAATGGGCTGCCATCGCAATCATTGCCGCATTATCGGTACAATACTCAAAGGCAGGAATATAAACCTGCCAGTTCCTATTTGCCGCTTCCTTCTGCAGTGCCTGCCGTAAGCCACTGTTAGCAGAAACACCACCAGCTATGGAAATGTGCCTGATTCCTGTTTCTTTAGCTGCCTTACGCAGTTTCTGTAACAGCATTTCCACAAGTGTATATTGCAGGCTGGCACAAATATCTGCCATGTTTTTTTCTGCAAAATCAGGATCTTCTTTCTGCCGGTTCTGTAAAAAATAAAGTACTGCAGTTTTAATGCCACTGAAAGAGAAATTAAGACCCTGCATATCCGACAAAGGAAACTGAAAAGCGGCAGGATTTCCCTTCTGCGCCCATTTATCCACCAGCGGGCCTCCGGGGTAAGGAAGCCCCAGGAGCTTGGCGGTTTTATCAAATGCTTCCCCTACTGCATCATCCTGAGTTTCTCCTATAATTTCCATATCTAAAAATCCGTTAACTTTAACAATCTGGGTATGCCCGCCACTTACTGTAAGGCAAAGGAAAGGGAATGGCGGCTTTGGGTCATCAATAAAATGAGCCAGAATGTGGGCCTGCATATGGTTTACATCAATCAGTGGCACACCAAGGCCCAGGGCAAAAGATTTTGCGAAAGAAGCACCAACCAAAAGTGCTCCCAATAAACCGGGGCCACGGGTAAAAGCAACTGCATCAAGATCTTTTTTTCCTATATTTGCAACCTGCAAGGCCTTATGAACCACAGGGATAATGTTTTGCTGATGAGCACGCGAGGCGAGTTCCGGCACCACTCCCCCCCATTGTTCATGAACCTGCTGAGTTGCAACTATATTGGCAAGTATTTTGCTATCTTGGATTACAGCTGCCGAGGTTTCGTCGCAGGATGATTCTATTGCTAATATTGAACACATAAAGTCGATTGTCAGAAGAAAATAAAGATTTACCGCAAGATAACAAAAAGGGATTTCTGAAGATAGTTCTCCTCTTTTTTGTATCTATACTGCTTCTTCTGGCAGTAGCCGGCGGCATTTTGCAAATACCGGCGGTTCAGACGCTGGTGGTGCAAAAACTTTCCAGATACCTGAGCGATAAAACAGGCTTTCCCGTAGCTGTTCAGCGTGTTCATTTACGGTGGTTCGACTCCTTCGAACTTGATAACTTAAGCGTGTACGATCAGCAGGACAGCCTGATGATCAGTATTGAAGAAGCATTTGTGGATTTCCGGCTGCTGGACCTGCTAAACAAGGAACACCCCGGGCTGGACGAAGTAGTCCTGAGCAAACCCAGAGTGCAACTCCTCAAGAATGGTCCGGACGACGGCCTTAATATCAATGAATTTATCAGGAATATACAGGACCTGCTCCCGCCACGGAAGCCCGGCCCGAAAACATATACCCCTTTTACCATAGGGGACGTTACCATTCATGATGGTACCTTTATTTACCACGATTACCGCAAAGATTCCCTTGAGGAATATTTTGATTACAACCATATTTTCCTGAACAGGATCGACGGCCAGCTGGAGGCCTTCAGGTTAATTGCCGACACCCTGGAGTTTAATCTTCTGAATTTAAAAACGGCGGCACCGGGCTATAATTTTAATGTTGATCAGCTCAAAACTTTTTATCGCTATACGGAGCAATCGATGCTGTTCCAAAACCTTGAACTCCGTGCCGGAAACAGCTTTGTAAGCGACAGCCTTGCTTTCTCTTACCGGAGTCAGGAATCGCTGGAGTATTTCGTTGATAGTGTAACAATTAATGCAAATTTAAAAGAAACAGTTATTCACTCCCGCGATCTTGCTGTGTTCGCTCCCTATTTTAAGGATTATGAGGAAACATACTACCTGAGCGGACGCTTTGACGGGACCGTAAATGATTTTGATGCAAGAGATATTGATATCCATTTCGGGCAGACCAGAATAAGAGGAGATTTAAGCATGGACGGGCTTCCGGATTTTGAGGAAACCTTTATTGAAGCAGACCTTAAAAACTCACAGTTTTACCCTCCTGACCTTAAACGGCATTTTAATGAGGAGCTTTATACTAATCTGCAAAAGCTGGGGCTCATCAGCTTCAGCAGCCAGTTCCTTGGCTTCCCGAATGACTTTGTGGCAAACGGCAGGTTCGATACCCGCTTAGGCAAGATTCAGTCGGATATAAACCTTAAATTAAATACCACCGACAGGGACCTCTCCACCTACAGCGGATCGCTGGCTTTACAGAATTTTGCCATTGGTCAAATGCTTGGGGAGCCCGATCTGCAGAGGATCAGCATGAATGGTACTGTAAGCGGAACAGGTTTTTCGCTGAATGAAGCTAACCTCCGGCTTAATGCAGCCATTTCCCGGCTTGGCTACCGGAACTACACCTACCGGAATATAAAAGCAAAAGGTACACTTGCCAAAAGTTTTTTTGAGGGTGATCTTGCTGTTAATGATCCAAACCTTAAAATAAGAGGAACAGGATCAATTGACCTGCGCGACGACAGGCAGGAATTAAAAGTGAATGCCACCCTGGATACTGCCTTTTTCAAAACCCTGAATTTACTGGATGAGGAGTTGTTTGTGCGTGCAAACATAAACCTTAATTTAAAAGGGCTGGACATAGATGAGGTGCAGGGCGAAATTTACCTGGCAAATGCAGTTGTGGAGTACCGGAACCGTGAGCTTTCGCTGGATACGCTTACTCTTTTTACAGCTATAGACTCCAGCAGCCGGCAGCTTATGGTGGAAACTTCCCTTGCCGACCTTTACGTAGCCGGAAATTTCAACTACTCAGAGCTGGCGGAAGACGTGCAGCGGCTTTATCAGGAATACATGCTGAACTTCCGGAATAATTCGGAGGAAATTGCAGCATATTATCAGCAGAAAAAGGGACCTGCCACTTACAACCGTTATGGCCTTGATTATGTATTATCCTTAAAAAACCCCAACCCAATCCTTCATTTGTTTGAGCCGCAGCTGTTTATTTCTGATAATACAGAGATTGAAGGATCATTTACCGGAGGCTACACCTCCATTCTTTCTGCCAATACCACTATTGATACTGTTCAGTATAAAAATGATATGTATTTAAATCTGGAAGCAGAACTGAACACGTCAAAAATTGCCGACAGTACAGATGTGCTTGCCATGGCCTTTCTCCAATCGTCAGATCAGTATTTCAATGGTATTACTCCCACAGAAAACCTGGTCCTGGAAGCCATCTGGGACCGTGACCATATTGAACTGTCCGGCGATATTAAACAGGCCAACAGCAGCAACCTGGCTGACCTGAATGCAGATATCTTTTTCCTTGCCGACAGGACTGAATTAAGCTTTCATTCTTCTGTTCTTTCAATTCTTGAAAACAACTGGAAAATAAGCAGGAACAACCGCATTGTTTTTGAGAACGGCAAAATTTACTTTCAGGACTTTCAGATAAAAGATAAGGACCAGTCCATTATTGCAGAAGGGGTTGTTTCGGAAGATATGGATGAAAAGCTGAATATACTGGTGAATAATTTCCAGCTTTCCAATTTAAACCCGATCCTGGAGCAGCACCTTTCAGGTTCAGTAAACGGGTCGGCAGACCTGCAGAACCTGCTGGCCACCCCCATGCTCAACGGCCGGATAGGCATCAGCGAATTTATGATCGAAAAATTCCTTGTGGGCAATATGGCCTTTGAAGCTTTCTGGAACAATAAAGAGGAACACCTGGACCTGCAGCTGACCGGGCACCGGAAAGGAATTGAAATTGTTTCTGCTGAAGGTTACTATAACCCTTTTGTGGAGGACAACAGCCTTAATATAAATGCTGTGTTCTACAAAACAAATCTTGATATTATAGAGCCTTTTACTGAAGGGATATTTTCAGGAATAAAAGGAACTGCCAGCGGCCGTGTGCTTATTACAGGGTCACCCGCTTACCCCATCCTCCGCGGTGGCGGCAGTGTAAATAACGGACACATAAAAATTGATTATACCAATACAGGCTACACTTTTGATGGTGGATTTATCCTATCAGAAAATGAGATCGGCTTCAGAGACCTGAATATCAGGGACTCAGAAAATAATACTGCATCTATGGATGGAGGTATTTTCCACGATGGTTTTGACAATTTTGTAATTAACTTAAAAGCTAAACTTAACGGAACAAAGGTACTGAACACCTCCTACCAGGAAAATGAGCTGTATTACGGAACTGCCTATGCCAACGGCGATCTTGAAATTCTGGGCCCCATTAATAACCTCCTCTTCAGTGCCACCGCAAGCACAGCTAAAGGAACCAAAATTTTTATTCCGTTAGATTTTGGTGCCGACTATGAACAACGGGAATACATTAATTTTGTAAATGCAAAAGACAGCCTTGCTGCAGGAAGCAAAGAATTATCCGCCGGCCCCGGGAATATTAACCTTAGCGGTATTAAGCTTGATTTTGATCTTGATATTACCCCCGACGCTTATTGCGAAATAATTTTCGACCTCAGGGCCGGAGATATTATAAGGGGCCGTGGCAACGGAAAACTGGACCTCCAGATTGATACCAACGGAGAATTTACCATGTTTGGCAATTATGAAATCACAAAAGGAGCTTATAATTTTACTTTATTCAATGTAATAACCAAGGAGTTTGTAATTGATCCGGGGAGTTCTATCCGCTGGATGGGAGACCCCTATGGTGGTCTGTTAGATATTCAGGCCCGCTATAACCAATCTGCAAGCCTCCTGCCCATTTTACAAAGAGGTGCTAATGCCGAGCCTACCCCGCAGGAAAGACGTCCTTATCCGGTAACCCTGCTCATGGACCTGCAGGGCGATCTTCTTTCGCCTGATATTAATTTTGATATTGAACTGAAGGATTATCCGGGCATATTTTATACCGAAGTACAAAGGTTTAAAAGCCAGCTAAAGGCCGATGAGCAATACCTGAACAGGCAGGTATTTAACCTGATTGTGCTCAGGCAGTTTGCACACGACCCCAATTCAGGCGCGGCGCAAAGCGCTTTGGGTTTTGGATCTCAAACGGCCATCAGCAGTATAAGTGAACTCCTGTCTAACCAGTTCAGTGCACTTGTTACGCAGCTGGACGAAAACCTCGAGATTGATGTGGATGTGAGCAGCAGCATTGATGCTGATGCAATAAATACCTTTCAGCTGCGGATGAGCTATACTTTCCTCGACGGCCGCCTCAGGGTTACACGCGATGGCAGCATAGTAAGCCGCTCCAGTGAACAGGATATGAATAACCTCATCGGGAACTGGACAATAGAATACCTGCTTACTCAGGACGGGCAATACCGCGTTAAAATGTACAGCCGCAATAATATGAACCAGCTTAACAGCACAGTTAATTTGGATAATTATACCCAGGGAGTCAGCCTGCTGCAAACAAAAAGCTTCGATTCTTTAAAAGAATTGTTTGAAAGAAGAAAAAAATCCAGGTCTGAAAGTATTCCTGTTCCTGTTCAGGACAATAATGACGAAATGCTGCTGAGAGAGGAAGAATTATCCGATTCTCCTGTCATTGAGCAATAGAAAGTATTTTTTGTCCTGTTTTTTAATTTTTTAATGCTAAATATCAGGATCAAGCAAGCGTTTTTTTATTTAATTTCATATATTTGAGAATGAAATTAATTCCCCTCCTCGCCACCCTTTTATTTTCTGTTACATCTCTGTATGCTCAGCGCTTCTACCCCAGTGGCCTTCAAAGCAGGGAAAAAATCAGCATAGGCATTGGCAGCTCCACCTATCAGGGCGATCTACAGGAAGGCAGATCACTCGCATCAACGCCTGATATAATGTTAAGTTATGAATACCAGCTCAACCCAAGGTTCACTCTCAGGGGAGATGGTGTTCTGTACCGCTTAAAGGGAAGCGATGTAAAGGCTGTATCCACAGGCAAAAGGGAGCGCAACTTATCTTTCCACTCCACTAATTACGAGCTAAGCAGTTCTGTAATGGTTCATTTGTTCCGGCAGCTGCCTGCAAACTATGCAAACCGGAGAGTGGTTAATATTTATGGTTTGCTGGGTTTCGGCTTAACTTATTACAACCCTAAAACCACTTACAAAGGACAAGTGTACCAGTTAAGGGACTTCAGCACAGAAGGAATCAGCTATGGAAAGTTTACTCCTGTTATTCCATCCGGCATGGGACTGGAGTTTAAGGCCGGCAGGAAATTTAATGTAGCGCTGGAAGCCACTTATCGTATTACTTTTACTGATTACCTGGATGATGTAAGTACCACTTACCCGGACCAGAGCCTTCTGGCTTCTGAGCTTGCTATGGGGCTCAGCGACAGGCGCAGAGAATTAGGGCTGGAGCCCATGGCGGCAGGCTCTCAAAGGGGTAACCCTGCATTTAATGATGGCTACGCCTTTCTTAATATCCGCCTGATTTATTTTATTGACAAAGTTTACTACCAGGCAAAAGACAAAAAGAAAAGGCTGAAACGCTAAAGAACAGATTTCAGGCAGCTTATTACTTCTTCCTGCTCATGATCCTTCAAAGAAACTGAACACGGTAAACTGATTCCTGCCTTGAAAAGCCCCTCCGAAACCCCGTTCAGGAAAGAAGAAAAATGACGGAAGGCAGGCTGCAGGTGCATAGGGTTCCAAAGCATCCGGCATTCAATTCCGGCATTACGAAGTCCCTGAAACACCTTTTCCTTAGCATACTCACCTTCCAGTAAAAAGGACGTGAGCCAGTAGTTAGGTTGTACTGCTTCAGGAAGGTCCTGAAATTTTATTCCCCTGTACCCATCCAGCTCCTCCCTGTATTTACTGTGTATCTGCTTCTTCCGTAATAGTTTTTGCTGTAGCCGTGGCAGCTGCACAGTTCCTAAAGTGGCAGCCAGCCCGCTTATACGGTAATTGTAGCCCATGCTGTGGTGCAGGTAAAAAGGGGCCTGCGCTCTTGCCTGGTTTGCCAGATAATTAGCCCGCTGGATGAGTTCTTCATTTTTACTTATTAGCAAACCGCCCCCTGCTGTCGTTATAATTTTGTTGTAGTTGAAGGAAAAGGCACCACAGTCACCGAAGGTGCCTGCCATTTTTCCGTTGTAATAAGCACCAAATGCCGGGGCGGCATCTTCCACCAGGGGAATTTTATATCTCTCAGCGATCTCCTGAATTGCTTCCACCTTTGCCGGGGTCCCGTAAGAATGAACCAGCAAAACTGCAGCAGGCTTCCTCCCCTTTTTTATTCCTTCAAGGATCGCTGCCTCCAGTAAAGCAGGGTCCATATTCCAGGTATCCTTTTCACTGTCAATAAATACCGGTTGCGCTTTTAAATACAGAATTGCATTTACAGTAGCAGCAAAAGTAAACCCAGGGCAAAGCACATCATCGTTTTCCTTCACTCCTGAAACCTGTAAAGCCAGATGGAGGGCCGCCGTTCCTGAGCTCACCCCCAGCACGGTATGATCCGGAAAGAATTTTCCCGCTGCGGTGTGGAAGGCGTTAATTGCCCCATCCGGCTCCATATTAGTTGCCGACAGGTCCCGCACGAAATCCTTCTGCACTGCAGAGTCTATATCCGGAGGCAGTAGTTTAATTCGATATTGCACGCTAATCAGTTATTTTAACTTCCGGGCTGGGTTTCCGGCAACAGTATGGCCATCCGGAACAGCTTTAGTAACTACAGCTCCGGCTCCTGCCACACAATCAGCCCCTACTTTCACACCTGGCAGCACAACGGCTCCTGCCCCTATCAGGCTGCCTTCTCCTATTTCCACCCCGCCACAAATGATGGCACCGGGTGCAATATGGGCAAAATCATGTATCCGGCAATCGTGCTCTACTATAGCACCTGTATTAATAATGCAATGTTGGCCTATAATAGCATTTGCCTGTACTACTACCCGGTGCAATACAACAGTGCCCGCTCCAATAACAGCCAGGGAACTCACAATTGCTGAGCTGTGTACTATTTTGCCGGCAGCGTGCTTAACAATTCCGGCCAGCATCTTCCTTGTTCTGTTGTCGCCAATTGCCAGAATAATAAAGTCCTCATCCTGCACTTCAGGATTATAAACTCCTGATAAAGGATAAGGGCAGTCTGCAGCCAATAAATTATCATCAAAAACTGCTGATACCCCTGCTCCGCTGCTTTCAAGGCAATCTGCCAGCACCCTTCCATGTCCGCCAAATCCATAAAGTACCATCGCCTCAGCTTTTACGCCATTTGAGCTCTTTTAATTTTTTTTCAGGTCCTTTTCCAAAGCTGACAGCCTGGCCTTCTAAAACCACACCTGCGGTTTTAAGTAATATTTCTAAATCTGAAACAAAACAGAGGTTTGCCACATACTGCTGATCGTACTGCATTTTTTCATTCCAGCTAAGGCTGTTCCGCCCGTTTACCTGAGCCAAACCTGTAAGGCCCGGTTTTACTTCATGCCTTACGGCTTCCCGGGGAGTATATAAATTTTTATACTCCGGCAATAGGGGCCGGGGCCCTACAAAACTCATCTCTCCTTTTAAAATATTAATCAGCTGAGGGAGCTCATCCAGGCTGTAATCCCGCAAAAAATCACCCCATGCTGTTTGCCTTTCAGCAATAGTCCTTATTTTACCATCCTGTTCCTCAGGTAAGAGGGTAGCAAATTTAAATAAGCGAAAAACCTTATTCCTGTATCCCAGGCGCTCCTGAAAAAAGAAAATTTTTCCTTTAAACACAAGCAGGGAAATAATGCAGATAACTACTGAAATGGCAGCAAAAGGCAACAGCATGAGCACTGCCAGCATCAAATCCAATACCCGCTTTCCGGTTTTAGTATACAGCTTATTTCCTCTCCCCATTCTCCTCAAACTTACCTAAATTTTACCATATCAAAAAAAAGGACCATCCGCCGGATGATCCTTCTTAAAAATTCAATTATCAGTTTTACAGGAAGGGAAACAACCTGCTTTTCTCTTATAACTCTGAAGTTCAAAAGAAAAAAATCTTAACAGGCATATCCCCGCCGCCTTCTTAAAGGCTTCTGTAAGGAATTTCACCTTTCAGTTTACCCCGCACAGCACCTTTTACATCGAAGAATAATCCTCCGGGTATAAGCAGGTCCTGGAAATAATCGACAGAATGTTCTTTATACTGGCGGTGATCCACCGCAAGGATAACAGCATCGTAGGGACCATCAATTTTTTCAGACAATGTAAAACCGTACTCATGCTCGAGTTCTTCAGAGTCTGCAAACGGGTCTACCACATCTACATTTACGCTGTACGACTGCAGTTCATGGACTACATCTGCCACCTTGCTGTTCCGGATGTCACTAACGTTTTCCTTGAACGTAGCTCCCATTACCAGCACTTTGCTTTGCTTGAGGGATTTATCCATTTTAATGATATGCTGCACAACATCGCGGGCAATTATACTGCCCATACTGTCATTAATCTGGCGGCCGGAGAGAATTACTTTTGAATGGTAGCCAAGTTCACTCGCCTTGTGGGTTAGATAATAAGGATCCACACCAATACAGTGGCCGCCTACAAGACCCGGCCGGAAAGGCAGGAAGTTCCATTTAGTACCGGCAGCTTCGAGCACTTCATAAGTATTAATGCCTATTTTACTGAATATTACAGAAAGCTCATTCATTAAGGCGATATTTACATCGCGCTGGGTATTTTCAATAATTTTTGCTGCCTCTGCCACCTTTATACTGGATGCTCTGTGCACCCCGGCTGTAATAATAGAGCTATAAAATTTAGCAATTAACTCTGCCGACTCAGGGCAGCAACCGGAAACCACTTTAGTAATTCTGGTGAGCGTATGTTCTTTATCACCCGGATTGATTCGCTCAGGAGAATAGCCTACTTTGAAGTCTTCCCTGAATTTCAGACCTGATTCTTCTTCCAGCACAGGTACACAATCTTCTTCCGTACACCCCGGATATACTGTGGATTCAAATACTACATAATCTCCTTTTTTCAAAACTTTACCTACTGTGGAACAGGCAGAAAGCAAGGGGGTTAAATCAGGGTTTTTGTGCTCATCGATAGGCGTGGGAACGGCCACCACATAAAACCGTGCTTCCCGGATACCCTCAAGCTCCGCAGTAAAGGTAATATCAGCACCTTCAAAATCTTCTTTTGCTAATTCTTTGCTGGGGTCTATGCCCTGCTTCATCTTTTCAACGCGCTTCGTATTGATATCGAAACCGATAACGGAGAATTTTTTAGCAAACTCAAGAGCGATAGGCAGGCCTACATATCCCAGACCTATTACGCACATTTTTACTTTTTTATCAGCTAAATCCTGATACAGATCTTCCATAAGGGTGTTAAATTTTAAAAAATAATACTACGTATTTAAATAAACTTTTGCAACTGTTAATTGCCGGGAACATACTTACGTGAGGTTTCCCACACTTCTTTCAGCATCCGGAGGAAATCTTCCATCTGATGTAAAGGCACCATATTTGGTCCGTCGCTCAGGGCTTTTTCCGGCATGGGGTGTGTTTCTATAAAGAAACCATCCACTCCGGCGGCGGCGGCGGCTCTTGCCAGAAAAGGAGCGAATTCCCGCTGACCACCGGAACTTCCACCTGCACCACCCGGTTGCTGAACGCTGTGTGTAACATCAAAAATTACAGGGGAATACTGCCGCATTACAGGCAAAGCCCGCATATCAACCACAAGGTTGTGGTAGCCAAAGCTAACGCCCCTTTCTGTTAAACAAGCATTTTCGTTTCCTGTTTCGCGAATTTTCTGAATTGCATACTGCATGTCTTCCGGAGCCATAAACTGGCCGCGTTTTACATTTATTCCCTTGCCGCTTTCTCCGGCAGCAAGCAACAAATCGGTTTGCCGGCACAGGAAAGCCGGTATCTGGAGTACATCCACAACTTCTGCCACTTCCTTTATCTGTACCGATTCATGTACATCTGTAATGAGCGGTAAACTAAGTTCCTTGCCAATCTGCTGCAGGGTTGCCAGCGCCTTATCCATTCCTATGCCCCTGAAGGAGGATGCAGAGGTACGGTTTGCCTTATCGAAGGAGGCTTTAAAAACATATTCAATGTCCAGCTTCGCGCAAATTTCCTTTACGGTGGAGGCTATCTCATAGCATATATCATAACTTTCCACAGCACAGGGCCCTGACAGCAATACCAGTTTTTCATTCCCAAGCTGAATATTTTTTGTCAGTTGTACTGGTTTTTCAAATCTTTTCACAGACGAATTGTTTAAGAATTTTTTTGATTATTTCCAAGGTATTGATGCAGAGCCTGTTCAAATTCTCCACGGGCAGCTAAAATAAGGTCTGCGGCTTCCCTGAGTACTCCTCCACCACCCTTTGCCTGCGTAACCAGTTTAGCATAATGCTGCACATAAGGCTTTGCATCGCCGGGGCAAACAGGGAAACCACAGCATTCCAGAATAGGGATATCAATGATATCATCGCCCAGAAAAGCGATTTCTTCATCTTTAAAACCCAACTCTTCCTTGATTGCTTCATACTGTTTCCGCTTGTCTTTTATGCCGTGGTAATGGAAGTCCATCTCCATTTCCTTCATCCTGAACCTGACTACCTCCGATGTCCTGCCTGTAATGGCCCCCACTTTAAGCCCGCTGGAGCGGAGCATCTTCATGATCTGGCCGTCCTTTACATTGAACATTTTAAACTCATTTCCGGAGTTATCATAAATAATTCCCCCGGCGGTTAAAACACCATCCACATCGCAAATGATGACATTTACCTTTTTAGCCAGTTCAATTTGTTCTTTTGTGTATTCCTTAAGGATTATATCCATCTGAAATTATTTAATGCCGGCAGGATTAATCCACAACGGCCTGGTTCAACCTGCAAAGCCGGAAATTACTTCCTCACATGCTTGTACTTTACATTATAAAGGTCAATCCTTCGCTGCTGCAGGTTCCTTACACTGCCCTGAGTACGCAGCTTCTTAAGCAGGTCAAGGTCGAGGTCTACAATAATCGTGGTCTCTGTATTAGGTGTAGCCTCAGCCACTACCGCATCGTGCGGGAATGAGAAGTCAGATGGTGAGAACACTGCAGACTGTGAGTACTGAATATCCATGTTTTCCACCCTTGGCAGGTTGCCCGCACTCCCGGTTATGGCCACATAGCACTCATTTTCAATAGCCCGTGCCTGTGCACAACGCCTTACCCTGAGGTAGGCATTTTTTGTATCGGTCCAGTAAGGCACAAAAAGGATATCCATGTCCTGCTCGGCAAGAATCCTCCCCAGTTCAGGAAATTCCACATCATAACAGATAAGTATTCCAACGCGGCCTGCATCCGTATCAAACACGCTCAGGTCATAGCCACCCTGCAAGCCCCAGTAGCTCGATTCATCTGGAGTAATGTGCAGCTTGTACTGCGAATCTATGGTTCCGTCGCGGCGGCAAAGGTAGCTTACGTTATAAAGGTTGTGGTCCTCATATTCCGGCATGGAGCCGCAAATAATATTAATGTTGTAAGACACCGCCATGTTCAGCATTTCATCCCTGATCTGCTCTGTATAATCAGAAAGAAGCCTTACCGCATCTGCAGCACTCACCTCGTTGAAAAGGGCCATGAGCGGCGCATTGAAGAATTCCGGAAACAGCACAAAGTCAGCATTGTAACTGGAAACGGTATCCACAAAAAACTCCACCTGCTGCAAAAGGTCCTCAACGGAGCGCACCCGTCTCATCTGCCACTGCACCAGTCCGGCACGGGCAATAGATTTCTTTCGCCCTATAAGCTTTTCTTCCTCTTCATAATAAACATTTATCCACTCCAGCAGCGTTGCATAAGACTTGCTTGCCTTATCGTCGGGCATATAGCGGGTCATTACTTTACGTACGTGAAAGTCGTTGGCCAGCTGGAAGCTCAATACAGGATCGAAAACCTCTTTTTTCTTTACCTGCTCAATATATTGCTTAGGGGTAAGCTTTTTATAATAGTTTGCATAGCCGGGAATCCGCCCACCTGCAATAATGGCCCGCAGGTTAAGGTTCTCGCAAAGCTCTTTCCTGGCATCATACAAACGACGGCCTAAACGGATTCCCCGGTAATCGGGGTGAACGAAAACATCTGTTCCGTAAAGGGTATCTCCTTCAGAATCATGTGTATCGAATTTCCCATGATTGGTTATCTGGTCATAGGTGTGCTGATCGCCGAATTTTGAATAATCCACAATTATACAAAGGGCTGCCGCCACCAGTTTCCCGCGGTCTTCTATACAAATCTGCCCTTCCCTGAAAACCTTCAGCAGGTTTGTAAGCTCTTTTTTTGTCCAGGCGCCACCAACTTTGGCATACACCATGTCCATTATTTCTTTTATATCATCATAATCCGAAAGCTTGATTGTCCGTAATTTAAGCCGGTGTTCGAGTTCCTGAGATTCAACCATATTTACGTTTATATGCTAATGTTCTGTTATATAAATATTTACTATTCTATAATAATGAAGAAGTTATAAGACAAAAGGTGAATTCTTCAAATTTAAATAAAAAAAATAAACCTCCGGGATATAAAAGAAACTATGCCTGCCCGGGTGCTACCACTAACAACTCATCCCCTTATTTTCGATCATCCACCCTCAGGCCTGAGCTTTTTTCAAAGATACCTGTTTTTGCGGGTTTAACCTCCAATCAGGCAGGTGTCTGTCAAACTTTTACCTTCTCAGTCTGCTGTTTTTTTTAATTTTTCCTATCTTTAAGTTATCGCCGGATTTTTACCTCCTAATCACACAATTTATTTAAAACCATTAGCTGTTTTCCTGAGTTCAAACGCTCAGCAATAAAATAGCAGCAATTTTATGGTTCAAACAAACTAGCATGAGGTTATTGAAATTTTCTATTTCATTCAGTATAACAGTAATTCTTATAATTCTGTTAAATTATCGCATGGGTTCTGTACCTCCCATCGGTAAATTCCTCGATCCTTTCAATGGATTTTACAGGAATGCAGAAACGACAGACAGCCACTTTCAGGATGATCAGCTGGTGCTTTCCGGACTAAAGGACAGTGTTTTCGTACAGTTCGACGAGCAGCTGGTGCCCCATATAAAGGCCGCGAATAACTATGATCTTTATTTCACACAGGGGTATCTTACTGCCCGGTTCCGCCTGTGGCAAATGGAGGTGCAAACGCATTTTGCAGCAGGAAGGCTAACAGAGATTTTCGGGGAAAGCATGCTGGAGCAGGACCGCCTCAGCCGCCGCAAAGGTTTATTATACGGGGCAAACCGTGCCCTCACTGCCATGCAGCAGGATTCCACAACTAACGAAGCATTAACAGCCTATAGTGAAGGGGTAAATGCCTATATCCGGAAATTAAAATACCGCGACATTCCATTTGAATATAAATTACTTGATTATAAACCTGAACCATGGACGCCCCTGAAAACCGCACTGCTGCTAAAAAACATGGCCAACGACCTGGCAGGGCGCGACTTTGACCTGGAAAACACAAATCTTGTAAATCTTTTCGGAAAAGAAACGTTCGATCTTCTTTTCCCTGAAAGACTACCGGACACAGATCCTGTTATTCCTCCGGGAACCCCCTGGAAATTTAAGGCCAAACTCCCTGAAGCTCCTGAGCAGCCTTACAAGGAAACCTTTACCGGAAAAATAACTCCTAAACCTTTGCCCGACAATGGCAGCAACAACTGGGCTGTAAGTGGCAGCAAAACTAAAAGCGGCAACCCTATACTGGCCAATGACCCTCACCTTCAGCTAAGCCTGCCATCCATATGGTTTGTCGTACAGCTGACAGGGCCTGACAGAAACACCTATGGAGCAACCTTACCGGGAGCGCCGGGCATTATAATTGGTTTTAACGATTCTGTTTCATGGGGTGTTACAAATGCCACGCGCGATGTAAAGGACTGGTATGCAATCAAATATAAGAACGAAAACAAATCGGAATATGCGTATGAGGGCAAATGGTTAAAAACCGAAAAGCGGGTGGAGACTTTCAGCCTGAGACAGGATGAATTCTGGGCCGGGGCAAAAACAGTAACCGACACTGTGGTATACACCCATTATGGCCCTGTGGTATATGACCAGGACTTTCCTGCTGAACAGGGCCAAACGGATTATGCTCTCCGCTGGACTGCCCATGATGCCAGCAACGAATTGAAAGCATTTCTGCTCCTGAACAAGGCAGAAAATTATGAGGATTTCAAAAGCGCAATCAGCCATTATCACACCCCGGCACAAAACTTTGTATTTGCTTCGGTCAAAAATAACATAGCCTTGTGGGTACAGGGGAAATTTCCGGTAAAGTGGAAAGAACAAGGGAAGTTTTTGATGGATGGCAGCAAGCAGGCAAATGAATGGAAAGGTTTTATTCCGCAGGAACACAATTTGCATGTACTGAACCCTGCACGGGGCTTTGTAAGCTCCGCTAACCAGATGCCTGCAGATAACACCTACCCCTATTATGTTTATGACCAGAACTATCAGCACTTCCGCAACCGCAGGATAAACCAGGTATTGGCAAAAGGCAAGAATTTTACTGTGGAGGATATGATGCAGCTGCAGAATGACAATTATAATCTTAAAGCTGCCGGGTCATTACCTCAGATGTTGAAAAAACTCCGTCCGGAGGAAATGGACAGTCTTGAACTGGCAACTTACAACAGGTTAAAAAACTGGAATTATGAACAGCTGGCAAAGCTTTCCGCTCCTGCCATTTATGAAAACTGGTGGAATAATTTCAGGAATTTATTGTGGGATGAATTTGATTCCCTGCAGGTGCAAATCATTAAACCGGACGATGCCAGAACCATTCAGATTATCAGGCAGGATTCAACGAACCGTTTTATTGATATTCAGCTAAGCCCGGGGCAGGAAAGCCTGCAGGACCTTCTGCAGCAATCTTTTTCTGCAACAGCTAAGGACTTAAAACAATGGCAGGAAGAAAAAGAGAAGGAGCTGACCTGGGGCAATTTTAAAAACAGCAGCATTATGCACCTCACCCAACAGGACGCCCTGAGTGAAACAGCTTTGCAGGTGGATGGCGGCAGGGATATTGTAAATGCCAACAGCGGCCGCCACGGTGCTTCATGGAGAATGGTAGTGGAAATGGGCCCTACAATCAGGGCATTTGGTATTTACCCTGGTGGCCAGTCAGGTAACCCCGGCAGTCCCTATTATAATAATTTTATTGAGGACTGGCGCACAGGAAAATATAACCGCCTTTATTTTATGAATGACGGGCAGACGTTCCATGATAAAGTTATTTTTTCACAATCCCTAAAGCCTGAATAATGAGATTTATAATTCAAATTGGCCTTATTGCTTTGGCGTGTTTTTTAGCTGAAATGATTTTTCCCTGGTGGACAGCTGCTGTCAGCGCTTTTATAGTAATGGCTGTTTATCCGAACTCAGGCTTCCGCTCCTTCCTCAGTGGCTTTCTTGGCGTTGGCCTTGTGTGGCTGTTTGCATCCATTTATTTCAGTGCAACCACCGGCCACATCCTTACTGAAAAGGTAGCCGACCTGATGCAGTTAGGGCGCCCCGGTGTGCTGATTGTTGTAACCGCCTTTGTTGGCGCTGTAATTGGAGGCATGGCTGCCATGAGCGGCAGCCAGCTTAACCGGTTTTTAAAAACAGAGAACAGGAATAAGGGACGCTACCACTCCTGACTGCCGCTTTTCATGCACTGGCTTATGGGTTTAAATGTATTGCTTCCAGTTTACAGATAAGCTGTTCTCCCATATGGTTTATTTCAATAATTTTCTGCGGGATTGATGCTTTGGCCACCTCAGTATCATCTACCAGGGCCTGCAGGCTCAGGAAGGCTGCCTCAAACTCTGCCAGATTAAGAAGCTGAAAAGTGGATTTATGCTTATGTCTGGCTCTGCGTAAAGGTTCACTTTCTTTCAAAATACCCGCATTCAGTTCATCAAGAATGTTTCTGAAAGACTTTATATACAAACTAAGCAGTTCCTTCTTAAATTGGCCATCTCCTTCAGCCAGCTCATCTATTCTTTGACGGAGTTCATCCATTGCCACCTCTTCCTCTCCTGAAACTAAATGTTTATAAATCATATTGTATAAATTTTCCGGTTTAAATGGCTTCAAAAGGAAATCAGATACTCCGGCACGGAATGCCTCTTCCTTTACCTGCAAAACGGCAGATGCAGTAAGCGCAATTATGGGTACTCTCCTGTTGTAATCACTTTGTTGCCGTATCCTTCTGGTCGCTTCAAACCCATCAAGCTCAGGCATTTGCAGGTCCATTAACATCAAATCATACTTTTCCTGCGCTGCCATCAGAACCGCTTCCCTTCCGTTATTGGCAATAGAAATTTTCATCCCCCACCTGCTCAGGAATTTGCTGTTTACCATCTGGTTAATCCGGTTGTCCTCGATCAGGAGCACTTTCTTATCGGAGAAGTGAACCAGCGGCAATACAGGCCCGCTGCTCTTATCAATAAAGCCCCGGCTAACTTTCTGGAATGAAATACTGAAAACAAACTCAGCTCCTTTGCCCGGTTCGCTTTGAACGGATATATCTCCTTCCATTAATCTTACCAGGCTTTTTGTAATAGTAAGCCCCAAGCCGGTTCCCCCGAATTTCCTGCTTATATCAATAGTTGCCTGGCTGAATTCCTCAAAAATAGATTCCTGCTTATCCAGGGGTATTCCTATTCCGGTATCCTTTACAGAAAAGCGCAGGGTAATAAAGTTTTCCGTTTCCATTACAGGACTTACATCCAGCACTACTTTTCCCTCGGGAGTAAATTTAATAGCATTGCCAAGCAGGTTGTTCAGCACCTGAAACAGACGTAAAGGATCTCCTTTTACCACCGGAAGGTTTTCGCAAAAATGGGTTTGAAGCTGAATTCCTTTTTGCTTTGCCATTACAGTAAAGGACTTATTCAGCTGCTTCAGTGTTTCCACCAGATTAAACTCCACCTTTTCCAGGCTCATCTTCTGTGCCTGCAGCTTATTGAAATCAAGAATATCGTTGATAAGTGACAGGAGGTTCTCAGCAGAAAATTTTAAGGTATTAACCATTTCAAGCTGCTCAGGGCGGAGATTATCCTGGATCAGCCAGTGAACCATGCCAATAATTCCGTTCAGCGGAGTGCGCAGTTCATGGCTCATCTGCGACAGAAACTCTGCCTTTGCCTGTACTGCTTTCTGGGCCTCTTTACGGGCCTCATCCAGCTCCTGGTTTTGAAGGCGAAGCTCCAGCAGGTTCATAATTTGCTTTGCCAGGGCCTCCAGTGTAAACCGTTGTTTGCGGTCAAGGCTGCGCACCTTTGTATCCATTACACAAAGAGTACCTATAGCCTGCCCGTCGGAGGTAATAAGTGGTACGGCAGCATAAAAGCGTACCGCAGGATAGCCCTCTGCAAAAGTCATATTTCTGAAACGCTCATCCACAAGAGCATCTTCCACCACCAGCATAGTATTCATTAGAATGGTGTGGTTACAGAAAGACTCCTCCCGTAGTGTTTCAGGTACGGAAAACCCGTGCCTGGCCTTAAACCACTGGCGGTTCCTGTCCACCAGGCTTATAGCTGAATAGGGTGTTTCACAAATTTCTGCAGCAAGAATTGCAAGGTCATCAAAAGGCTTTTCACTTTCCGTATCCAGTACCTGGAACTGCTGTAAACGAAATAACCTTTTCTCTTCTTTTAACATACTGATTCTTTTTAAGGCCTTCATTCCCCGCCATCCTCACCGACACAAATTTATAGGAATGATTTATTCATTTGCGTTACCATTAATACGCCGGACCCCCTCATAAGTGTATACCCATGTAATAAGATTAGTGATATTTACCAAAAATACCCCCGGCCAATCTCCACCACACCCAAAGAGCAGGACTTTAATGATAAAAACTATTACCCTCATGGGAATCAGCTTGTGTTACACCTATAAAGGCTTTTTCGGCACAGACTTAATGAACAGGGATTATTAGACAAATTTTTCACCTTAAAAAAAAAGAAAAAGCCTGCAAACATCAGTTTACAGGCTTTTTTTCTTAATCATCGTTAAAATACCAGGAACAATTAACTATGTATTTTCACCTATAATTTTTCTTTCTCATAAGTATTGCCACCAATGATTAAAACTCTGCTTTTTGAATACTCCTCCGGCTGATTTTTAGAACCAAAAACCAGTCATATTGGAAAAGTTATATAAAACGATTTATTATATTCTCTAAATACTCCTGTCTTCCGCTCTTCAGGGAAGGTTCACCATTTTCAATAGCATAAGCTCTCAGCTCCTCCAGGGAAAGTTTCCCTTCCTCAAAGTCCTTTCCTTTACCACTATCGAAAGAAGCATAACGCTCTTCCCTTATTTTCTTGTATTCTGATTTTTGGAGAATATTATCAGCGGTAATAAGTGCTCTTGCAAATACATCGGCACCACCTATGTGAGCATAGAAAAGATCCAGCGGATCGGTGGAATTTCTTCTGATCTTGGCATCAAAGTTAATGCCACCTCCCTGCAATCCTCCTGCCTGAAGTAAAACCAGCATTGCCTCGGTTACCTCATGAACGCTGTTCGGGAACTGGTCGGTATCCCAGCCGTTCTGGTAATCACCACGGTTAGCATCGATGGAACCAAGCAGGCCTGCATCAGCTGCCACCTGAAGTTCGTGCTCGAAGGTGTGGCCGGCAAGGGTGGCGTGGTTTACCTCAATATTCAGTTTAAAATCGTCTGCCAGGTCATATTGACGAAGGAACCCAATTACAGTCGCTGCATCGTAATCGTACTGGTGCTTGGTAGGTTCCATTGGTTTTGGCTCAATAAAGAAGTTTCCTTTAAAGCCCTGACTGCGGGCATAATCCTTAGAAGCATGGAGGAATCTGGCAAAATGTTCCTGCTCACGCTTCATATTTGTATTCAGAAGGCTCATATAACCTTCACGACCTCCCCAGAAAACATAGTTCTCGCCATCGAGGGCAATGGTAGCATCCAGGGCGCCTTTTACCTGTGCTGCGGCATGGGCCAGCACATGGAAGTCCGGATTGGTGGAAGCTCCGTTCATGTAGCGGGGATGCGAAAAAAGATTTGCCGTACCCCATAGCAGCTTCACACCGCTTTGCTGCTGCTTTTGCTTTGCATATTCCACCATTGCCTGCAGCCTCCTGTCATTTTCCTTTATGTCGTTGCCAAAGTCAACCACATCAACATCGTGAAAACAATAGTAAGGCAGGTTCAGCTTGGTTATAAATTCAAAAGCTGCATCCATTTTGTCCTTTGCACGGGCTATAGGATCGCTTTTTTCATTCCATGGAAATACATGTGTTGGCGCACCAAAGGGGTCGCCCCCGTCTCCTACAAATGAATGCCAGTAGGCAACCGCAAAGCGTAAATGCTCCTTAAGCGTTTTACCTGCCACCACTCTGTTTTCGTCGTACCAGCGGTAGGCAAGCGGGTTATCTGATTCAGGTCCTTCATACCTGATCTGCCCTACACCTTTAAAAAATTCTTTGTCTCCTGATAAAATGTCAGCCATGTTCCTATAATTAAAATGGTTAATTAAAAATTTTAAGATTGAAAACTGAACGGGAAAAACTCCCGCCCCAATTTTTAATTTAAATTCTGTTATCTTTTATCTATTGTCTTTTATCTATTTCAATTCCTCTACTGCTCCAGTTTCTTCATTAAAAGCGCCTTCCACTCCTGGTACACAGGCTCGTATTCCTCCGTTGCCGTTGGCTCCACTATTTGTTCAGGGATACTGCCGGAAAAAGCTTCTGATTCAGATGCAAAGGCTGCTGAGCCTATACCTGCCCCTAAGGCTGCCCCCACACTCCCATCGTTCCTGTGCAGTTCAACAGGCACATTGGTGGCATTTACAAATGCCCGGGTAAACAAGTCGCTCAGGAACATATTTGCCTTTCCTGCCCTGATAATGGAAGGATTCATTCCGTTTTCGCGCATTATGTCCAATCCATAGCGGAATGCAAATGCAATCCCCTCCTGCACAGCTCTGAAAATATGCCCACTGGTGTGGAGATTAAGGTCGATGTTTTCTATATGAGCACCTACTATCTTATTATTCAGCATCCTTTCGGCTCCGTTACCAAATGGCAGTACCCGCAAACCATTGCTGCCCACAGGAATTTTTTGTGCCAGCTCATTCATTTCAGGATAACTTATTCCGGCACCGAACATGTTTTTCGCCCAACGGTTAAGGCTGCCTGTACCATTAATGCAAAGCAGCACTCCCACTCTTTTTTCCGTACCGCTGTAGTTAACGTGTGCAAAGGAATTTACCCTTGACTGCGGATCGTAAATAAGCTGGTCGCTTACTCCATAAATAACTCCTGAAGTTCCTGCTGTGGCAGCCACCTCTCCCGGCTTCAGCACATTCAGCGAAAGCGCATTATTAGGCTGATCGCCGGATTTGTAAGCAACAGGTATTCCTTTTTTCAGGCCTGTCCTGGCAGCCATTTCTGCCGTCAGGCGTCCATGTTCTGAAAATACCGGTCGTATATCCGGAATAAGAGATTTATCGAAGCTGAAATATTCAATTACGTCATCGGATAACTTATCGCCTTCAAAGTCCCAGAAAACACCTTCCGACAAAGCAGATACACTGGTGGTGATTTCCCCCGTTAGTTTCATTGCTATAAAATCGCCTGGCAGCATTACCTTATCGATTCTGCTGTAGATTTCGGGCTCATTTTCCTTTACCCAGGCAAGCTTGGCCGCAGTAAAGTTACCCGGTGAGTTGAGCAGCTGCGACAGGCTTTTTTTCTCCCCTATAGCTTCAAATGCTTTGTTCCCGATGTCTACGGCACGACTGTCGCACCAGATAATGGAATTACGCAATACCTGCTGGTTTTTATCCACTACCACCAAGCCATGCATCTGGTAGGCAATACCAATAGCGCCTATATCCTGCGGGTTAAATTTGCCCGTTGCCGAAGCTCTTTTAATCGCCTCCTGAACATGCTCCCACCACATTTCCGGCGACTGCTCCGCCCAGCCGGGCTTTGCCGATATAATATCAGATTCTTTATCCGGGTATTGGGCAGACACCAGGTTCTGCCGGGTTTGGGAATCCACCACAGAAACTTTAATGGAGGATGTTCCAATATCTATTCCTAATAAAAGCATAAGCTTACTTAATTAATGTTGATTTTACAGATCCGGTACCCCGGAGGATAACTGCATGCTTCCCCGGGGCAGCGTCTGTTTTAACAGGATCAGATACCTTTCTTTCCTGATGCTGAAAGCAGCTGTTTCTATTCATAGCACGCAGTGAAAAAAATAATATAGTTTCAGTTTGCAAGGTACGTGGACTACAACAGGTCCTCCACCACTTTTTCATTTAAAACCTAAACTATTTTAATATTTTAAAAAATCCTGTACCTTAGATCAGGCAAATAAGGAGCCGGAGCACCATATAAAAATATTAAATTCTGACTTCAGACAAAAAACAGGATATTAATTTTACATTACTTTATTCCCGCTACCTGATTATATTTTTCTTACTCCTGAAGGCAGAATACTAAAAACCGGAAGCCTTCTCAGGGAAAGCAGACTGCACCGGAACTCCCTTACAACCTCCTGCTGAATTATTTCTATGAAAACCCTGATCGAAAAATTACCGCTTTCTGAGAACAATTCTTTTGTTGCTAAAACATTCAGGACTCCTGATTTTGAGGTACCCTGGCACCAGCATATTGAGTATGAACTTATTTTATTTACCGAAGGGGACGGACTTAGCTTTATAGGCAATTACGCAGGGGAATTCAGGACGGGCGATGTTTTTTTTCTGGGCAAAAATTTACCTCATACCTTCCAGAAAAGGGAAAATGAAATGATTACCAGCGCAGTGGTAGTTCAGTTCAGGGAAGACTTCTGGGGAAATACATTCCTGAATCTTCCTGAAAGCAGGGAAATCAGAACCTTATTTAAAACTTCGATGCAGGGTTTGCAGCTGACAAATCAGAGCAGGCTCCTCCTTCAGGGGCTCATCCCCGAACTTGAAGCAGCCACTGGTTTCAGGCGGATATTAATGCTAATGGAATGCCTGCAGGTAATTGCAGGCCGAAAAGAGTATGATTGTCTTTCGACCCAGGAGGTAAAACTCTCGAATGCAAAGGAGATGGAGAGGATTGATAAGGTGTTCCGCTACACTATTGATAACTTCCGGCAAAAGATAAGCCTGCCGGATGTAGCCGGAGTTTCCGGCATGAGCGTTCCTGCTTTTTGCAATTATTTCAGGAAGAGCACAAAAAAAACCTATATTGATTTCCTGAATGAGATCCGTATAGGGTTTGCCTGCAAGTTACTGGCAGAAACGGACCTTAACATTATAAATATTTGCTATGAGAGTGGCTTTAACACTCTGGCCAACTTCAATAAACAATTTCTTAAAATCAAGGGAATTACACCTTCTCAGCACCGGAAGGTTTTTGCGGCAAGCAGCAGGAATAAATATGAACTTCCCTCCCGCCTTTATGAACCGGACAAAGCAGAAAATAAGGAGTAAAGCTCCCTTACCGCCGGGTACCTGACAAGGAAGGGGCCACCTTAAATGAGGACTTTGCCTTTGGTGGTAAAAAACATCAAAGGCAAAGTCCTGAAAATTAAAATTTAGTAATATTAAACTCTGTTCTGCGGTTTTGCTGGTGCTCTTCTTCAGAACAGCTCACTCCGTCGCTGCAATTGTTAAGAAGCTCCAATTCGCCATACCCTTTTCCAACAACCCTGCTCCTCTCAATTCCTTTAGAGATAATATACTCAGCCGATGCTTTTGCCCTTTTATCAGACAACTGCAGGTTAGAGAAACTACTGCCTCTGGAGTCGGAATGCGAACCAAGCTCAATAGTTATCCCCGGGTTTTCCTTCATAATGGCTACCACCTTATCCAGTTCAGTGGCAGCATCTTTCCTGATTATAGCCTTACCTAAATCGAAGAAAATGGGTTTTATATCGATTAGCTTTCCAATATCTGTTCCAATATCAATCTTCGCCATGTCCAGCTTCATAAGATTATGGAGGTTTATCTGCCCCGGCTTCTCTAGAGCTGCATTGTAGGTAAAAGTTTTCCCAAGGTATCCTTCTTTAGCCAGCTTTACCTGGTAGCTGATTCTGTCACTTATATTTCTGCCCAGGAGGTAATAAATAAAGTCACCCGTTTCACCTGTAATTGTTTCAAGCACCACCTTCCCACTCATATTATCTGTCAGTGTTACTTTTACACCTGAAAGCAGTTCGCGGGAATTATCATCCCTTATTAGTGCATAGAGGTTAAATCCGTTTATCTTCCGCATAAGGATGTCGAAAACCCATTCAGGACCTTCTTCCTCATGTGTGATAAACTTTTTAACCGTTTCCTGAAAACCTTCCTTCTCCACCTTCAGCTGGTAATTCTTCCCTGCTTCCACCTCTTCAAAAAGAAAGCTTCCGTCATCCTTACAAACCACGGACTGCAATACTTTTCCATGACTGTTCTGCAGTTGCACCTTCACTCCGGCAAAAGGAGATCTGTCGGTGGCATCTTCCACCCTTCCTGCAATTGTGTAACTGCTGAGCAGCGGCTTTTTAGTGGTAAAGCTGAAAACATCATCATTTCCGGCGCCACCGGGGCGGTTGCTGGAAAAATAACCTGCAAGCCCGGTTTCATCTGTAATTAAGCCGAAATCGTCGAAGCGGGTGTTTATAGGTGCTCCGGGATTTATCACCTCCCCTTTTTCGCCAGCCAGGAGATCAATCCCAAAAACATCCAGACCACCTAAACCTGCATGCCCGTTGCTGGCAAAATATAAGGTCTGGTCCTGGTGCAGAAAAGGAAACATCTCATCCCCTTCGGTATTGATCTTATCTCCCAGATTAACAGGAAACTGCCAGCCCCCATCCCTGAATTCTGATTTATACAAATCCGTTTTTCCATAACCTCCGGGCCTGTCACTTGCAAAATACAAGGTAAGCCCGTCTTTTGTAATGGCAGGATGGCCGGTAGAGAATTCATTACTGTTAAAAGGAAGCGGCACCGGTTCAGACCAGGTAAGGGAGTCTGTTTTTTCACTGAAATACAGTTTCAGTTTTGTCACCCCATCGCTGCTCTTCCCTGCTTTTGTGCCATAATTATTCCGGGTAAAAATCATTTTGGTTCCATTATGGTATACCACTACAGGGCCTTCATGATAAGGAGTATTAATCCTCCCGTGAAAAATACCTGCACTTTCCGTTCCCTCCTCTGAATGGTAGTATAAATCAAGAAAACCTGATTTATCCCATTGAAACACTTCTCCTTTAGCTGCTGAACCGCTTTGCCTGCCGGAAACAAACAATATACCCTCCTTAAAAAAGGCAGGGCTGAAATCGGCTGCATCTGAATTAAAAGGTGCTGCTGCTATAGTTACTGATGCCGCATTTTTTGTTTCAAGCTCCTTTCTTTTTGCAATACCTTCCATTTTTCTTTCAGGGCGTTTATCCTGTGCTACCTCACGGTACTTCAGGTACCACTTTTGAGCCTCCTGGTATTTTCCGGTACTGCTGAGAGCTTCTGCATACGCAAGGAAATGCTCCGCCTTAAAAACAGAGTCTTTGGCATCAACAAGCGAATACCATTTCTCAGTTTCTGCCGGTTTATTCAGCATCCGGAAGGATTCTGCTATTTTAATTTTAAGCAAATCATCTGGCCCGTCTTTTTTAGAGGCTTTCTGATAAGCTTCCACGGCATCCTGGTAAGCGAAGTTCTTAAAATACTGATCTCCCTGCTTTTCGGCACTCATGAGGAACATGGCTATTCCTCCTGATTGTGCAAAGGTGCGAAGTGAAAAGAGTAAGCAGATCAATAAAGTGCAGTATATATTTTTCATCGGGCAGTCAATTGGGATTAAAAGTAGCGTGGGGTAATAATTTTACTTTTAGAAAGGCGGATCCGGTAATTGACCATAAGCTCATGCGACCCTGTATTTATACTGTTTAACTCACTTGAGGTAGCGATATCATAGGCATACCCGAATTGAACATGGTCAGTAAGCTGGATTTGCAGCAACAAATCAACAGATTCAAAAGAGCGCCATGAAGCCCCTACCCACAGGACCTCTTTTATCAGCAGGTTAGCATTAAGATCCATTTCCACAGGCGCCCCTTCCACTGCTTTAACCAAAAGGTTTGGCTTAAGCTTTAAAGAGGGGTTTAAATCCATTACATACCCGCTCATGAAGAAATAATGGCGCACAAGGTTGAAGTTGGACTCACCCCTTTTCCTGCCGAAGTAGTTACCTGCCAATTGCGGAACAGAGGCTCCTGCATAAAAACGGTCGGTGGCGTAATACAAACCGAACCCAAAATCAGGCTGCATCTCCCTGACATCCTGATTGGCAAAAGCAGGATCTGTGGAGGATACCTTGCTGAAGCTTGAGTTATAACGATTAATTCCGGCTTGCAGCCCCATAGAAAGCTTTTTGGTATCATCGAAAATAATGCGCCATGCATAAGAGCCCATTACTCCGGTTTGTTCCGTAACCCCTATTTTATCGTGCATTACAAGCAGGCCAACTCCTATTTTATCATTATGAAGAGGACTGTGAACGGAGAAGGTTTGGGTAGATGGTGCTCCTTCTATACCAGTCCATTGCTCCCGGGCCAGAGCGGTAAAGCTCAGGGTTTCGTGACTGCCGGCATAGGCCGGATTTATGGCAAGGCCATTGAACATGTATTGGGTAAACATTACCTGTTGCTGGGCCAGCGCCTTTGGAGCGCCAGCCAATACAACTAAAGCAAATACACTGAAAATTATAAAATTAATTTTTTTCATAACACTACTTTTTCTACCTCCTGATAATGATATACCCGCTTTTCAGCTTACTTCCATCGCCCAGATCAAGGACGTAGAAATATGTTCCATCCGGCACCTCTTTTTTACCCGGTGTCATTTTACCATTAGACTCTCCTCTCCAGACCTTATCCCGGTTGTTATAGCCACTGGTTTCAAACACCGTATTTCCCCAGCGGTTAAACACTCTCACTTTGTTAGCAGGATACTCTTCTATTCCTTCAATGATCCATTCGTCGCCATTAAAATCATTGTTCGGAGAGAAGCCAAGAGGAATATTCAGGGCTGATCCGCATCCATCCCCATCGCGATAATCCGGTATTCCATCATTATCACAGTCGGCAGAAACATCTCCTGCTCCATCTATTTCATCACGGGTAGGGACTCCATCATTGTCATCATCCTCATCAAGGTAATCCGGAATTCCGTCTCCGTCAGAATCTGCAGGGGACCCTGCATTATCACCAGCCTCATCTCTGTCCGGAATACCATCCCCATCAGAATCTGTATCCAGGTAATCAGGTATTCCGTCACCATCTGTATCGCGGGGATTGTTCGGATCCGGGCCTGTTTCAATATGATCCGGAATTCCATCTCCATCAGAATCATAAGGAGAAACTACTATAGTTACTACTCCCTGTGAGCAGGCAGCCGGCTGCTGATCGTCGCAAACCTCATAGGTAAAGGAATCGGTACCTTTAAATCCGGGAGCAGGTGTGTAAACAAATGTTCCGTCAGGATTTATAGTAAGGGATCCGTTAGCAGGTGCTGAAACCGGAACTGTATTGATAATCAGCTGGTCACCGTCCTTATCTGTATCGTTAGCCAGTAAATTCCCGATCACTGATGATCCTTCAGTCACAATCACCTTATCTTCTCCAACTTCAGGAGCATCGTTTACACTGTTAACAGTGATAGTAACGGTTCCCTGAGTACAGCTTACCGGGCTGCCATTATCGCAGATTGCATATATAAAACTATCTGTTCCAAAGAAATCCGGCTCAGGTTTGTAGGTATAAGTTCCGTCAGGATGGATCACAAGCTCCCCATGCTCCGGCTGTTTTACAGGTGTTGTGGAAATCGTCAGGCTTCCTCCCTCAGGATCACTGGCATTTACTAATAAGCTTGTACCACTAAGAATACCATCTTCTTCAACTTCTGCAGAGATATCCACCAAAACAGGGGCCTGGTTTGGAGTTGTCTCCTCTACATCTGTAATATTTATGGTTATAATTGCTACTGTACTTAATGATCCGTCAGACACCTCCACCTTCAGTACAAACTGCTTCACTGTTTCATAATCCAGCTTTGAAGCATCTGCCACTACTATCTTATCTCCCACCAGTTTGAATGCACCAGCAATATTACCTTCTGTAATTGTAAATGTTAATGCATCATTCTCCGGATCTGTGGCTCCTAAGGCATGTATCTCGGTATCCACCGCTGTATTCTCTGCTATAGCCTTAGTTGCATCACTTANATCTTATCTCCCACCAGTTTGAATGCACCAGCAATATTACCTTCTGTAATTGTAAATGTTAATGCATCATTCTCCGGATCTGTGGCTCCTAAGGCATGTATCTCGGTATCCACCGCTGTATTCTCTGCTATAGCCTTAGTTGCATCACTTACTACCGGCGCCTGATTCTCATATGGGGCTACTTTTATTACCACTTCATCTGTATGGGTAGCACCTTTATCATCGGTTACTGTAAGGGTAATTGTATGCGTGCCGTCAGATAACAGGAACTTAGGATTCACACCTGTCTTGATTTCCTCTCCCAGTTTCCAGCTGTATGAGGCTATAGTACCATCCGCATCTGTTGAGCCTGATCCGTCAAGGGTTACCTCAACTGTACCTGCAAGCGGAGCTTTAAGATCAGTCTGGTCCGGTCCTGCATTGGCTACCGGCGCCTGATTCTCATATGGGGCTACTTTTATTACCACTTCATCTGTATGGGTAGCACCTTTATCATCGGTTACTGTAAGGGTAATTGTATGCGTGCCGTCAGATAACAGGAACTTAGGATTCACGCCTGTCTTGATTTCCTCTCCCAGTTTCCAGCTGTATGAGGCTATAGTACCATCCGCATCTGTTGAGCCTGATCCGTCAAGGGTTACCTCAACTGTACCTGCAAGCGGAGCTTTAAGATCAGTCTGGTCCGGTCCTGCATTGGCTACCGGCGCCTGATTCTCATATGGGGCTACTTTTATTACCACTTCATCTGTATGGGTAGCACCTTTATCATCGGTTACTGTCAACACGATGGTGTGCGTGCCGTCAGATAACAGGAACTTAGGATTCACGCCTGTCTTGATTTCCTCTCCCAGTTTCCAGCTGTATGAGGCTATAGTACCGTCAGAGTCTGAAGAAAGTGAACCATCTAAAGTAACTTCAACTGTACCATCTACTCCTGCCGTCACTGTCTGTGCACCGCCTGCATCTGCTAGTGGTGCTTTGTTCTCATAAGCATTAACTGTGATCTTTACAGTAGCCGTAGCTGTAGCATTCTTATCATCTGTTACTGTTAAGGTGATAAGGTGTTCTCCCGCAGTTAAGGTCAGCTTACTATTTACTCCTTCTGCTGTCTTGCCATCTGTAGTGGTCCATTCATATTTTACTATAGTGCCATCCTCATCTTTCGACCCTGAGCCATCTAAGGTAACTTCAACTGTGCCGTCTGAATTTGCCGTCACTGTTTGTGCACTGCCCGCATCTGCTATTGGTGCTTTGTTCTCATATGCATTAACTGTGATCTTTACAGTAGCCGTAGCTGTAGCATTCTTATCATCTGTTACTGTTAAGGTGATAAGGTGTTC
>JAFMYY010000027.1:0-207 GCA_017948555.1 Cesiribacteraceae bacterium YIM B00369 | reverse complement strand
GCCTGCATCTGCTAGTGGTGCTTTGTTCTCATAAGCATTAACTGTGATCTTTACAGTAGCCGTAGCTGTAGCATTCTTATCATCTGTTACTGTTAAGGTGATAAGGTGTTCGCCCGCAGTTAAGGTCAGCTTACCATTTACTCCTTCTGCTGTCCTGCCATCTGTGGTGGTCCATTCATATTTTACTATAGTGCCATCCTCATCTTT
>JAFMYY010000026.1 GCA_017948555.1 Cesiribacteraceae bacterium YIM B00369 | reverse complement strand
ACCGGTGGGCTTACAGGCTCATCGGCCGTCTACACGATTGGCAAACGTTATTTTTTAAATTTAATAATTAAACCTCCTTCAGCTACTATCCAACCAGTTTCATTATCTGAAAAACATATTGATTTGAAATCTTGGTAATAGTTATCTTCAATCTTAGTAATCTGATTATTCCTCATTACATAGATACTTGACGAACAATTTAACCAGATGTCATTGCCTACTTTTTTGGTATTTCTAATGGGTGGAATCTTATTTTCAAGAACCTCAAAGTGCTTTTTTTTGTATTGCACTACATTCATTCCAAAAAAATACCAATCCTCCTCTTTTGTGAATTCTGAAGAATAAAAATAATAAAACGGGTTATCCATGCCAAGTATTTTGTCTTGAGTTATAGGCTCTAAACTGTCACCATTAATTCTAATTAAAGTTTGGTTCCAACCTAAAAGAAAGCCTGTTTTATCATTTAATACTTGAATGCTATATAAATGTTGTTTGGTTTTTGCATCGAATCTTTTCCAACTTCCATTATGGAAATGGCTCATAAAACCATTTGTACCAACCAAATACCCGTGGTTATCAATAAAAAAAATATCATTTAAACTTTCATTTGTTTCTAAATCGAATACTTCCCACTGCCCATTATTGAAGTTGAGTAGAGTTCCATAATCCCCAACAATCCATCCTATTCCTGAATTACTAAAATATACCTTATTCAAAGAATTTCGTGTGGGAGATTTATATTTTACCCATTTATCACCATTATATTTTAATATTGTTCCACCCCAACCTACAGCCCAACCAGAATTTGAATCTGTGAATGAAATAGAGGAAAGAAAAGGTATTTCAGAATCTTCAAATACTGTTTCAAACGATTGAGAAAATATTTTAATTGGGAACAACCAAACAATAAGAGTTATTAAAATTAATCGTGTCATCTACTTTTAATTCAGCTATTTTAAAATTCCTTTTATTTAATGGTTGCCAACGGAAATAAAAATACCAGCGGCTGGATTTAGAGCCAAGCTACTGTCCGCCTACTTGAAGGTAGTAAATGCCAGTGAACTTTGCTATTCCAAGGAACCCGCCGTTGTTATTTTTTGGGGTTGGTGCCTGTTTATTTTATCTATTTTTCAATCGGTCTATTTAAATTCTAAACCTTTGCTAAGAGACTAACTATCACCATGGTCACTACGAATCCTATGAACTTTAACTTTATTCCGTATGCACTTCTATCGACTAAATCTCCTTTGCTATACCTTTCCTTACCTGTCAATACGTCTTTAAATGCCGGCTTTTTCGTATAGAAAACGGATTCAAAAATCCACAAGAAAACAGCGCCGACATATTCAAATAGATACATATTTTAGTCCTTATGAGTCAATTGTTAAAGTCCTGAATAACTCTGATGAATTTTGAAGTTTTGTCCTGCTTCCTTTAAGCTATCACTTTCACCATCCCCCAAATTATTTGTGAACACTGTTTGGGAATAGGCACCAACTTGTCGAAAATAACGGTATACCGTTATTTTTCCTACTATTTTGGGCGGAAAATAACGGTAAGTATTATGTTAAACAGATTCATTTTAATTATTTGCTCCATCATTAGTAAGTCTCCTCTTTTCCATTTCTTTTACCATATCAATATACCTGCAGCAGGTGGCTCTGCTAATCTTCAGACTTTCTGCAATTTCCTTAACTGGCTTCTCCCCGCTGTCATAAAGTATTTTGGAATTTTTGGCCGTATCCAGGGCATCCTTACTTAGGCCAGCCATAGTACGCTCCCTGATAATCTCCCTTTTCCCTGAATGTTGATACCGGATCAATCAGGTCTTTAAGTGATCTCCCAAGCCGGTCCAGCTTCCAGACCACAACCAAATCTCCGCTCCGGAGCTGGACAATCATCTTTTCAAGCCGGGGCCCGGACTTGTTTTTGCCTGATACTTCTTCTTCATAAACTGTTTCGCACCCATAGCTTTTCAGGTCATCAGGCTGAAGCTCCGGCTTCTGGTCCCGGGCGCTTACCCTTGCATATCCAATCTTCATTTATTTATTTTAAAACCCCGTCTCAAATATGAAATTAAAATTTGATCAATGAGATGCCTCTATAAGAATGCCGGAATAATTCCAGGGTATTTTTGGTGGTGATGTTTAAATTCCCAAAAACAGCAGATCTTATTTTACATGAAACAGTTTTATAAACGCTGCCGCTATTGGAGCACCTATGTATTATTTGATTTAAAATACTCCAGGTCTAAAGGAAGCTTCTATTTACAAAGACATAATTACCTAAGCTGTAAATCAAGTCTACCTTCTTTTAATCCTTTACCCTTAACAGTTAGTTTAACATTTCCTGTTTCCCTTCCTGATTGAACCAGGACAACCAGTTTGCCATTAAATGCCTTCATACTTGGTTTATGAAACTGTTCCAGTGAGGTAGGATCCCCATTACATACAGCCCTGAAGCTGCCCTTACCGGACACTTTAAAATTTAACCTGCTATCGGCTGCAGGACATGGATTTCCATCTTTATCCACTATAGTGGCCGTAACAAAGCTGATATCTTCTCCATCAGCTTTTAAGGTCGTTCTGTCTGCTGATAATTCAATATGGTGCGGTGCGCCAGCGGTGTGTACCTCCTTCTCTGCTACAGCTTTCCCATCAGCGTCATAAGCAACCACTCTCAGGGTGCCCGGTTCATACTTTACATCCATCCAGCGCAGTCGATACCTGTCTAATTTGGTACTATCATTTTTTGTGCGGATTCCCTGGCTTTTTCCGTTGATAAATAGTTCAGCACTATTGTAGCTGGAATATACAAAAACGGGAGTGGTTTCTCCTTCACGGCCTTTCCAGTTCCAGTGGGGCAGGATATGCAGTGTTTCGTCTTCTGTGTTCCATCTGCTGCGATAGAGATAGTAGCGGTCTTTAGGCAAACCGGCCAGGTCGATCATGCCAAAATAAGAACTTCGGGAAGGCCAGAACTCATCATATGGAGTCGGTTCTCCCAGGTAATCAAAACCTGTCCATACAAACTCTCCCAGAACCCATGGCTTATCATCCTGCATCACAAAATCATCTTCCGGCAGGTTGGACCAGCTGCAATATTCCAAATCATAGGAGGAGCTTTGCAAATCCTTATATTGTTTATTGACACCCACTTCAACAGGAAATTTATACACACCTCTGGAACTTACTGTAGAGGCGGTTTCTGACCCCAGGATAAAACCTTGCGGAAATTTTTCATAAGCCTCTTCGTATAGATGAACCCGGTAGTTTAATCCCGGTATATCAAGCAATACCCCAAATCCGGAATTCATTACAGCTTTTACCTGGTCCATACCTACGGTAACCGGTCTGGTAGGATCTTCTCTGTGGAAAATGTCCTGGATCCATTTGGCCCTTTTCACACCTTCGGATCCGTGCTGGTCAGGAACCTCATTGCCTGCGCTCCACATAATGATGCTTGGGTGGTTCCTGGTGGCCTGTACGAGGTTTACAATATCCTTTTCTGCCCACTCATCAAAATATAAATTATATCCGTTTTTTACTTTTGGCTTTTTCCATTCGTCGAAGCTCTCTGCCAAAAACAAAAACCCCATTTCATCACAAAGTTCCAGCTGCTCCAGGGAAGGCATATTATGTGCTGACCGTATGGCATTGCAGCCTAAATCCTTCAAAATAGTGAGCTGCCTTCTGAGCGCCGATTTATTTACGGCTGTCCCCAAAGGCCCCAGATCATGATGTAAACAAACTCCTTTAAACCTGGTAGGTATTCCATTAAGCACAAATCCATCTTCCCTGGTATATTCTATTTTTCGAATACCGAAACGAACATTTTCAGTATGCTTTAGTGTGTTTCCCTGATAAAGTTTTAACTCTGCTGTGTAGAGGTTCGGATCTTCAATACTCCATAGCTGAGGATCTTTCACTAAAAGGTCCTGTACAAACTCATTTCCAAACAGGGTTGATACTTTATTTTCAGCAACCACATTTCCTGAGGCATCCCTGATCTGTGTTTCCACCCGAAGATCCCTGCCCTGAACTTTTGACTTAATATTAACCCTTGCCAGTGAATCTGTAATGAAAGGAGTAGTCACGAAATGTCCCCAGTGTTCAAAACTGGTTTTATCTTTTATCAGAACCTGAACCTTCCGGTACAATCCGGCGCCGGGATACCAGCGGGAGGAAAATGGTTGATTTTCAAGACGAACGGCAATCAGGTTCTGCCCTTCTTTAAGCAGATCAGAAATGTCAAAATAGAAATAGCTGTATCCATACGCCCGTGTTCCCACCAGTTCACCATTTACATAAACCTTTGCATTGCTCATGGCTCCATCAAAGGTCAGCAGCACCTGCTTTTCTTTAACATTAGCGGGAAGTTCAAGCTTGTTTCTATACCAACCTACTCCCACAAAAGGAAGAGCGCCTGTTCTGCCGGTTTTCTCACTTGCCTGCTTTTCATTATTCTGCTCAATTTTAACCACCTGCATATCAATTTCTTTATCAAAAGGGCCATATATAGCCCAATCGTGAGGTACAGAAACTGATTGCCACTGAGAATCATCAAATCCCACCTTATAGGCTGATTCAGCCTCACCCTTGTGAAATTTCCATCCTTCTTTTAAATTAATAACATCTGTCTCCCCGGCATAAATAACAGACCCAAAACATCCTGAAACTATGGTTATGATAAGCGCAAAAACTGATTTCATACTATTATTTACTACTAATTATTTTTTAGTTTATATTCCTTAAACCCTGACTTTACACCACACCTGGCACACAGGCAAGAACCTCATTACCAGTCATTTGCAAATCAACTTCAGGAAACAACCGGAATTCAGCAATTCTATTGAACATCATTTAACTTCTATGGCTGTCCCTGCCGGTTCCAGCCAGTTTGAAGTAAATTTAACCTTTATCTCTCCCGGTTCCCCGGTAGCTTTTATATAGGCTAGCAATCTGCCATGGTAAACCCTTTGTTGATTATCGGTATAATCTCCCATATCCTGATTGTTGCCAGCCTCTAAACCGAGTAACTCTCCGGGACCATCGATGTGCATTGTGATTTCATTATCAGCAAGCATCACGGGAACACCATTTTCATCCACCACCTGAATTACCACCTGTGCAAGACCATTGTCCTTGCTGATCTCCTTTTCAGTTCTGGTAACCTTTATCGCATGTGGCCTTCCGGAAGAGTTGATGGCATAAGCTGCCACCCGCTTATTTGCCTGATTGAGTCCGATGACCTCAAGATTTCCGGCCTGGTAAGGGATGTCCCAATAAATAATTCCTGTTTCTTCATCTTTTCCTTTCACCTCTCCCACTACTTCTCCGTTCAGCTCAAGTCTGGCTTTATCTGCATTGGTATAGCATACCACCCTGATCATTTCACCCTCCCCGTAATTCCAGATTGGCCAGGCATCCATAGAAAGCTGGTTCCTGCTGCCTGATTCAGGAAGGGGATAAGTACCCAGATAGGCCATCGGATCATCGGACCAAAGTGACTGACGGAAATAGCCTCTTGGCTTTATGAATCCACCAAAATCGAGCAGGCCCGAATAAAAGCCTCTGGAGGGCCACCTTCCCGATTCTCCCAGATAGTCTATTCCTGTCCAGAGGAACTGGCCAAAAATATGATCATTCTCCACCACAGCTTTCCAGGCAGCAAGGTCATGACGGTTTTCACTTCCGAATATTACACGGGCAGGATATTTTTCATGATCAGTCAGGTAGCGGCTTTCGGTGTAGTTATAACCTGTAATATCAAGTGCGGAAGGATAGGCTGTTTCATTGGACATAGCAACTCCGGCTAAGCCGGCGGTAACCGGCCTGGATGTATCGTGATTTTTTACTACCTCCACTAAATCTTCAGCAATATCCCCCAGACGCATAGCATCGGGAGCTTCTTTTTTATAGCCGCCATAAATAGCCTGCGTAAAGCCACCCTCCTCTTTAATTCCGCCAAGTACAGGGTGAGAATAAGGGTCATTCGGATAGTCCACCTCATTGCCGATACTCCATGCAAATATGGAAATATGATTGCGGTCTCTGCGAACCATATCCGCAAGGTCTTTTTCTCCCCATTCTTCAAAAAAATCATAAGAGCCCTCGAAGCCGGGGGTTCCTACATTCCAGCCCTCCAGCCATTTGCGCTTAGGGAATTCCCATTCATCAAAAGCTTCGTTCATGACGAGTAATCCCAGCTCATCGCATAGTTCATACAAATCCGGAGCCTGCGGATTGTGACTGGTTCTGATCGCATTAACCCCCAGTTCTTTCAAGGTCAGCAGTCTTCTTTTCCAGACTTCCCGTGGTACCGCAGCGCCTAATACTCCGGCATCGTGGTGGATACATACTCCCTTGACCTTCATCCAGTCTCCATTAAGTGCAAAGCCTTTATTGGGATCGAAAGTGAGCGATCTGAATCCGGTGGTTGTGGTGGTTTCATCCACTACCTGATTTCCTTTGAGCACTGTTGTTTTAAGCTGATAAAGTGCGGGGCTGTTTATACTCCACAATTTTGGATTTGACACTTTTAACTCCGAAGAAACTTTGTCCTTTCCATTTGAGGAAACGGAAACCTTGCCGGTTTTCTGTGCGATCACTTTACCTTCCGGTGATAAAAGCTCATGCCTGACTGTTAATTTTTCACTTTTGGCAGTCCCGTTTTCGACTTCCACTTCTGTTTTTAAGGTGCCTCTTTTTGCAGTTACATTTTCCGGGTAAGCGAACACACCCCATTGGGCTATATGAATGGGATTAGCATAAACCAGCCATACATCCCTGTAAATACCTGAGCCGGTATACCATCGGGAATCTGCCTGGCGGCTGTGGTCCACACGAACTGCGATGACATTTTCTTCTCCCGGCTTTATGTATGGAGTGGCATCGTACATAAATGAAATATACCCGTTAGGCCGCTTCCCCAGCAAATGATTATTGATGTATACCTCACTGCGGTTATACACTCCCTCAAAGTAGAGGTATACTTTTTCCCCCTTCTTTTCTTCGGGAATGTGTATAGATTTTCTGTACCAGCCAATTCCTCCCGGGAGGTAGCCCATGGCGCTTGCCAGTGTGGGGCTTAAAGGCTCCCGGACACTCCAGTCATGAGGCAAATTAACATTTTGCCATTTATCGTCATTGAAATTTACCTGCTGAGCTCCATCAGCATCTTTGAGAGTGAACTTCCACTGATTATTGATCTTTTCAGATTTGCCAAATGATACCTGTGCCATTGCCTTGAATGCAACAAGCAGAGTACCCAATAAAAAAAACAAATGAAGTTTGTATCGCATTTTAAATTAGTTTTATAATCAAAAAAAAGGGGGGCAAATTACGGATGATACTGACTTTTAACAATTATCTTATCACCCGAATCATCCACTTCAAATAAATGAGGAATCCTGACATAGCGGCCGTTTACGTCCTTGTGACTGTGAGCTGACATAAGCAGTTTTCCTTCAAAGGTGCGGAACAACATGCCATGTCCGAAGTTTGGTGGAGTGATTGGCTCCTTTTCCTGCACCCATGGTCCATCCAGGGTGCCGCTTTCCGAGTAGGCTACCCCCTGAACATAGTCACTGAAGACCCAGCTTGTCCAAATCATGCCTAATTTTCCTGTTTGGGTTCTGAATAAATAAGGGCCATCTGTCACTTTATTTGGGACAATACGGCCGTTTTGCTCTTTTTCCATGCTCCAGGGAGAATCATAAGCAAAAAACATTATTTTTCTTTTCCCTATCGTTCCGCTTAAATCCGGTTTCAGTTCAATTTTTTCCATGGTACCGTTCCAGTTTATCAGCCATTCGCCACAATAAACCATGTAGGGCTTACCATCGGTATCCACCCAAAAAGTACCATCGAGTGTAGGTATGTCGGCAGGCAAATAGGTTTCATCTTCCATAGGAACATAAGGGCCATCAGGTTTATCACTCACCAGAACATGGCTGGCGCGCCGGTGAATCGCATTTCCTTTTACGCTGTCAATTATAACATCTCTGTTGGTGAAAGTAGCAAAGTTATAATACCTGCCTTTGTATTTATGCAATTCGGCTGCCCAGATCATTGGCCGCGGGCCCATCCATGATTCCGGATCAGTTTTGGTTACCACATATGGCCCCGACCATTTGGCGAGGTCTTTGCTTTTCCACAGCAAACCACCGGTCCCGGTCATATAATAGGTTGAGGTACTTTTATCGGCAAGAATAGCAGGATCGCTCAGACGGATGGAATCCAATGGAATATTTTCTTTTACCTCCGGCTTCCAGCCCTGCGCGAAGGTGGAGGTAAGACTAAAAATTGCTAAAAAAGTGGTCAGAATTCTTTTCATAACATTTAAAATTTCAGGTCCATGTTATAATGTTCAGCAAGCTTAATGGCTTCTTTCCTGGTAAGCTGAATAACCGAACCATGCTTGGGAGATGTGAAATTGGTTGTTTTCATTTTGCCCTTATTGAAATGACCAATATCTGTAAAGCTGACAAAGTCAGTAGTTTCGACAAACCCAAAATTGTGTGGCTGGACACTAAAAACATCATACATCAGAACATATTTATCACTATCAATGCGCTTCCACACATTAGGCGCCTCACAGGCACCGGGTTCTTTATCAACCCATTCCGGAGTATATTTATAATCCCTGTTAATATAGTCTGAAAAAGCCATTTTTATACCACCCGGTCTTTCCTGAGCAACATACATCATGCAATATCGCCCATCCTCCATTTGAGTGATATCTGCATCAAGGACCTGGATAGTTGAGTCGGGATATGTGAATAAAGATTTTGGTTCGGTGACCAGTTTGGTAAATTCGTCATTGGCATAAGCATAATAAAGTTTAGTCAGACCGTGTCCCATACGCATTGTAAAATAGACCATCATTTTTTTCTCCACCGGATCATAGATGGTTTGGGGAGCCCAGGCACATCCCATTTCTTCATAACCTTCAAAGGCTTCTTCGAACAGGAAGTTACTATGTGTCCAGTTAATAAGGTCGAAAGATTTCATGAGCACAAAACCACGGTTGTTTCCCCAGTCATATTTTTCCTGAGGCCTTTCCCAAGTGGTTTCGCGATATCCAAGTTGTTTTGCAAACAAGTGAAGGTCTGTCATGACCATATAAAAAGCGCCATCGGGACCCCGCGTTATATGCGGATCACGAATCCCCTTTTGACTCGCAATTGTATCACCTGCAACTATCGGGTGGCCTTTGTTTATATCGGTAAAAGTATAGCCATCGGTACTGAGAGCCATAAAAAGACTATGGGTAGGGTCGGTAAAATAGACCAGCAGATATGCTGCCATATCTTTTTGCTGTGCATTATTCTGCTGGGCGAAAGAAACCAAATTCAGCAGTAAGAACGGGACTAAAAATAACGTTTGAAGTAACGGGTATCCTTTATTCATTTTTCTCTGTTAATCAGTTTTATTATTTCCTCTTTACCAAAGCAACATCATCTACCAGGGCATATGCTCCCCCTTTACCATCTGCAAGGAAACCAATTTCCACCTCATTGTTTTTTACTTTCACATTTTTGATACTGATGGTGGTCCAGTTTTCCTTACCTTCCTTGAAGCTTACATCAAAGCGCTTTTTACCGGATTTAGCATACATTTCGAGTTTATTGAAGTTGCCGCTGTTTTTAACTTTTGCGGTCAGGGTATAAGTGCCATTTTCAAATTCCACATAGGGAGATGATTCTATTTTTTGATGCACCTGCCGGATGAAGTCTACCCTGTCGGTCATATTCAGGCTTCTTTCACCAATCACCTGCTTCCGCTCTTCCTGAGTGTTGGGGTGGTTTAATTTAGGAGAAAGAGAATCAAGAGAAATGCCTGTTCCTTTAATTACTGTTGTTTCCCATCCCAGCAACCTTGTCTGGACAGGTTTTACCGGGCTGGGCATTTCTTTTCTGTCAGCCTCAAAGCTGGGGTTTTTCACCCAGTTATTATCAGCTGCCACCGACCATTCACCGGTTTCTTCATTCAGGTTCCATGAATTGAGCGAATTAAAGTAAGGAACGTAACCATCGAAAGATAAGGGGCACCACTGGTTGTAGCCCAGGCCATTACCGGCAAAATTGGCCCACCGGTCACCACAGAAGATCACTGTTTCCTGCTTGCTTCCGCGAACGGTGTAGAAAAAGCCCGTTTGGGAAATATGGGCGTAGTCGTCTTCAACGCCAGGAAATATCTGCATATCGTTTTCAGGAAGGTAAGGGCCCATTACATCATCTGCTACAAGATAATACGCATTGGAGCCGTCCCATCCATATAACTGAGAGGCAGCCAGGTAATATTTGCCTTTGTATTTGAACATGCAATTGCCCTCGCGCCCTGCACCTTTGTACACCTGTTTATAATCTAAAAGGGTCAGGGAATCATTTTTCAGGCCGATTTCTGAAATGTATATTTTATGACGCCCTTTTCCATAGCTGTAAACAAGATAGGACTTACCCGTATCCTCATCGGTAAAAACCGTCTGGTCGCCCGTATTGGAAGTGCCGATCCAATCGGTCATATCCTTACGATGCTGATATTTAAAAGGGCCGGTTGGTGAATCTGAAACAGCAAAAAGTACCTGCGCACCAAACTGAATAATCAGTACGTACTGCTTTGCTTCCTCTACATAAGCCACTCCCATACGGCCCAGCCATCCCCATCTCCGTCCGCCGGAATCTTTGAACACCTCATCAGGAGTTAAGACATTTGCTTCAAACTCCCAATTGACTAAATCGGTTGAGGTGTAACAGTTTACACCTTCAAAATTATTTCTCTCCTGTGTAACAGATGGATCTTCTCTGTATAGTTCTGCCTGTTTATAATGTACGCCATACCAATAGTATTTTTCTTCTCCTGTTTCAGGGTCTGAAAACTTAAAAATACCACCTCCCTGACTATAAATGGGTTTGCCGTTTTTAGTGTCCCAGAAGGTATCGTTCCTGATGTTGTTCGGTTGTGCAAATGCCTGCCCAATAAATAAAGCAAAAATTAATCCTGCACCTGAGAAGAATTTTAATACGGGAAAGCGTTGTTCTTTATTCATACCTGATAAAAATTTTATTTAGTCGCTTTAAGGTTTAAGGAAGCAGTGGTCAATCCGTCAGACAGAGCCTCAATTTTAATTTTCCGGCTTCTTTAGCCTGGATTATTGCCATGCACAATCCATTAAATGCTTTTCTTTCTTTAATGTAAAAATATATTTTCTCATTTTACAGCTGTTGGAGATTGCGCCTTTATACTATTTGCTTTGTGATAGTTTGCATAGAATTCCGGATAAATTTCTATGTTTTCATTCGCTGCCCCGTCCCCATCGAAGAGGTTTCCCCAGCGCGGTGATGTGGCTTCCCAAATAAAGGTACCCATTCCCAGTCCATCAGGCAGGTTTTTAACAATCTCATTTACTTCCCTTTTATGTTTTTGGTATTCCACCACCACAATGGGTTTATTATAGCGCTTCGCCAGGTCGGTGAGGTTGGTTTCAAGGTCCTCAAGAGTACCATGATACTCAGGATAATACGATTGACCAATAATGTCGAAAATGACATCCCGGCTTATAATTTTATCATAAAACTTTACTGAATGCTCATTATCGCCACCTTCTGCAATATGAACCATAATTTTAATGTTTGGATCTGCCGCACGTACCCCTGCACTGGCACAGCGTAACAGGACACTAAAAGACTCTGCTGAATCGCCTTGTATTTTTCCTTCGGGCCATAGGATTCCATTATGAATTTCGTTGCCCACCTGAACCATTTCAGGTTCAAGGCCTTCCTCTATAAAGCGGTGTATTACTTCATTCGTATAACTATATATCCTTCCTTCAAGAGCGGAGCCTTCCAGGCCTTCCCAGGATGCCGGCATAAATTGCTTGCCCGGATCTGCCCATGTATCGCTGTAATGAAAGTCGAGCAGAAAATTCATTCCGGCGGCTTTGACCCGCCGGGCCATTTCAATAGTAGGTTCCAACCCGCAATATCCTTCTTTCGAATAACCGTTTTCAGCAGTAGGATCCACAAACAAGCGAAGCCTTATCCAGTTAAACCTGTGATCTTTCAATATTTCCACTACATCTTTTTCCTCCCCATTATCCGAGAAAGTAGTACCCCGTGCCTCTGTCTGAGGCACAAAAGAAATATCGGCACCAATAATTGGTTTTTCGATCTCAACAGTCCTGGTATATGGAGGGTCGGCTTCGGGCTGTTTATCAGGATCTGAATAATGATCATGAATTTCATTATAGACAGCAAAGAGTTCTTTTGATGGCTTGCCTTCCTTATCAAACATCGACCTGGCCGGCTCCCATGCCATCGTTCCATAGCCTAAATTATTGGGAATCGACCGGACTATATCATTGATGCGCCTGGTGTTGTCAGGGCGGGCTTCATATTCACATACCACAAGTGGCTTTTTATATTTATCCGCCAGATCATATAAGTTATATTTAAGGTCATCATACGTACCGTGCCACTTTTCATAATAGGATAACCCTATCATATCAAACTCAGCACCGTACCGGTTCATCTTATCAAGGAACTCACGGCTTAAATTATTTTGCCCTCCCAGAGCAAGGTGAACCATGAGCTTACTTTCCGGCAATACCTCTCTTACTGCTTTTTGTCCTGCCTTATACAATCCCATCAGGGCTTTCCAATCTTCCTCTGTGGCATAGTCCATTACTTTTCCATCCGGCCATACCATTCCATGGCTGATTTCATTTCCAACCTGCACAATATCGGGCGCAACATTTTCCGCCTTTAATGTTGAAAGAACTTCTTTAGTGTATTCATATAGTTTTCCTTCCAGTGCCTGGCCTGTCAGGCCCTCCCATGCCGATGGCTTAAACTGTTTGTCAGGATCTGCCCATGTATCGCTGTAATGAAAATCCAAAGTAAATTTCATGCCTGCGGCTTTAATGCGTTTGGCCATCGCCAGAGTGTTTTCCAAATCGCAAAAACCTTCTTCAGAATAACCATCAGGAGCCTTCGGATCAACAAAAATCCGCAAGCGGATATTATCAAAATGATGATCGGACAAGATTTCGAAGATGTCTTTTTCCCCGCCGTTCCCATCATAAAAAGAAATCCCGCGAGCCTCCATTTGAGGGATAAATGAAATATCTGCACCTATACTATGAGGGGGCTCACTTTGCTTACAGCTACTATATGAAAAACCAAGAACAACTAACAGTAAAAGGTTCAGTACCCTGTGGTGATTTAAATTCATTGTTTTGTATTATTAGTTGAATAAGAATATGATCATAGGTTTTATTCCAAACAAATCATATTTATACAGTTACAGCTTAGCTGATCCATAATGGTCAGGGCATATTTTTCTTCTCCACGGTCCAGGCTGTTGATTGTGAAAGTCCACAGGGGTTACCCTTAAATAATTTTGCAGCTTCGCTGTCGCTTTTTAACTGCCACTTATACCAGGCAGTGGCTACTCTGGCAAATTCGCCCCCATAGGGCTTACTGTAGGTACCGGCATGGCCAACGTCCATGTTTCCCACAAAAACCGGCACATGGTTAATCCGCCGGAAATCATCCATGCCATTATTATAAGCAATATCGGATTCTCCACCTAACAGATACAGGGTTGGGGTATGCAGCTTTTTCAACTGATCCTTAGTGAGCTGTGGCATCCCGGGCATACCATCGCCGGGATCAGGCAAAACCCCGCTGTTGCATACGACAGTTGTAGTGATTCGGGGATCATCAGCAACCGCAATAGTTTGTAAGCCTCCACATGACATACCGCTCACTGCAATCTTTGTTACATCAATTTTTCTGTAGTAGGGGCTTTGCTCATCGCTGTTAGCCGCAACAGCCCAGTTAATAGCATCTATCAATTGCGAGGGTTCCGATTTGTCTTTGCCTTTTTCACCTTCTTTTGGCATAGGACCAATAGCAATAACCAGGAAACCATGTGAGGCCACCTCATTCAAAAAATTCACATGCTCCCAAGGAGAATTAGCGCAGGCCCCATTTCCCCAGGCAATTACAGGAAGTCTGTTCTTTTCACCAAAAGAACTAAGGTCCTGTGGACGGAAGATGGTGTGCGTTGGTAAGGACGGATCTGCCTGCATAATTGCGCTGTACCGCCCCGTCCCCCCTTTCTCGATAATTCTTGAAGGTATTTCCTGAGCTAATGTTGGATATACTAAGCCATATCCGGATAGAACTACAATGAACAGAAGAGCATATATTTTTTTCATTAGTCTGCGATCTTTATGTTATATATACCGGCAAGTCTTTATAATCCTTTTCTATAAATTTCTTCCTGAAGGAGATTACTTCAATCTGTAATTTTTTCTTTTAATTCCTTCAAATTTAAATTTTGAATTCCTTCAGGCATGATACAAAAAAGGCATTTCACGAACCATATTAACCGGAAAATCCTTCAAAGAAAACGATTGCACTAAATAAAACGGAAGGAAGCTTCAGTAGAAATTGCACCTGCCAGCCGGAAGTCTGCTTTATAAGAACTTCACTTAACAATGTGAAATTTCTTACTATAAGCCTCTTTACCCACTTTTATTGGTATGAGGTAAATTCCAGCTGCCAGATTTGTACAAGAAATGTCAATAGCCTTGCTCCTTAATTCAGTCATCGATTTTACCAGAGGCTTAAGACCACTACAGACCATTCAGCAAAAGAAATCATCCAAAAATACCGTCTTAAAAAAGCCTCTCAACTACTACAAAATAAAGAAGGTAATATTACAGAAGTGATGTATCGTGTTGGCTTTACAAACCTGTCGTATTTTTCCAAATGTTTTAAAGCAGAGTATAATGTCACTCCCAAACAATACCAGGAAAGGATAAATAGCTAGTACAACAGGCACGTTGGTTTCTTGAGATTTAAAAAGTGAGTGTTGCCCTGTGATAAATTAATATATAAGTACAAACCTATTTCAGGACAAGATAGTGAGGTGCACCGGTAAGCTTACAAGCTCATCGGTTGCCATACGATTCCCGTCAGTTTCTTTTGATTCCTTATTAATAAGATTCCTTTTCTGTCCTGACTTTCACGATTGAATTAAATCTTTCATACCCTAACCTTTTTATCTCTACAGGGTCTTGAATAATAGTTACAGATTCAATCTTTTCTTTATCAACCATTAATTCTGAAAATTTTGATATTTTTAACTCCTTATCATTCAGGATGAAGAGAGTAGGTTCCCGGAGGTTATTAAGATTAACAGGAGGTATGTCTGACTCGTAATTATTATAGATGTCAATTTCAAGTGAGTCAATCTTCACCATGAACGAATTTTTTGAGCCGGCATTATCTGCCATTGATTGAGCACTACCTTCAACAGTCCAAAATACTGCTGCAAAAAACAGAACGATCTTTAGGTATGTCATGCGTAATAAATTATAAATTGTGGTGCGTTTTATGGCCGCTATGCTTTTTCTTTCCAACATAACAAAATTTAGCTCTATTTCAAAGATTAATCGCCTTTACTGAAAAACCGTGGGATCTTGAGAAGAAAACCACAGCAAAACAATTTAGCAATATCTTCACTTAACTTTTCCTCCGCCACTTTGGCATAAATCTGCGTGGTCCTTATATCAATATGCCCCGGCATCTTACTCACACTTTCAATCGGCACCCCATTAGCCAGGGTAAGCGAAGTTGCAAAAGTGTTGCGGGCTAAATGGAAAGTAAGGTTTTTGCTAATTCCACACAAATATGCAACCTCTTTCAGATAAGAATTGAGCTTTTGATTATTCAGGACAGGAAAAAGTCTTTCATTTGCTTCTGCCCGAACGTCTCCCCTATACTGTTCAATAATTTCCAGCGCTTTAGGTAAAAGCGGTACTTTATAAAATTCCCCGGACTTTCTCCGTTTTCCCTGAATCTACAGTTCGCCATCCATCCCTTTCACTAAATGCTCAGGTGTCAATTCCTTTACCTCTATATACGACAAGCCTGTATAGCAACTAAAAACAAACAAATCCCGGACCAGCGCTAACCGCTTTATTGAAAATTTTTTCCCTTCAATCTGCTTCAGCTCCTCCAGCGTCAGGTATCCCCTCTCATTTTTTATAAACCTGGCTTTAAACTTCTGGAAAGGATCATTCGGTATCCACTTCTCCTTTATTGCCAGGTTAATCATTTTGCGCAGACGTTCGATATGTTTCATAGCGCCGTTTTGCCCACATGGTTTCTGATGATCTTTGCGTTTTCGCTCCTTTAGAAACCTTTCATAGTCTTTGATAAATTTGTAATTCAACTCCGCAGGGTACACATCTGAGGTCTTTTTCTTCACCTGAAGAAATTCATGAACAATTTTTTGGATAGTAAAATAGTTTTTTTGCGTCCCCGGGGCCAACTCATGTTTCATTTCCTCATTATGGTATTCAATGAGTTCTTTAAGGGAATACCCTTTTTTCTCAACTCCCAGATAAGCATTTTTAAGCCCTTCAGCTGAAATTGTTTTGCGGGTTGCAAGCATTTCCCAGTAATGATTGAAAACCTCTGACTCTACCTGTTTAAGGTATGCATTCTTGTTCCTTTTGGCCGCTCTTAGTAAAAATGCAGTGCTATACGTGCCTCTTTTTTCCATAGAATTTGGTTTTAAATGACTCAATTTAATAAGTAAAATATCACCAGTTCCGCATACAAAACGACTCAAATAAAATCAACACAAATTACTGGCATTCAGCAATATACATGATGTTAGATGAGCCTTTTGCAAGATAAAAAAGACTCACCTGAAAACTCACCTGCAGATTGAAAATAATTGAATGATTTGGAGGTCTTAAAAAGAAAAAAACCTCCTAAACATAAAATTTAGAAGGTTTTACCGACTTTTGTTTTCGGAAAAGTCGGGGTGAGAAGATTCGAACTTCCGACCCCTAGCACCCCATGCTAGTACGCTACCAGGCTGCGCTACACCCCGATTGTGAGTGCAATGTTAGTAAATAAGTATTTATTTTGCCAGTCTTTCTGCATTTTTGGAGTTAAATTTACATTTGGAATAATATTTGTCGTTTCCCATCCTGATCCATAATACCTTACGGAAGAAAATGAAATTTCTCAGAACCATAGCGTTTTTCAGCTGCCTTCTTTTTATTACTTCCTGCGTATTCCAAAGCAAACAAAAGCGTGCCCAAAAGAACCTGGAAAAAGGGCGGTATGAAAAAGCAGAAAGGCTGCTGAACAAATCACTGGCAAAAGACAGCCTGAACCCTGCTGCCCGTTTTTTATATTCGGAACTTTACCTCGACACGGCCTGGCGCCAGCATATCGATTCGGCACAGTTCTTTATTTTAAGGGCTCTGGCAGAACTGGATTCTGCTGATAAAAAAGACCTCAAACGCCTGCAACGCATTGGAGCAGACTCCTCTGCCCTGCGGCAACAGCTTGCCGCGGTCGACAGCGCCGCATTCCGGAGAGCAACAGATGAGCATTCCATTGAAGCATACAATTATTTTATCAGCCAGTATGCTTATGCCCGGCAGTTGCCGGAGGCTACCCGCAGAAGAAATGCCCTTGCCTTCAGGGCTGCGGAAGAAAAAAACACTTACCAGGCTTATCAGAAATTTTTCCTTACCTACCCCGAGGCCGCTGAAGCAGCTGAAGCCCGCGAGCGGTATGAGGAACTGCTTTTTATTGTAAATACACAAACCGGTACGCTCGATTCCTATACCCGTTTTCTGGATACTTACCCCGACACTCCATACCGCAACCGCCTGCTTAAAAACATTTACCTCTTAAGCACAGCCCGCCACAAAGCGGCTCAATATGCCCGGTTTATAGAAAAATATCCTGACAACAGCTATACAAGGGAAGCTGTTAACCAGCTTTATCACCTCCATAAACAGCTCCGGTCCCCCGGTAATTTTCTGGCTGAATATCCCGGAATCCCTTTCCGCGATTCACTGGACCAGGTAACAGAACTTGAAAAGCAGCCCATACTTGCTGTTTTAGAAGAGGGCAGATGGCATTTTATAAATGATGCCGGCCGGACAATCCTTCCTCCTGAGTTTATGGATGTTCACCCCGGCTACCTCTGCGAAACCATTGAAGCCGATTATGTGGAAGCCATTAAAGGCAGTACGCCTGTGGTAGTGGCAAAAAACGGCCATACTATACTGGAGCAGGATTATGAAAAGATTGACGATATTGGATGGGGACTTTTAAGAATTCAGCAGAACGGACAGAAAGGACTATACCTGAAAAGTGGCCGGAGAATTTTACCTCCGGCTTATGAAAAAATCGAATTATTTAACGAAAGCTTTCTGCACGTAAAAGAGTACGGCAAGCATGGAATATTAACCCACAACGGTCAATGGCTTGCAGAGCCCATTTATGATTCGCTGGCAAGGCTGGAAAATTTTGTTCTGCTCTTTAAAGACAAAAGAATGGCTGTAAGCAGTTCAGATAAACTGGTGAGGGACCTTCAGATGAACGACTCCACCCCTGCGGAGTTTAAATATGTGGAGGCCTATCTTGCAGATTCCGCCCACCTGATTGTGCACCTGCCGGATGGAAGAAAAACAGTGCTGGATAGAAATTTACAAACGCTTATTCCCCCTGCCGAAGCGCAGATCCGGCCTTTCCAGGGAGGCTGGCTTTTGGAAGACAGCAGCAATAAACCGTATAAAGTACTGGATACACAGGGAAATGATCTCCTGAACAGCTCTTTCCGCGACATCAGGATCCGTGAGCCATGGATTGCTTATAAAACCGACAGCCTCTGGGGCCTGTACCACCTGGGGCACCAAAAAGCAACCTTTGATGTATATGACAGCTTAACGCTGCTCCACTCCCGCCTGATGGTGGTCCATAAGGGTAAGCAAACAAATGCGCTTTTCTTCAGCAGGGACACCGTTAGTGTTGACCTGAGCGGAACAGACAGCTACCGGCTCCTCAGGCCCGTAAACCGCAGGGAAGTGAAAGATCAGGCTTACCTGCTTGTAACAGATGGCAACGCAAAGAAGATTTACAACCTGCAGGGTAAACTTATTGAACAGGGCAGGTATAAGGAGATTATTGCTCCCGATAACCAGTTAATCATGCTGAAAACGGCTAAAGGAGCAGCTATTGCAGACAGCAGCGGCAATATTTTATTAAAGCCAATATATGATGCAGTAGGGAATTACCAGGACGGGTATTTTGCGACCCTGGAAAAATCTAAATTCGGTATTTTCAACCACTACAAAAACATTCATATTCCACCACGCTACAAAGCAGCCCTCCGCCCCTATTCCGACAGCCTGCTGATGGCCAGCATAGACAAGGGCTGGGGAATTATTGATATCAATAACAAACGGGTTCTTAATTTTGAATATCAGGACCTGCAGTACTGGAGCGATTCAGTTGTGTTAGCCCTCAAAGATAAAGAATGGCACCTGATAAACCTCCGCACAGGACAAACAGAATATGGACCTTTTGAATATTTTAAATTTATTGAACAATCGCCACAGGAAACTCTTGCCCGTATTTCCACAGAATCAGGTTATGGCGTTTACAGCAGCACAAAAGGCGAAATAATTGCCCCTACCTTTGATGAGGTGGTAAACCTGGGAACGGTCCGGAATCCGCTTTTCTACTGCGAAAAGAAAATTAAAGAAGCTGATATGTTCGTGGTAATGTATATAAATGGAAAAGGAGATGTTATTTATAAACAGGTTTACCCCCGCGATGACTGGTACAGGGTTATCTGCGAATAAATAAAGCCGTTTTTTCCGCAACTTTTTCTACCGGTTTGCTTATAAGTAATAATAAGCAAACCTGATTTTTTTATCATGAGATATTTACCGATTTTTTCAATAGGCTTATTTTTATTTATAAGCACCCCCGGTCTTTCCCTTGCGCAGGGCGGGAACGCAGTAAACCCGCCTAACAGGGTGCAGGCCAATTTTAACGCCAAATTCCCCGACCATTCAGGAGCCACGCAATGGCAGGAAACAAGCGATGGTTACCAGGCAACGCTACGCAAAAGCAATAATGAGGTAGTGAGTAATTTCGATAAGGACGGTCGCTGGGTAAAGAGCCGTACAGCGTTAAAGGAAAATGACCTGCCAAAGAACACAAAAAAATATATAGGCGAAACCTACAAGCAATATAATTTTCAGGAAGGCTACCGCTACGAAACAAAAACAGGAACCCGCTACGAGACCAAAATCAGGAGTGAGAATAAGGCTTACCGGCTGGAGTTTGACAGCAATGGTGGTTTTGTAAAGGAAGAACCTCTTAACGGAAACAATTAACATTGATACCGCTTTTTTAAGTTATATTATGGAGAAGCTGAAGTAAGCGTAACCTCCCTTTACTTCAACTTCTCATTATTTTTATGCCTGTCAATATCCCGGATATTCTTCTTTTCAAAGTTTTTGTGCAAAGCCTGCGTAAGGTCCACGCCTGTCTGGTTAGCGAGGCACATCAGCACCCACAGCACATCGGCCATTTCATCTTCAAGGTTACGGTCTTTGTCCGATTCCTTAAAGCTCTGCTCCCCATACGTTCTGGCCATAATACGTGCCAGTTCCCCTACCTCCTCTGTTAAAATGGTCATATTAGTGAGCTCATTAAAATAACGAACCCCTGTGGTGTTAATCCATTGGTCCACCGCTTCCTGCGCTTCTTTTATGGTCATGGTTTTGAGTATTGGATGGTTTGCATTAAAACCCCGGAATAAATCATTTTTTATCCTTCGTATCTATAATAATAGTTACAGGACCGTCATTGACCAGACTAACTTTCATATCGGCCCCAAATTCGCCGGTTTGTACAGGCTTACCGAGGTCACTGCTAAGTTGCTGTATAAACTGCTCATAAAGGGGAATTGCAATATCAGGTTTGGCTGCCTTACTGTAGCCCGGCCGGTTTCCCTTTTTGGTGCTGGCATAGAGGGTAAACTGGCTGATGAGCAAAATATCTCCCTCAATATCCAGAATACTCCTGTTCATTACTCCTTCCTCATCATCAAAGATCCGGAGGTTAACAATTTTCCCCGCTAACCACCTGATATCCTCTTCCCCATCTGCCTCCTCAATACCGAGGAGTACCATGGCTCCTTTCCCGATGGCCCCCTTAAGCTGCCCGTTAATTTTAACTGCCGATTCGCTTACACGCTGTATAACTGCTATCATGGTCTAAACCTAATAATTCTGTCAGCCTTTTGAAATTACCATTTCGCCGGCCAGCAGTTTTATTTCTTCCGATTCAAAAACCCGCACACCTCTTTCCTGCTGCCGGGCTGTTTTAAGCATACCATTGGCTATTGTACGGGCATGGATAGCCCTGTACTTTTTAAAGGGCCCCACCAGGAGAGGCTTAACCAGGCGCATAATTACTTTTGCAGCTCCTTCTCCGCTTCTTTGCTCATTGCGCTCACCCAATATCAGGGAAGGCCGGAATATAGATACCGACTTATAGGATGATAATTTACATATCTCCTCTTCCACGCTGCCTTTTACTCTGTTATAAAAAAAGAATGAGCTCTTTTTAGCGCCCATAGCTGATACAAGCAGGTAGTGAGATGCTCCTTGGGCGGCTGCTTTTTTAGCCAGCTCTACCGGATAATCATAATCAACTTTGCGGAAAGCTTCTTTAGAGCCTGCTTTTTTCATTGTGGTACCTAAGCAGCAATATACATCCTGCACTTCAGGAAAATCGACTTTGGAACCGGGCTGCAGAAATGCATCAAAATCAGTAATAATTTGCTCTGCAGCCGGATGATCAATATCCAGTGGCCGCCGGGTAAGGACATACACTTTATTATACTGCCCGCCCTGAAGCAGCAGGTCCAGTAAATGTTTTCCTACAAGGCCTGTAGCTCCTGCAATAAGGGCATTTTTCTCATTCATATCCGGCATTTTTATTATATACGGTTACCCGGTATAGTTAACAAATAGAATTCCGCACTCCTTTTAATTATCTGGTGGATGCAGTTCTTTGCTCCTCCCAGCTCAGGTAGTCATCCACATCATTTTCTATGCTTTTATATACCCAGCCAAGTAAAGTAATATCATCTAAAAGACCTATGCCCGGTATAAAATCAGGAATAACATCGAATGGGTTTACGAAGTATAAAATGGCTCCCACAATAGACAAAAAAGACCTCCAGGGCAGGTTAGGATAATAGCCGGAAGAATAATCCTTTGATAAACGAACAAACACACTCACATGGCGGACCATATTTTTAAGGTTATGCCGGCGGTTTTCCATGTGCATCAGTTTATCTTTAGCATTTAAAACAAGCCGCTCCAGCTTTCCCGGATTTTTCGCATAATCTTCCGCCTGGTCAGATGATTCATCCATCCTCTTTCTGGCCCTGCGCAGAAGATCCTCTCCGTTTTTCAATATCCTCATAGTTAATTGTCAGGTTTATTTTAGTATATTTTATTTTAACCTGCTGCTGCTGATATAGTTTTAAACCAGCCTTAATCTGCAGCAGGCTTAATTAAAAAGTTTGCCTGATCTCGTCCTTAATATAAGTAAGCGCTCTGCCTGTAGGATCCGTATTTTCATCCACAATCTTCTGAAAAATCCGGCGGCTCAGCTCAATGCTCCGCGCATCGGCGGGCAATCCTTCGGCCGACTGATTGATCATAGCAATTACCTCCTCCATAGCCTGGCGGATTACACTCCAGCTGTTATCACTCATATATACCTGCTGCGAAAGGTTATGGCCAAATTCTTCCCTGATCTCATGCACCATTATATGCTGGAGTTCTTTAGCCGAAAAATCGCCCGTATTCAGGCGGCGCAAAAGGTTAGCCGGACTGATGCGTTCCAGGAAAAGCACCATCCGTTCATAGGCCTGTAAGCGTATGGGCAGTACAATTTCAGTATTTTTATCGCGGCTGGCTACTACCTGCCGCTGCAGTTCCTTATCTAAAAAAGACTTTACCACCAGGTACATGGCATATAATACCAAAGCCGCAGGCACTAAAAGTTTAAGCAATTCAACCAGTACGTTCATAATTTGTATTACTGTTCAGGGCAATTAACAGCCAATCTGTGTAAATTTGAACTAAATTAATAAAAATCTACTATTTAATAACCGGAGACCCGGATTGGTTTTAAAAAAAGAGGCTGAAATTAAGAGAAGCTGAAAGCCGGAAATTTAAAATTTCATCTGTCTTACGACTCAGGACTAAATTATGCTGAAACCTGTTGAATTATCTGAAAGAGCTGTTCAGGAAGTGAAAAATATTATTGCAACGAAAAATATTCCTGAAGATTACGGCCTGCGCATAGGCATGAAGGGCGGAGGATGTGGCGGCATGTCCTTTATTCTGGGTTTTGATAAATGCACAGAAAAGGACCTTGCCTATGAGGTGGACGGAATTCCGGTTTTTGTGGAGAAAAGGCATACCATGTACCTTGTGGGTATGCAGGTGGATTTTTATGAGGGTGCAGATGCAAGAGGCTTTATGTTCATTAACCCCTTAAAAGACGAGGCGGAAAAGGCGGGTTAAAAAAACCTCCTTCCCCATAACCACCACCTCTTACTCAGGTGCTTATTCCAGGGCTTCGAACTCCTCCCTCGATTTGCTCATGCTTACCCGCGCACGGTGGCACACCCCTCCTATTGGCGGGTTAAATTTCGATACGCTTACCTGTACCCTTTTAGCCGCCTTAAAATGAGCAAAGACCTGCTCCATAATCCTGAGGCTTAAGGATTCCAGCAAACGCGTGGGCGTTGCCATAACTTTAGAAATCATTTTATAAAGATCCTCGTAGTTAATGGTTTCGCCCAGCGAATCTTTAGAGGCTGCCTTCATCAAATCTGTTTCCACCTCTACGTCAACAGAATACTTATTGCCTATTTTCTGCTCCTCATCATAAAAACCATGATAGGCAAAAAACTCTAATCCTTCCAGCGAAACTTTACCCATGCTGCCTGTTATAAATCGTCAAAGAATGATTTTTCCGGATCTCCTTCTTCCTCGTCCTTCTTCTTACCGGCATCCAGCTGCGACTCGAGAGGTACCGTTTTTCGTTCGGCCTGCAGTTCCTTTCCCGCTTTCTGAGCACGGTGTACCAGCCCCTCTATATCATGCTTTTTAATTTTGCTCTCGGCACTCTCCACCCGTTCCAGAGTATTGTTGGCAAGCACTACAAGGTCGCTTAAGATGTTTTCGCGGTAGTTCTCCAGCATCCGGTAGTTTTGCTCCAGCTGGCGAACCCTGTCTTCCATAGCCTCAACAATGCTGTCTGCTTTATCCTCTGCACTGTCTATAATTTCCTTTGCACGGGAGCGGGCATTATTAAGAATAGTTTCTGCTTTCAGTTCAGCTTCACGAACAGTCAGGTCGGCTTTTTTATTAGCCTGCTCCACCATATTATTACCCGTAGTTTCAGCAGTCTTCAGGGTTTTAAAAAGAGACGATTCCACTTCCCTGAGCTTCTCAACTTCTCTTTCAGCTATTTCCAGCTTATACCTCAATTCCTTCTGCTCCTCCACCACACGTTCCCATTCCTGGGAGAGAGATAACAAAAAGGCGTCTACTTCATCTTTATCGTACCCCCTGAAGTTTTTCTCAAAGGATTTCTGACGTATTTCTAAAGGTGTAACTTTCATATTATTCATTTATTTCAATTTCCCAAACAGACACGGTTCTGTCATCGCTGGCAGAGATAAGTGTTTGTTCATCCATCCAGAGCAGGCGGTTTACAGAGGTTCCATGGCCTGCATGCCGCGCCCTGTCTATTACTTTTAACAGCCGGAAACTGCTGGCATCCCATAATTTTATTGACTTGTCCATACTGCAGCTGGCGAAGAACCGGCCTTCCGGACTATACTCAATATGATTAATGGTATACATATGCGCCACAATTCCATCAAGCTTCCTGTATGCTCCCCCCTCTTTATTGCTCCAGATATTAAGATGGGCATCTCTGCTTCCACTTAACAGGTACTGGTTACCGGGAGAATAAGTTAACGTAAACACCGAGTTTTTATGCGCTTCTATTACTTGTTTAAGCGTATAATTGTTTAAGTCAATTACTTTAATTGTATTATCACTGAGGCCGGCAACAAATTCAGCTTTTTCAGGAAAAATCCGGATAGCACGGATGCTTTTCTCTGAAATCTTTTCCTGATGAATAATCCTGAGCGGGTTCAGGCTTACTACCCAAAGGGTTCCATCGCCACTCCCTATATAAAGCTTATTATTATAAGCCTCAATAGTAAAAATAGCAGCCTGGTTAAGCTTCAGAGATCCCTGCTCTTTGCGGCTTTTGAGATTAATGAGCCGGATGCCGTCAAAATTCTGCCCTACTACCAGCAGGTTTTCTTCCTCCAGAAATTTCAGGGCATAAACAGAGGTATTTGCCTGCGCCAGCAGCTTTCCCTCATCGGGCCTGCTTAAATTCCATTCCGCTACCAGACCATCTGCACCGGCAGAATAGAAAGATCCTGTTTCGGGACCTCTTTCCAGGGTATAGACACAGTCTTTATGTCCGGTAAAAGATTGTTGTTTTTTTATAGTTACAGGAGACATTGGCAAATAAAAACTTTTATAAAAACAATTAAGAGTACCGGAAATTTACACGCTTTGTAAAGCCTTTATGCAGTTGAAAATAAAGCAGGTAAATCTTTCCATAAAAAAGTGTTTCGGGATGTTAAATTACAACCTTATTTTTAGATTTTCATCTTTCCTTACTTAATGTCAGGCTTTTCTTCGGGGAAAAATATACTTCCTGCTCCTGCAACCACCATTCCCGAAACAAAAAACGACAACTTAATCACCTTTTTCTCAAAAAAAAGAATTAAACAGAATCTTTTAAGGATATTTACAGAAGTTATGCCTCTTCTACTCCAGGAAAAAATTAATTCTCATTCTTCGTGGGCTTTATGGCTTATTACCGAAGAAGTGGAAAGCCTGCTGCAAAAGCTAAGCTTAAGCAGCAGGGAGTATGCTGAATTTGAACTGATCAGGATAAAACAAAAGCAACTCGAGTGGCTGTCGAGCCGCCTGCTTCTGAAAGAACTTGCCCGACAACACCAGCTACAACCGGCAGAAATTATAAAGGACAGCTTTGGCAAGCCCTGCCTGACAAGTGCAGACGGATATGTTTCCCTCTCCCATTCTTATCCATACGCCGCTGCCATTATAAATACCCGCACGGAAACCGGTATTGATATTGAGCATAGCAGGGAGCAGCTGTTAAGAATCAGGCACAAATTTTTAAGCTCCGGAGAAGAGGAATGCGCCGGCAACCATACTGACAAGTTGTGCGTATACTGGGCAGCAAAAGAAGCTCTATATAAGTTATATGGCCGAAAGGGGCTTATTCTGAAAGAACAAATTATTATTAATCCCTTTGAGTTAACAGATTCAGGTACCATTGAAGGTTCGCTGCTGTTAAATAAAACAAAACAACAATATACATTACATTACCGCCGGTTTGAGGAGCTTCACATCTGTTACAGCCTTTGATAGTGGCACTGAATTTGATACTTTTGATTGTACATTAATAATATCCATGAAAAAATATTTAGCGCTTAGTCTGTTTATTTTCCTTTGTACAGGGAGCCTGCATGCTCAATCCAGAAAAGCTGCTGACTTTACGCTTCCTGATGCGGTAAGCGGCAACACAGTATCTTTAAGCGATTTCCAGAACAAAAGGGCAATTGTAGTCCTGTTTACCAGCAATTTCTGCCCCTACTCAAAGCTGTATGAAGAGCGCTTTTCATCAATGGTAAAAAGCTATGCAGGAAAAGACGTGGCTTTCATCATGATTAACCCCAACGATCCCCGCGAAAGCAAGGATGACTCAATGGAATCCATGAAAGCAAAGGCTAATAACTGGGGACTGAATATTCCGTACCTGGCCGATAAAGAACAAGTTGTAGCCAAATCGTTCGGTGCAAGCAAAACTCCGGAGGTATTTGTGCTCAGCAATAAGCCCGGCAAATTTGCAATCGCTTACTCCGGAGCGCTGGACGATAACCCTCAGGTTGCCGAGGACATAAACCAGAATTATCTGAAACAGGCGCTGGATGCTGTTTTACAGGGGAAAATTGTAAACATCCCCAATAAAAGGCCTGTCGGCTGCATGATCAAAATAAAGAATTAAGGCATCCTCTCTTCTTCCATACATAAAAAATAAAAGGGGTGCAGTTCAAATGATCTGCACCCCTTTTATTTTGCCGGCCGCGTCACAGGCTCCGGCAGGTAATTTAAAAAAGGGTATTGGTAAAATCCACTTTAATCCGTTGCTGAAAGTCTTTTATCACCTTAAAAATTTCTTTAAGGGTGACTTCCTCAATTTTGGTCAGGTTGTTAATATCAATCAGGTTTTCGGGTTCAGCACGGTCATTTATAATCTGAGATGCCTGTTTGGACAGCCTGAGCCCCATCAGGTAATAATAAGCCTGGATCAGTTCATTATACTCCTTTTCTGTAAATATTTCCCTTTCCTTTAACTTCAGCAGGCGTTCGCCTGTATTGGTTTTAAAAATTCTGTTCTTTAAAGAATAGGCCCTGACAAGGTCCACAATAGGTGTCATGGTATTTTTAATATTAAACACCTTCTTTTCCCCTACTGTAAAGGTTTTAATATTTTTGAAAAAAGTCAGAGGAGGCTCATACTGTAAAGCATTTGTCGCCATATTATAATATAGCCTGGTGTTCGGCTTTTGAATTTCCTTATCCAGAAAAACTTTAAGCTCTTCCATTATAGATGCTTCACCGAAAATATAACGACAGTCGAAAAAGGTGGAGAAGTGCATTACGGTTTCCTGGCTTGATTGCGTCAGCCAGCTTTCGTAGTTCCGCTTCCAGTGCGAAAGAGAGTGGGTCCATTTAGGGTTTTTAGCCATAAATCCTCCCTTACAAAAACTAAATCCTATATAATCCAGATGCTCAGATACCTTTTCGGCAAACTCAAGAAAATAAGCCCGTACTAATTCGCGCTGCTCATTGGCTTTATCTTCATAAATAATAGCATTATCCTGATCTGTTTTAAGAGTCTGCTCTTTTCTGCCTTCGCTCCCAAGGGCCATAAAAACAAACTTTGCAGGCGGTGGCCCCATTTCCTGAATTACCCATTCAATTACCCTTAAGGTAATTGAATCGGAAATGGAGGTAATAACCTGATTTACAATTTCGGATTTCACCCCCCGCTTAAGGAGCTGAAAAACAATTTCAGGCACTTTTTCCCACTTCTTTTTCAGTTCGTTAACTGTAATGGCAAGCTTTACAGACTGAATAAAAACAAATGGCGACTGTGCCTGGTCGCTCAGTAGTTTATTTCTGCTGATCACCCCCTTAAACTCACCTTTCTCCGAGATGAGCAGATAGCGGGTTTTGGTACGGAACATCAGCAGAATTGCCTCATACACAAACGCCTGGCTATCGATAGATACAATAGGGTTGTCCATTATCCCCGCCACAGGGTACCGCACATCCACCTGACGGGCCACCACGTTATCGCGCAGGGTAATATCGGATACATAGCCAATGATATCATCTTTATCATCCGTAACAAAAAGGCAGCTGGTTTTTCTTTCTGCCATTACTTTGGCAGCCTGGTGAATGGGGGTACGGCCGGGGCAGCTTACCACTTCCCTTGGTTCAATTGTTTCAATACGCCGGGAGTAAAACTGGTCAGATGCAATATAATTTTCTTCCGGAGCATCAGCAGTCCCCTTTACAAAATGGGCATATTCATCATTAAGCATATACCTGCCAAATTCCGTGGTAAAGTAGCTGAAGAACTCACTGAACTTCTCGCAGAGCCTTTTAAAATCCTTATCCGGCAAACGGTAAACCACAGTCCCTTTTTTAGCCAGTACGGTACGGATAGATTGTTTCTTGTTCAGGAGAATGGAAACACCACCATAGCACTTCCTTTTACCAAAAGATTCAATCACTCTTCTTTTCTGATCGCTGTCGTAAAAGAACAATTCATATTCTCCTGCTACAATTATATCCACACCTTCCAGTCTGGTAAAATTCTGGAGGTAAATTACAGATTCCTTTTTGTATCTGACTTCCTCCATCAGGTCTGCTATTTCCTGCAAAACATCTTCAGGAAGGCTATCAAAAGGCTGTACTGTTTTCAGAAATTGTATCCGGTCCATTTATATCAGAAAAGTTATCAAGGTAAGTACGAGAAACAGAAAAAAAGTAAAAGTGCAGCCAAACAGGTTTTCTCTTCCACTTTCCGGTTTTTGCTGTTTAATAATTACAGTCTCATCAATATCGCCTGATTTTCTTAATTCAAAAAAACAATCTGCAGTTACTTTTGCATCCTGAAGGGCATCGTGCTGGTTTTCCATTCTTTTATGGAAAAGCCTTTCATAAAGTTCGCCCAGTTTAAGTCCCCTGCTGGGGCCAAGCCGTAAAAAATTTGCCGTAAGCTGCATGGTGCAAAAGGTGGGCAGCTGAAGGAGTGGGTTGTCAAGGCCGGAACGATAAAAGCCTACGCCCATCATATGTGAATCCAGCTGCATAAAGTGCCCCACCACCAGGGGTTCATACTCCAGGAGGTCTTTTTGAAGCATTTTCATCACCTCTTTTCTGCCTTCTCCTTTTTCTTCAAGAAGGGAAGTGCCAATCTGATGGATTCTGTGTGACTTTTGGGCTATATTATAATCAGCATCCCTGATATAATGATTTTCAGTTTTTACCAGCTTTCCGTCGTAAGTGTAAACAAGCCATGCAATCTGCACAATATAAGGCCAGTTCCCCTCCACTGAATAGGGTGCGCTCCAGTTTTTTGGCAAGTCTGAAGTTTCCGTATCAACAAAAAGCAGGTACTTTCTCAATACTTATTTATTTGATGGTTATTATGTTACCGGAATCGCAAACGTTTTAGAAACAGGACAGACTTATTAAATAAGTCTGTCTGCTCGGATTACAACAGCAATCGTAAAACCGAAGTTACGATAAAACAGCATTCAAATGGTGAAATCCTGCTTACATTATTTGCGCGTGACTACCTTATCCTGTTTTTCAGCACTTTACTCTGCCTAAAACTTCGCGTCTCCCGGGTCTGAAATAGTATGCAATAATACCCTCACCTCTTCAACCTTTTCATGGTCGCCAATTTTTTCATAGGCACCTATGAGGTTGCGAAAAACCCTTTTAATAATGGTAAGGTTGCTGCAGGGCTGGTAGTATTCATCGTCCGGCATAAGGTGCAGGTGACTGATATAATTATCAATGTCATTTTTAGAGAAAATGAGCCCCCTGTTAAAAGCATTGATGTAAAACTGGTTCTGGTCAGTTTTATACGTAAGAATAAACAGGTTAGGAAGATTTACACCAAAAACAGGCATCTTCAGCTTTTGAGCCACCAGCATATACACAATGCACAGTGCTATCGGATTCCCCTTCTTTGTTTCAAGTATATTATTAATATAAGAGTTTGTAGGGGAATGGAAATTCCGGGTATTGGCCGAAAAGCGCAGCTTACTGAACAACACACTGTTGAGCAGCTTAACCTGGTCCAGCGGGTGCAGGTCGGATTTATATTCGAGCCATGCATCATAATAGATCTGCTCAAGGTCCTGCCTCACCTGCTGCAGACTTAATTCCGGGTACTGATATGTTGCCACCAGCCACATTCCTTCCAGCAGGTCTTCCCCACCACTTTCCTTGTACTCCAGTAACCTCCTCTTCAGCAGATCATACTGCAGGGTATGGATAAGGTCTTCCAGGCGCCGCTGGATGATTGGATTAAAATTTTCCTCCCAGAACTGCTCCAGGTAAGGAATAACCTCACCCCCTAAGGAAACAATCTTCTTCTCTACATGGGACAACACCTCTGTATCTTCATCATCAAGGAGTGACACCAATGCTTTCAGCTCTTTATTATTCATCAATATAATCCGGTATAAAATATTCCTTTAACAAAACAGCAAGCCTCAGTTGCGCCGGTTATATCAAACCGGGCAGGTGCTTTATTTCCCCTGCTCCTGCAGGGGTAAACAATTATTGCAAGGATCAATAAATTCAGAATCCAGAGCTTGTTTAAATTTTGCTTTTGCAGATAAAAAAGGTCAGGCTAAGGCAATACAAAATTTTATGCGGCATCAAGTCTGTTTCAAACCTCTCTTTCTGCAGCACATGTGTTCCCGCCAAAGCCCTGAATAAGTACCTTTGCAGCGAAAAGTGTAAATTTTAAACAAGTTCTCAGCAAAAATACCTAAAATCTTCTGCTCTTCCCTCCATTTTATAGAAAGATCGGTTTCAGCAATCAGAAATTCCTGTTTTTCGTTTTATACAAATTCAGGAACGCACTGTTGAAGAGCAAAGCCGGGAAAGCAATCAGGTCTGTAAAACACCAGCATTAAAACGCTCTGTCAGAGGCGCATGGTTGGCTGCCTCAATTCCCATGCTGATTATTTTTCTTGTTTCCAGCGGATCAATTATGCCATCCACCCACAAACGGGATGCAGCATAAAAAGGGCTAAGCTGTTCCTCATATTTTTCCTCAATCTCCTTCAGCAATTTCTGTTCTTCTGAGGGAGTTATTTCCTCACCCTTCGCCTTTAAGCCTGCCACTTTAATCTGCAACAGAGTTTTTGCAGCGGAGGCCCCACTCATTACAGCCATCCGGGCTGTTGGCCATGCATAAATCAGGCGCGGGTCGTAGGCCTTACCACACATTGCATAATTGCCAGCCCCGTAAGAGTTGCCAATTATAAAGGTAAATTTGGGAACAACGGAATTTGCCATGGCATTTACCATTTTTGCACCATCCTTGATAATGCCTCCATGCTCCGCCCGGCTTCCGATCATAAACCCACTTACATCCTGCAAAAACACAAGCGGAATCTTTCGCTGGTTGCAGTTCATAATAAAGCGCGCTGCTTTATCGGCAGAGTCGGAGTAAATAACTCCGCCCATCTGCATTTCCTGCCCTGCACCACCGGCACCTGCTCCTTTTTTGCTTTTCACGATCAGGCGCTGGTTAGCTACTATCCCTACCGACCAGCCATCAATACGGGCATAGCCACAGAGTAAGGTTTTTCCATACGCCTTTTTATATTCATCGAATTCGGAATTATCCACCAGACGATGAATAATTTCCAGCGTATCATAGGGTTTTGACCGGTCCATAGGAAACAAGCCGTATATATCTTCTTCATTTTTAGCCGGCGGCTGTGGGGCAGCACGGTCAAAGCCGGCCTTGTCAGAATGGCCGATTTTATCCATCAGCTTCCGGATCGCATCCAGGCAGGCCTCATCGTTTGGGTATTTATTGTCGGTAACTCCTGAAATTTCTGTATGTGTGGCGGCACCTCCCAGGGTTTCGTTATCTATTTCTTCGCCGATTGCAGCCTTTACCAGATAAGATCCTGCCAGAAAAATGGAACCGGTTTTATCCACGATCATGGCCTCATCGCTCATAACAGGAAGGTAGGCTCCTCCAGCCACACAGCTACCCATAATAGCAGCAATCTGCACAATTCCCAGGCTGCTCATGCGGGCATTATTGCGGAACTGCCTGCCAAAATGTTCTTTATCCGGAAAAATCTCATCCTGAAGGGGAAGAAAAACACCTGCACTATCTACCAGGTAAATAACCGGAAGCCTGTTTTCCATGGCTATTTCCTGTGCCCTCAGGTTTTTTTTTGCTGTAATGGGAAACCATGCTCCCGCTTTTACAGTGGCATCGTTAGCCACCAGCACACATTGCCGCCCGCTTACATAGCCTATTCCTGTTACTACTCCCCCGCCGGGGCACCCGCCATATTCCTCATACATTCCTTCGCCGGCAAAAGCACCAATTTCTAAAAAGCGGGAGTCTTTATCGATCAGGTAATTAATACGTTCCCTTGCAGTAAGCTTTCCCTTTTCGTGCTGAGCAGCAATCTTTTTTGGCCCACCTCCCTGCTGTACCTTTTGCAGCCGCTGTCTAAACCGGTAAACCTCCTGCTTAAAAAAATCTTCGTTCTTATTGAAGGCAAGATCCATAATCGTTATGCTAAAAGTTATATGTACTAAAGCGCTGAGGCCATTATACAGCACTTATTTTTACCAAAGGCAAGCTTAAAAAATGGCATACGGTGTTCCTGCAGTTAAACCCGGTTTTACTCTGTCCGGACTTCAGCTCCCGGATACTCTTTCCCTATCTTCCTCCGATCCCCAGCAAATTGAAACGCATATCCAGATACCTGCCGGGATGTTTACGCACGTCAATCAGGAGTTTATCCAGATTTTCGGAGCTTCTGTTAAGGTTGTTATAGAGAGAATCGTCCTTCAGCAACATTCCTAAACTACCTTCTCCATCCTGCAGTCCTTTTGTTACCTCTTCCAGGTTGGCTATTGCCTGGTTGGCATTGGCAACAGTCTGTTTCAGCTCAAGGTTGTTCAGGGAATCGGCCATCTGGTTCATTTTAACCAGAAAAGGCTTAATTCCGTTCTGCTCATCATTCAGGGTTTCTGTAAGCCCCCTCAGGTTCTCCGCAATGGCATTAATATCTTTGCGGTTTTCGAGCACTATATACTTCAGTGTTTCAGCTGTCAGCTGCAGCTCACCTACTGCCTGGTCCACCTTATCGCCACTGCCCGATAAGCCCGTCAGGATATTGTTTACCCTGTGCAAGGTGGTATCCACTTCTGCCACAATAGGATCGGCCCGCTCCTGTATCATTTCCTGCAGTGATTTATCGACAGATCCTCTTAAAGTATCGCCATCATTGGCCACGGCACCCCTTTGCTGAAGATTCAGCTTTATGGATTTACCTCCCAGCAAACCATCGTCTTCTAAAACCGCCTCTGAACCCTCGTAAATTTCAAGGTCGCTGGTAATTTCTAATCCTACCAGCATTCTTGTTTCTCCTCCCTGCTGCAGCAGTTTAATAGATCCTACACGCCCTACTTTATAGCCATTTACTTTTACCGGATTAGAAATAGCAAGGCCATCCACACTATTATAAACTACATAATAGGAATTTGAGGGATCAAAGAAATCAGTTCCTTTCAGAAAATTAAATCCTAAATAAAGGATAGCAATGGCCACTACAGCCAGGATACCCACTTTTGCTTCTTTGGAAAATTTCACAAAAATTTGGTTTAGTTAATTCATTGATTCTATCTCGGCTTTATAATCCCGGAAGGCCCTGAATATTCCCGATGCTATATAAGTTTTTCCAAGGTCGTCATTCAAATAACGCTCTTCCTTCTGGTTTGTTAAATAACCTACCTCTACCAGTATACTGGGCATTGTTGTTTGCCACAGCACCACAAAGCCAGCCTGCTTAACTCCTCTGCTGTGCCTGCCTACCCTGTTTTTAAATTGGTTTTCCACATTATCGGCCAGCCTGAGGCTGTTCTCCATATGGGCATTCTGCATAAGGGAAAACATAATATAAGATTCCGGTGAGCCGGGATCAAAGCCCTCGTACTTTTGCTCATAATTGTCTTCCATCAAAATTACGGAATTTTCGCGTTGCGCCACTGCCAGATTTTGCTTATTTACATGAAGCCCCATAATATAAGTTTCTGTACCGTGTACCTCGGGGTTGCCAATTGCATTGCAGTGAACGGATATAAACACATCTGCCCCGGACCTGTTGGCAATATTGGCACGCTCCTCCAGCTCCACAAATGTGTTATCTTTACGGGTGTAAATAACTTCAACATCAGGCAGGTTCTTTTTTATTATTTCGCCCAGCTCAAGGGCAATAGCCAAAGCCACCTCTTTCTCCTGTGATATAACACCATGCGTCCCCGGGTCTTTACCTCCATGGCCTGCATCAATTACCACCCTGCGGACTTTGTAGTCCGTTTTCCCTACCGGGGTAAAAGAGGCCAGCAAAAACAGCAGAGAAAAGCAGCTGATATACACAATATTTCTCACGTTCCTTCGGTAGTTAATTATTAAAGAAATAACTTTGTACAAATTTGTGAATTTTTCGGTTAATCTGAAAGCCAGTGTATAATAAGTACGTTCTGTTGCTCCTGTTATTATGTGTCCCGCTTGTTTCGGCTTACAGCCAGACAATTCCGGGACAGGACAGCCTGTCAGCCCCCGCCACAGGGATGGACAGCCTGCAAATCCAACAGGGGAGCCCTGATTCTCTCAACGCCCTGTCTCCCGTTGGGGCAGGCAGGGACAGCCTGCAGCAAGCTGCTGCCCGGAAAAGCGACATTGAGACTACCATCAACTACAGTGCCAGGGATTCCATTCGACTGGATTTCCGCAGCAAAACCATGCACATGTACAGCACCGGAAGCAGCGGGCAGAAAAAAGCAAAAAAAGGCAGTGAAGAAAGAGAAGGACCTGCTTCCACTCCCGGGAATGCAAAGATAGATTATGGCCAGATAAAACTGGAAGCCGCCTATATTTCCACCAACTGGGAAACCAATATGCTCTCCGCAAACGGAGTCCGGGATTCCACAGGCAGAACAATTGGAAAGCCTCTTTTTACAGACGGGCCGGAACAATTTGTAACCGACGAAATTAAATACAATTTCAAGAGCCGTAAAGCAGTAATAAAAGGCATTGTTACCCAGCAGCAGGATGGTTATATCCATGGTGAAACTGTAAAAAAGACTGCGGAGAACGAGCTGCTGATCGAGCACGCCATGTACACTACCTGTAATCTCGAAGACCCGCACTTTCATATTGCTGCTGAAAGATTAAAAAGACTGCCAAACGGGCAGATTATATCCGGCCCGTTCCACCTCCGCTTTGCCGATATCCCTACCCCACTGGGGTTCCTGTTCGGGATGTTTCCTCCGAAAAAGGAAAGAGCTTCGGGTATTATTATACCTACCTACGGGGAAGAAAGGCGAAGGGGCTTTTTCCTTCGTAACGGGGGCTACTACACTGCTATTAATGACTATATTGACCTGGCTGTTACCGGTGAAATATATACCAAAGGAAGCCGTGGTATTGCCCTTGCCTCCAATTACCGGAAAAGATATGCCTATAACGGAAATTTTAACATCCGTTATAACCGCCAGGACATGAGCGAAAACGAAGGGGTGGAGAATATAAGTAAAGATATGTGGGTTACCTGGAGCCATGCTCCGCAATCCAAGGGGAAAGGACGCTTTACTGCCTCCGTAAATGGTGGCTCCACCTCCTACACCACTAACAACCCTTCCCTTGTAGACCCCCAGCGAAACCTGAACCAGACCTTCAGCTCAAACGTAAACTATAGTTATTCCAACATTTTCAATTCCCCGTTCAGCGTTAGTGCAAGAGCTAACATGAACCAGAACGTTGCCACCAAAACAGTAACGGCCAGTTTACCTGATGTGGGTGTTTCCATGACGCGTCAGTTCCCTTTCAAAAAGGAAGGCAGCCTGGGCAAAACATGGTACGAGCAAATTGGCATTGGATATTCCTTTAATGCAACTAATAAACTCTCCAATACACCAATAGGCAGAAACAGCCGCTATGTATCGCCTTACGTCGATCCTTCCGCTGATTCCGTTTTGCCGTTCTGGAGCAACCTCTCTACAATGTTCGACAGGGCACTGATAGGGGCTCAGCATAACATTCCTATTTCAACTTCTTTTAATGTTCTGAAACACTTTCAGGTATCTCCTTCCTTTAACTATTCAGAATTCTGGCTTCCCAGAAGATATAATTACAGATTTAACGAAGAACTTGGTGGAATTCAAAGAGATACAATTGAAGGCTTTACCCGCGCAGGAGTATACAATGTAAGCACAGGGGTAAGCACAAAAGTATTTGGTACCTTTTATTTTAATAATGAAAAGAATCCAAAACCAAGAATTCAGGCAATCCGCCACATGATGATTCCTTCCGTTGGCTTTAGCTACCGCCCCGATTTTACCAGGGAACGCTATGGCTATTTTCAGCAGGTGGAAACCCGCAATGCCAATGGCGATGCGCAAATACAAACACTTTCTGTTTTTGAAGGCAATGCTTATTCAGTACCCGGCGGGCGGGAAAGCGGCTCTGTAAACTTTAACCTTACCAACAATTTTGAAATGAAGGTTAAAAGCAAAACAGATACGGTTAAGGAATACACAAAAGTTTCTTTACTCCGCAGCCTGAACTTCAGCACAGGTTACGACCTGATAGCAGAAGAATTCAAACTTCAGCCCGTCCGGATCAGCGGTAACACCAGCTTCCTCAACAACCTGATCAGTTTTAACTTTGGCGCAAATTTAGATCCTTATATTTACCGGCTGGACTCCACTTATTATGTGAACGGGGAAAGAAGAGTAAACCAGACAAGAATTAACGAATACGCCTGGAAAAACGGCGGAGGGCTTGGTAAAATAGACAGGGCAAACTTTAACATAAGCACAAGCCTCAGCCCCTCTACCTTCAAGGGCGGGGCAGGCCCCGCAAACCAGGCACCCAATCCTAACAATCCCAACGGAGTAACTCCTCCTACCGCAGAGAGTACTATTGATGAGGACATGGCCTATATTTACGACAATCCTAATGAATACGTAAACTTCACTATTCCCTGGACTCTGCGCTTTAATTACAGTTTTAATTACAGCAAACCCGGCTTTGCTGAAAGTACTATTACCCAGTCAGCCAACTTTAGCGGCGACCTTAAAATTACCGATAAATGGAAAGTTGGCTTCAACAGTGGTTATGACTTCCGGAACCATCAGTTCACACAAACCAGCTTAAGCATTTACCGCGACCTCCATTGCTGGCAAATGAATGTTAACTGGATTCCGTTCGGCGCCTACCAAAGCTTCTCTATAGATATTAATGTGAAATCATCTATGCTGCAGGATTTAAAATTAAGCCGGCGCAGAACATGGATGGACATGTAATATCAGGTAATTACCGGTTAAAGTAACAAGAAAGGCGGGGCCCGTTATCTTTTAGGAAATCAGCCTGATAAAGAAAAAAATTCTTTTTTAATGTTATTTGGTAAGTCATATTTTATCTTGTAATATTGCCTTGAAATACTACTAAACGAAATATACTACACCCAAATGGAAGCTTTATTGAAAGTTTTAGGCCTGGCTACAATGCTCGGGCCCTTGTTTGTATTAGCTCTGCTGATCATTGGCATTTTGATAGCTGCCCGTTGGATCAACGCAAATCTTGCCATTCAGCAGAACAGGAACCATTTCCAGAAAGATCAAAAGGTTCTGATCAATGAGCTGATAGACACTTTAAAGAAAGGAAAGAATGATTAAAACCTTTACTCTATAAGTGTTCTGAAAAAAAGTCACTCCCTAATATTACAGAAAAGAGGCTTTCTCAAAAGGGATAGCCTCTTTTTATTTGCCAAACAATTTCTTTTCGTTGGGGCTGTATCAACCTTTCATTTTGATGACAGATATTATCAACACAGAAGTCAGAATTTAAGTTGGTCCTGAAATTCAATGCCGGGCTTCTGAGGCAGCCTCTTTTATTTATAAGCTGACGAAGGAAAGAGCAACACTCCCCTACTGAAACTTTACCGGCTCCGGCCTTCAGCAGGAATTTTTCCTGCACAAAAAGCCCTGATTTTCACCACCGGTTTAATCACTGGCATATTCCTGCACCCATCCTGTACACCTTTCGTATATTCAATCAAACCTGATAAAGATTGAACATGAAGACTTACCGATATAAAATATATTCCCCATCCGTTTATAATCCTGAAGAAAATAAGAAGTGGCCCCTCATCCTGTTCCTCCATGGCGCGGGAGAGCGTGGCAATGACCTGAGCTTACTGCAACGGCAGGGGCTTCCCGCGTACCTGAAAGGCAAAGATGATTTCCCTTTCGTGGTTGCATCACCCCAATGCCCGGCCCGCTCCTATTGGGAGGTTCACTCCCTGAATAACTGGCTCAATGAAGTGCTTTCTGAAGTGAATGCCGACCTTAGCCGGGTTTACCTCAGCGGCATAAGCATGGGAGGCTATGGCACCTGGCACTGGGCAGCTGCAAACCCCGAAAAGTTTGCAGCAATTATTCCGGTTTGCGGCGGAGGAGATCCTTCCACCGCCAAAAAGTTAACAAAAATGCCTGTATGGGCTTTCCACGGAGAAAAGGACGATATTGTTCCTGTGGAAGAAACACTGGCAATGACTGAAGCCATTAAGGAAGCCGGTGGAAAAGCGGAACTAACCCTCTACCCCAACCTTTACCACGACTCCTGGACTGAAACCTACAACAATTCCGCAATTTATGAGTGGCTGCTAAAGCACAGCAGAAGCTAATCCTTTTTTACAAGTAAAAAAAGAGGTTGTCTCAAAAGTTCAACATTGAATTTTAGTGCCAAATATAATTTCAAACCCAGCCATTCTTCCCCTTTTCATTAGAAGTAGTGGGAAGTAAATAAATATAATTCAGAAAGATATATTGCTTACAAAAAGAGGCTGTCCCTTTTGAGACAGCCTCTTGTTTGTATAAGAAAACCTTAAGCTAATTAATTATTTAGCTTATTGGCTTAGTGAATCCATCCTTCCACCTCTTCAAGGGTAGGGTTTTTCACATCTTTAAGCTTCATTTTTTTGCGTGTTCCACAAATATCATTAAAAAGCTTAGTGGGAGTGCTGTTTTTTAACTGCTCCATAGTAAGTACTTTCAGTTCCCGCAAAATCGGAATCAGCTCTTCGCGAACTCCCTGATCTTTAAATTCCTGGTCAGTGGCAAATTTTATTTTTTTCTCCGGTCGCATCTGCGGGAAGAACAACACATCCTGAATAGAATTAGAGTTGGTCATGATCATGCTCAGGCGATCAATACCAATTCCAAGCCCTGCAGTTGGTGGCATTCCATATTCAATTGCACGAAGGAAATCCTCATCCAGCATCATCGCTTCTTCATCGCCGCGCTTGCCCAGCTCAATCTGCTCTTCAAAACGCCTGCGCTGATCTATAGGATCGTTCAGTTCCGAGAATGCATTACAGATTTCCTTTCCGTTACAAATAGCTTCAAAACGTTCCACCAAACCTTCTTTGGTACGGTGGCGCTTCGCCAGCGGCGACATTTCCACGGGATAGTCAGTAATAAAGGTTGGCTGGATAAGATTTGCCTCGCACTTTTCACCAAAGATCTCATCTATCAGCTTACCTTTACCCATTGTATCATCCACAGGAACATCCAGCTTTTTGCAGGTTTCACGCAGCTGCGCTTCATCCATTTCTGAAATATCAATTCCTGTAAAGTGGTCGATAGCCTCAAACATGGTAAAGCGCTTCCAGGGGCGCTGGAAATTAATCTTGTGCTGCCCTACCTGCACTTCGGTAGTGCCGTGCAGATCCATGGCTACTTTCTCCACCATCTCCTCCACAAGGTCCATCATCCAGTTGTAGTCCTTATAGGCTACATACAGCTCAACCTGCGTAAATTCAGGGTTATGGAAACGGCTCATACCTTCATTCCTGAAATCCTTGGCAAACTCATATACGCCATCATAGCCACCTACAATAAGGCGCTTCAGGTACAGTTCATTGGCAATACGCAGGTACAGGGTCATGTCCAGCGTATTGTGGTGTGTTTTGAAAGGACGCGCAGCAGCACCACCGTAAAGAGGCTGCAGGATAGGCGTTTCCACCTCCAGGTAGCCGCGGTCGTTCAGGTAAGAACGCATGGAATGCACCAGCTGGCTTCTCTTGCGGAACGTTTCCCGTACATGAGGGTTTACCACCATATCCACATAACGCTGGCGATAGCGCTGCTCAGGATCGTCAAAGGCATCGTAACGTACCACATTCCCCTGCTCATCTTCACGCTCTTTTACAATTGGCAAAGGTCGCAACGATTTGGTAAGGATTTTCAGTTCTGTTACATGAACAGAAATTTCGCCGGTTTGAGTAGTAAATACATACCCTCTCACACCAATAAAATCGCCTATATCCAGTAATTTTTTAAATACAGTATTATAAAGCGTCTTGTCTTCCCCCTGGCAGATATCATCGCGCCGGAAATAAAGCTGTATGCGGTCTGTGGAATCCTGCAATTCAGCAAAAGAAGCGGAACCCATGATGCGTTTGCTCATGATACGGCCCGCTATTGAAATATCTTTATAGTCGGTTTTCTGCTTTTCGTAATTTTTATGGATATCCTTAGCAGTAACATTTACCTCAAAGGTTTCTGAAGGATAAGGGTTGATACCCAGTTTGCGCAATTCTTCCAGTTCTTCGCGGCGCCGGATTTCCTGTTCGCTTAAATGCTGCATACGACAGTCTATTTATAGTTTAAAAGCAGCTATCTGCCTTTTGTCTTTTAGTCGGCGGCAAATTTAGTAATTTAACATGGCTTTTTAATGAGGAAGCGGGATATTTTGAAAATGAGGAAATGGAAATTGTATCTGATGATTGAAATCCAAAAAAACAGAGCAGGTCCTGCGATAACATCAGCCCAAAACAACAGCACCATTTCTGACAGGATAAGATTCTATCATTCTATCATTCTTTATTTCTCTGTTTCTGCCTGTCCGGAATCAAAGAAGCCTGATACCCCTCCTCTTCATTTCCCGCTTTATGAGCTGCAGCTCGCGGCTGGTCTGCCCCATGATTGAAGTGTTTTCCTTTGCCCGGCGGATGAGGTAAGGCAATACATGCTTTACCGGACCATATGGAACATATTTAGCTACATTATAACCATGTGCGGCGAGAGCGAAAGAGAGGTTATCACTCATTCCGTATAGCTGGGCAAACCATACCCGCGGGTCATTTCGCTTCAGCCCATGTTTTTCTATCAATAAGGTGAGGTAGTAATTGCTGTAGTCATTATGGGAACCTGAGCAGAGGGCTATGCGCTGCTTATTGTCGAGACAGAATTTAAGGCCCTGATTGTATAGATCGTCTGTAACTTCTTTGGAAGGATTTATGGGATCAGGATATTCCATTTCCGCGGCTCTCTCCCGCTCCTTTTCCATATAGGCACCACGAACCAGTTTTGCACCGAGCCAAACCTGATGCGTGGCAGCAAAATGCATCGCTTTCCTAAGCTGCTGCATGCCATCTTTTCTGTACATCTGGAAGGTATTATATACTACAGCACTTTCACTGTTGTATTTTTTAATCATTTCATAAACCAGCTGGTCTATAGCATTCTGCACCCATGTTTCTTCTCCATCTATAAAAATACGTACCCCTGCCTCTTTGCAGGACCTGCATATCATGTCAAGCCTGCTCCGCACCTGTTCAAGGCTTTGCCTGTCCCCTTCCGTGAGATTGCCCTCCTGTTGTAATTTTTCCAGCAAACTGAAACGGGCAATGCCGGTAAGCTTGAGCACACAAAAAGGAATGGAGGGAGTGTTTTTTGCTTTTTCCACCGTACGCAGCACTTCCCGCGCGGTAGCTTCAAAAACTTCCTCAGTTTTTTCTCCCTCTACAGAATAATCCAGAATGGTACCCACATTAAGAACTGCCAGTTCATTAATCGTTTTTTCACTTTCTTCAATAGTTTCACCACCACAGAATTGCTCAAAAATGGTTTCCTTAACTATACCCTTTACAGGGAGCCCCCAGTCAAACGATTTTTTCAGGACAGAAGAACCTGCAGAGGTCAGCAGCGGGTTATTCATAGCAGCAAAGATCAGATATTTCCTGCGCAGCATCTCATCAGGCTGGCCGGCAAATGCCACAGCGGTATCATCAAAAGACAGATTGGTTTCATTCACTTGAGTTACTGTTTCCATATGCAAAAGGGTCGGTTTAATATACGACCTCACCAGTTATTAGTTTTTTCCCTGCTCCTGAAAAGCAGGTAAATGCACTGCCGGAATGTCTCAAAACAGCTATTTTCAGTTTTTCTGTTGCGAAATCAGCTGCCGGCATATTTCTTTTTCTGCAAAAAGGGCCTGCTTCTTACATATTCTACGGGAAATAACATAGTAATTATGGGCACTTTGCTTTACTTTTACGGCGAAAAGAGTAAAATTTGCAGATGGAAAAAAAATGGATATCAGCATATGGTACTGATCCCCTGTATATTGCAGGACCTTGCAGTGCCGAAACACCTGATCAGTTAAGAGAAACCGCACTTGCTGTACAGGCTAAGGGAATTAAATTGGTTCGCGCAGGCGTATGGAAACCCCGCACCAGACCTAACAGCTTCGAAGGTGTAGGCGTTGAAGCCCTTCAGTGGATTAAAGACATTAAGGAAGAAACAGGTTTAGCCTTTGCCGTAGAGGTTGCCAACCCTCAGCACGTGGAAGCCGCCCTTAAATATGACATTGACGTTCTCTGGCTGGGAGCCCGCTCCACTGTTAACCCATTTACCGTTCAGGAAATTGCCGATGCCCTTGAAGGCACTGAAAAACCTGTTCTGGTTAAAAACCCGATCAACCCTGATCTTGCTTTATGGATAGGCGCTATTGAACGCCTTGCCGGCCGTAATATCAAAAAACTCGGAGCCATACACCGTGGTTTCTCTGCTTATGGCGACAGCCGTTACCGTAACCAGCCGCTATGGCAGATTCCGATTGAGTTTAAGCAACACTTCCCTGACCTTCCGCTCCTTTGCGATCCAAGCCATATTGCAGGGGACAGCAAATACATAGAAAGTCTTTCTCAGATTGCCCTGGACCTGAACTACGATGGTCTGATGATCGAAACACACCCGAACCCTCCATCCGCATGGAGTGATGCCAAGCAGCAGGTAACTCCTCAGCAGCTGGGTGAAATTATGGGTAACCTTCGTAAACGCGATGTAGCTTCCCTGCATCCGGAGTTTATGGATAAGCTGTCTGAAATGCGCCACCAGATTGACCAGGCCGACCGTGATATTCTTGAAGCCATCCACCGCAGAATGGAATTAGTGGAAAGAGTTGGTGAATATAAGCGTGAACACGATCTTGCTATTCTTGATATGGACCGCTGGAACGATGTTTTTGAAACGCGTCCGGTTTGGGGCAAGAAGCTTTCGCTGAAGAAATCTTTTGTAAAGGATCTTTTCAAGCTCCTTCACCAGGCTTCTATTAAAAAACAAACAAAAATTCTTAACGCGCAAAAAGAAGAGAAGATTTGAGCCTTCCGTCACATATTTACATTCAGGAATCCGCCAGCAAAACACTGGCGGATTTGCTGCTTAAAGGAAACTACTCCCGTGTTGCAGTTTTAACCGACGAAAACACAAACCAGCATTGCCTGCCTGAAATAAGGAAAATTCTTCCGGAAACAACTGTATTTATACAGATACAGAGCGGAGAAGAAAATAAGAATATTGCCAGCTGCACACACATCTGGAAAGAGCTTACCGATGCCGGCTTTGACAGAAAAGGCCTGCTCATTAACCTTGGAGGTGGCGTAATAACCGACATGGGAGGATTTTGTGCCGCTACCTACAAACGTGGTATCCGCTTCATCAACATCCCCACCACCCTTCTTTCGCAGGTAGATGCCAGCGTGGGAGGCAAATTAGGGATAGACTTTATGGGATTTAAAAACCACATAGGGTTGTTTCAGGACGCCGATGCCGTACTGATTGATCCCCGCTTCCTGAGCACCCTGCCTTTCCGTGAGTTACGGTCCGGCTACGCTGAAGTATTAAAACATGCCCTTATTGCGGACCTGGCCCATTGGAGAACCTTACCCAAAGAAGGCTGGCAGGATTTGAACTGGAGGGAGATTATTAAACACAGTGTGGAGATCAAGCACAGCATAACTACCGCTGACCCTACGGAAAAAGGCCTTCGGAAGGTTCTTAATTTCGGGCATACTATCGGGCACGCTATAGAAAGCTTCTTCCTTGAACAAGCAGAAAACAAGCTACTGCATGGGGAGGCTATTGCGATAGGTATGATCTGCGAGAGCTACCTGGCTCAACAGAAATCCGGCTTAACAGCAGAATCATTGAAGGAAATATGTCATTACATTGCCTCTGTATGGCCCACAGAACCAATAAACCAGGATATCTTTCCTGCCATTATGGATCTCGCGCTTCAGGATAAAAAGAATGAGCAGGGCGTAATAAACTGTACTTTACTGGCAAAAACCGGCGAAGCGGTCATTAATATCCCCATCAGCAGGCAGGATATCCGGGAATCGCTGGAATGGTACAATAAAAAAGGCTGGCAGTAAGCCAACCTTTTTTATTCTTATTTTCTATATCTGAAATATTAAGCTCTTTCTTTTACCGCCCGCTCGCCTTCTTCTTTAAGCCTTTCAGCCTCGGCAAGGGCGCTGTCAGTTAATTCTTTGATTTTCTGAAAGCCAACTTCCCACTGATCTTCCAGGTCACCCAGCAAAAGGTCAGCCTGGCGGGAAAGTTTATCGCGTGTTATGTCGCCGCTTTCCGGAGCAAGTAACATACCAATCGCAACTCCGGCTGCTGCTCCGGCTAAAAAGGCAATAAAAGTTTTGTTTGAGTTATTCATAAAATAAGATTAAGGATTAAGAGTTACAAAAAAATACGTGAACTATTTTAACTAAAAGAGAGCAAACTTGTTTACGCTTTGCCCAATATTTAAATTACGCAAAAATTTTTGAGAAGTTCTAAAAATGCCGGAGAAAGCTCATTATACCTTTCCGGCGTACCTTTAACTAAAAAACATCCATGACTGCCCAAGCTGTTTCTATAAGAACCAATAAAAACCTTTTAGCTACTGATATTCAGCTGCCTGCATCAAAAAGCGAAAGTAACCGCGCTTTGATTATTGCTGCTCTTTGCCCGGAGAAAGCTACCCTTGAAAATTTATCCGAAGCCAGGGATACTCAAACCATGCAGCGCCTGCTCCAGCTGGACCAGGAAATAATGGATGTGCTGGATGCCGGCACCACCATGCGTTTCCTTACTGCTTATTTTGCAGTAACGGGGCAGCAAAAGGTCATGACCGGAACACCAAGAATGCAGCAGCGCCCTGTGGGTATTTTAGTGGATGCCCTGCGAACACTGGGCGCTAAAATAGAATATCAGAAAGAAGAAGGCTATCCGCCTCATAAAATAAGCGGTCCATTTCAGCAAAAAACCAATAAGCTGAGCATCCGCGGCGATGTGAGCAGCCAGTATATATCGGCCCTCCTCATGACTGCCCCTGCCCTGCCGCAGGGCCTTGAACTGCAACTTACAGGTAAAACAGGCAGCCGCCCCTATATAGAAATGACCCTGCAGCTAATGGAGCGTTTTGGTGTGAAGGCTGAGTGGAATGACAATATTATTAAAGTTGCACCCGGACAAACCTACAAAGCCAACAGCTACCATGTGGAATCTGACTGGTCAGGAGCCAGCTATTGGCTGAGCCAGGTGGCCCTCGCTGAAAAAGCAGAAATCAACCTCTTAGGACTCAGGCCGGATTCACTCCAGGGCGATATCCGTATCCTGGATATTATGGCTCCGGCAGGTGTGGGACATAGCTGGGAAAACGGAAAGCTTAAACTTTTTAAGCAGGAAGCAGCGAAACATATAAATGTTGATTTTACCCACTGCCCCGACCTTGCCCAAACTGTAGCTGTAGCCTGTGCGGCAAAAGGCATCAGCGGCTCCTTTACAGGACTCGAAAGCCTCCGGATTAAAGAAACTGACAGGATTGCAGCGGTACAAAATGAGCTGGCAAAAATAGGAGGCAAATTAACCGAGCCAACCGAAGGACACTGGGAATTGATTCCTTCCGAAAGTTTACCTTCAGGCCCTGTGCGGATCGACACTTATGACGATCACCGGATGGCTATGGCATTTGCTCCCCTTGCCTGCCTGCTGCCGGTAATAATTGAAGAGCCGGAGGTGGTAAATAAATCTTACCCCCGCTACTGGCAAAACCTCAAAAGCGCAGGCTTTGAACTTGAATTTTAACCTAAAGCTCCGGGCCTGACCGTAACTTTTGCAGGAGATTTTGTAAGTAAGGAACCGTTTTAAGCAAACGACTCCCATACCAGCTAAACATTTCGCCATCCACTAAAAGGACCTCTGCTTCCGGGCAGAGGTTTTTTATTTCAGTTATATGCCTTTCTTTAAATGAGTAAGGCTCAGAAGACAGCAAAATAATTCCGGGATTTAATTGCGTCAGTTCTTCTGCAGAAACTTCAGGGTACCGTGGTGTCCCCGACAACAGATTTCTGAAGCCACAGCAATTCAGAATATCATTGATAAAAGTAAGGCCACCTGCCGCCATATAAGGTTGCCGCCAGATCAGGTACAAACAAGTCCGATGCTCCTGAAGAGGCACTAACTGATTAAATCCTTCTTCAATTCCGGAGGCAATCTTTTTCCCCGCTTCTTCGCAGCCTGTTATAATTCCCAGTTGCCGAACCATTCCAAGGGCATCATTCACATTATTAACATCACTCATCCACACCGGAAATTCTTTCCCCAGGCTTTCTATACCCGCTTTACTATTTTCTTCTTTATTTCCAATCACCAGATCAGGCTTTAAGGCCCTGATTCTATCCGGGTGAAAGTCCTTCGTGCCTCCTGTAATTTTCTTTTCTTTACGCCAGTGAGGAGGGTGAACACAAAACTTAGTAATTCCCGACACCTCCTTTTCCAGCCCCAGATCAAACAGCAATTCTGTCAGGCTTGGCACAAGGGAAACGATTCGCCCCGGACGATCAGGCAATTCCACAGTCCGGTTCATTTGATCAATAAAATAAGGCATGAAAAATAAAATTAAAGAAGTGCTGGCTTAGTGTAAAAATATCAGACTGCGGACCCTTGCACTCATAAAAGTGCAAGCCTTTTGTGAATTTTAATAAAGAAACAGCCATTTTGATAGCGAATATCTTTATAACAAATACTAAAAATGGATTTTCGCGTGTAAGGTTTTTGCCATTTTTCAATATATACCTCCATCCAGTAAATAAAACGAGCAAATTATTACATATTGTTACAGATGGATTTTCATCCAAAAACTGACATCTTTTAATTCTTTGAAAGATGCAATTTATAGCAGCCACAATAGTAAACCAGATCGAAAACAAAACTTACAAACGTATGGCTTTGGTTATTTTAGGATTTATAATACCCAAACTAAGCACTAATATTACATCATAATAAAAACGTAACCAATTAAACAAAAGAAATATGAAACGCTTTTTCCTTTCCATTTGCTTTGTAACATTTTTAAGCGCCGGTCTTGTTTCCTGTGCAGATGATGCTTCAGAAGTTACACCTAACAGCCTCGAAATGCAGTCAGTCAGTAAAACAACCGGAGACGATCCTGCACCCAGGGCAAAACCATAATAAAGCCATATTAAAAATATAATCCAATAATAAATTGCCTGAGATAATTAAATATTTCAGGCAATTTATTCCTGGATTAATTGGGTAAAGCCGTAATAATTTTTCAAATTTACATATTGTTGAAATGTATTAGGGCTCCTATGAAAACACGTAGTATTATTTTTTTATTATTATTACAGATATCCCTATTCAGTTGCTCATTTAAAAAGGATGACTCTGTCCCCTCAAATATTTCAACCCCGGAGACACACCTCACCCAACTTTGGGAAACATTCTACCTCCATTTAGATACAAATAATCCTGACAGTGCTTTACATTATGCAGAGCTGGTAAAGTCTTATTCCACCAGGGAACAAAATAAAAACTGGCTTGCAAAAGCTAATAAAGCAATTGGATATGTTCTTGGAAAAAAGGGTAAAATCAAAGAATCAACCTATTACTATTTAGATGCGGCAAGACTCTTTAAGGAAACAGGTGATTTGAAAAATCTTGCTGATACATATACTAACTTAGGGGCTGAGTTTTATAATAACCAGGACTATCACACATCTGTTTCTTACTACGAAAAAGCAAATGAAATTTACCACTATGAAGGGTCCGCATCAGATAAGGCGCTTGCATTTCGTGGTATTGCTTTGGGTTATAAAAAGCTGAAAAATTTTGAAAAAGCAGCTCATTACCTTCAGCTAGGCAAGGAATTAGCAGAAAACACAGAAGACTTTTACAACTTAGGTCTGATATATAATACCTGGGGAAATATTTCTCTGGAACAGAAAGATTATAACACAGCCCATAACTATTTCTTCCTTACTCTCCGGACCCAGGAAAAACTTTCGGATAATACAGAATTAAAAGCAATAGCCTCTCACAACATCGGAGAAACTTATTTCCTGCAAGGAGAACATTCAAAAGCAAAAGAGTGGTTAAAAAAGTCAATTATCGAAAAAAATAAGTTAAATGACCCTCTTCTGGCCCAATCCAGTTATTTGCTCTTATCTAAAATCTTTGTACAGGAAAACAGGAATGTTGAAGGGATTGCAACACTTGAGGAAGGACTGCAAAAAATCCCCTCCGGAACAGTAGACAATTCTATCAATGAAAGTTTAGCTCTTTTAGGTGAAGCATTAACGAAAGTAAGCGAAAACCCCACACCTTCTGAAATTCCGGACATCAACAGGAAGCTACTAAACTATAATCAAAAACTACTGGCTTATAACCGGAACGTTTCTGAAACGAAAGAAAGGCTGGAAGCAATCAATCAGCAGCAGGCCATTCAGGATGCCATTGAAAAGCATACGCTGAATGAACAAATAGCCGAATATGAAAAAAGGAACACATATATCCAATATGCATTCTTTATTCCTGTATTTTTCTTAATCTGTGCTTCTGTATCAGTTTACCTTAGCTTCAGGCGCAACAAGGAGTATAAAAAGCTTTACCTGAATATTGAAGAGATTTTAAACAAAAGAAAACCCCTTCGCCACCTCAATAAGAAATAAGAAATAACAAATTAATTACCTGTCACTACCAAAAAGGGATAAAAGTTCGCGAATAGTAGCCAGTTCTGTCTGAAGCACTATCAATTCATCCTGCTGCTTTCTGGCAATGGTAATCAGCTTTTCACAATAGTTTACCGCCTCACTTTCAATGGATTTCGATTGCGATGCCTTTAAATAGATAAATTCCCTTTCAAGTGTTTCCAGCTCCTGCTTCCACTCTTTTACTTCATCCACCTCTGCCTCCTGCTCTGCTGCTGCCACCGGAACTTCCGCAACCTCCTGTACCCCGAACAAAGCATCAATTGATACCTGCAGAATATCTGCAATAACAGGGAGGATCTGCGGCGGAGGCATATGAAGCCCTGTTTCATAATTGGACACACTGGTAAGAGTCAGCTTCTTCCCGGTGGATTCAAAAAGCATTTGAGCGAACTCCTTTTGGGAGATACCTCTTTTTTTCCGGTACTTCTTGAAATTGTCTCCAAATAAAAGTTCTCTGTCCAAGGTAATTCTGTTTTGGTTTTACTTGATAATTCAAGTTTCACTTGATAATTTGCACCTAAAATAAGGTATCGCTCTTAAATATAAGAAAAAAGATGGAATTACAAGCACCCGTCTGTTTCTCATCTGCATGAAGAACAAAAATAATCCTTATTTCCGTAAACAAAAAGAGGTGAATATTTGCACATATTGAAGACTGCCTGAGCAACAGTCTGATAAAACCATAAAGTTTTTTTCTTTTTTTATTGGTTAATGTTGAAGGAGCTGCCAGAGTAATGTACACTGGCAGCTTTCTTTTTATTCTCACATTCAGCCCTGTAACCGCTTATTTCATCACTCACATTCCACTTTTTATAATCCTTTCTACCTGTTTCAATCAAACAAAACCAAAAAGTGTTAAAACAATGGTAACAGCAGATTATTTATTTGTTACCAATTAAGAGTTAAGAAAATTATTTCATCACATCATTATGATCTTTCCTGCTCCATGAAAAATTTATACGCAATCTTTTTTATCTGGATCACCCTTTCAACACAAACACCCCCCCTGCATGCACAGGAAAAAGAAGAGACTGACAACACCCAAAACACCGCTTTACAGAAGAAAGAACAGAAAGGCTTCAGGGATGCTGATCCTGTTTTTGAATTTAGCTTAAGAAAAGACCTTCCTATTCTGGCGGGCAGCGGTGCTATGGCCGTTACGGGAATGTACCTGATGGCGCAGGTTCCTCCGCTTACAGAAGCACAGGTGAATGCGCTCGACCCCATGGATGTAAATGCATTCGACAGAGCCGCTACCAGACAATACCGTTACCAGGATGCAAACCTTAGCGATTACCTCCTTACCTTAAGTGCTGTAACTCCTTTAAGCCTTTTAGCCTCACGCTCTGTCAGACGGGAGTTTGCTCCTGTTATAATAATGTATTTTGAAACTGCCGCTCTGAATGGGGGGCTTACCAGTATCAGCAAAGGTTTATTCAAACGGAAACGTCCTTACGCATACAATCCTGAAGCTTTAATGTCTGACAAACTATCCGTTGGGGCACGCCATTCCTATTTTTCAGGCCATGTATCCACTTCCGCGTCCTTTTGTTTTTTAACTGCCTACATGGTAAACAGATATGCAGAGAAACCCGGCTGGAAACTGGCAGCATGGTCCGGAGCAGCAGTAATACCAGGCGCCATCGGGTACTGGCGCTTCACTTCCGGAAAACATTTCCCTACAGATATCATTACAGGTTATTTAGTAGGAGCTGGTACAGGAATTTTAATTCCTTACCTTCATAAGGCACAGCTTCCGGAAGATGTTACCCTGAATATTCAGCCACTGCCATATGGGGTACAAATGACGCTTACTTTTTAGAAAACAAGCAGTTTATAAGGGCGCCATTCTTTATAAAACAGGAAAATAGAAACGGAAGAAGAAGCAAAGCTGTCGCCTGCTAAAAATACTTCCTTCGCAGGATTTCACTGGTAATAATGGTATTGGTTATATTGTCCGGATTTTTCAGCATTTGCAGGATTTGCTGCCTGCGCTTATTTTCATGCTGGTAAACACCGGACTTCTTCCGCTCTTCCGGTGCTGCCGGGGAAACACTTTTACTGCTGTCTTCCCTTAACTTTCTGCTCAGTTCCTTATCTATAGCCTCTGCCCGCTCTACAGCAGAAGCTTTTTCCTGCAGCGCTTTCCTTGCTTCTGTCTCGCGGATTCTTTTTTCAGCTTCCTTTTCTGTATAATTTACATCAGGAGTATCGTACATGGGCTGGAATTCATCATCCACCTCTCTTACCTTTTTTATCTTCTCCTCTGCTTTATCTTTATGGCGGGATTCTGCAGCTGTATCATCAAATTCCTGAAATAATTCCTCAAAAGAGGTTGGTCTGCTAACAGGCCTGCCTACCCTTTCATCAAAAGGCTTCGAAACGGTTTCTCTGCGGTGTGGCCGTTGTGGCGTTTCTTCCGTCACTTCCTCTTCCCCGGAACCTTCTTCACGGGTTACAGGTTTCCTGCGGAGATTCTTTACTACATTATAAATAAAGTAGATAATCCCGATAACGACGTAAAGTAATTCCAGATTGATTTCCATGGTACCATCAAATTTAAGAATTTATTTTAAATTTGTCTGTTTATAGGTAAGTAGTTATAAAAGAACGGCATGCAGCTGACCAAATTAGAAATAAAAGGATTTAAAAGCTTTGGTGATAAGGTAGTAATACACTTTGACCAGGGCATTACAGGCATTGTAGGGCCTAACGGGTGCGGAAAGTCCAATGTGGTCGATGCCATCCGCTGGGTACTGGGCGAGCAGAAAACCCGCGCCCTCCGGTCAGATAAAATGGAGAACGTTATTTTTAATGGTACTAAAACCCGCAAGCCTACTCAAATGGCTGAGGTTTCTCTTACTTTTTACAATAACCGCAATCTGCTGCCTACCGAATATTCCCATGTTACCATTACCCGCCGCTATTACCGCACCGGCGAGAGCGAGTATGAGCTTAATGGCGTGCAGTGCAGGCTTAAAGACATTACCGGCCTCTTCATGGATACCGGCATTGCCTCTAACAGTTATGCCATTATAGAACTTAAAATGGTAGACGAGATCCTTAATGATAAGGAAGGTTCACGCCGTGCCCTTTTTGAGGAAGCTGCAGGAATATCAAAATTTAAAAGCCGAAAAAAGGAAACGCTTAAAAAGCTGCAGGATACCGATGCCGACCTGGACCGTGTGGAAGACCTGCTTTATGAGATTGAAAAAAACTTAAAAGCCCTTGAAAAGCAGGCCAAGCAGGCTGAAAAATATTATAATCTAAAGCTTGAATACAAGGAATGGAGTATTTTGCTGGCCCGCAAATCCATTGCAAAACACACTGAGCAATTTCTCAGCCTGCAAAAGCAAATCCAGGTCGAAAGTGACCGCAAGTCGAACATGGATGCCCGCCTGGCTGAAAAAGACACCCTGATAGAAGAAGCTAAATCCGGCATGATTGGCAAGGAAAAGCTGCTTGTATCGCGCCAGAAAGCGCTTAATGAATATGTAAATAAGATCCGCCAGCAGGAAAGCGAAAAAAAGATCAAGAATGAGCGGATGCGCTTTTTGACTGATAAGCGCGACAACCTGCAGGAACAGCTTGAGCAGGACCGCCAGAGCAACGAACGGGCTGCCTTTAGCATTAAAAGCCTTCAGGAAGAACAGCTGGTGGCAGAAAAACAGCTGGCTGAAACAAAGGCCATTCTGGACGAGCTCAAAGAAGCCTATGAGGAGCAAAAAAATCTTACCAGCAGCGTACGGGAGGAGGCAAACCTGACCAACCAGCAGGCCCGCCAGCTCCAGGACCGTTCGTACCAGCAAACAAAAGCGCTGGAAATTAAACAAATGCAGCTTTCCTCCCTGAAGCTGGAGCTGGAGAAAACCACACTGGACTCCTCTGAGCAAAGCAGCAGCCTTGCCCTGTTTGAGGAGAAAATGGAGGATTTACGGGAGCAGCTTCTGGAGAAGGAAGAATACCTTGACAAACTTAAGGCACAGGAAGAGGCCCTGCAGGAGCGAATTTTGGAACTTAACGACACCAATTACAGGCAGAAGGACCAGCTGGCGCAGACTGTACGGAAGCTTGACTCCCGCCAGAATGAGTATAACCTTACTAAAAGCCTCGTCGATAACCTTGAAGGATTTCCGGAAGCCATCCGCTACCTTAAAAAGAAAACCGACTGGGGAAAAAACATCCCGCTCTTATCAGATATAATTACCTGCCCTGAAAAATATAAGGTAGGCATAGAGAATTACCTTGAGCCCTACATGAACTATTATGTAGTGGAATCGGCAGGCCAGGCTCTGGAAGCAGTATCGCTCCTTAACGAAGCAACAAGGGGGCGTGCCCATTTCTTTATACTGGACAATCTCAGAAGCTTTACCCCTGCCCCGGCAGTCAGCTATCCGGATGCAGAAGCAGCCCGGGAGATTGCCGAATATGACCCGAAATACAAGCCACTTGTTGATTTTATATTCAACGAAGTGTACCTGGCTGAGGAAAAAGATATCAGCGGCCTTAAGAATAATCCGGGTACCTTCATCAGCCTGAACGGAAGAATTATCCGCAGAAACCACAGCATAAGCGGTGGCTCGGTTGGTTTGTTTGAAGGAAAGCGTATTGGCCGCGCAAAAAACCTGGAAAGACTAAAGCAGGAAATTGAAGAGCTCGAAACGGAGCAAAACAAGCTCAACCAGGAGCAGGAAAAGCTTCTTGCTGAGCTGGGCAACCTGAAGACCAGCACTCAGAAAACAGTTATAGAACAGCTCCAGCGCGAGCTGAATACCCTGCAACAGGAGTTTGTAGGCGTACGTACGCAGCAGGAGCAGCTGGCCCGTATCTTAAGCAATCAGGCTTCCCGCCAGGAAGAGATGGAAAATAAAATTGCACAGCTGCAGGAGGAAATCCTTGAGCTGGAACCACAGGCAGCTGAAGCAGCAGAGCTTTTAAAATCCCTGGAAGGCAAAATTGCGCATTATAACGAAGAGCTGCAGTTGCAAAATGAAGCACTTCAGCAAAAATCATCGCGCTTTAATGAACAAAACCTCCTGTACCACCAGCATGAGAACAAAGTAAACAGCATAGCACAGGAAATAGAGTACAAACAAACTGCTTTTGAAAGCAGCCAGGAACGTATTTCTAAAAACCGGATTCAGCTTGAAGACAGCGAGGCGGAGATAAATGCCCTGCTGGAAAAGAATGAGGAAGGGGACGATGAGCTGGTAGAGATGTACCGGGAAAAGGAGGTTGTGGAGAAGGCTGTTAATGAGGCTGAGCAGGACTATTATAAGGTACGCGAACTTATTGACAGTTATGAGAAAGAAGGCCGTGAACTGCAGCGCCAGCGGGAAAGCTCTCAATCCCTGATGATGGAGCTCCAGAACAAGCAAACAGAAAGCAAATTACACCTCAGCAATGTAAAAGAACGCCTTTCGGTAGAGTTTGATGTTGATATTGAAAAACTGATGGAGGAAACCGAGGAGGATGAGGGAACTGAAGAACAATTAAGGGAATTAGTCCGCTCCACTAAGGAAAAACTTGAGCGCATAGGCCCCATTAACCCTATGGCAATGGAAGCTTATGAAGAAATAAGAGAACGCCATACCTTCATAAGCAATCAAAAGAAAGATCTTGCAGATGCCAGAAACTCGCTCATGAACACTATTGAGCAGATAGACACAGCTGCAAAAGAGACTTTCCTGGCCGCTTTTAACCAGATTAAGGAAAACTTTGTGAATGTATTCCGTTCGCTCTTTACAGAGGAAGATGACTGCGACCTGAAGCTTATGGATCCGGAAAATCCGCTGGAATCGGCTATTGAAATTATGGCAAAGCCTAAAGGAAAGCGGCCGCTTACCATTAACCAGCTGTCGGGCGGGGAAAAAACGCTTACAGCCACCTCCCTCCTGTTCAGCATTTACCTGCTTAAGCCGGCACCATTCTGTATATTCGATGAGGTGGATGCTCCTCTGGATGATGCCAATATTGATAAGTTCAATAATATTATCCGGAAGTTTTCCAAAGACTCACAATTTATTATTGTAACTCATAATAAGCGTACCATGGCCAGCACCGACATTATGTACGGTGTTACTATGCTCGAAGTAGGTGTTTCAAGAGTAGTACCTGTTGACCTGCGGGAACTTGCCATTGAAGTAGAGGAGAGTTAAGCCTTATTTAGCCTGAATTTATTATCTGTTAACACGTACAGATTTAATATACTTTTAACTTTTTGATTTTTGGAATTTTCGTAGATTTGATCGCTTATATAAAATGTTAACACCGAAGCGGAAATGGAAATTTCGGAATCATACGAACAGGAGCTGGAGCTTTTACAAACTGAACTGGTAAGGATGCAGCGCTGGGTACAGGAAACTAACCAGCGAATTTTAATTATTTTTGAGGGAAGGGACACCGCAGGTAAAGGAGGAGCCATATTCCGCTTTGCACATCACCTTAACCCCCGTGCTATGCGAATAGTAGCACTTCCCAAACCCACCGAAGTGGAAAAAGGGCAGTGGTACTTTCAGCGCTACATCAAGGAGTTGCCAAATCCGGGAGAGATTGTATTTTTCGACCGGAGCTGGTATAACAGGGCTGTTGTGGAACCTGTAATGGGCTTTTGCACCGATGGCCAATATACGCAGTTCTTAAAGCAGATACCCCACCTGGAGAAAATGCTTATTGATGACGGTATCAGGCTGATCAAGTTCTGGTTTTCCATTGATATTGAAGAACAAAAGCGCCGCCTCATTGAAAGGCAGGTAAATCCTCTAAAACAGTGGAAGATCAGCACTGTGGATATGCAGGCCCAGCAAAAGTGGCATGACTTCACTTATTTCAAGGAAGAAATGTTCCAGCATACTCACCGTAAAGACAGCCCCTGGGTAATTATAAAGGGAAATGTAAAGGAAACAGCGCGTCTGGAAGCCATCAGGTATGTGCTGTCTCAGATTCCCTTCCCGGAAAGAGGAAAAACAAAAGTGTCGCTCGTGCCTGATCCGACCATCATCAGGACATTTGATCCCAACTACCACCTCGGCTACGGTCCATCCTCCTTTAACCAGGAACTGAAAATGTAGGGTCCGGGAGAAAAGGACTCAGGAGTGCAGGAAAGGTTTCGGGGAGTAGCAGAAAGGAGCCCCTCAGAGATTGTATGATTTGCCACACGGGGATTTATAACACCCTCCGGTAAAAACTGTTTATCAGGGAAAAAGCTGGTTTTCTATGATCCCTGTTATAACGGTTATCATTATACTTTCTGTTTCAGTATTAGTTACGAAAATTGCCACCATTGCCCTTATGCACACCGGGCTTTCAAGGCAGTCGGCAAAATTCCAGGCACGATCTGCTTTTACAGGTGTAGGTTATGCCACTCAGGAAGCTGAAAACATTGTAAATCACCCGGTAAGACGAAGGATCATTATGCTGTTAATGCTCCTGGGGAATGCAGGTATCGTCTCTGTAATTGCCAGTTTAATGCTCACCTTCCTGGACGATAAAGATCCCTTTGGCCTGTCCGTTACTTATCGTCTGCTCTTACTTATTGCAGGCATTTTACTGCTTATTATTTTATTCAACAGCAAAGTTGTCAATAAAGGATTATCAAAGATCATTCATTACGCCTTAAAAAAGTATACGAAATTAAATGTCATGGACTACTCAGGCATTCTGCACTTATCGGGCGAATACGAAATTGCAGAAATCCTGGTAGGAACAGATGACTGGCTGGCAAATAAAAATCTTGCAGAACTAGCCTTATTAAGAGAAGGGCTTTTTATTCTTGGAATCAACAGGAAAAACGGCACTTACATTGGCATCCCGGGATCCGATACAGAAATCAGCCCCGGAGACACCCTTATTATTTATGGCAGAGGGCCCACCATACGGCGCCTGGACACCAGAAAGAAAGGAAGCCGGGGAAACTTTGACCGCAGACTATCAGAAAGAGAAAATAAAAAAGTTAAAATTCAGGAGAAAGAGCAGGACAAAGGATCTGCAGAAAAAACAGAAGATAACTAAAATGAAAAAAGGCATACTAAATAATTAGCATGCCCTTCCTTCTTTATTATTTGTACTTAAAACCCCTTATTTCTTTTTCTTCAGCAGCATAAAAGAACGTGGTTTCATTACCACCTCCCCTGTTATAACGTTTCCGCTCTCCATAGCCTCCGGGTTAAAGGTATCTACAATTACCTCCCACTTCCAGTGTTCCTGCTTTTTGGGCATTGAAAAATGAATATCTTCCCAATAACTACTTACAATAAGCAGGTAAATACCATCTTTAATCCGCTTACCTCTCTGGTCATACTCTTCCATAGATTGCCCGTTCAGGAGCATTCCCAGGCAGCGCACGTAAGATGAGTTCCACTCGCTGTCCTTCATATCTTTTCCATCGGGACGGAGCCAGCGGATATCCTTAACCCCACTGCCACGCACCTTCCTGCCAAGGAAAAACCTGCGACGACGGAAAATGGGAGAATTTTTTCTGAATTCTATAACCTTCCGGGTAAAATCGAAAAATGCCTGCTGATCTTCCGTCCAGTCCCAGTTAAACCAGCTTATTTCATTATCCTGGCAGTACACATTATTATTACCGTGTTGTGTACGCCCGTATTCATCGCCCATATTTATCATCGGCACCCCCTGGCTTAAAATAAGCGTTGCCATAAAGTTCCGCATCTGCCTGTTTCGGAGGGAAATTACTTCCGGATCGTCGGTAGGCCCTTCCACCCCGCAGTTCCAGCTCTCATTGTGCGATTCGCCATCGTTATTCCCTTCGCCGTTGGCCTCATTGTGCTTTTCATTATAACTTACAAGGTCATGAAGGGTAAAACCATCGTGGGCTGTAACAAAGTTGATACTGGCAGTAGGGCGGCGGCCTGTTTCCTCGTAAAGATCGCTGCTGCCACTGAGTCGATTGGCCAGCTCTGCTACCTGGCTTTCATCGCCTTTCCAGAAACGGCGTACACTATCGCGGTACTTTCCATTCCACTCTGCCCAGAGCACAGGAAAGTTCCCTACCTGATAGCCACCCTCTCCTACATCCCAGGGCTCTGCAATAAGCTTTACCTGCGAAATAATAGGGTCCTGATGAATTGTATCCAGGAAGGTGGATAGTTTGCCCACTTCGTGCAGACCCCTTGCGAGCGTGGAAGCCAGGTCGAAACGGAAACCATCTACCTGCATTTCGGTAACCCAGTATCTCAAACTATCCATTACCAGCTGCAAAGACCTTGCGCTAAGCATATTTATACTGTTACCTGTTCCGGTATAGTCCATATAATACTGCATTGCATCCGGCACGAGCCTGTAATAAGCATGATTGTCTATACCCCGGAAGCTTAAAGTAGGGCCATAGTGGTTTCCTTCTGCCGTATGGTTATACACCACATCCAGAATTACTTCAATACCTTCTTTATGGAAGGCTTTTACCATTTCCTTAAATTCTCTTACCTGCTCTCCCATATTCCCCGAGGAGGAATATTCGGAATAAGGGGCAAAAAACCCAAGGGAATTATACCCCCAGTAATTAGAAAGCCCCTTATCAACCAGTGTTTTATCATTTACAAAATGGTGTACAGGCAATAACTCCACTGCTGTTACTCCCAGTTTTTTCAAATATTCGATAACAGGCGGCGCTGCCAGCCCTTTATAGGTTCCCCGGATGGAAGGGTCTATTTCCGGATGCTGAATAGTGAATCCTTTTACATGCAGCTCATAAATAATGGATTCAGATAATAGTCTTTTAGGCTTCTCAACCCCTTCCCAGTCGAAGGACTGATCAATTACTACTGATTTGTTCATTCCGGAAGCACTGTCGCTGGAATCGAACTTCAGGTGCCGGTTTTCATCCTGGTCCGCAATAGGGTAGCTGAACATGGCATCGCTCCATTCAATTTTGCCGTTAATGGCCTTAGCATAAGGATCAATAAGCAGTTTATATGAATTAAAACGCATGCCTGTTTCAGGGTCAAACGGACCATCCACCCTGTAGCCATACAATTGGCCTGGTTTCAGTCCCGGGATGTATGCATGCCATACATAGTCTGTTTGTTCTACAAAGTTTATAGTGGCATATTCTTTTTCATCTGATTCAGAATTGAAGAGGCACAACTGAACTTTAGTAGCATATTCACTAAAAAGTGCAAAATTCACCCCTTTTCCATCGTAAGTGGCTCCTAGCGGGTAAGGCTTGCCGGGCCATACCTCATGCTGTTTTTTATTTCCCATTTATAATATTGTAAAGATTTTAATTTCAACTTCCAGCTTTTATAACTTGCAAATTAGCAAATGGTTAAACGGCCTTAAGGATGCAGGAGAGCATGATTAAATTTCCATAACTTAACATTAAATAAACATAACTTATTTTGTTTATATTCCACTGTTACCTTATCTTAATTTCAGCTTCAGCCAATGCCATAAACTTCATTCTGAAGCCTGATATTTTTTTTCAACCTTGAATTTTTAAATCCATGAAAAAGATTCTTTTAATTACCGGCGATTTTACTGAAGATTACGAAACCATGGTTCCTTTTCAGGCACTCCTGATGATGGGATATGAAGTACATACCGTTTGCCCGGACAAAAGGATGGGCGAATCTGTTAAAACAGCTATCCATGATTTTGGCGGTGACCAGACTTATTCTGAAAAGCCAGGCCATAATTTTGAGCTGAACTATTCTTTCAGCGATGTAAAGGCAGAAGATTACGATGCCCTGCTGATTCCGGGAGGCCGTGCACCTGAGTACCTGCGCCTCGACCAGCGGGTAATAAAAATGGTTCAGCATTTTTTTGAGGCTAATAAACCCGTTGCCACTCACTGCCATGGGATTCAGATACTTACCGCAGCAAATGTATTAAAAGGCAGAAAGCTTACTGCTTACCCTGCTGTTGGACCGGAGGTAACACTTGCCGGTGGCGAATACCAGGAAATTCCGGTGGATGAAGCTTTTGTAGATGGAAACCTTGTTACCGCCCCTGCATGGCCTGCACATCCAAAATTTTTGCGTGCTTTCATAGACCTGCTTGGTGCAGAAATAACACTGGAGAAAAAGGAGACTGCAGAAGCCTGATCTCCGGACATAAGACAGCATAATTCAGATATCAGACGGTGGATAAGGGGAATATGATGTTTGGCAAATAGTATTGGCGTGATAATTAAGAATAAAAAAAGCCCGGAGTTACTGAAACCCCGGGCTTTCCTTTTTATCTATTTCAGACATACCCTGAAGAAACCAATTCTTTAGTTTATTATCTGAAATCTGTGATCTTATGTCTCCTGCCTGATTAACTGTACATTTTATCATAATATTCATAAGCCATACGGTCGGAGTCAAAGTAAGGAACCACATCGAGCATGCTACTCTTCACAATCTGCATCCATTTTTCAGGCTCACTGTAATAGGTTGGCAGAATCTCATTTTCCAGGATATTATATAAATTATCCAGATCCTGTGCATCCTGCTCGTGTTCAGGCAGGGACAGGTCTGCCTCCGGTATAATAAAGCTGTTAGAGCCGTGGTGGGCAAATTCCCGAACCCAGCCATCATAAGTGGAAAAGTTTACAGCTGCATTCATCGCTGCCGACATTCCACTGGTTCCGGAGGCTTCACGGGGAACTCTTGGGTTATTCAGCCATACATCGGCCCCGTTCTTCAGGAGGCGCGATAGTTGCAGTTCATAACCAACCAGCACAGCCGCATTACTATACTTCCTGCTCAGGTGTACCAGTTTATTAAAGGTACTTATGGAATTATAATCCATAGGATAAGGCTTCCCTGCCCATATTATCTGGACCGGGTGCTTTGTATTGGTCATTAATTTGTGGAACCGTTCTTCATTGCGGGTAATTAAATCTGCCCGCTTGTAGCCTGCAAACCTGCGGGCCCATACTATAGTAAGCACTTCAGGATTCATTATCTCCCCTGTCTGGTCAGCAACCACATCAAAAAGTTCCTGTTTCAGCCTCAGCTTTCTTCTTCTTAATGCCTTATCATCGTTATCTTTTAGTGCCTCAAGCAGCATAGGCTTTTGCCAGTACTTCCTGCTTTGAGCATTAGTTATGTGGGTAATATTAGCTTTTCCATCTAAATGAGGGTTCCACATTTTATTAGCTACCTCACCATGCAGTTTCGATACTCCATTGGCTTTCCTGGCCAGTTTCAGGGCTACCAGCGAGTGGTTAAAAGTGTTATCCTGAACTCCGGTAATTTCCCGTACATGCTCAAGAGGCAAACCACTAAAAAATCCAAGGCCATCCAGAAAGGAAATGTCGTGCTTCTCATTACCGGCCTCTTCAGGTGTGTGTGTGGTAAAGACCATGCGTTTTTTCACCTCCCCCAGGTCCTGGTATTTCTGGTAAAGGTAAAAGGCCGATGATAAGCCATGTGCTTCGTTCAAATGATATACTTCAGGTTCATACCCTAATTCATCGAGCAGTTTTGCCCCGCCAACTCCTAATAAAATAGACTGGGCTACTTTTGCTGCAGGATCCGAATCGTACAATTTATGTGTGGTGCTTTGCGCCAGATAATCATTTTCAGGAACATCGGTACTTAATAAAAACAGCGGTGCTGATCCAAAAACGTTTGGAGGCAGATAAAATGCCTTCACATACACATCATGCTTATTAAGCTTTACGGAAAACCTGATTCCGGTATCTTCAAGAAAACTGTAATATTTTTCCAGGAAAAGAGCATCCATGGACTGGTCTCCCTTCCTTACCTGATCATAATATCCGTATTTCCATAATATGCCTATGCCTACCATATTCTGTTTCAGCTCATACGCACTGCGCATATGGGAACCCGCCAGAAAGCCCAAACCACCACTATATATCTTAAGGGGCTGAGCAATTGCAAACTCCATACTAAAATAAGCAACAGGTTTATTGAATTTGGGATCAATCTTATAAGGGTGTTTAAAACGATCTGGTAATGCCATATTTTTATGTTTTTTATTAAAACTCTCTCTTCAATTTAAGCATTTTATATCATTAACGTATCTTTCTCATTAAAAGAGATATAAAAAACTTAAGTAGGAGTTTACGGTCCAAAACCTGAAGGGTTGCCGGCATATAAATAACATTACACCAGCTGATATAAATTATTGCGGCTTCTCTGAAATTTTCAGGAAAGCATATATTGTTATTGGCAAAGTTCCTGACAGACAACTAACCTTCGCTTAAAATTCCGGAAGTTACAGACTATTAAAGCGCAGCAAATACTTATGTAAATCAACTACTCTTTTTTTAGTTAAATCAAGATAATCAGCCGCCACCACAAGCCTTTGAAGCGACCCTCCACCGGAATACTCCTCCTTTACCAGCCCATTACTCAGTTTCCGTTCACTATCCCGAAAGTAAACCCAGTTCCTCTGAGCTAACTTCAGTGCCTCCCGGTCGCTTGCATTTAACTTATTCAGCAAAACCTGATAATACTTATTTAAAAGCAGGTCATAATTTTTTTCAGCATCATAGGCAGCCTGTACCATCCCGGCTGTTGACGAATCCTTTTCAATATTTTTCTGCAACTGTTTCTCAATCCGGAAGGTATCAAGCTGAAAGCTTATGCTTATTTCTTTTTCAAAATCAGATAAGTACTCCTTTTGCTCTAAATCGTGTTTTAAAACAGCCACCAGCTTATCAAGTGAATCATCTTCCATTGTTTCGGAAACAGCAATAACCGGCTTTGCCAGGCTTTCTGTTTGGGAGTATATCTCCTGTGTCTGAAAGGACAGGAACACCATCAGGGATAAGAGGACTGTTTTTATTTTCATTTCGGATTATTTTAAGCGGTTGATCAAACATAAAAAATAAAGACATAAGTTTAAACAACCGATGTTTAAGAGTTTATTGGTAATTTATTACATTCTATTGTAAGTAACCTGATTCCCTCCGTTCTTAGCCCTATTCCTCTCCCCTCAAGGAGCAGAGTGTTGATTTAAAACTATAACTTCAGTAAGTGCATGAAGAAAAGGATTATAATAAGCGCTATAGCCATTATTACGTTTCTATGGATTTTCCCCACAGTAGCCTATTCTCAAAAGCAGGGCGGGGGTCCTCCACCCTGGGCACCGGCGCATGGATACAGAGCCAAAACAAAGCATATTTACTTCCCTGACCAGAATATGTACTTCGACCTTCAAAAAGGAATGTACATTTACCTCAGTAATGGAAATTGGGTATTTTCCGCAAAGCTTCCAACTTTATCAGGCAACCAAAACCTTAATACAGCAATGAAGGTAGAGCTTGACCTGAATGACCCCGACCCCTACAAATATAATGCTGAACATTTGGTAAAATATAAGAACAGGAAGAAACCATTTAACAGAAGAGAAAATGGAAAAAGGCCCGGAAAGGACCATAAAAAAGGAAACAAATAAATACAAACCACTTAAATTCAATCAGTTAATTATTTAAAATAAACCACCTCCACAAACTGGCACGGTTTTTACATACACCTTCATGAACGAAAACTGAGGCGTATGAAAAAATTAACTCTTATTCTCGCATTATTCCTGGCTTCCCTGGTACAGGCACAGGCCCAGAAGATCAGCGGTGGTATTAAAGCCGGATTAAACACCACTACATGGAGCGGCGATGCTGTTCAATCCTTCTCCGAAGCTTTGAACTCAACCGGCGCTTTAAAAAAAGAATTTAAAACAGGCTACCATGTGGGAGGCTATATGAACATTCCGCTGGGCTATAATTTCTCCCTTGAGCCGGGTTTATATTATTCCACCAAAGGGATGACGGTAGAGCAGACTTTTTCACAAAACAGCTTCCTTAAAGTACGTGCCGATATTACCAATGAATCGCATTACCTTGACCTTCCTGTTTTAGCAAAAGTTACACTGGGGCATGGTTTCCAGTTGTTTGCCGGCCCTCAGGTTTCTTACCTGGTGGCCAATAAGGTTCGCGGAGAGGCCGGAATACTTGGCTTTACCCTTGAACAGGATGTGGACTGGGACAGTGGCTTACGGGAATTTGACTTTGGACTTACCGGCGGGCTTGGTTACCAGTTTATAAACGGGGTACAACTAAACGTGGCTTACGACCATGGCCTTACCACCCTGGATGCAGGCAAAAGCAATTTTGATGTTTATAACAGAGCATTAAAGTTATCAGTAGGATATACCTTCAGATAAGCTGTTGCTCCTTTCTGTTCAAAATTTTAAAGAACACAGCTAATACAGAAGATTAAGCATAACACAAAAAAACACACACGAACACTGAGCCCCCGGAATAATTCCGGAGGGCTCTTTTATTTTATACATTTTCCCCGCTCCTCTGAATCTGATTAACGGAATTACTGATATTAACCCTGCCGGTTATACAAAATCATATATAAAAACCGTTAATGTACCGGAGTTTAGCAGGGAAACATTTTCTATTTACGGGTAAGGCTGAAAAATTATCCGTTTTTTTAAAAGGCGCTTCATTTTCGAAGTACCACCACATTTATTAATTTTAAAGTTGTTACAGGGCTGGAAATATCCATTATATTCCTTTTATGAAAAATAGAATTCTTCTCCTTTCTGCTTTTATCTTTTTTTTCTGCAAAACCAATGCACAGGAGGCTCCTGCAGAGGACACCACCCCATTCCCCGCAGAAACAGGGGAACCTTCAGTGGCAGGAGAAACTGATTCTATAGCCGCTGCGAAGGAAATAATTGTCGCTGCCCCTGAAGAAACAGAGGAAGAGGAAGAATTGGCTGCCGCCAACAATCCGGCACCTGAACCTTTAAAATTATGTTTCCCTGATTACCCGGGATGGAATGTACTGAAGGAAGGGCAAAAACTGGAATTCGTATTAAAAGCATCAGGGGGAACAGACAGTTCTTTTACATACTCTCTTGCTCAGGGGAAGCTGGATGGAATGGAATTCGATTCCCGCGGGCATTTTACATGGACTCCGGACCACAACCTGGTAGGACGTCTTGCCACCGACAGTGTTTTCCAGCTCCTTTTTAAGGCAGTAAACAGCAGGGAAGAGAGCGTAAGCCAGGTGGTGGATATAAAAGTGGAGCACGTAAACCGTCCTCCAATTGTAGGGGAGCTAAAGCCATTTTATGTGCGGTATAACACCTCTAATTCTTACACTATAGAGGCATCGGCAGTAAAAGATGAAGACAACGACCCTGTTGTTTTTATACCGGTTATAGAAACAATGCCTGAAGGTGCGAAATTAACGGAAAAGGGGGAGTTTACCTGGAGGCCATCGTGGAAAATGTTTTCAGACCTTGCAAATAATCCTTTAAAACTTGAATTTTATGTGGAGGACCAACCCTCCAAAGCCCGCACAAAAGGGCATTTTATCATAAAACAAACCCAGCAGGACCTGCCGCCAGCCATCCTGATGACGCCTTCACAAACATGGTTTCAATATAAAGAGGATGCCACCATTAACCTGAAGTTTCACCTTCATGACCAGAACGGTGAAGATGATATTTCCTCTTTCAGCTTCATTTCCGGGAATCATGATGTTCCGGAAAGTGCCCTGGTAAAGAACACCACTACTCAATATGAATTTATCTGGGAACCTGGCTATGACTTTGTAAAGGACCCTCTGGACTCCTTATCATTTAATATTACCTTTTTTGTGCTGGATAAATCTAACAGGAAAGATGAACGGACTGTAAGATTTACCATCATTAATGCGGTAAATGAAGTTGAAAGAGACCAGAAGCTTTATAATGAATACAGAGCTTCGCTGGTAAGGGCCTGGGACCTGATGGAACAACTAAAGGAGGCCGAAAAAGATCTTAAGAAAAAATATAAACGTGCAAAAAGAGGCAAAAAAGCCAGATCGCTCACCAATGCCTCATTAGGCGCTGCTACCGGTATTACGCCTGTAGTAGTGCAGGAACCCGGCACCTCAAAAAAAATTACTGCCATTGGCGGTACTGCGGTAATGACTATTGGCACACTGGAGGCCACTGAAGTATTTGGCCGCTCATCGAAAGACCTGGTGGAGCGGCTTAACTATATCATAGAAAAACGGAACGAGCTTCAAACCAAGGGCGATATTTTTGCGCGGAAATATGCGCTTAAATCTTCCCGCCGCAAAACCTCTGAATTTATGAAAGATGTGGATGAATTTGTATCCATAATGAACCTGAAAGGCATGGTGGCCCTGGAACTTGATGCTGCCTGGCAAAACAAAAATAAGCCAACCGACCGGAACATTGCTAAAACCTATAAAGACTTTAGTACAGATAATTGAAGGCTACAATTCAATTTAAAATCTTTCAGGCACCGGCAAACTTACTTTTCTGAAAAAGGAAGCTATAAAGATGAATACGTGATTTTTTAAGTATCTTGCTGGTAATATGGCATTTTTTGATTCCCTTATCGACAAATTATTCCCAGGCAGGAACCAGAACAAACCTGTTGAGGTAATGGAACTCCTGGTTCGCAGCGAAGACTACAAAAAGAAGTACCGGAACTGGATGAGCAGCGGGGAGGCGGTAAAGCTGATAAAAAGGGTGGAAAGATCGTATTACCTGAAAAAGAACCGGATGAAAGGGGATTATGAGGTCCACCTTTTCAATTCCCCTGCCGCCAACGGATTTGCCTTAACCTACCACCCCGACATAAGCCCTGTCGAATTTCAGTTCCTGCTGGATTACTGGCGGGACCGTACCCTCCTGCTCAACTATCGTTTAGCCAATACCGACAGGCAATTGCGGGAAAAGGAAAATTACATCCAAACCACCGAAAAGCATTACCTGAAGCCCCCCTTAACTATGGGGCAGAAAAAATCGGAACAGCGGTACGGCAATATTTTACTGGAATATGTGCTCATCAACCACCAGCCCAATTACATTAAGCTAATGGTTACTATTTATTCCGATCATCTGTTTACAACCGCCGATCCTTTTGATGAGCTGGTGGATTATCTTTTTTCGGCAGAGAAACATTAGCAATTGAGCTTAATAAAACTTTAAATCAGGCAGTACAGATTTTTATCTTTGACTGCATAGCACTCTCAACAGATTGCTTTCATTTTAGACAGGCCTCAGAACAGCAAAATCTTTTGTCTGATGATTTCCTTACCTCTTTCAGCATACACGAAATACACCCCCGGGGACAGCCTGTCCATTTTAACACAATAATCATCACTTTTAAGTCTCTCCGGCACTCCGGATATCCTTTTCCCCTGCACATTATAAACCTGAAAAGAGCTTAACTCCTTCCCTTCCACTCCGGCCAGGCAAACCTCCTGCTCCCTCGATGCAAAATAAACCCACACTTCTTCCTGCTCTCCTTTTTCCCCGCAGGCAATAAGGTTAGCGCTCACTGCAAGGCGAAGTTCCGGGAGCCGCCTGTACACCTGGTCGCCGGGGCAGCTGGTGGCACATCCATCCCTGTGCCCGGCAATAACTCCCAGATTTTGATTGGCAGGGTGTGGAGATACTGCCAGCGGATCCAGCTGCTCCTTTAAGCTCTTCCAGCTTAAAAGGTGTTCCAGCTGCAGCATAGCCGCCGCTGTTGGTTCCCTCCTGGTATAATCGCCAATAAGGCACACGCCCATTGTTTCGCGGTTCTGCCCGCAAAAATGAGCACCCGTTACATTATCCTGCTCCCCTTCTCCGGGGTCTCTGCCGGCATAAAGAGTGCCGTCAGGAGCTATTAGGTAATTATAACCAATATCCGACCAGCCGTTGCCCTGTGTATGGTACAAATAATAATTTCTTACCTCCTCCGTGTAATTTGCAGTGCCATTACCGGCTGCAGAATGGTGCACGATCAGGTGCTCAACCCTGTTAAAACTCCTCGTGTAATCCGGATCGGGCAAGCCTTTTCGCCACACCGACTGAGGAACAGCCACAGGTTCATCGCAGGGGCTTGCCAGCCGCCTTTCAGATTTTCCGCCTGCTTTCCCGCTCATGGGTGCTGCATAAAAGAAATGAACTGTTATAGTTTTTTCCACTGCCAGTTCCCCCAGCAGCCTTATGTTTTCCTGCGGCTCCTTAAAAACCAGAAGGTTTGAAATAAGTCCCTCTTTACCTTCAGGCTGGTGAACAGCCGGTTCTATTTTTAAGGTATCTTCTCCTGCCACGCAATACAGACTCCGGAAATCCTGTTCACTTTCAAGCGTAACTGCTAAAGAGGTAAACCTGCTTTCGGGCTGCAGCTCTTTAACACCCTGCAAGCCACCCTCAATCCGGTAACGCTGGTAATGCTCTGTTTTCTTTTCTCTCAAAAAAGCTCCCTGCTGTGCCTTAAGCATTCCACACAGCAACAGCAACAAAAGAGTCAGCAGGATTCCTCTGCTATTTTCTTTTATTATCGGCAGATTAGTACGAATTTCGTAGGGTAAAAACATAAAATTAAAGGTATCCCGTTTACTTACTTTAACCCTTACGATAGTTATGAAAAAATATTCTTTATTCCTGCCTGTATTTTCTTTATTACTGCTCAGCTTCTTTTCTTTCAGCTCCCCTGAGCAGCTCCTGAGGACTTCCCTTCAGCTTACTGTTCTCAATGAGCTTGGCAATCCTGTGGAAAATGCCGAGGTTAACCTGTACCACAACCAGGAAGATTACCGCAATGAAGAAAATGCAGCGGTTGAAATGCAGAAAACAGACAAAAAAGGACGGGTTAAATTTACAGGACTTGAATCGAAAGTTTATTTTGTGGATGTTAAAAAGGGCGACATGAGCAATACCGGAGCTGCCGTTCAAACTGACACCCTGCAGGAAAAGCGCATCAATAAGGTAAATATTATTATTGAATAAACCTCCTGCTCCAGTGTCAAGAGAAAGCCTTATTCACGAGTTAACTCAATACAAAAGTTACAACCCTGCAGAAGAAGATTACAGAATAAGATTTCTGGCGCTTCTTCAAAATGAGCCGGAATGTTTCCACAGGCATCTGGCGCACGGCCATATTACAGGCTCGGCGCTTATCCTGAACCCGGAAGCTGACCATGTACTCCTGCTCCACCACCGGAAGCTGGACCGCTGGCTCCAGCCGGGGGGGCATGCCGATGGCGATGAAAATACAGCACGGGTAGCTAAAAAGGAAGTAGTGGAAGAAACCGGACTACAAAATATAGAACTGCTGCAGCCTGAAATATTTGACATTGACATTCACCGGATTCCCGAAAGGAAAAACGAACCCGCGCACCTTCACTACGATCTCCGTTACGTTTTTCAGGCCAATCCTGAGGAAGCGCTACAGCAAAACAGAGAAAGCAAAGCCCTTGCCTGGGTGCCTGTTAATGAAGTAGCTTCCCTGGCCGGCAACGACGAATCTGTTACCCGAATGCTCAGCAAAATAAAAACGATCAGAAAAGAGATTTAAACTCAAATAAATGCAAGGTTATAAATACAACAAACCAATTGAGGTCCGGTATGCTGATGCTGATATGATGCGTCATGTGAACAATGCTAAGTTTTTAACTTATATTGAACATGCCAGGGGCGAATATTTTACTCAGTCCTGTAGCTGGGACTGGTATAAACTGGGAATGGTACTGGCACGTACAGAGATTGACTATAAAAAGCCAATCCTGCTCAGCAGCCACCCTGTGGTTTGGATCCGGACGGTGAAAATAGGCAAAACCTCATTTACCCAACAGAACCTGATTGCAGAAACCGGGCAACCGGAGGTAATTTATGCCGAGGCCACCAATGTGTTAGTACATGTGGATTACAGTACGGGACGCCCCCTGCCCATCCCTGAAAAAATTAAAGATGCCATCAGGCAGTATGAGGATGGTTTATTCCATTGATCCCTTTTTCTTCAATTTTATTTAAATGAGCCGCGCCCGTAATTATTATCCGGCGCGGCTCACTTAATTATACCTTACCCGCCTGCAATAAAAACCAGCCCCATCTATTTCCGGCTTTTAATGCAGGCAAGAAACCCGATTAACAAACAACCACTCATCAGGATAGCCTGATATGCTCCGGCACTGCTTACCCTCATGCCGCTGACAGAGGCAGTAGCTGGCTTTTTCTCTGATCTGCCTGAGCTTAAAAATACAGGCACAGAGTTTGCATGAGTATTACAAATTTTCTTACATTCAGCATACCCATGCCTGAATAATCCATTTGCTTTTTTATAAGGAACAATGGGGGCATTTTTTTGCTTTTAAAAAGGCTGATAGAATAAAAAGAAAAAACAGGGACCAGCCGGGCGTCCTTCCACAGCCGGGGCATGAATTAGAAAACAAAAAAAATGTACACTATGAAAATATTGAAATTGGGTGCTATCGCGCTTGCTGCAGGCTTTACTATTGGCGCCTGCCAGAATCCTCCTTCCACTTCTAAACAGAGAACACCGGAAGAACCCGCAGGCATTAATCTGGCCGACATGGATACTACCGTTAGCCCCGGTGATGATTTTTACCGCTATGCTAATGGCGGATGGCTTGACCGCACCGAGATTCCCGCTGACCAGGGGAGGTGGTCATCCTTTAATGAGTTACGCGAGGCTAATAATGCAACCCTGCTCAATGTACTGAACACCGCCCGCGAAAGCGGCAGGTACAAAGAAGGCAGCGACGAAATGAAAGCCTTTGTTTTTTACCAGGTGGCTATGGACTCCAGCCTTGCTGAAAACACAGGAACAAAACCGCTACAGCCAATCCTGAAAGAGATTGATGCTATTTCTGATAAAGAAGGACTCCGCAGGCAGGTGGCAAACCTCCGGCTGAAAGGCATAAATCCATTCTTTGGTATGTATGTTTACACCGACAGGAAGCAAAGCGACAAAATGGCTATGCATGTGAACCAGGGTGGGCTGGGCTTGCCAAACAGGGATTATTATGTTAAAAACGACAGCAAATCGAAGGAAATAAGAGATGAGTATCTTTCTTTTATTGAGAATATGCTTGGTTATATCGGGTACAGCCAGCCTGAGGCTAAGAAAGCAGCACAAAACATCCTGAAACTGGAAACAGAGCTTGCAGAAGCCTCTATGGATAATGTGGAGCGCCGCGATCCTGAGAAGACTTATAATAAGTCAGCCATACGTACACTGGATCAGGAAAACCCGAATTTTGCCTGGTCGGCTTTCTTCAGCCAGCTGGGGGTTGAGAAGGTGGATAGTGTGATAGTAGGCCAGCCGCTCTTTCTTAAGAAGATGAATGAGGTAATTGGTAAACGCGACCTTGCAACTATAAAGGACTACCTTAAATGGAATGTAATAAACGAAGCGGCCAACTACCTGAACCACGAAATTGTAAAAAGGAACTTTGAGTTTTATGGAAAGGTACTGCAGGGAACAGAAGAGATGCGACCGCGCTGGAAAAGTGCCCTTGCCAGTACCGACGATGCTATAGGCTTTGCCGTAGGAAAGCTGTATGTAGATGAAGTGTTTCCTCCGGAAGCAAAGGAAAAGGCAGATGAAATGGTGGAATATATTAAAAAGGCCTTTGCAAACCGCATCGACCAGCTGGAATGGATGTCGCCTGAAACCAAAGAAAAAGCGCATGAAAAACTAAGCAAGTTTAATGTAAAAATCGGCTACCCTGACAAATGGGAAACTTATGAGGACCTGGAGGTAAAAGAGACTTCTTACATTGATAATATCCTTACAGCAAATGTGTACCACGTTAAAGACAATCTGAGCAAATTAGGCAAACCTGTTGATAAGGATGAATGGTTTATGACGCCACAAACTGTTAACGCCTACTACAGCCCAACCTTTAACGAAATAGTATTCCCGGCAGGAATTTTACAGCCTCCATTCTACAATTTCAAGGCCGATGCGGCAGTAAACTTTGGCGGAATAGGCGCAGTAATCGGCCATGAGATTTCACATGGCTTTGATGATAACGGAAGTAAGTATGATGGCGAAGGCAATATGAAAAACTGGTGGAGCGAAGAAGATAATAAAAAGTTCGAAGCCCGCACGGGGCAGCTGGCCTCGCAGTTCGACGCATACGAACCACTCGACAGTGTATTTGTAAATGGCAAATTTACATTGGGTGAAAACATTGGCGACCTTGGCGGCGTAGCCGCAGCATACGACGGCTTATTGCTTTACCTGGGCGACAAGGAAAATCCCGGCAAAATTCAGGGTTTTACACCTGAACAGCGCTTCTTTTTATCCTGGGCCACTATCTGGCGCAGCAAGTATAAAGATGAGTCGCTCCGTAACCAGATTATGACAGACCCGCACTCACCGGGAATGTACAGGGCAACCGGTCCGCTGGTAAATGTGGACGGCTTCTTTGAGGCATTCAACATTAAGGAAGGAGATCCTATGTATAAGCCGGAAAGTGCGCGTGTGCGAATCTGGTAATAAGCATCGAATAAATAAAGCGGAGGGGCTGTCTCAAATATAATTCAGAGACAGCCTTTTTTTTTCTGCATTTCTATAAAGTGGCCGGCCATTCCATCAGTTTTCACCATTTCTCCGGCACATTAAGCGGTAGCCGGGGAATTTATTACCGCTATTTCCGGGAAATAAAAAGGCAGACAAAGAAGATCTCCCTGAAAAAGAGAGTCTCCCTGAAGGAGACCCCCTTTGAACAATACACAATTGAAGCCGGATTGGGCGAAGGGAACTTTGAGTGGTAATAAAAAAACTGTAAACTTCCGGTCACTGATTCTTCTATCTCCTTTATAGTAAGCCCTTTAAAATACCGGTAAATGCAACTATTTATATACCCGAAATATCCATGTAAATTACAGTCCTGTTTCTTACATTAAAAAACCATAATTCCTCCTCTTATAATCAGTAACAGAATTTAAACCTCTGTAGCAGGCTGATTTCCCTGTACTTTAGCCTACCATTTCCATAATTTATCCTATAATTATACAGCATATGTGGATAATTTCCACATGTATGTACCAGAATCTCCTGTTTTTATCGTTTTGTTTACAGGAGAATTTTCTAATTTGCAGTTCGATTAACGATAGGATGTATGAAAAAGACAGCCAGAATTATTCTACTAGCTTTGCTTAGTGCAGCCTCATACACGGCCTGCCAGCGGGCATCAGAAGAAAAGCAGGAAGGAGAACGCCAGCTGACGATAGATTCACTGAACCAGTCATTTCATGGCCTGAACGACAGCCTGAATGCACGCTGGGAGGTAATTGCAGCAGAGGAAGATCAAAAACTGGCCGATATGAGGCGCCTGTTACAGGAAATAAGCTATACCCCCCGTTACAATAAAACAAGACTACAGAACCTGCAGGAAAAGCTCGAACAGGTATATAAAATGCGCTTTCAGCCCCAAAGCATGACCAGCGAACAAATAGATCGCTACGACTCTGCTTCCACCGCTGTAAAAAATGAAATTTTACAGTTTGCCGCGGAACACCCGGATGTTGAGCAGTACCCTCTTATTGGCCAGCTGGCCGACAGCATTGAAGCATCAGACCAAAGGGTGCTCTTCCACAGAGTGAGGTATGATAACTTTGCCAAAGATTACAACCACTTCCTGGAAGGCAACCGTGAATTCGTAAGAAAAGTAGACACAACAGGTTTACATAAAAAGCGAACACTTTTCCAGCTGGGTGAATAAAATAAAAAAGCTGCCTGTTTTAAAATGACAGGCAGCTTTTTTATTTTATTCAATATTCTGTAAACATAAATACCTTAATATGCTACAGTTTGTCCAGTTCTTCTTTTACAAACTGCATTAACTCTTTAATATTGGAGCGGCTAAAATCAAAGCTGATATCAGCAGCCTTGTAAACCTCCGGAATTGGTTTAGTGTAACCCAGCTTAAGGGCATCCATGTATCCCTGCAAACCTTTTTGCGGATTCTCCCTGTAGTTCTTCCAGACAGCCACTGCTCCCAGCTGGGCAATACCATACTCAATGTAGTAGAAAGGCACCTCATATAAATGAAGCTGCTTTTGCCACATATAGGCTTTGTATTTTTCCAGTCCCGACCAGTCTGTTACCTCATCGCTAAAGCTGCTGAATATTTCAAGCCAGGCCTGTTTCCGTTCTTCCTGCGTGTGGGCGGGGTTAGTATAAATCCAGTGCTGGAATTTATCGATGGTAGCTACCCAGGGCAAAGTACCTATTATCTGCTCCAGGTGATCCTTTTTAGCGCGAACCAGATCCTCTTCATTATCAAAATATTCATCCCAGTAATCCATGGTTAAAAGTTCCATGGACATTGAGGCCAGCTCAGCCACTTCCGATGGTGCTTCTTTAAAATCGCTCAGTTCCAGCTCCCTTACCAGGAAGGAATGAACTGCATGTCCGCCCTCGTGCAGGATAGTAATCATATCTCTGAGTGTTGAGGTTGCATTCATAAAAATGAATGGCACTCCTATTTCAGACAATGGATAGTTATACCCCCCCGGCGCTTTGCCTTTCCTGCTGTCCAGGTCCAGGTGGTTCATTTCCTGCATAATCCGAAGGCACTGCCCAAGGAAAGGATCGAGCCGCTGAAATACCCTGATGGTTTTTTCTGTCAGCTCCCTGCTGTTTTTGAAAGGCCGCAACTGCTCCCTTCCTTCCACATCCACCGCTTTATCCCAGGGGCGAAGCTGGTCCACTTTCAGTTTATCTTTACGTTCCCCGGCTACCATGTTCAGAAGCGGCACTACCTCTGCCTGTACAGAATTATGAAAATCGTCGCAGTCCGCAGGAGTATAGTCAAACCGGCCCATTGCCTTAAACATATAGTCACGGTAGTTTTCAAAGCCGGCGTTTACTGCCACCCTGTGCCTTAAGTTCAGTAACTTATCAAAAAGGGAATCCAGCTCTACATTATCCTCAAAGCGGCGTTCGCTGATCTTTCTGTAAGCCTCCTCTCTTTTGCTCCGGTCAACAGACTGTAAAAAGTCGGCAGCCTGCTGCAGGGTAAGCTCTTTTCCATCCATCTCCACTGTCATGGCACCACTTATGGCACCATATTCCTGTGCAAGGGTTTGCAGTTCAGTGTTTAATGGAATATTTGCTTCCCTGAAAATTTCTATATCAGTTTTCATTGACCTGATCATAACAGGGTACCCTTCAGCCTTTAGTTCGTTAAGGAAAGGATTTGCTATAGCCTTTTGATTCAGTTTATTCGATTCAGGAGCAATGTTGGGTTCTATCTCGCTCACAAAAAAGTTAAAGCGCTCTTTTGCTTCTTTATCCCTGGTATCTATGGTCATCCTGATATACCTCCAACCCATATCCTCTGAAAGAACAGATTCCAGTTCGCTCCTGTCCTGAAACCACTTTCTCAGCTCACCGGCTGAATTGATTTCACGCTCTTCCAGTTCCCTGAAAAACGGCTGAATGGCATCCCAGCTTGTAACAGTAAAATCTTCAGGAAGGTACTTACGCGCTTTCCTTTTTGGTATTTCCACTTTGTTTGTATCCATAAAAATGATTCTTTAATCTTCCATTAAAAAAAGCTTTGCCGTACAAAATTGTTCAGCAAAGCTTTGATGAGTATTAAGCAGTAACACTAAAGTATTTATTCAAAAGCCTGCATTAAAAGAGGTAAGCCATCAAATGTATGATCAAACGCTCAAAAAGCGCAGCAGCCTCTCCGCCTGCTACCTGAAAATGCTTCAGTTAAGTAATGCTAATTCTTGATTCTTGATTCTTTAAAATTATCCTATTTCAATCACTACATCATCAGTAAGCGGGTGGCCAACACAGGTAAGCACATAACCTTCTTCCAGTTCAGATTCAGAAAGCCCGTCTTCCTCGTCCATTTTCACCTTACCACTTATGCACTTTCCGCGGCAGGCAGTACAAAGGCCGCTCTGGCAGGAATAAGGCATATCTATGTCTTTAGCCAGGGCGGTTTCCAGAATGCTCTTATCAGGTTCAACCTGTATTTTATGCTCGTCGCCATCGAGAATAATTGTTACCTCCCTTGCCTTTGGTGTATCATCGCCTGCAGCGGCAACAGGGTCGGCGCCTCCTTCCACAGATGGGTTTTTGCCTGCCACAAAGCTCTCTCTGTGCACCCTTTCTTTCGGTATTTGCAGTTCCTTCAGGGTAAGCGCCACATTTTCCATCATCCCTTCAGGCCCGCACATAAAATATTCAGTCTGGTCTGTTTGCCATGCCGGGAGTACTCTCATTAAGTCTTTGAGCATTTCTGGATTTAACAATCCTGTACGGCACTCCCAGTCCACCGGTTTCTGATCCAGCACATGGAGCAGCGTAAAGCGCCTGCCATACTTTTTCTCAAGCTCCTGCAGTTGCTCCCTGAAGATTATACTGTGCTCATTCCTGTTCGCATAAATGAGGGAAACATCACTGCCGGGCTCCTGGTCCAGTACAGATTTGGCAATAGACATCAAGGGGGTTACTCCGCTACCGCCTCCAAATAAAACAAGGTGCCGCTTTTTACCTGCTTCAGGAACTACTGTAAAAGACCCCATAGGCTCCATTACTTCCAAAGTATCCCCGGCTTTCAGTTTGCTGTTCAGGTAGTTCGACACCAAACCTCCTTCCACCCGTTTTACGGTTACTGCAGGGTATTCATCGGTATAAGGTGAGCTGCAAACAGAGTAAGCCCGGCGAACTTTTTTACCTTCAATTACCGGATTAAGTGTAAAAAACTGTCCGGGTTTATAGGATATTTTCTCTTCAGGATGATCAAATACAATAGAAATAGCATCTGCCGTTTCCCGGATAATTTCGCGGACCTTAAGCTGATAATATTTTAACTTTCCTGAATCTGTTGCCGGCTTGTCTTCTGTTTCCTTTTCGCCAACTAATTTTTTAAAGAAATTAAATGCCATTAGAATATAAAGTGTTTTTATTTACACACATCACCGGAAGGTTTTTTAGCTCCTGCCTGTTATAATTATCAATGTCTGATCATACGTAAACCACCAGGATCACGAACAGGTTTTTCCTTTTGCTTAAAATAAAGCAGCGGAAGCACACTAAAGTAATCTCCCGACTTTCAAAAAAGCAGGGGCTTATGCAAATTGTCCGTATAGCACTATAAACGCCGCAGCTTTGCCCCCTTCCCGTCTTCTCATCTATCCGGTTTGGTTTTTATCGTACACCAATACCTTATAAAAAAGGACACCCTCTGTTTGAATGGAGTCTTATAATCTGCAAAAATAATAAATCTTTCCGGAAAGAAGTAAAAATCTTCTTTTCCACTGCTTTCTCCTGTTTAAAGGGTTATTTTCTTACCGTTTCTGAACATAATCCTTTATTTTTGAAGCTTTAATTCCTGTATTTATGAATCTTACTACTCTAACAGCTATTTCCCCCATAGACGGGCGCTACCGCAGCAAAGTGGAAAAACTTGCTCCTTTCTTTTCTGAATTCGGCCTGATCCGTTACCGTGTACAGGTGGAGGTTGAATATTTTATTGCTCTTTGCGAGTTGCCACTTCCCCAGCTGGAAAAATTCCCACAGGATCAGTTCGATAATTTACGGCTTATTTACAGGAACTTCTCAGACGGGGATGCAAATGAGATTAAAGAGATTGAAAAGACCACTAACCATGATGTGAAAGCGGTTGAGTATTTCCTGAAATCCCGCTTTGATAACTTAGGAGCAGGGGCTCATAAAGAATTTATACATTTTGGCCTTACCTCACAGGATGTAAACAATACTGCCATTCCTCTTTCTATGAAAGAAGCTATGGTGGAGGAAATAATTCCGGGATTAAAAAAGCTGCAGGAGCAAATAGACACCCTGGCCAGCGACTGGAAGGAGCAGCCCATGCTTGCCCGTACGCACGGACAACCCGCTTCCCCTACCACTGTAGGTAAAGAGCTGAAAGTTTTTGCCTGCAGGCTAAAGGAGCAGATGGGAATGCTGAGAACCCTTCCTTACACTGCAAAATTCGGGGGCGCTACAGGTAATTTTAATGCTCACCATGTGGCATATCCTGACATTGACTGGGTGGAATTCGGGAATGATTTTGTAAATAATACGCTTGGACTGAAGCGCAGCCACCCTACTACCCAGATAGAACATTACGATTTCATGGCTGCTCTTTTCGACAACCTGAAACGAATAAATACCATCCTGATCGATTTTTGCCGCGATGTATGGCAATACATTTCCATGAACTACTTTACCCAGCGTATAAAAGAGGGGGAAGTAGGCTCATCGGCGATGCCGCATAAAGTAAATCCTATCGATTTTGAAAATGCAGAGGGTAACCTTGGTATTGCCAATGCCTTATTCGAGCACCTGGCAGCGAAATTACCTGTAAGCCGCCTGCAGCGCGACCTTACAGACTCTACTGTACTGCGCAATATAGGTGTGCCCCTTGCACATACCCAAATATCGGTACTTTCGGTACTTAAAGGCATAAGCAAACTGCAGCTGAATAAAGCCGCTATTGATGCTGACCTGGAAGATAACTGGGCAGTTGTGGCAGAAGCTATTCAAACTGTTTTAAGGAGAGAGGGAATACCAAATCCTTACGAGCAGCTAAAAGCACTCACCCGTAAAAACGAAAAAATAACGGCCGCCACCTTCAGGCAGTTTATTGATTCCCTTGATGTTAGCAACAATCTTAAAGAGGAGCTAAAGAAGATAACTCCTCATACTTATACAGGCATTCATTAAAATGCCCTGAGCTTTTACAGGAATGAGGACATGATAAACTATGAATTAAATTCTGTATCATAGTTTATCATGACCCTCATTTTAATTTTTCAGCCCATATAATCGCCTGTTTTTTTCTGGCATTTTTTTACCCTGTTCCTGGTACGGATTTCCCAAAAGGGACCATTCCTGAAAAGTAAAATTGTTTTGGTGCCCAGGTTATGTAGGAATATACCTTCCTGGGTCATGCTCCCTGCACCGGAGTTTGGCACCTGCTCGTATCTGTATCCTTTTTTTCGGGTCAGGTCGTCCACACATTTACTCCCCGGCCTCATCTCCTTCTTCAGCTCCCTTTTATATATTACCCTTACCTTTTTACCTGCTTTAGGGGGCCGTGCATTATTGATCCCCCAATCGGTGTTGGAGGATTTTGGCGGCTTTCCTCTTTTTTGTGCATATACCAGGGAAGCGGATGCACATAAGAGGAAAACAAATAAACACCTCAGTAATAGGTACTTCATTCAGCAAAAATATGAAATCATTTGCTAAGCCCTGCTGCTATCAGTCAGGAATAATAGGGATATTTAGCTCAAAATCATACAAGGTCATTTGGCGTAAATTATAATAGGCATTCCAGAAATCACGAAGAGCAGCCACATAACTACGCCGGGCTTCATCTTTTTCCTGCATAGCAATATTCAGGTCAGTAATACTGATTTTACCTATCAGGTAGCGGTTCTTCGACAGCTCATAACGTCGTTGCGCAATCTCATCGCTTTTCTGCGCTATCTGAGTCTGTTGCGGAAGAATCTCAAATAACCTTACCTGTGTAAATATTTCCTGTTCAAAATTTATCTGGTCCTGGGCAACAGTATATTCAATCAGCTGCTGGTTTGCTTCAGCCGTCCGGATCCTGGAACGCTGGCGCCCCCAGTCAATGATTGGCATAGTTAAATTAAGGGCTACCCCCTGCTGATCCTCCGGATTCCTGTAAACATCAGTAAATTGCCGGCCCTGGTTAGTTAAACCAAAGGTTGCCCTCAGGTTCGCATTTAATCCACTGCTGGCCCTGGCACGGGCGAGGTCACGGTCGGCCTCCAGTTGCTGCCTCTTGAACGCTATGGCAGCCTGCCGGTTGTTTGAAGCTTCCTGGAGAGCAACATTCACATCCACATCAAAGTCAGGAATTTCGGAGGGAGGAATAAGGGTAATATTATCATTGTCGTTAAGACCAATATAAGACTTCAGGCGCAGGGCTGTTGTTTCCATATCCACCCTCGCCTGGGCCACCTGTTGCTGCGAACGCATGAGGGTAAGCTCAAGCTGTAATAATTCACCTTCGGCCACCTTACCTAAATTGTAACGTCCTTCTGCTATTTTATAAATAGTATCGTTATTAGCCAGGTTTTTCTGAGCAATATCAAGACTTGCCTGGGCCAGGAGTAAATCAAAAAAAAGATTAGTGGCCCGGACTGCTATTGCTTCCAGTTCCTCCACATATTCTTTTTGCGACTCCTGGTATCTCAGTGGCTCAATCCTCCGGTTCCAACGTAAATTATTAAACTGGAAAATAGGCTGTTCAATCCCTATAAATGCAGGGTTACCACCATACCTGGTAGTTCTTTCTCTGAGATAATTATCAAATCGTTCCAGATTAGATCTCACAAAAATCCTGCTACCCGCAAAACCAATTCTTTGCTCCAGCTCAAGTCCGAGAGCGCCGCGATTCTGATGTACACCCCGGTATTCAATGGTACCATCGGGCTGCGGGGCTGCTATTACTTCATTTGTATAATTTTCACTTCCATCCAACACCAACTGTGGCTTGTAATCAGCCAGGTAGGTTCTGTATTGCCAGTAGCGGTTTTCCTTTTGTGTTTCTGCTCTTAAGGCCGCGGGTGACTGACTCTTTGCCCTGTTAATCACCTCATAAAGGCTAAGCGCTGTTGACTGCGCCCTGGATTCTGAATTTATAAAAAAGCTGACTGCAAACAGTAAGCTGACACACAACACTTTATTCATAACGGAGAGAAGTTATAGGATCCTGGTTGGCGGCTTTACGGGCTGGAGCAATACCAAAAATGAGCCCTACAGTAGCCGCTACGCCAAAAGAGATTAAGACAGAACTAACAGAAATGATGGTGGGAATTTCAGCTATATGAGATACGACCATGGCAAGGGAAATCCCCAGAATAACTCCTATAATTCCACCGGAAACGCTTATCATCATTGCTTCAAAAAGAAACTGCAGGATAATATCATCTTTTTTGGCTCCTATAGAAAGGCGCAATCCAATTTCCTTGATCCGCTCCATTACAGAAGCGAGCATTATATTCATAATACCTATCCCCCCCACCAGAAGGGATATCCCTGCAATAGCACCCAGTACAATATTAAAAATCTGATTTGTACGCTGCTGCTGCTTCAGTAAAAGTTCAGGTATGGTTATCTCAAAATCGACCATACCAAAATGCCTGCGTTCCAGCATTCTTGCAATCACATCAGCAGTGGCATTCAGCTTTTCAGTTTCGGCCACCTGAACCACTATTCTGTCCAGCTGGTGGTAATTGGTTGGCCCTGTATTTTCACCATTTCCATCTGAGCCGCTTCTGTTACGGGCACTGGCTTCTATGATCATATTTTCTGTAATCAGCGCCCTGTTCTTGAAACGGATAAACATCGTTTGCAGGGGGGTATATACATCCATATTATAATCCCGGATGCCCAGGTTTTCAATACTTTTTTCAGAGATTACCCGCTGTTCCATTACGCCCACCACCTTTAACCAATGCGGCCCTACCTTCAGCATTTTACCTATCGGGTCCTCCTGGCTGAAGAATCTGGCTTGCAGGCCTTTTCCTATTATACAAACCGGCTCACCCTTCAGGAGCTGTTGCTCATTGAACATACTGCCTGACCCAAGGGAAAAGCTGGTAAGGTTAAAATAATCCGGCTGTACGCCCACAAGCTTGGCCGATCTCCGGATACCATTTTTAATAATGTAGGTATCCATGATTACTTCCGGACTAATGCGGCTGATGGTATTCAGTACATTCTGAATACTCTCCACATCGAGCATGGTCAGGCCCGGGGAAAATTTCTTTTTTTCAGCTGACTGCTGCCCACCAGAGGCTCCCTTTAAATCTTCCTCACTTTGCTCCACTACAGGGGTGATAACTATATTATTTACCCCCACCAGCTTAATCTGCTCCAGAATTTCCTGCTGTGCACCATTACCAATGGCCAGCATCGCAATTACGGCAGCCACACCAAAAATAATCCCCAGGGCTGTAAGTACAGACCTGAGCTTATTGGCGAGCACAGCATCAAGCGCTATATAAAAATTGGCCCATGCTATTTTCTTCATTGCACTACCTCCGTTACAGCAGGTTCAGCAGCAGCGTCTGTATTTTCCAGAAAAACAATCGGTTTATTTCTTGCTCTTTCCGGAATAGTCAGATACACTTCGTCTCCTTCACTCAGTCCCCTTCGCACAATAATTTCGTTCATATTAGCCACCCCTACTTCAATTTGCTGCTTCTTCACTTCAAGGCCCTTTTGCAGGAATACATAGGAAACGCTGTCGCCCTGGCTATGCAGAGCTTCCAGCGGAACGTGCAGTACATCTTTAAAAGTGCGGGCAATAATTTCATTACTCGTAGTCATGGCAGGGCGAAGAGTGGTATCAGATTCGAAAATATCAATATTCACCTGAAAAACTTTTGCATCTGAATTTGGCCTTTGTTCCCCCACATTTGCGACACTGATCACTTCTCCTGTAAGCCTTTTCTCAGGATAGGCATCCAGTCCCAATAATACTCTCTGGCCGCTCTTTATCTGGCGGATATCCACCTCATTTACATAAGTAACAGATCTCATTTTTGTAAGGTCGGGCAATGTAGCCACAACAGGGTCCCAGGTACTTATAGAGGATCCTTCTGCCACTTTTTTCCCCGAACCGTCTCTTCTGTAAATGACCATACCGTCTTCGGGTGCTGTTATTGTAAACTGAGAGGCAAGCTCTTTAAGGAAATCTACCTCCAGTTGCCTTTCCTGAAGTCTCGCCGCTGATCTTCTTACCTGCGCGACTGCCTTTTGTTCCTGTAACTTATAGTTTTCCAAAGCCTGCTTATACGTTCTTTTAGCCTTTTCCAGATCCATTTCTGTTTGCTTTATTGTAGCAGGCGGCTCATACTGAGATTGCTCCACAATAAGCTGCCTTTCCTCTACTGCAAATTTCAAATTAATAAGATTATCGCGCGCATCCCTGAGCGTTAAGGCAGTATCGAGCTTAGCCTGGGTATACTCAGTTAATCTTTGCTCCAGATCATTTTCACGGTCAGTTATCCTGTCACCCAATTCCGAGGGATCCAGCCGGGCCACAAAATCCCCTTTTTTCACAGTAGTCCCTTCATCCACAATATCCTCTATAGTAACCTGCCAGAGTCTGGCCTGCCGCAGGCGGCCCGGGCCCTTTACATCCACAGAATTTTTTGCTTCCAGTTCGCCTGTCGTAGAGATAACTACTTTAAATTCTCCCTTTTCAACCGTTGCCAGAATATCTCCTCCGTCGTCGGACTGGCTGTTTCCAAAGTAAATGAACAAGCCTATTACAGCCAGCACAACTACAGATATTATTATTAAGGTTTTTCTTTTTTTCATTTGATTAACTTACTATGAGGGTGTACAAAAAAGGCGATACAACTATATTACAAAACAGAAACTGAACAACTATCATGTATTGTCCTGCCTTGTTTGTTATGGAAAAATATGCCCTTCAGGATTTCATCCGGAACGTTAAAAAACGGGAAAGATCAGGCTAAACCAAAGGGTATTAGGATGACTGGTAAATAAAAAGGATAAGAGAAAAATTTAAGCCATAAAAGGTTGTGGAAAAATTCCACACTCCGGCAATATCCCGCATAATCACCATCGATAATTTATTTCCAATTCCTGAAAATATTTCACTATAATAACGAATATACAGCTAAAATATTTAATTAAACCTGAAATAAGCGTTTATATGGCAGCAATATGAACCTCCTTTCCTTTAAATGTTTCAGCGGTATCAGCAGTCTGCCGGAGGATTCCTGAGTTTCTTACAATGAAAAGCAAAAAAAGGCTGCCGGAAACTTATAGGATAGCCCTGTCAATTCAATATATTTGTAAAATGATTAAAAGCGTCATCAGCCTGGTTATTCGTAAAGTACCACGCCCTTACTTACAGCTGGTAAGCCACCATATTGTAAAAGGTATGGCTTTTTTCTATCGGGGGAATAAGGTGGAGTGTCCTGTATGCCTTCATCACTTTCGTAAATTCCTGCCATACGGTAGAAAAGCCCGCGAAAATGCACTTTGCCCGAACTGCCTTGCCCTTGAACGGCACCGCTTAATGTACCTCTTTTTAAAACGAAAAACTGAGTTTTTTTCAAAACCTTTAAAGGTACTCCATGTGGCTCCTGAAATCTGCTTTATCCACAGGTTTGAGCAGCAGGCAAACCTTGAATATATTACAGCGGATATCGAATCTCCACTGGCAAAAGTAAAGATGGACATCCACCGAATACCATTCGGGGATAACAGTTTTGACGTTACTTTTTGTAACCACGTAATGGAACATGTAAAAGATGATGCGCTGGCCATGCGTGAGCTTTACAGGGTATTGCGGCCGGGCGGATGGGGAATTATTCAGATTCCGCTGTTCCACCCCCTGCCGGAAAAAACATTTGAGGATCCTTCTATAACCTCTCCGGCGGCAAGGGAAAAAGCATTTGGCCAGAATGACCATGTGCGCCTCTACGGAAAGGATTATGCAGACCGCCTCCGGAAAGCCGGTTTCAGCGTACAGGAAAACCGCTATACAAAGGAATTGCCCGAAGATGAGGTTAAACGTTATGCTCTGCCCGAAGAAGAGATAATCTTTTTTGTAGAGAAAAAAAGTTAAAAGCAGGAATCAAATATATAAACCCACTCACTGTTTTTTTTCTTCCTTCAGTTTCCTCACCAGTTCCTGCCAGAAACCTGTTCCGTAGGCCCATAGCTGAACAAATGCGGCAGCCACACTTAAAGTACCTACGCGCAGGCTTTGATTTTCCAGAGTGGCATCGACAAAGATCATGAGAAAGTAGAACACCAGCAGAATAGTTGCCACGCAAAAAAGCTTTAAGCTCAGCAAAGGAAGCAGTAAATACAGGAACAAGCCTGCCACAAAAGCAGCAGGAAAGGCATGCACAGGTTTTAATTCTTCGGGAAAGAAACGCGAAATATTGATTCTGGCCCTCCCGAAAAAGTGTAGCTGCTTATAAAACTGGCTCAGGCTGGTCCGGCGCTTGTGGTATACAAAAGCCTCTTCAATCAATCCTGTCCGGAATCCCTGCTCAATAATCCGGATACTGAATTCAATATCCTCCCCCATCCTGGTAATAATGTATCCGCCGGTTTTTTCCCATACCCTGCGGGAAATCCCCATATTAAAGCTGCGGGGATGAAATGCACCAAGTCTTTTTTTTCGTCCACGGATTCCTCCTGTGGTAAACAGGGATGTCATGCTATAGCTGATCGCCTTTTGCAAAGGAGTAAATGCCGGATGTGCCTTATCGGGACCACCCCAGGCATCGAGAGGCTCTTTTAGCAGGTGCTTTTCAACTGCCTCAAAATAATGTTCAGGAACCAGGCAGTCTGAATCAAATACCAGCAGGTACTCTCCTTTTGCCCTGGAGAAGCCAAAATTCCTGCTAAAACCCTGTCCTGTATTTTCTTTGTAAAAATAGTGAAGGTCAAGAGATGTTTTCCACTTCTCAGCTATTTCCACGGCTTTATTCAAAGAGCCGTCTTCAATAATAAGTACTTCAAAATCCCTGAATGTCTGCTGCGAAAGACTCTCAAGCAGTTCATTTAACTCCCCCGGCCTGTTATATACAGGTACAATTACAGAATATTTAGGCATGCCTTTTTTCAATTCCTATCCGGTCAATCACGAGGTACTCCTTCTTTTTGGAATTATTCATCACCATCATTTCTGCCAGAAAGCCGGCCAGGAAAAGCTGCACTCCTATGATGAGTGCTACCAGGGCAAGAAAAAAAAGAGGCTGATCTGTTACATCGCGGGCCGGACGGTTTTTATAAATATGGTGTATTTTCTCTGCAATAAGCCATATGGTTATCAAAAATCCTGTTACAAATGATAGCGTACCCAGCGAACCAAAAAAGTGCATGGGCCGCTGCTTAAATTTTGATACAAAGGTAATAGACAACAAATCCAGGAAACCGGTAATAAATCGTTCCCATCCGAATTTTGTAACTCCAAACTTTCTTGCCCTATGCTGAACTACCTTTTCTCCTATCCTGTCGAACCCCCGCCATTTTGCAATTACAGGGATATAACGGTGCATTTCACCATATATATTAATGTTTTTAACCACTTCACGGGAATAGGCCTTCAGGCCACAATTAAAATCATGCAGCTCTATATTGCTTATTTTGCGGGTTACCCAGTTAAAAAATTTAGAAGGAATGGTTTTGCTTACCGGATCATATCTTTCTTTCTTCCATCCCGAAACCAGGTCATACCCATCTTCTTTAATCATCCTGAACAAGCCCGGTATCTCATCCGGACTATCCTGTAAATCGGCATCCATAGTAATGACCACACCGCCTTTACAGGCTTTAAAGCCCGTGTTAAGGGCAGCAGATTTTCCGTAATTCCGGTTAAACCGGATTCCCCTGATATATGGATTTCCTGAAAATAATTGTTCCACTACTTTCCAGCTATTATCCGTACTGCCATCATCTATAAGCAGGACTTCATAAGAATAGGCATTTTCATTCATCACCCTGCTTATCCAGCTACAAAGCTCGGGCAATGATTCCTCCTCATTATAAAGAGGTACAATTACTGAAATATCGGGTTGTTTATGAACCATACTAAAACTCAAGTTCCGGATCTGTATTTTTAGTAAAAGCTGAAATTAAAAGGGACAGCAAAAATGCATAAAAAATACTGCCAATAACAGCAAGGAAAAATAATGCCGGAGGCGAAACCATCATTTCAGAATAATACATTGCCTGGTCCACCTGAGCATCTGTCAGCCCTTGGTTTTCAAACTCTATCCGTGCCTTTGCCAGCTGACTGCTAATCATTGTATCGTCTACCAATGATATATAAACTACAAGAAACAGGGCATTCATAGTCCCGCTTACCAGGCCCACAATGGTACCAAGCCCAAGCCCCTGTGAGTAGCTCATATAACCATTACCCTGATCCCTGAATGCCTTATGGGTTAAGGCTATTCCTATTACAAAACTTATAACATTAAAGATACTGCTTGCCAGGTTATCTCCGGATATTTCAAAAAGAAACTGGATTTTACTGAAGATTATCAGGATCAAACCTGTGTAAAGCCCTCCTTTAGCACCTACAGCCCAGATATTTGGCTGCCCGACCGCCCTGGCTTCTTCATTATATGAGGTTCTGCCTTGTTCCATGTTTATGAGCGTTTAAAAAATAAAGCAACAACGGTAGTTAAAAAAAATCCAATTAAAAACTTTTTCAGGAAATCATCAAAACCTAAATCAACAGGAGAAATAAGCTGCCTGCTTTCCCGCAACATTTTATCATAAAGCTCCTGCCCGTGACGCTCCACCCATCCCTGCGGATCGTTCATCAGCGCCTCCGTTACCTGTCTGGAATGATCGGCAAGGAAACCACTGTCAATATGTGCTGAATAAACATATACAAAAATGCCGGACAACAGCGCGATGAGAAAAACACATACAGCGCCTGCCGACATTCCCTGCCAATACAGTAGTTTTCCTCCATATTTATAATCCCTTAACTCTTTAATACAGAAAAAGAGCATGATTAAAATAATGCCCCCACTCATAAAATAGGAGGTCATTTCAAGCGGATATTCGCCACTCAGATACAAAGTAAGAAACAATACAATGCACAGAATTCCTCCTGCCACTCCGTATTTAAGAGGAACCTTTATCAGCTGGGATTTATCCATTGGTTCCTGCCATAACACATTCATCGAAACGGAATAATCCGTTGGCGATTACTCCTACTGCTTTCCCCTTTAATTCCCTGTTCAGGAAGGGAGAGTTTACACCCTTCGAATAATTATTTTCTTCCTTAAAGCTCCACTTATGTACCGGTGAGAACAAAGTTAAATCAGCAGGAGCGCCCTCCTCTATTTTCACTTCAGGCAAACCCAGTATTTTTTTAGGTGAATTCGAAATTTTTTCCACAATCAGTGAAATATCCAGCTCTTCAATTCCAATAAGGCTTGAAAATAAAGTTTGCAGGCTTATCATCCCAAAATCTGCCAGATCGAATTCCAGCTTTTTACTTTCTGTATCCTGGGGCTGGTGGTCCGATACAATGGCATCAATGGTGCCATCTGTTAAACCTGAAATCAATGCTTTGCGATCGGCCTCAGAGCGGAGGGGAGGATTTACTTTAAAGTTAGTGTCAAAATCAAGGAGGTCATTATCAGTAAACACCAGCTGGGCAACCGCAACATCACAACTTACTGCCAGTCCTTCGGCTTTTGCCTGCCTGATCAGTTCCACACTTGATGCTGCAGAGATTCCACTAAAATGTATTTTCCCACCTGCATACCGTAACAGACGAAGATCCCTTGCTATAGCCATTTCTTCAGCCAGTACAGGCATACCTTTCATACCTAACATGGTGCTGTTAATACCCTCGTGCATCTGCCCTCCTTTGACAAGGCTTGTTTCCGTAGGGTAATTCATCAGCAAACCATCAAACTGTTGCAGGTATTGCAGTGCCTTGAGAATAATGCCGCTATTGGTAATAGGGTGGGTACCATCAGTAAAAGCAATAGCCCCTGCTTTTCTGAGATCAATCATTTCAGCAAGGTCATCCCCCTTTGTTCCCACAGTTACAGCTCCTATAGGATACAGCTGTGTAAGCCGGTCCCTGTTGTCTCCCCTGATGTACCTGATGCTCTCTTTGGAGTCCAGTGCAGGCTGTGTATTAGGTAAAAGAGCTACTGCAGTAAATCCGCCATCGGCAGCTGCTTTAGCTCCGCTTTCCAGGTCTTCCTTATGTTCAAGGCCGGGATCGCAAAAATTTGCCCGCATATCGCACCAGCCGGCAGAAAGGTAACAGCCGCTTCCGTCAACCTCTATATCGGCTTCAGTGGAAATTATCTGCTCAGAAATTTTTTGAATTTTTCCGTTATCTACCAGTAAATGGTACTCTGCCTGCCTGTCAAAGCCGGGCGCTATAATGCGTGAATTTAAAATTTTGATCTTCATTTCCAGAATCTGATTAAAAGAACCTCCGCCAGAAGCGACAACAAAGCTAGTAATAAGGCCCACTTCCACAAAGCCTGCCCTTTAAATTTCTGTTCCATCCCTGCCTTTACATTGCCTGACTCTATTCCTTCCACTAATTCCACCCTTTCAGTTCTATCTGCAATGGCCACTAACTGTTCCTCACTGAGCTGATCCAGCTGCGATTCCTCAGGATTATGATTAAAGGCCAGCAGGTTAATTACTTCTCCATCAGCTGTAAGCTCATAGAAACCTGGTTGTAAGGTATAAGAGGGGATTTCCATACTTAGAGTCCTGCCAGTAATGCGTTGGTCAGGAATAACTTCCTGATCTCCGTTCCGGAGCTTGTAAACAACATCCGGCTGCAGATTATCTATCTGCACATTTACAAAATTTTCTTCCGTTGTCTGATAAAGGCTGTTGGAGAGTTCAAGGCTGTTGAATGCGATTTTATACATAACCGGCACAAAAAGGGCATGCTGGTGAAAACTGGTAAATTCATCCTTTAAAGGAACCGCCAGCAGATAGGTTTCTCCACTCCTGCCAAGAAAGGGATTTCCTGTTTGCAGATCAAGAATACTTTCCACACTCCCTGCCCATTTTTGCAGTGCCTGTGCGCGTGGCATATCAAAAGTAATCTGATCCCCTTCAAAAATATCATCGAAGAAAGGATTTTCCTTAGGAACAGGGGCAAGCCGTACCGCTTCCCTTACCGATGAAGGGCTAAGGGTAAGGTTGGATGCCAAAAGAGAAACTGATTGAGGAAAACCTTCACTCCCCGGAATAAGGAATATACTTCCTCCGTTTTCTTTGTAGGATAATAATGCTGACTGTAAATTCCCGTCCAGAGAGGCTACTCCGTTTACAACCACCAGGTCAGCATCCTGAATGGCTCCATAATCCATATTACCCTGCCGGAAAGACCGGAAACTAAAATAACTACTGTCTGCATATACTCTTTCCACTGCAGTTCTATCTGCCTCATCTTTTATTTCAACAATCTGCACCTTTCCGGCTTCACGAATCCCAAAATAAAATTCGTTATCAAAAGTAACAGGATATTCTTCAAAGGCAATCCTGCATTCATTATAGGGCCGGAGACTAAAGTTTAACTGAAAACTGATCCTTTCTTTACTCCGGGGCGGTATACTTATTGAGGTATTCGAAACCTGCATTCCATTAACAGAAAAACTCACCGGCATCTCCTCAACAGCCTGCTCTCCGGTGTTAGCCAGTTCAATAAAAACAACATTTTCGCTGTTAGAAAAAATTACAGGCTTTTTAAGAAATACAGTATCAACATATACATTTTTGGTTTCTTCAAACCGGACCGGCACCAAATAGGCATTGAAGGTACTATCAAAACCATTACCAAGGGCTTCTTCCATTCCCGATCGTTTTTGAAAATCGGACAGGAGAAAAATTTCCCTTCTTTGATTTTGCAGGTCCACTGGTAATACCTCCAGTCTTTTTATTACCTCCCCTGCTGACCGGCTTACTGCACTATAAGTCGCCTCCGTCAGTCTGTCAGACACTACTCCTTTTGATGCATAATATTGAGAGTTGCTTTTAAAATTATTATCGAGGAGCCTGAATCTCGTTCCTTCCGGATAGGCTGAAATAATTTCATTGGCTACCTGTACAGCAACATCAAGTCCGCTTATATTACTTTCAACCTGATTGGACATACTGTAGGAGTTATCCAGGTAAATATCTACTAACTGCGCTTGTTCACCTCCCCTTTCCGCCGGAATGAACGGCTGGGCAAAGGTCAGGACAAGAAAGGTAATAAAGAGAAGCCTTGCCGCAAGGATCAGATAATGCTTCAGCTTCAGTTTAGCCTGACTTACTTTTTTTACAGATTGAAGAAAACGGGTATCAGAATATAATACTTTTTGCGCTTTCCTGAAATGGAAAAGATGAATTATTACAGGGATGGCCAATGCAAACAGGCCGAAAAGGAAAGCGGGATTTAAGAAGCTCATTAAGGGTAAAAATATAAAATAAGGATGAAGGCAAAAACAACATCTTTATTTTTGATGGCAGATTTCTTAATTTAACTCTTTTTATCAGGAAAAATTATCGTTAGCAGGTAAAGATTTTATACAGGGCATAAAAAAACCCTCACATCGTTTGATGCAAGGNAAAAAAACCCTCACATCGTTTGATGCAAGGGTTTAGGTAATTGTAAAGGGAATGGCAACGACTTACTCTCCCACATTTTACTGCAGTACCATCAGCGCTGGCGGGCTTAACTTCTCTGTTCGGAATGGGAAGAGGTGAGCCCCGCCGCTATAGTCACCATAAGATCTTTAAGAGTAGTGGGTATTGAGTAGTGAGTCCTGAGACCCGACATTTACTCATCACACTTTTTAAACTCCTCATGCTGTGCCTTATGCACAGTTTAATATTTTTTGTGTTTGTTTATTCTTCAGAAAGGTTGATCTTTTCAGTAGTACATGAGCTTTTATCTCATGT
>JAFMYY010000025.1 GCA_017948555.1 Cesiribacteraceae bacterium YIM B00369 | reverse complement strand
CAGATAGGGATTGCAGAGGCCAACATGATGGGCATAGCCGCCGGTTTAACCATTGGCGGAAAGATTCCTTTTACAGGCACCTTTGCTAATTTCTCCACCGGCCGTGTATACGACCAGATCCGCCAGTCAATTGCTTACTCCGACAAGAACGTAAAGATATGTGCTTCACACGCAGGTCTTACCCTTGGGGAGGACGGTGCAACGCACCAGATACTGGAAGATATCGGTATGATGAAGATGTTGCCGGGAATGACAGTGATCAACCCCTGCGACTACAACCAGACAAAGGCAGCTACCATAGCTATAGCCGATCATCATGGTCCGGTTTACCTTCGCTTTGGCCGCCCTGTTATGCCGATCTTTACAGCTCCTGACCAGAAGTTCGAGATAGGCAAGGCATGGATGGTGAACGAAGGCGCAGATGTATCAATCTTCGCTACAGGCCACCTTGTGTGGGAAGCCATACAGGCAGGCGAGCAGCTGGCAGAAATGGGTATAGATGCAGAGATCATCAACATCCACACCATTAAGCCGCTCGACGAAGAAGCAGTGCTGAAATCAGTAGCCAAAACAGGCTGCGTGGTAAGCTGCGAGGAGCACAACAGGCTGGGCGGACTGGGCGACAGTATTGCACAGCTGCTGGCAAAGAACACGCCGACACCTATGGAGTACATTGCGGTAAACGACAGCTTCGGCGAAAGCGGCAAGCCTGACGAGCTGATGAAGAAGTACGGCCTTGATGCGGAACATATAGTGCAGGCGGTACAGAAAGTGATCGAAAGAAAGAAGAATAAGAATTAATATTGGGAAAGGAGCAGCCGGAGAACAGGATTCTTCCGGCCGTGTTCTTTCTTCTTATACTAAACCTGAAGCAAACCCGTTTGCTTTAAAATATTGAGCGCTGAAGGAGTTATGTTATAACTTTCAGCGCTCAATTTATATAGTAATTAGACGAAAACAGACTGAATTATGCGAAATAAATCAAACGCCTTTATTTTTGATTTGAATGGCACCATGATCGATGATATGGCTTTTCATACCAGGGCATGGCATCAGATCCTAACCAAAGATCTGGGGGCGGAAATGACCATGGAAGAAGTAAAACTCCATATGTACGGTAAAAACAGTGAAGTGCTGGCCCGTATATTCGGGGAGGACCGCTTTACTGTGGAGGAGGCTGATAAACTTTCCATAGAGAAGGAGAGAAGATACCAGAAAGAGTATTTTGCGCACCTAAGGCTTATAAACGGGCTGGATGATTTCCTGGAAAAGGCCTGGCAGCAGAATGTACAGATGGCAATTGGTTCAGCAGCCATTATGTTCAATATTGATTTTGTGCTCGATAACATCGACATCCGTCACTATTTTAAAGCTATTGTAAGTGCCGATGATGTAACTAAAAGCAAGCCCGATCCGGAGACCTTCCTTAAAGGTGCCCGTATTCTTGGAAGAGACCCTGCGGAATGTATTGTGTTTGAGGATGCTCCCAAAGGAGTGGAGGCGGCCAAAAATGCCGGAATGAAATGCGTGGTATTAACCACCATGCATAAGAAAGAAGAATTCAGCCAGTACAACAATATAATCGGATATATAAAAGATTATCACGATCCTTTTGTTGCTGAGCTGCTTCCCGTAAAAATCATGAGGTAAAAATAATTGTTTTTTTGCTCAGTTTAAAACAGAAGCGGACTGTAAAAGCCCGCTTTTTTTGTGCATTTATGAGGGCATATATTCCGCTTTAAGCTCCTTCATCAGTTGAAATATAGGGCCCCTGGCCGGACGTTTGAAGGGAAAAAACTACCAGCGAACAACTATCAACCAACAACGAACAACTATTTTTAAATTTCCCTGATCCAGATGTTGCGGAAGCTTACCAGATCTCCATGGTCCTGGAGCTGGATGGGCCCCGGGCCATGGGCTTCGTATTCCGGTGTGCCAATATAAACAGTGGGCCCCTGGATTTCGAAATTGTGCTGCACCAGTACTCCATTTAGCAGCACCGTTACAAGGGCTTTAGATTCCGTGCTTCCATCTTCTTTAAACCGTGGGGCGGTATAAATAATGTCATAGGTTTGCCACTCTCCGGGAGGCAGCACCGGGTTTACCAGAGGCACTGCCTGCTTATAAATACTGCCTGCCTGGCCGTTGGAGTAGGTTCTGTTGTTGTAGGAGTCCAGTACCTGTACTTCGTAGCGGCCCTGGAGGAAAATGCCGCTGTTGCCCCTGCCCTGGCCTTCTCCTCTTATTTCTGCAGGGCTTCGCCATTCAACATGAAGCTGAAAGTTGGTGAAGTTCTGCTTTGTTCTGATGTCTCCGGTGCCCGGCGTTACTGTAAGGATGTTGTCTTTTACAGTCCATTCAGCTTTTCCGCCATTCGCCGATTCCCACTTCTCCAGGCTGTTTCCATCAAACAGAACCACCGCATCGGAGGGGGCGTGGTTGCCTGTGGCCGGAGAAACCTTTTGGGGTACGGGTTTCCATACTTCTGTATCTTCCGGTTTAGCCTTTTCCTGCGCCATAACTATATTTCCTGAAAATAATACTACTGCCAGAACCAATCCGGCTCCTGTAAGTTTTTTCTTGTTTCTGATTGTTAAATTATCTTTCAGTAACATATTAAAAGCCATCGGGATTAAGGTCTTTTTAAAAAGAGAGGCATTCCATTGCCTGTTTTATAGTTTTTATGCATTGAAGATACAAAGAATGCTGATAATTTCAGAAAAGGAAATTTTTTCCGTAGTTTCACAACCTTGTAAGATCGAACAGGGCACCAATTGAAAATATATGAACACGTTTGTGAATAATTCAGTACAGCAATTTAAAAATCAGGTTGGGCTAAAATACGAAATGTACAATAGCCTTTTTACCTCTTTGCCTTTCCAGAAGGTAGAGAATACCGGGGTTTTGTTGTCATTGTTTCTCCTTCATTGCGAAGAAGGTTTCCGGAAGGAGAAAAGTCCTGCCGAAATTATCAATTCCTTTAGTGAACAGTTTACAAGTCTTCCCGGAGAACAGGAGCAACTTGATCTGTTATTTCGTTTTGTGCAATATGCCGAGCGCCAGGTGGTGCTGTTTGATGCGCTTGAGGATGCTGCTTTTTCCCAGATCCATGATATGCAGGGAGTGGGGACTCTGAAACATTTACAGGCGCAGGTTTTACAAACCCAGGAGCAGGATAAACTGGCTGAAAAGCTTAAGGATTTTTCTGTTCGCCTGGTATTGACTGCCCATCCTACCCAGTTTTACCCAAGCACTGTATTGGGTATCATAAATGACCTTTCCAAGGCTCTGGCAAATAATAACCCTACACTTGCCAATACCTACCTGGAACAATTAGGGAAAACTCCTTTCTTTAAAAAGGAGAAGCCTACTCCTTATGATGAGGCCAAAAACCTTATCTGGTTCCTGGAGAATGTATTTTACCAGGCAGGAGGGCAAATCCTGTCCTTCATGAAAAATAATTTCCCATCTGCACTTAACGCTCAGAATCCGCTGATCAGGATGGGCTTCTGGCCGGGGGGCGACCGCGATGGAAACCCTTTCGTAAAAGCTGAAACCACTATAAAAGTAGCAGAGGCGCTGCGTTGCAGTATCCTTAAAAATTACTACCTCGATGTACGGAAGTTAAAAAGAAGATTAACCTTTGACGGGGTTGATAAACTGATAGCTGAGCTGGAGGTGAAACTGTATAAAAATGTTTTCTTCACGGAGCATACTCCTGACCTGGATAAAAACGAGCTGATTTCCACCCTGCAGGAAATCAGAAAAATTCTTATTGAACAGCACAACAGCTTATTCCTGAATCAGGTTGACAGGCTGTTGACAAGAGTACAGCTTTTCGGAACCTATTTTGCTTCTCTTGATGTACGCCAGGACAGCTCTGTGCACCATGAGCTCCTTGATGTAATTGCGGCAAATTCTGATGCGCTGCCTTCAGATTATACTTCTCTTTCCGCGGATGAAAAGATTAATATTCTGCTGAATGTTGATAAAGTAGTTGACCCTTCAGTTGCGGAAAATGAAGTGCAGGAAGATGTCCTGAAGTCTGTTTCAGCTATTCAGACCATTCAGGGGGTAAACGGCGAGGAGGGAGTTCACCGCTACATTATCAGCCACAGTACCAGCCCGCTCGATATTATTGAGGTATATGGCCTGTTCCTGCTGAGAGGCTGGAAGCGTGAGAATCTTTCTGTTGATATTGTGCCGCTTTTCGAAACAGTGGAGGACCTTCGTAATGCTGCAGCGGTTATGAAAAGCCTGTATAAAAATGAAGTTTACCGCAAGCACCTGCAGCAAAGAGGAAACGTACAAACGATTATGCTTGGTTTCTCAGACGGAACCAAGGATGGCGGCTACCTGATGGCGAACTTTGGTATTTATAAAGCCAAGGAGGAGCTAAGCATAATATCCAAAGAAAATGGTATAGAGGTCATATTCTTTGATGGAAGGGGAGGACCTCCGGCCAGAGGTGGAGGAAAGACGCACCAGTTCTATGCTTCCATGGGAAATAATATTTCTAATAAGGAAATACAGCTGACCATCCAGGGGCAAACTGTCAGCTCCAACTTTGGAACAGTGGATTCTGCTCAGTTTAATATCGAGCAGCTGATGCATGCCGGTATCAGCAGTGCATTGTCTTTGAATAAGGGCACAATCATGTCTGAAAGCGATGAGGAAACATTTCTTCAGCTCTCAGGCGCAAGCTATGATTCTTACAATGAGCTGAAAAACCATCCTGAGTTTATAGAGTACCTGAATTTTATCAGTCCGTTGCGTTTCTATGCAGAAACGAATATAGGAAGCCGCCCTTCGAAGCGTAAGTCAGGCAAACTGAACCTGAACGACCTGCGGGCAGTACCTTATGTGGGCTCATGGAGCCAGCTGAAGCAAAACCTTCCGGGGTATTATGGTGTGGGAACCGCTCTTGAAAAACTGGAAGCTGCCGGCAAATGGGATGATGTGCAGGGCTTATACCAGCGTTCACTCTTCTTTAAAACGCTCCTCGATAACTGCGAAATGGCGATGAAAAAATGCTTCTTCCCCTTAACCGCCTATCTGTCGGAGCATCCGAAATACGGAGAGCTCTGGAAAATGATGCACGAAGAGTTTGAGCGCACAAAAAAATATGTGCTGAAATTAACCGGGGCCGATGACCTGATGGCCGATAAGCCGGTGGATAGCTTCTCTATACAGATGCGCCAGCGGATAGAGTTGCCGTTGGTTACCATTCAGCAGCATGCACTGGCAAGAATCCGCGAAATAGAAGAAAAGGACAGCGAATCGCCACTGAAGAAGAAATACGAAAAACTGGTAATCCGCTGCTCTTTCGGTATCATCAATGCCGAGCGGAACTCAGCATAAGAAAATAATTAACTTGTATAAAAAGCCATATCCTCCGGGGTATGGCTTTTTTTTGGGGCTTACCGGGAGCATTTCTCTCATCTTCAGTTGTGTGGCTGCCATCTCCACATAAAAAAAGGGCTGCGGTTTTCACCACAGCCCTCATTATAATTTATCCAGGAAAAAAATTCCCCTGATAGTATTATTTTTATTGTCTCAGGCCTATCCAGCTGAATTCGTATTCCAGCTGAGGAATCTTCATCCTGTCAGATATTCTTTTTAAACGGTCAGGAAGAGCCATCAGATAGTCCCTGGCTTTTTCGCCCCTGTCATCGAGTCCGCTCATGTCGGCTATTTTCCATTCCTTTACAAGTCTGTTAAGGATCTGTACATAGTCCTGAGCAGTATATACTCCCAGCCTTTGGGCTGAATCTGAGAAGTGTTCGAAGGTTTTGCCAATAGGGGATCCTGTTTCGCGCAGGAAGTGTGCCGGCATCACAATCTTTTTCTTCATCATATCCTCAAAGGCAAGCATCATCTCGTTAGGGTCAACCTCAAATATTTTCGATACAAAGGCCATATAAGCACGGGCATGGCGCATTTCATCGCCGGCTATTATACCGCATATTTTTGATAAGTCGTTGCTGTCGGCTTTTTTTGCCAAAGCGCCTACACGGCCGTGAGAGAGGTTAGTAGCAAGCTCCTGAAAGCTGGTATATACGAAATTCCGGTAAGGGTCGGCTCCGGTTCCAATATCAAAACCATCGGCAATCAGGTATTGGGTGGATACCTCCATTTCGCGCATGTTTACCCTGCCCGATAAGTACAGGAATTTGTTCAGAAGGTCACCATGCCTGTTCTCCTCTGCTGTCCAGGAACGAATCCACTGCGACCAGGTATTCCTGCCTTCATTGTCAACGCCTTTCATACCGGCAAGCCATGACTCATAAGTAGGAAGAGCTTCTTCTGTAATAGTATCGCCAATCAGTACAGCCCAGTAATCGTACGAAAGGTCTTTCACACTTTCCTGCAAGGCCTTTACCTTGTCCAGAAAATCTTCATCTCTTGCATCAGGAAGCAGATCAGACGGTTGCCAGTTTGTATCTACATCTTTCAGATATTTATCCATAACCTCCTGCACAAAATCTTCAAGATAGTGCATTACTTCTAATCTGGTGCCGGGTAAACTCATATTATTTGAATTGCTTTATGCTTTGAAAAAAAATTGTAACTTTATTTTTATGGTGGATAAAAATATTAAATATTAATCTGAAGTGCTCTATTGATGCTAAACTATTTTTTAGCTAAAAACGTGCCGGATTCAGGATTTTTTACAATTTTTAATTAAATTTTTCTAAAGAAATCTTACCACTCCACGGTACTGTTATTTAAGGAACGGAATCACTTCCTGTAAGTTTTCAATAACAGTATCTGCTTTTGTGCCCCAGCCATCATATCTGGAAGATTTTAAGAGAATATTTTTGCCAATACCTGCTGTTTTTCCTGCCTCAATATCAGATTCCTTATCACCCACAAGCAGCGACTGAGCCGGATCGATCCCGAATTCCTTTGCTGCCTGCTGAATCATTCCCGGCCCCGGTTTCCTGAACTCACTGTCTTTAAGGTACTTTCCAATTCCGTGGGTGGGATGGTAAGGACAATAATATACCTTATCTATTTTAATTCCCTTTTCCTGGAACCGTCCAATCATCCAGTTGTTCAGGCTGTGAAAGTCTTCTTCAGAATAATACCCGCGGGCTATACCTGCCTGGTTGGTAACCACAATCAGGAGGTAGCCGGAGGCCTGAGCATGTCGGAGCACTTCAAAGATTCCGGCCATAAATTCGAAATCCTCAATTTTGTGTACATAGTCTTTTTCTTCGTTTATTATTCCATCTCTGTCGAGGAAGAGTGCTTTGCGGTTCATGCCAGTGTTACAAGTTCGTGTTGGGCCTTTTCATAATCTTCAGGAATGCCAATGTCAATGAAGTAGGCATCTGATTCATAGGCCATCATATTTATATCTTTGTAAGAGGGCTCCATAAATTCTTTTTCGAATGAAAATTTCTCAGGAAGCTTTTCCAGTTCAGGAAACATCGTTTTGTTGAGCATATAAATGCCCCCGTTTATGGAGCCTGCTTTGCTTTCGGTCTTCTCACAAAAACGAACCACCTTATTATCTGCTGTTTCCACCACACCGTATCGCTGGCTGTCTTCCATTTTTTTGAGGGCTATGGTCATGTCGGCACCATTGCCGGTATGGAACTCCCGCATTTCAATAAGATCGGCGCGGAACATAGTATCTCCATTTAAAATAATTACCTGCGGGGCTTTTACCTGCCCGAGGGCTTTTCTTATCGCCCCGCCTGTTCCAAGGGGAGTATCCTCAATAGAATATACAATCTCCATTCCTTTGTAACTATCCTGGTAGTGGTTTTCAACCACCTCATGCTTATAACCGGTGCATAGAATTACTCTTTTTATTCCCTGAGCCTGAAGATCATCCAGAATATAGCTCAGGAAAGGCCTGCCGGCAATGGGGGCCATAGGTTTTGGAACATCGGTAATAACCGAACGCAGGCGGGTGCCCATACCTCCGGCTAAAATAACTGCTTCTAATGGTTCTGTATGCTGCTTTACATTTTCCATGCCTGTGTACCGTATTTTGTAAAATGAAAATTCATAACCATTCCATCCTGTTGGTTCAGTTTTTTAATTAACCCTATCCGGTCTGCCGGATTTACCATCAGCATCATAAAACCACCACCACCAGCGCCTGATACTTTTCCGCCATAGGCACCGGCTTCCAGTGCCATATCGTAGAGCATATCTATTCTTGGGTTCGAAATGGATGTGGCCATCTTCTTTTTCGCCTCCCAGGACTTTGCCAGGTACTTCGAAAAGGTTAAGAAGTCTCCTTTCAGAATGGCCTCTTTCATTACAATGGAGTCGGCCTTAAGCTCCAGCATGGCATCGATGGACTTTTGGTTCTTGTTCGTGGTGTTTTTTATCTGTTCATCGATAATGTTTGCCGATTCCCGTGAGGAGCCTGTGTAGTAAAGCACGAAGGAATTTTCAAGCTCATTAATTATCCATCTTTTTATCCGCAGCGGGTTTACAATTACCCTGTCATCGGGCAAAAATTCAATAAAATTAAAACCACCAAAAGTGGCGGCATACTGGTCCTGCTTACCCCCTGAGAGGCCTGCATCAATTCTTTCGATGCCAAATGCCAGCTGTGCTATATCATATTCCCCGAGAGGCAGATTTTTCCACTCGGCAAAAGCTTTTAGCATTGTAACTACAAGGGTGGAGGAGGAGCCAAGACCTGATCCGGCCACGGCATCGGAATAAGTGGTCATGCGGAAGGAAAGAGGGCGCCCACCGTTGAACTGTTTCACTATCCGGTTGTAAACGGCGCGGTGCAGAATTAAGCCTTCGCTTGCATCAAGAAACTCTGCAGACCTGTGTTCTTCATACTCATCGCGGTCTGCGGCATAAAAAACTACGCAGTTATCGTCTGTTTCCTCAATGGTACAGTAGGCATGCATGTCAATGGTGGCATTGAGGACTGCTCCGCCATGGAGGTCGGAGAAAGGAGAAACATCTGTTCCGCCTCCGGCAAGGCCTAAGCGTAAGGGTGCCTTTGCCCTGACAATGACAGATCTATCACTGCTCTTCTGGCCGGGGCGCAGGGGAGCTCTGGAGGGAATGACAAGGGTTCTTTCACGATTGAAATCGGATATGATTTTATCAACTGTAGAGTCCATTTCTGATTTTGTTTTTTTGTTGTAACCTCGATTCAGCAGCATTTTTCGGTTTCGGAGAGCCGAAGAATTCATCTTCAAGCGCAATACACAGCGCATGGTAAACGGGCAGGTGTAATTCCTGTATATGATGGGTAAGCTCCCGTGGAACACGTATGGTTACATCGCACAGGTCAAGCAGCTTTCCTCCTTTCCGGCCGGTGAGCCCAATGGTTGCCAGGCCTAAGACTTTGGCAACCTGTACTGCACGCACTACATTAGCAGAGTTACCGGATGTACTGATGGCCAGCAGTGTATCTGTTTCCTGCCCGTAGCCATACACCTGCTGGGCATATACTGTTTCAGCTGTAACATCATTTATAAATGCGGTAATAAGGGCGCTGTGGCTTACCAGCGATATGGCCGGAATGGCTCCCTGCAGGTGGTCGGCAAGGAAGTCACCTTCCTCAGGAAAGGCATCACGAAAGCGCTGCCGCATTTCTTCGGGCAATGGCCGTTTAGAGATAAACCCTTTCATTAGCTCCCCTACAATATGTTCGCTGTCGCCGGCGCTGCCGCCGTTTCCGCAAATCAGTAATTTACCTTTACTGCGGATCGAATTTTTTAAAATGGCACAACTTTCTTCCAGGTCCTGCCTGCAAACCTCCAGGTCAGGATAGGTTTTAATAAGGTCTTCTATAGCTTGGGTCATTGGTGATTCATTAAGATAAAAAAATCGGAAAGGCCTCCGGCTTATTTTAATATGTTAACAGCAACAGCCGGATGTTGTTTGTTTATAAAAAATTAAAAACAAGGCAGTTATGCGCTTAGTTTCTTTTGCCTGCCAGGGATTTTCTGTAAACTTCAAGTGTATCACCGGCAATCTTGTCCCAGGAGAATTTGCCTGTACTGGTACGGTCTTTCAGCTTTTGCTTCATTTCGGGCAGTTCATTGCTGTTCCCCAGCATTTCCACCATTGCCTCTGCAAGCGCTTCAGGATCTTTTGGCGGTACAAGACGGCCTGTTTCACCATCGTCAATCATTTCCGGAAGTCCGCCGACTGCAGTAGCAAGAACGGGCTTATTAAAAGCATAAGCAGTCATTACCACACCGCTTTGAGTGGCATCGGTATAAGGGCAAACCACCAGTGCCGACTTTTGAATAAGGTTTACCAGCTCTTCGTTTTCAATAAAGCGGTCCCGAACCTCAAAGCCTGGCACCTCCCGAATAGCATCCAGGTCTATAGGGTAGTTTGGTTTTCCTGCAATAATCACTTTCAGGTCGGGAACCTGTTTCCTTGCTTTAATAGTGGCTTCTATCAGGTACTCCACTCCTTTGTAGGGTGAAATCCTTCCATAAAAAAGTACGGTATGGGGTTCTGTTTCCGGAATTGCACCCTTCTGAAAAATCTTAAATACATCAAGCGGACCGAAACGTACAAAGTGTACACGCTCCGGATTTATTTTGTATCGTTGGGTAAAGTGTGGGAGCTGGGCCTGGTTGTGCAGGATGAAATGTCCTCTCAGGAAGCGGTAGGTGCTGTAACCAACAGTGGTTTGCCATTTCTCTTCACCTGAGTGCAGGATGGGGTCGTGAACAGTCCATACTTTTCCCGTTTTTCTTTTCAGCATAGCATATAAGAAAAGGAGGGAACCTCTGTAGCCATTTAAATGGACTACATCATAGCCATTCTTATTAATTGCTTTTGCAAACTGACGGTGTAACTGAAAGTTTTGCCAGTTAAAAATTTTCAGGCTGGGGTATTTAAAGAGTCTTACATTGACACGATTACTGCCTTGCCGGGCATAGGAAAGTAACTCTTCCCCCATAATTTTCTCTGAGGTAGCTTCATCTATTATTCCGGGAGGGAGGCCCGAAAGATCGAAGGTGCTTATAGTGTCGGAAAAACGATCTCCATAAACGGAGATATAAAGGTCAATGTCTGCTGTTTTTGCTAAATGGCGTACCAGCGGCAGCATGGTATCGAGCAAACCCAGGGTTACAATGGCAACTTTCATAAAAAATGGATTTCAAACCGCAGTTATAGGCGGCGCAGCTAAAAATTGATGCTAACAAAGCTTCTGCATTATTACTCATTTTCCCGTCCTGATGTTTCAGTTATTTTTAATTTTTAGCAGTCCGGAAGAAAAAAGGCAGGAGATGTCAGGTGAATGTTGTTTTTGCCGCTTTTGAAAAAGAAGCGTTATAGAGTTTGCCGGACAAAAAGCAGAGCGGTTTCGGGAAATTGAGGAGGATCTTACAGATTCAGAGGGTTCTTTGAGGTTCTGTCATAAAAAAGCAGCAGGGATATTTCTCCATGCTGCTTTTTGGGTTTTGCGGTGAAGATATTTTCCTGCAGATCAGTCGAACAGATCTGAGCTCATATAGCGGTCGCCGCGGTCGCAGACGATGAATACAATAACGCCGGAATCAATTACTTTGGCCATATGGATGGCTGCATCAAGAGCACCACCGCTGCTCATGCCTGCGGAAATGCCTTCTTCCCGTGAGAGTCTCCTGGTCATGGTTCTGGCATTTTCCTCGCTTACATCAATAATCCTGTCAACCCGCTCTTTTTCAAATATTTTTGGCAGATATTCCGGTGACCAGCGGCGGATGCCTGGTATGCTGGAGCCGTCGGTGGGTTGTGTGCCGATGATTTGAATATCGGGATTCTGCTCCTTCAGGTAGCGGGAAACCCCCATAATTGTACCAGTAGTACCCATGGCAGATACAAAGTGGGTGATCTTACCCTCCGTATCTCTCCAGATTTCAGGCCCGGTGGTTTTGTAGTGGCCCAGATAATTATCGGCATTGGCGAACTGGTTGAGCATATAATAGCCATCCTTCTCTGCCATTACCTCTGCCAGTTGCCTGGAGTATTCAATAGTTTTTTTGGCTGGTGTAAGAATAACCTCTGCTCCATACGCCCGCATGGATTTCACCCGCTCAATTGTTGAATTGTCGGGCATAATCAGGGTCATTTCCACTTTCATGGCCTGAGCGATCATGGCCAGGGCAATGCCGGTATTTCCGCTTGTGGCTTCCACCAGCTTGTCGCCGGGTTTAATGTCGCCCCTGTCCATAGCGCTTTTAATCATATGATACGCCGCGCGGTCTTTTACGCTGCCACCGGGGTTCTGGCCTTCCAGTTTCGCGTAAATTTTTACGTTTTTATTGGGGTTTATATTCTGCAGCTCCACCATAGGAGTGTTGCCTATAAGGTCAAAAAGTGTCATGCCTTTGCTTTATAAATTACTAAATCTATTTCTCCTGAATCCTGGTTATACATTTTTGCCTGGTAATATACTTTTGTATATGGCGGCAGGCTTTTAGTAACCCATACATTTCCGCCTATTACGCTGTCGTGGCCTATTACTGTTTCGCCACCCAGTATGGTTGCCCCGGAATAAAGAACAACATTGTCCTCTATAGTAGGGTGCCGCTTTTTCTCTGCATCTTCTTTGTTTACGCTGAGTGCTCCAAGAGTAACGCCCTGGTAAACCTTTACATGGTTGCCAATTACCGTGGTTTCGCCTATTACAATACCGGTACCATGGTCAATACAGAAATGCGATCCTATGGTAGCCGCAGGGTGGATGTCAATCCCTGTTCTGCTGTGCGCTCTTTCGGTAATCATTCTCGGGATTATTTCTATCCCCAGCATATGAAGTTCATGTGCCACACGGTAGCCTGCAATAGCATAAAATCCGGGATAGGTACGAATAACCTCTCCGGTGCTTTTTGCAGCAGGATCGCCTGCATACATTGCATCCACATCCTGGCTGATCATATTGTAAATGTAGGGCAGGCGGTCAAAGAATTTTGCAGCAGCTTCTTCTCCTTTTAAAGCCTGCTTATTTGGGTTCTTAAATAACATTTGCCCCAGTTGCAGCTTCAGTTCCTTAATATGAAGCTCCAGCTCTTCGGGAGAAGAAAATGGTTTTTTAGAGAAATCGGGGTACAGGGTTCCCAGCAATTCATTAAAGAAGCGGGCTACAACCGCAGGGGTGGGGCAATCGCCACATTCCCTGTGGGCCTTATATATTTTATCCAGAAATGCTTTATCCATATCTATTAACAAGTAGGTCCTGTAATAGGTGCAATTTAAAGGATATTCCTCAGAACATTGCTATTTTATGGGGCTGATATAATGTGAGGGAGCTTTAATGGGAAGCAGGGAATTAAGGCTGTAAAAGATGACCGGTATAAAACAAATAGCCGGCAAAACGGGTAAGGGTAATTGGTGTATCAACATTTATTGCCTCTGCCTTGCTAATGTTTATGAATAACAGGAATGATTCTTTTACTCCCCTGCATGACCTTGCCATTATAAGTGACAGGCGGAGCTGTGCTTTGCTGGATAAAAGGGGAAATATCGTTTGGTATTGCCCGCTGCGGTTTGACGAGCCTTCCCTTTTTGCTTCCCTTCTCGATCCTGAGGAGGGTGGTGCATGGAAGCTGCACCTGCCGGAGATGGATTTTGAAAGGCGGGAATATCTGGAAGACAGTGCTTTGCTGCAGACATATTTTTCCGGTGAGAAAGGGAAGATGTGCCTGGAAGACTGGATGCCACTGGAGGCAAGCTTTTACGGAATTTGCCGGAAATTATCCAAAGCTCCTGTCAGCTACCATATGGAGTTCAGTCCCCGCCCGAATTACAACCGCAGGCCACCTGTGCTGGAACTGAGGGGAGAGAAGCATGCAACGCTTGATTTTGATTTTTACTTTTATGCTTCTCATCCACTGGAAGTGAAGGGAGACAGCATATTCTGCCAGGTACCGGCAGGGGAGGAAGCATGGTTTATCTTTTCTGAAAAGGCCATGAAGAAGCCTGAAGAAAAGCTGGAAGAGGAGAAGGAACATACTCTCAAAAACTGGCAAAGGGTAAGCAGCCATATTACCTATAGCGGACCTTATGAGGAGGAAGTGCAAAAATCCCTGCGCCTGCTGCGCATGCTGACATTTGCTGAAAACGGCGGCATTATTGCGGCCGCCACTACTTCTTTGCCTGAGGTTGTGGATGGTGAGCGGAATTACGATTATCGTTATGTGTGGCTGAGAGATGCCGCCATGATTGTAAGTGCGCTTGCCAGAGCCGGGAGCGATGGGGTGGAGGAACGAAAATTCCTCAGCTTTATTTGCTCGGCCATGCACAAAATAAAAAGGCCGGTGGTGCCAATGTTTAACCTCGATATGCAATCGGCAGGAAAGGACCAGCCTCTGAGGCTGAGAGGGTATAAGGATAGCAGACCTGTACGTTATGGCAATGATGCCAACGACCAGTTGCAGCTCGATGCTAACAGTAATGTGCTTATTGCTGCAAAGGTGATTTTTAACCGTTACAATACACGGGAGCACTGGGGAACCGTTCGCCGCCTGGCAAATTTCCTGACAAAGCACTGGCAGGAGGCCGATCATGGTATATGGGAAGAAACCCCCAGACACCACTACACCTCCAGTAAAGTAATAACTTCTATTAGCCTGCATTATATAGCGGAGCATTCCCGCGATGAGGAAGAGAAAAAGTGCTGGCAGGATACTGCTGCTGCAATACGGAAATATGTAGAGGAAAATTGTTTAACCTCTTCCGGTGCTTACGCAGTTTATGCCGGGAGCGAGGAGGTGGATGTGAGTGCGGTCCTTTTTCCTTTATGGGGGTTTACCGAGGCGGATTCAAAGCCTATGTTAAAAACCATGGAGGTGCTGGAGCAGGATTTTTGCTACCGGAACCTTTACCGCCGCCATTTAGTGGAGTATGATTCCCGCAGGGAAGGGGTATTCCTGGCAGGAACTCTCTGGGTAGCCCAGTATTGGGTGATGCGAAAGGATTGGGATAAAGTGGAAGCCATATTAGAAGCCTCACTGCGCTTTATGAATGATGTGGGTATAATGCCCGAAGAAGGAGATCCTGAAACAGGGGAGTGGCTGGGAAATCTGCCTCAGACTTTCGTGCACGCTTCCCTGATCGGCACCATTATCGATTATAAAAATGCACGTTACGGCGGGGATGAGGCAGATTAAAAAGTATTAATAGTTATTATCAGGAAAAGCTGAACCCCGGGCTGACTGAACAGTTGAATAATTATATTTTATAAAATCAGAAACAGGAAATTATGTCATCAAATACATTTTTTAATACTTTATCTGTTGCAGGTGGTGCCATTGGCCGCGGCCTGATTGCCGGCCTTGCCGGTACTGTTGCAATTACTATTTCTCAGATGATTGAAATGCAGATAACAGGAAGGGGGGCAAGCAATGCACCTGTAACGGTGGCCGGGAAAGCTTTAGGCGTAGAGCCAAAGGGAGAAGCTGAGCTGGAGGTGGAAAAACAAAATGGCGACTCTGATAAAGATGAAGAGCAGCTTGAGGAAAAAGTGGAGGCTAATGAAGGGAAATTCAGCCAGATCATGCACTACAGCTATGGTACAGGCTGGGGTGTTTTCCGGGGCGCTCTGGATCTTGCAGGCCTTCGCGGGCCGGTAGCCACACTGGTTCATTTTGGTGGCGTATGGGGCGCAGCCCAGGTAATGCTGCCTGCTGCAGGCGCATCAAAGCCAATTACCGAATGGCCGGCCGGGCAAATTGCGTCTGATGTACTGCACCATGCTGTTTATGCAATAGCAGCAGGGCTTGTTTACGATGCAATGCCTGCGGGGCAGCCGAAGAAAAAGAAGAATAAATGGTTTAAATAAAGGTGTACAGCCTTTTTTTGTTGTTTGAATGAGCTTAAAAATTAACAAAGGTAAATAAGGCATATTGCTTATGTTTGAAATACTCAGACCTCTCCGGTTCAGGGAGGCCTGAGTATTTCAGGTGTTGGCAGGAGTGTTTTTTTAATCTACAGCACTAAAACCTGCGGCAGTTTCTTCCTCCTCCTTAGGGTTAATGATGTCCGATAAAGTGGAATGTTCAGGAGAAACAGACCATGGAATAGCAAGCAGAGGTATTTGGGTGTTGAAGGCCATTTTCCTGGTTAAGCTCCGGTTAAATACAAAGTCGAAGAATCCGGTATGGTGTGGGATCATTACCAGCATGTCGGCCTGGAATTCCCGTATACCTCTTTTAATTCCTTCCGTTTTATCCTGTTCTTTTATTTCCCTGTAGGAGTGAAGCAGGCCATCCATGGCTTCTTCTAAAGAGCTGGTGTTGTTGCCGGAAAATGAATCTGCTGCTTTTACCGGAATTTCCCCTTTAGGTTCAATGTGAAGAAATTGTACCTCAGCGCGGAATTTCAGGGCAATATCTCTCAGAACCTCCAGCTGGCAGGGTTTTGGTACAAATTTATAATCGCAGGCAAACAGGATTCTGTCTAACCCCAAAAAAGTGGCTTTTTCAGGGATAACCAGCACCGGGAACTTTGCATGCCGGATTACAGAGGTGGTAACACTGCCAAAGAGCCTGCGGTCCAGTGAGTCTCCTCCCATTCCCATTACCACTAAGTCTGCCTTATGGCGTCTGACCAGTTTCTCCAGCTCTTCGTCCACATACGAGACGTTGGTAAAGCTTTCCACCATTATTCCATAATCACTGCTTATCCTGACAGCCAGCTTCTCCAGCTTCTTTTTATTTTCCTGAAGGAGTTTATAAACACCTGGTACTGCCAGGGAGGCGGTTGATGTGGGGGTTGGAGGCTCAAGAGAATTGAAAATAACAAGCTTTGCTTTGCAGCTTCGGGCAAGTGCAACAGCATAATCCAGTGCATTATTAGCAGGCGCTGAATAGTCGGTGGATACAATTATAGTTTTCATGGCTTTGAGGGGTTGTTTTTTATAAATATACATTACCTCAGGGCCGGTTTTTATGATGATTATCAGCCTGTGAGATGATTATAAGCCGGAAATAAACGGGCGGATAATTACCGCTATTTCCTGAATATTCAGCCCTTCCGGTTCTTAGCTGAAATATCATCACGGCCTGCCGGAACCTTAGTGTTTTTGAAGCGTAATAATCAGAGGTAACAATCCGGAAGGGATTGATTTGCTGATTTTTAGAACTTAATTAATAAACATTAAAACTATTTTTTTAAAATGGGAAAAGAACAGGAAAATAAAACATTTCCGGCCCAGGAACAGAAGTTTCCGGGAAAACAGGGAGAGATGGATCCTAAGCCGGTAATTATACGTGATTCTTATAAAGGGGCAGACAAACTGAAAGGAAAGGTTGCGTTGATAACCGGAGGTGATTCCGGAATAGGGCAATCTGTTGCCGTGCATTATGCACGTGAAGGAGCCGATGTAGCCATTGTATATTTAAGCGAAGACGAGGATGCTTTTAAAACCAAGAAGCTGGTAGAGGCTGAGGGGAAGAAGTGTATGTTGATAAAAGGCGATATTGGAGATGAGCAATTTTGCCACAAAATAATCGAGGAAGTTATTGCTGAATACGGGAAGCTGAACGTGCTGGTGAATAATGCCGCAGAACAGCATCCTGCTGATGAGCCGGAAAAACTGGATACTTCCCTGATGCGGAAAACATTCCAGACGAACATATTCAGCATGTTTTATCTGGTGGATGCCGCTTTACCTCATTTAAAAGAGGGTGATGCGGTAGTGAACACCACCAGTGTAACTGCTTTTAAAGGAATGCCGGTTCTGCTGGATTATTCATCCACCAAAGGAGCGATCCTGGCCTATACCCGTTCTCTTGCCGGAAAACTGGGCGAGCGTGGTATAAGAGTAAATTGTGTGGCTCCGGGACCGATATGGACACCGCTGATCCCTTCTACCTTTGATGCGGAAAAAGTGGAAAAATTTGGTGCCACAACCTTATTTAAAAGAGCAGGTCAGCCATGCGAGCTGGCACCAACCTATGTGTTGCTTGCTTCTGAAGATGGCTCTTTCATTACCGGTCAGGTAATTCATGTAAATGGTGGCCAGTGGATCGGGTAATCCCATTCCGGCCCGGAATATAAGGAAATAATCTGCCCGGGCCCAGCCGGAAATTTATCAAAATGATGGCCTTCTGTTTCAGTGTGAAAAATTGATTTCGCACCGGGGCAGGAGGCTTTTTTATGTTTGCTTTCGCTGCTTTTCCTGCCGGATGGGAGCCAATGTAAATTATTATTTATGGTGAGTTTCAGGGCAAGGCATTAAATCCCTATTTTTGCCCCTGATGGGAAACAGGCTTCAGAATTACTACCTTATTTATATTGAGTTTTTAGGCTACCGCTATCATGGATGGCAAAAACAGCCCAATGTAAAAACCATTCAGAGTGTGGTCGATAAAACCTTTTCTTTTGTGCTGGGGCATTCCGATTTTAAAACACTCGGTGCCAGCAGAACAGATGCAAGGGTATCAGCAAACAGGGCGGCATTTGAGCTCTTTACGCGCGACCCTCTGGATGAAAGCCAGCTGCTGGATGACCTTAATTTTAACTTGCCCTCCGATATAAGGGTGCTTTCAGTAGAGGCAGTTGACAGGGATTTTAATATTCTTCAGGCCTCCAAAAACAAGGAGTATCTCTATTTTTTTTCCTCCGGGGGTAAAAACCATCCCTTCAGCGCTCCTTTTATCGTGTATATGATGGAAAAGCTGGATATTGAAAAAATGCAGGAAGGGGCCCGCATATTTGAAGGAATCCATCACTTTCATAATTACTGCTATAAGCCCGGTGCTGAAACTGTTTTCGAACGGGAAATTATGCTAAGTGAAATAAAGGAAAATGATATCTATACCGCCAGTTTTTTTCCCGAAAAAAGTTATGTTTTCTGTGTGCATGGGAAAGGATTTTTAAGGCACCAGGTGCGGCTCATGATGGGTGCGCTTTTTATGCTTGGCAAAGGGGAAATAACACCTGACTATTTGCGTGAATCATTGCGAAAAGGAGTTGAAATACCCCTCCCTTTTATGGCTCCTCAACAAGGTTTAATGTTAAATAACATCAGCTTTGAGCGGGAGAGTGGTGCTAAAGGCTGAGCTCTGTTATAAGAATCAGCAGTTGTTTTAAGTTCTTTCCCGATCGATCCTTACTCCTGCATACCTTCACCCTTTACCCATAGCCTGGGGCTGATAGTTTCTGTTAATATTCCTGCTGAGAAGAGGGACCTCCGGGGCTCCGGATAGAGGTTTTATAGATTTAAGCTGCCCGCACTGTTTTAAAGAAAGGAAATTTCCCTGAAAATAAGACACAGGCCGCTGAGTAATTTTTGCAGAGAAAGAAGTTAAATTTTTCCGGTACGGCAGGCACTGATGATCAGAAACATATCTCTACAGAAGCGGGAAGGATATTGTGGTAATTTTTAAGTTTTTAGTGATGGTTTGATGAGTTCAGGTATATTTTTAAACTAATAATCATAAATCAGGTTAATTATTTTTAATTTTTGCCTTAAAAATAATCTTCAAAGCTTGAATGTTGTTTTTTTTTGTAGTTCCTTTATGTTATAAATAAGTATAAATACTTATTTTAATGATAAGGGATAAAAAAAGACAATAATTAATAACCTGCGCATAATTTGCAGGAAAACCGATTTAGCCGGATGTGCGGAGAAGAAAATTGAAGCGGGTAAATTAGTCAAATGACCCATCAGCCTTGCGGTTGGGCCATTTTATGTTTCAATCAAAAGAAGGAAGCTCTTTTTATTAAGATGCTTCCTTTTTTATTGTCAGTTTTTCAGCAATCCATACCGGTTTTTGTCTGTTTTTTCGAAAATGTCTTTATATTCAGGTTTTGAAATTTCAAACAATGAATATGAAAGTAAGAAAAGCAGTGATTACCGCTGCCGCCCGTGGTGAACGATTATATCCGGTTGCTGATACCATCCAGAAGGCTATGCTTCCTGCAATTGATATTGATGGTTTGCACAAACCCGTTATCCAGATTATTGCAGAAGAAGCTTTTTCCAGTGGTATTGAAGAGCTGTGTATCGTTTGTGCTCCCGGTGATGGTGAGCGGTATATTAGTGCCTTTCATTCTTTGCGCGATAACCTGGTAAAATCATTTAAAAATGTGGACTGGGCAAAAACAGAGGCCGGGAAAATCGACCTGATGTTAAGCCGCCTCCGCTTTGTGGAACAGCAGGAAGCGCTGGGATATGGCCATGCTGTGTATTGCGCGCGCGAATTTGTGGGTGATGAGCCTTTTCTTTTGCTTCTGGGAGATTATCTCTATGTATCCGACCTGGCAGGAAAGCGGTGTGCAGCCCAGTTAATTGAGCTTGCCTCGCAGGAAAATTGTTCCGTATCGGCTGTAAACCCCACTACAGAACACCAGATAAGCCGCTATGGCACGTTAACAGGAAAGCAGTTGCCCGGGAAAAGTGGTATTTATCAAATCGAGAAAATAATTGAAAAACCTTCCCTTAGTCTTGCTGAACTGGAGCTGCAAACTCCCGGTCTTAGGATGGGGTATTATCTATGCTTTTTTGGTATGCATATACTCAGCCACTCTGTTTTTGATATCCTGAAAAAAGATATAGAGCAGGATGGTTCAAATATTCTTTTAACTCCGGCTTTACAGGAACTTGCCGAAAGTGAAAAATACCTTGCGCTGGAGGTAAAAGGAAACCGCTACGACCTGAGCAGGAAGCACGGACTCCTGCGGGCACAACTTGCCCTGGGGCTGGCGGGCGAAGCGCATGACGAAACGCTCAGTACCATGGTTGAGCTGCTTGCAGGGGCAAATGCCAGAAAAGCCGGCGGGGAATAGTTATTTGTTTAGTACCCGGGCCGGGGCCTCTGGTTCATTGCCACTGGCTGGAGGTGAATAGTAACTCCTGATGATCCGGACTTTTATTCACGATCCCTTATATTGCTTCCGGCTTTATTTTGAATTTCAATTTTCATTCATCCATGAATGTATTTATAGAAACAATTACCTCTCCTGATGCGGAAAAGCGGAACCGCTCATTTTTTGAGCTAAGCGGGAAAATGCCTGTGCAGGAGTTGACGCCGGCCCTGCGGGAGCTGGATAAATTCCGCAAAACCACTGCCAACCTGTACGAAAAGGTAAGGGCAATATTATTCCTCCATGCCGGGTACCGTTTCTTTCTGCAGGAAGCTGAAGAAACGCCTGCTACAGGAAAAATATCCTATGCCGGGTTTGAAGATCTGCTGGGGCGCCGCTTTGAGCAGGCCATTATTTTGTTTTTACAGGAACTCGACCTGAAGGGACCAAGTGCAGCTCTGTACAGCGCTCTGGCAGACAGCTACCATCAGTTATCTTTTCAGATTTTAGCAGGCCAGGTGCGCAAAAGCGTTCGTTCCAGCAAGGGAAACCAGTGGATGTTCAGGGTAGGGCACCAGGAGGAGCATCCAATCCGCATCCATTCAAAATTACTGGAGCGTAAGGAGAATTCACTTTTTTACCCCGTCCTGCACGAGCAAACCTCTGTGCGGATGGATCTTACCCACAGTGGCTGGTCCGACATTTTTTTTCTGGGAATGGATTATCCTGAGGGAGCCCGTGTAATAAATATTTCCATAGACCTTGGTGTTTTCGGGCGGGATAAAGACATAAGGCCTCCCTTAAACAGTTATTTAAGGGTAATTCCTGAGCCTGTTTTGCGCCTTACAAGCATTGATCTTAATACAACCAAAGATATCCATGACCTTGCCGACCTTTTTAACTTCGGAAATGACTACCTGAGCCTCGTAAAGGCAGGAGTAATTGCCTCGGGGCTGATACCACCTTCCTTTGAAGGTACAAACCAGTCGCTGCCGGAAATACTTTCCCGTATTGTTGCCCCGGGAATGGGGCTTGAATTAGTTACCAAGGTAAATGATATACCGAAAGGATCACGCTTTGCAGTTTCCACCAATTTGCTGGGATCTATTATCAGTCTCCTGATGCGGGCCACCGGCCAGACACAGTCGCTGCAGGGGGGATTGCAGGAAAGTGAAAGGCGCTTAGTGGCTTCCCGTGCCATTTTAGGTGAGTGGATAGGTGGTTCAGGAGGAGGCTGGCAGGATTCCGGTGGAGTGTGGCCGGGCATTAAAGCCATACAGGGTACTTTTGCAGAGGAGGGAGACCCTGAATATGGAGTAAGCAGGGGAACCCTGCTGCCACGGCACAGGGTGCTGCAAGGCGAAGAGGTGCACCCGGAAATAGGTGAAAAGCTGATGAAGTCGCTCGTCCTGTTCCATGGGGGTATGGCCTCAAATGTAGGCCCCATTCTGGAAATGGTTACTGAAAAATACCTTTTAAGGGGGGCAAAGGAGTGGGAGGCCCGGCAGCAGACCAACCGGATCTTCGATAATATGCTGGAGGCCATAAAGGAAGGCGATATTAAAAAATTAGCATCCAATACCGCCCGCAACTGGGAGTACCCTATAAAAACCATTATTCCCTGGGCTTCCACTCATTTTACAGAAGAAATAATAAAAAGAGCCAAAAAGCAGTTCGGGGCCGATTATTACGGGTTCCTGATGCTGGGGGGTATGTCGGGCGGAGGCATGGGAATGTTTGTAAACCCGCAGCATTACGACAGAATTAAGCAGGAGGTGCTGGACCTTCTCCGGAATACTAAAAATGAACTTTCTGATTCGCTCCCTTTTGCCATGGAGCCGGTTGTATACAACTGGAGTATAAATTCACGTGGAACATGGGCTGGCCTGCTGGAGGGTAGTGAGGCCATAATGCCTGAGCAATACTATGCCATTCAGGTATCGGAACTGGTGCGCAAAGACCCTGCTTCTGTTTCTTATATCCGGCGGGCCGAAATTGACCATTTTACTACCTGCTGTGAGCAGAATAACCTGGCGTATCCCATGCTCCGGACTATTGTGAGCAATCTGTTTAAAGTATCTGATCCTTCTTCGCAGGGAAACAGGGGCCGGGAAGATGAGAAGGCTCAAAAGATTAAGAAGGAAAACGGCTTCGATTATATTCAGCATGAAGAAATAAGAGAGCAATTGCAGAAGGGGAGGATTGGTCTTTCGCGCAACCGCCTTCCTGCTGAAACATCTGTTAAGGATGTTCAGCCCGGCGACGTGGTTCAGCTTGATGCACTTAAAAATACCGGAAAAAGAGGAGAAGAGGCAATAAAAGCAGGCAAGGTAGCTGTAATGAGTCTTGCTGCCGGCATAGGAAGCCGCTGGACGAAAGGGGCTGGTGTTATAAAAGCGCTTAATCCTTTTGTGGAAATTGATGGTGTGCACAGGAGCTTTCTGGAGATTCACCTCGCCAAAACCCGAAGGGTGGCAGAACAATTCGGGGCCGATATTCCTCACCTGGTAGCTACGAGCTATTTAACTCATGAGCCTATCCGCAACAAGCTGGAGCAAACCGGTAATTTTGGTTATAAAGGAACGGTATTGCTTTCCCCGGGCCGTTCCATTGGGCAGCGGTATGTGCCCATGGAGCGCGACCTCCGCTTTATGTGGGAGGAAATGCCTCAGGAAACACTTGATGAGAATAAGCAGAAGGTGCGCGATGCAGTAAGAAGCAGCATGATTGCCTGGGCGAAGGCCAAAGGCGAAGGAACTGATTATGTGGATAATATTGCGGGGCAGCGGTTTTCGCCTCTTGGGCACTGGTACGAGGTTTCGAACCTGCTCCGGAATGGAACGCTTGCCAAACTGCTTCAGCAGCAGCCGCAGCTGGATACTATTATGCTCCATAATATTGATACCCTGGGAGCAGATGTTCACCCTGAGGCCCTTGGCCACCATCTGGAGTCAGGAAATGTTTTAACCTTTGAGGTAGTGCCCCGCCGCATAGAGGACAGGGGAGGAGGACTTGCCAATGTAAATGGCAGCCTTCGTTTACTGGAAGGACTGGCCCAGCCACGGGAGGAAGATGAGCTCAGTCTTAGCTATTATAATTCCATGACAACCTGGATACAGATTGATCCCCTCCTGAAGCTTTTTGGCCTTACAAGGGAAGATCTGCAAAAAGGCGATGAAGCCCGGCTGGCGAAAGCGGTAAGGAATGTTGCTCACCGGATTCCATCCTATGTAACCATCAAAGATGTAAAGTACCGCTGGGGGCACGGTCAGGAGGATATTTATCCCCTTGCCCAGATTGAAAAGCTGTGGAGTGATATGACTGCCCTGCCTGATATCCGGTGCGGGTATATTGCAGTGCCCCGGCAGCGGGGGCAGCAGATGAAGGATCCTGCGCAGTTAGATGCCTGGGTAACCGACGGAAGCCGGGATTATGTTGTTTCTCTTGGAACCTTTGATAAGGGGGAGTAGAGGAGGCTTTTTAACAAGTAAGGGTTTACTGTGTTAACCCTGTAGTTTACTTGAGTATGCAGGCCATTTCCAGAGGAGAAAAAAATTATGAAAGTAGCCGTAATAGGATCCAGAACATTTGCAGACTATGACCTTCTAAAAAGTACACTGGAATGTGTGTACGTAACTGAAATAATTTCAGGTGGGGATTTGGGAGCAGATAAGCTGGCAGAAAAGTATGCAGAGGAAAAAAATATCCCCATCCGGATTATCCCGCATACTGAAAACCCTGAAGTAACGAGCATTAACCGTACCTATTCCATTATTACCCTTGCTCAGTTAGTAATAGCCTTCTGGGATGGCAGAAGCCAGGGCACCAAAGATCTGATCAATTATGCAAGAAATAAAAACAAGCAGTTAAAAATCAAATACTTTAAAGAGGCTTAAGCTTTTAACGCTCCTTCTCCTGAGATTTGCGGCTTTAGTGGAAAATAACTACAGATCCTTTTACCGGAGTATGCTCAGGACTCAGCCGGAGTGTATAGTAATAGGTGTCAGCAGGCAGCAAACTGCCGTTGAGGGTACCGTCCCAGGGGGACCGGTATCCTGTGGATTGGAATACCTCATTTCCCCAGCGGTTAAAGATAACTATTTTGCAGTCAGGGTACTTCTCAATATTTGGAATTTCCCAGGTATCATTCCTGCCGTCGTTGTTAGGAGAAAAGGCATTAGGAACAGGAAATTTATTCAGTACAAGAACAGTAACAGTATCTGATGACTCGCATCCGTTGCTATTCCGGGCTGTAACTATATAAGTTTGGGTAACATCGGGGCTAACCTCAATCGAGGGGGAGTCTGCATTTTCCAGAGGTTCCTTTCCCGACCATTTGCAGCTAATGAAATCACCTGAAGCGAAAAGAGATGCACTTTCTCCTTTGAGAATGCTTATATCTTCACCGGCATCAACAACCGGAGGCTCCTGTATTGAGATGTAAAGAGGCAGGACTGCGCTTTGGCAGTTGCTGCTGCGGGCCACTACATAAATAACAGTATCCTGCCGGAGGGTAATGCTGAGAGAATCGTTGTGCTCAACAGGCTGAGAGTGTTCTTCAGAATACCATAAATAGCTTACATTTTCTTCCTTTTCTTCCAGGTAAAGAGTTACTTCTCCGGGACCACAGGCGGGGGTATAGCTAACCTTTGGTTGCTTTGGCTGCTGGTGCACCACCGCTTCGGCCGGCACGGGAGAGCTTTCGCAAAAGGCACCGGCAACGGATACGTAATAAGTAGCTGACTGGCTGAGCGTATTTGTAGTATAGGTGCTGTTAATCTCTCCCTGAATTAAAGTAAGGTTGCCGTTATCTTCTTTATACCACCGGTATTGGCCATCATCTCCGCCGCTGGCCCTCAGAACAACCTCTCCGCTGTCACATACTGCTTCACTTTCAACAACAGGAGGGAGTGCTGAGCAGCGTTGCTCAAATGCTCTGAAGCGGTACAATGATGGAGTTGTGGACCCGTCGCCATCCATACCGAAACCTACTGTTAAATGCCCCTCAGCTGTTTGCCAGTGAAAACCATAGCCGGGAGTTTTGTCAGCATCTGCTGTACTCCATTGCAGGTCGCCGTTTTTATAAATATAAGCAGTGCCTGTTACTTTATCATACATCAGACCAATAACAGCACGTTCGCCCCTTTGCAGTGGTCCGCCCACGTAACCTGACTCTATTAAAGTACCGGGATTTTTTTTGGTGGCATACCGCAGGTGAAACCCCCTCTGGCCCGGCCTGTCCACATGGGCAAAGCGGAACAGGTTAAGGTTTGGGCCATAGCCTGAATAAATAAGCCAGCTGAAGTCTTCCTGTGAGCGAAAATCAAACTCCATGAAAAAGCTTTCGGTATGGCTTAAAAGATCCTGCGGTATTTTAAGATCTATATTTTGTTGCCGGTCCGGGTTTGCAGGGTCTTTCAGGGTATAAACTCCTTCGCCGTCCGAGCGGGCATTGGGGTTAATGTCAAGCGCATCAAGACCGGCTGCATTCTTTTTCAGAGATGCAGGCATGTCGCTGGTATCATCAAAAGCAAAGTCCGCAATAATTTGCCCGTACGTATCGCCGATAGCCCAGCTCCAGAAGAAGCATACAAAAAATATAAGTCTCAGGCTCATATAAAAAAATAAGGATGCTGGTATGTACTAACGGAGGGGCTATTCATTGGGTTGCATCCAAAGAGCTTGTTCATGAAGAAAAAAATGATTTTTCTTCTTCATGAATAAAAGTACAGGAAGGGTTAAGAGAACATTAAATTATATACAGCGGTATCTCTGAACCTGTCAGGATAAGGAAGTTTCGAAGGCTTCCGGTAATAAAATACTGTTTTTACCTGCATAGGTAAGGGCGGTGATTCCCGCATCTTACTTTGTTCATTGTAATGCCGGAGTGAAATTTGCTCCGGAGAAATAAATTTCTAAACTAAAACAGCATGCAAGGACGGGCCATGCAAAAGGGGCATCCATAAAACCGGAATGCACAGAAATACGTATCTTTGCAATCCGGTATAAATAGGTTTTAAAAGTATGAATCTGCTAATTGTTGAATCCCCGAATAAGATAAAGAAGCTGAAATCTTTGCTGGGAAACGGGTGGGAAGTGGCAGCTTCTGTCGGGCACATCCGCGACCTGCCAGCCAAAAATCTTTCCATTGATAAGGCAAACGGCTATAAAATGCTGTACCAGGTTAATGAAGATAAAAAATCTGTTGTAGCTGCTCTTATTTCGAAAGTAAAGGCAGCCGGCAAGGAGAATGTTTTTCTGGCAACAGACCCTGACCGGGAAGGGGAAGCCATTTCTTTTCATTTATGTGCCGTGCTGGGGCTGAGTTACAAAACCTGTAAGCGGGTAAGCTTCCAGGAAATTACTGCAGGGGCGGTAAAAAAAGCCATTGATGCACCACGGACTATAGACCTGAACCTGGTATCGGCTCAGGAAACCAGGAGGGCAATAGACCGGCTTGTGGGTTATGAAATCAGCCCCGTGCTCTGGCGGAAGCTGGAAAGCGGCCTCTCTGCCGGCAGGGTGCAATCTGTAGCCTTAAGGCTGTGTGTGGAGCGGGAAAAACTAATACTTGCCTTTGCCGACAGGTTCAATTTTCAGGTTACGGGCATTTTTACCACCACCAAAGGCGATACTCTCAAGGCTAAAAGAAAGGATTATTTCTCCAAAGAAGGTGATGCCCGCTCTTATCTGGAGGGGTCTGTAAATAAAACCTTCAGGGTAACAGACATTACCACCAAACCGCTTGAAAAGCTTCCTCAGCCTCCCTATTCCACCTCCTCCCTGCAGCAGGATGGGGTTAAGAAGCTGAAGATGAATGTGAAAAGGGTAATGGATGTGGCGCAAAAACTGTTTGAAGGCGGCCATATTACCTATATGCGTACCGATAGCCAGAACCTCTCCGAATCGGCAATTGCAGAAGCAAAACTCCGGATTGAAAACCAGTATGGCGGGGATTATTTTGAGGAGCGTCATTTTAAGAGCAAGGCCGGATCGCAGGAAGCACACGAAGCCATTCGCCCTACCGACTGGGATAATACCACCGCCGGAGATACGGATGAAGAGCGCAGGCTGTATGACCTGATATACCGCCGGGCACTGGCCAGCCAGATGAAGCCTGCCCTTTACGACGAAACCGTTATCAGCATTGAATCGGAACAGCCGGATGATCTTTATATTACCAAAGCCAAAGTACTGACCTTTGACGGCTATCTGAAAGTTTACCAGGAAGAAAAGGATGAGGATGATAAAGACGATGACGATGATACCATACAGCCTGTAACAGTGGGAGAGCAGCTGGAAATGGTGAAACTGGAAGCCCGGCAGGTATATTCGAAACCTCCGAGACGCTTTGACCAGGCTACCCTGGTGGCTGAGCTTGAAAAAAAACAGATAGGCAGGCCCTCCACTTATGCAAGTATTTTGAATACCATTATGTACCGCCAGTACGTACAGGCAGGCAATGCCCCGGGCCGGAAGGTTACAGCTGCTGTATTAACTCTGGAAAACGGTAAAATTGAAACTTCTGAGAAAACAGAAACCCTGGGCTCCGATAAAAATAAGCTTATTCCCACCGATAAGGGAATCCGCCTGACGGAGTTTATGGAAAACAACTTTTCGAAAGTGGTTGATTACCAGTTTACGGCAAAATGCGAAGATCTTTTTGATGAAATAGCAGAAGGTAAGCGCAATTTTGCCCAGATTGTGCCCGCCTTTGATAAACGCCTGTCGGATTGGGTAACACATGTAAATGAAACCTATCAGGATATTCCCGGGGAATCTCAGCTGGACATAGGGAAGTATGAAGACCATCCTTTGCTGGCAGGGAAAGGAAAGTTTGGCGTGTATGTGAGCCATAAAGGAGTATATTATCCGGTTGAAGACAGGCGTAAGCCCGAAACTGTTACTGTTGAAGATGCTATTGCAAGCATAGAAAAAAAGAGAGCCACCATGCCCCGTGAAATTGGCACCTTCGAAGGAAAGCCGGTTGCGGCCGGCAAAGGAAAGTACGGGACCTATGTGCTCTTTGAAAAGAAATTTTATAACACAGAGGACAAGGAGCCCGACGCCATTACCATTGAGGAAGCCATTGCTGTTATAGAAGCGAAGCGGGCCCGCGACCGGCAAATTGAGGAAGAACGTGCAAAGACCCTTGTGGCTCAGGTAGGTAAAAAATACCAGATACACAATGGAAAGTGGGGCCTGTATGTAACCGATGGCAAAGTGTTTGCCAATCTGCCAAAAAACGTTCCTCTGGAAGAAGCTGCAGGCTGGAAGGCAGAACAATGTAAACAAACCATCGCTTCTTACCTGGAATGGAAGGAAAAACAGGGGAAAGGAGAGAAAGAGGAGTAGATTTCTGGCTCCGGTTTTAAACCTCCGGGGCAGCCTGCCTGCAAGAACAAAGAATGGGTATTTATTTCTATACCGGTTACAGCGAGTCCCGGGCTGTTTTTAATGGCAATACTCCTCCATCGGGCAATTTTACCGGCTTCTTTTTCCGGAGAGCTTAAATTTTCCTGTAGCCGTGTTCAACCTTAAGGGCACTTTTGTATCTTGCATCCCTGTCTGATAATCTTATGAAAAAGGGATTTTACTGGTTTTTATTTGCTCTTTTAACTGCTGTATTGCAGGTGAGCTGTACCTCTGTTTTGGTTGTGGAAAATTCAAAACCTGCAGAGGTAAATATCAGGCCCGATCAATGGAAAGTGGTGGCTGTTAATAATTACAGTCCTGATTCCTTGCTGTCGGAGGATGAATTGAAAATTTACAGCTCAGGGGCAAAGGAAGCTTTTTTTGGGGCTGTAGATGCAATTATTGAAGACAGCACTTATTCATTAATTCATTCTGACAGTGCATTCTTCCTTAATTCGGGGGGCGGCTTACTTTCACAAAGCCAGCTCCGGGAAATTTACCGGCAGAATGAGTACCACCTTTTACTTTCTCTGGATGATTTTAGTGTTAAAATGAAAAAGGAAACAGAAAGTGTTACCAGAGAGGATGGATCGGAATCTTTTATTATATACTATACCCTTGTGGCTAACTCCTCATGGACCCTTTATGACAGCCTTGGAAATAAGCTCGACGGGGCAGAGCTTAGTGAGGAGGGGCTTTATAAATCCAGACCGCTTGTTTTAGGGTTGGTTACAGGAGCCCCGGCTATGAAAAATGCCGGAGACGAAATTAAAGACATAGCCTGGTTTACGGGTTACGATTACTGGAAAAGGCTTTGGCCACAGCCTGTTAAATATGCACGCCCTTATTATTCCTCCAATAAACTCAGAGGTGCGGCAGCTAAAATGGCTGAAAAAGAATGGCAGGAAGCCATTGCTTTGCTGGAGCCTTTGTCGTACGGAAACAGTAAAACTGCTGCAAGAGCCTGTTTCAATCTTGCAGTAATTTATGAGGCTATGGGAAATATTGAGGCCGCAAAATTCTGGGCCTCTGAGGCAGTGCTCAAAAATAACAGCCTGGCAATAAAATTGCTGAATGAGCTGGAAAACAAATAAGATCCCCCTCTTATAATAAAAAAGAGCCTGTTGTAATTCCCGGTTTTTCCTGCTGCTGTTTCCTTTTATAAATAATTTTGCCTGAATGTTAAAGCCTAAGCCGTCTCAGAATAAAGTAAGCATTGGTCATGTTTTTAAAACTATTATATGGCCGCGGAAGAAACAACTGATCTTTGGTCTGGTGCTGGTGGTAATCAGCAGGTTAGCGGGGCTTGTTTTGCCGGGCGCCAGTAAATACCTGATGGATGAGGTAATTCCCAATAATGATATGGAGCTGCTGAAATGGCTGATTATTGCTGTGGTTGCAGCCATAATTATTCAATCAGTAACTTCTTTTGCGCTAACCCAGATCCTGAGCGTGGAAGCACAGCACCTCATCGCTCAGCTCAGGGTAAAGGTGCAGAGGCATATTATCCGCCTGCCGGTCCGCTTTTTCGATAATACCAAAACAGGTGAGCTCGTATCGCGCATAATGACAGATGTGGAAGGGGTACGTAACCTGGTAGGCACCGGCTTTGCCCAGATGATTGGTGGCATCCTCACGGCAGCCATCTGTCTGGTTTTACTTATCCTGATAAGTCCGTTAATGACGCTTTATGTACTTGTTCCTGTACTTATTTTTGGTGTTATTTCCCTTAAAGCTTTCGGGAAAATACGGCCCATTTTCAGGGAGCGCGGGGTAATTACTGCTGAAGTAACCGGACGCTTGACCGAAACTTTAGGAGGAGTAAGGGTAATTAAAGGATTTAATGCAGAGGCACAGGAAATAAAAACTTTTGAGGCGGGGGTTAACCGCCTGTTCCTGAATATAAAAGAAAGTTTGCTTACCACCAGTTTCGTAACCAGCGCTGCAACTTTGCTGCTTGGTTTGGCTTCGGCAGGTATTATGGGGCTGGGGGGCTATATGATTATGGACGGGCAGCTGACTTTTGGCGACTTCCTGGCCTTTACCTTGTATCTTGGGTTTATGATTGCCCCAATCGTGCAGATGAGCAACATTGGCAGTCAGCTGACGGAGGCTTTTGCCGGACTGGACAGGACAGAAGAAATAATGAACAGGCCGCTGGAAGAAGATGAAAGGGTGCGTAATATCCGGCCGGAAAAGATTTTGGGTGAAATCGTTTTTAAGGAGGTTTCCTTTGCTTATGAGGAAGGAAAGGATGTGGTTAAGAATGTAAGCTTTGAGGCCCCTGCAGGTTCAGTAACCGCTTTGGTAGGAACATCAGGGTCCGGAAAGACGACTATTGCCGGCCTGGCTGCAAGTTTCCTCAATCCTGACAGCGGAACGATAACAGTGGATGGGCAGAACCTGCAGGAAATAAGTCTGGAAAGCTTCCGGAGCAGGTTAGGAGTAGTATTGCAGGACGATTTTCTCTTTGAAGGCAGCATTCGTGATAATATCCTTTTTCCGCGGCCTGATGCAACGGAAGAGCAGTTAAGAGGGGCTGTTCTTGCTGCTCATGTACAGGAGTTTACCGACCGTTTTGAAAAGGGACTTGATACGCTTATCGGGGAACGGGGCGTGAAATTATCTGGAGGGCAGCGCCAGCGGATTGCGATAGCAAGAGCTATTCTTGCCGACCCGCGAATCCTGATACTGGACGAGGCCACCTCTAACCTCGATACAGAAAGTGAAACCCTGATACAGGCCAGCCTGAAGGAATTAATGAAAGGAAGAACTACCTTTGTAATTGCCCACCGCCTGAGTACCATCCGGCAGGCCAGCCAGATTCTTGTTATTGAGCAGGGCCGGATTGCGGAAAGAGGTAAACATGAGGAGTTAATTGAGAAGAAGGGAAGGTATTATCAATTGTATACTTACCAGGCCAGAATTTAAGTCTTCAGGCATCAGCAGGCAGCGAAGTAAACCCAACCAACAAAAAAGCAACGAACAAATAAGATTTATAATGCCAGAAGAAGAGTTATTCCGGATCGATTATGTGTTTTCCTCCTTTATGAACGATGGTACAATAGGAGAGGAGCCAACAGATTATATAAATGATGTTTCCCTTAACGTGTATCATGTAACAGATGAAAGAAGGGGAAAAGAAGAGTTAATCGGGAAAGGTAGTCTTAGCCTGTTGCAAATGAACAGGGCTTTGGATTTTGATTATCCTCTGTTTGATATTTTTGATGCCACAGAAAGTATCCTCCGGATGGCTGAAGCTTTATTTAACCTTGCCGATGAAGATGATTACTGGTCGAAGCTTGATAAGTTCTTTGAATACGATCTGCTGACGAGTTACGATATTTGCTTTATTGAACAAATTGAATTGCTTCCCGGATACAGGAAGAAGGGCATAGGAAAGTGGCTGATCAAAAATATCCTTGAACGTTTTTACGGAAGTTGTGGCCTGGTGGTGGTAAAGGCCTGCCCGTTACAATATGAGGCCGATGATACCTACACCTCCGAATGGCGGAAAAAGATGAAACTGGAAGAACTGGAATCTGATCTTGAGCAGGCTCAGTATAAACTTTTTCATTATTACCAGAAGCTGGGTTTCTCTAATCCTTTTGATCCGGAGTATTTTTTTATCCGGCCTGAGGAGTTCGATTATGAGCAGTTTACTGAGGGGAACTTTCTTTAAAAAGCTCCCGTTTACATTTTCCGTGGCATTTTAAATTCACTTAGCTCAGGTTATACTACAGGTAACACTACAGTCGAGGGTCCTTTTTTCCATGGCAGGATGCTGCTGCAGCATCAAAGGCATGAAAATTAAATTTTTCAACCAGCTTTTCGCAGAAGTTTATACCGCGGACGGAGTTTCCGTGGGCATCCAGAGGTGGTGAATAAATGGCAATTCCCATAAGGTTTGGGATTACCACCATTAGCCCTCCTGCAATTCCACTCTTTGCAGGAAGCCCAACCTTAAAGGCAAACTCACCTGAATGATCATACATTCCGCAGGAGAACATCAGGCTTAAAGTGTTTCTGACGGTATCGTGTTTGAAAACCTTTTTGCCGGTAGAGGGGCAAACGCCGTAATTTGCCAAAGTGGCAGCAGCATGTGCCAGGGAATCAATCCCCACCTCAATAGCACAGCATTTAAGGTAGAAATTGATTGTTTCGTTCAGGTCGGTATTTTCAGGAAAGGCACCCCGCTCCTGCATTAAATAAGCGAGCGCAAAATTTTTATCAGCAGATTCCCTTTCAGCTACAAAAGATTCCTCCTTATAGCTGACAGGCTTATCTCCGCAAAGCCCTTCCCAATGGTCCATCACATATTTCAGCCGCTCATTCAGCTTGTCCTCAGGCCTGATAAGGGAAGAGGTCATAATAGCGCCTGAGTTGATTAACGGATTGTGCGGCAGGTCTTTTTCATTTAAAATCATGGCCGTGTCGAAGCTTTCGCTTCCCGGCTCAACGCCTACATGGCGGAGGAGGGTTTCTTCTCCGGCATCCTCCAGGGCAATGGCATAGTTGATGGGTTTGCAAATTGACTGAATTGAAAAAGCCAGCTCATGATGGCCCAGCTGAAGGATTTGTCCGTCTGTTGTGCAGATGGAAACAGCAAAAGCAGGAGGGCCCTCTGTTTTCGGGTGAGGGAGTGAAGAGTCTGTTCTTCCTTCTGTATTGTGTTTGGTTTCGTTATAAATCTCCTCAATATCCTTTTTGAAACCCATAAAATCAGGAATGGCCAGTTTTCTTTCAATAGCCCTGCCCAAAAGGTTATCCGGCGCCTCCTGCAGCAGTTCAGTAAACCGGGGCTGATCAAGCTCTGTATTTAAACCATTTTCTTTTCGAAGGTAAGGGTGTAAACATTTTTCAAGGCGCGGGTCGTTTTCTGAGATTCCGTTAGCGGTTAGCCGGTCAAGCAGTTTCTGAAGTGTTACACTGCCTTTTTCCTGGCTCTGAAGTTCCCTGAACAGTTTTTCGTATTCCTGCTTACGTGCTTTGTCATCAGGACCTGCAGCTGGATTTTCCTCTTTTGTGGCGGTTCTCATCGGCTTTTTATGTTTTGGTTGATCGTAATCCTCTTTAGTGGTACGAAGCCCGGCTCTATTAGATTCAGCCCACGCAAAACATTATAAATCCCTTTCTGCCGGATTCCCGGCAGAAAAATTGCGGATTGGAATGGAATAATCTCTGGTTTTTTGACTTTTACGGGCAGATTACCTTTTTTGCTTTTATGCAGATGCATGCCTTATATATCTTTGAAGAAAAAAGCCCGTAGAATAACTTATGGATTTAACAGCCCTGATAAAAAATAAAGATGTTACAAACGAGCTGGTCATCACTGCCTCTAAAAGCGGCGGGCCCGGTGGTCAAAATGTTAATAAGGTGAACAGTAAAGTAACCCTTCGTTTCAATGTAACCAACTCTCCCACACTTACGGAGCATGATAAGGAGGTTATTCTGCAGAGGCTTGCTTCAAGGATAAGCACTGATGGCGAGCTGATTATTACAGCTCAGCATATGCGTACCCAACTGCAAAATAAGGAAGCTGCTATTGCTAAATTTAATCAGTTAATGGAGAAAGCCTATGCACCCCGCAAAGCACGCAAAGCCACTAAACCCACTAAGAGTTCTGTTAAGAAGCGGCTCGATTCAAAGAAAAAGCATTCTGAGAAAAAAAAGATGAGGCAGGGGTTATAAGGCCGGCCTTTTTAAAATAAGGAAATGCCTAAAAGGCTGAAGTGCGTGCTGACGGCCATAATTATACAGGAAACAATTACACCAAGGCTGATGGCAATAAAAGCTTCCCTGCGTTCCAGTTTGAATATATAGGCTGCAATGGTTCCAATATACGCCCCTGTTGTTGGCAGGGGGATCATTACAAAAATCATAAGCCCCCAAAAGCCATATTTCTGGATATTTGCTCCCACTCCCTTTTTCGCTCTGCGGATAAGCTTGATGTTTTGCTTTTTGTAAAATTTATACCGCCAGAATTTTGCATTAAAAGTATCGATAAGATACATGAATACAGGAAAAATGAGGAGGTTCCCTATAAGCCCTATCATCAAAGCTAAAATTGGATTTAATCCATTAATGATACCATATGGAATTCCAACTCTGGCCTCTCCAAGTGGAGAGATACTTAAAGCGAAAGTGAGGAGAATAATGTAATACATATTTTATTAAAGAATACAAAAGTAATTCCTTTTACCGTATCAATGACAAAAAAAAAGAGAATTTGGTTTGTGTTTCTTTGAATATATTTTTCCGCTTTGATCTTTATAAATTATATGTCAGTTTAATCTGGGTTATCAGAAGCTGGCCGGGGGCAGGGAAAGCTGATCCGGGATGTTTTTAAGGAAGCTGCTCTTTAATCCAATCACTCATTAACTCCAGTACCTCCGGGGCAATGGTGGTTTCTATGCGGTTGTATTCATCGGGCAGGCCGCTGCCGGCAGGCTGAAAAAGGTGGTTGAGTCCTTCCAGTACTTCCACCCTGATATTACTTTTGTTGTGTTGCGTAATAATCTGCGTCAGCGCCCCGGCATTTTCCTTTGCGGGTACCTGTACATCTTTGGTGCCGTAGAGTGCCAGGGCAGGTTTATTCAGTGAAGAGAATGATGCTGCCGGGTTGTAGCTGACAAAGTTCCGGAACCAGGGGGAGAGGAGCTGGGCCAGCTGACCACTTATAACTGCCTGTGAAGCATCTCCTGACCGGCGCACTCCGGCAGGGAGGCTGTCATAAGCAGCAAGTAAATGTTTTCTCAGCTCTTCACTGGCTTTCCGGCTATCCTGTTCCTCTTTTACTATCTTCAATAACTTCCGCTGGATGGCAAGTGAGGTACTTATTTCTTCTTCTGTGTTGCCTTGCTGCCTCCTGATGGTTTCATTCTGGAGGAGTAAAAGATCGTATCCCGGCAGGACAGGAGCCGCCAAAAGAACAACAAAGGCCACCGGCTTTTTCATTTCAGAAACCATAGGGGCAATTATGCCACCTTCGCTGTGGCCGATTATCCCAATCTGGTTTGCGTGCACATCGGGTCTGTTCTGGAGGTAATCTATTGCTGCGGCTGCATCTGAGGCAAAATCATTGGTGGTGGCGCTGGTAAAGTTTCCTGCACTTTTTCCAAATCCCCTGTCATCATATCTCAGCACCGCAATGCCCCGGCGGGTAAGGTAATCGGCAATTACCAGAAATGGCTTATGGTCCATAATTGTTTCGTCCCTGTCCTGGGGGCCTGAGCCGGAAACCAATACCACTGCCGGAAACTGCCCCTCTTTTTTTGGCCTTGTAAACGTACCGGAGAGATTGATGCCCTCTGCTTTATTCAGAAAGCTAACCTCTTCGGAATGGTAGGGGTAAGGTTCCTCAGGCAGTTGCGGGCGGGAGGGTAAGGTTTCAGCTGCTGTTTTTTTCAGCCGTACAGGTATGCTGATGCCCGCCTGCTTCCAGCTGCCCTCAATTTCCTGTGGCTTCTTCCTTATTTTCCCGCTAAAGGAAGCCCCCGGCTGATGTAAAAAAAGAAAAAGACTGTCTGCTTTTTGTCGAATGCTGTCTACCTTTATGCCACGTGCTCCCTGGTCAGGGCTGTCAAGTGTGGCACTGAGTTTGTTGTTCTTTTTTTCAATATTAAAAACAATTCTTAACTGGCTGCCACCGTGCGCCAGAGTACCTTCCCAGCGGCCGGTAATGGATTGTGCCGAAAGCTCATGCTGCCCTGAGAGAAGAATAAATATAGTGATAAACACTCCGGATATGAATTTTTTCATGTTATTCAGGGTTAAAAAGCTGGTTACATTAACCGGTTTAAGTAATTTATAATCCGGAGAAAACTTAATTCTTGGCTGAAAGGAAATATTTTACTTTCTTCAGCTTTATAATAGACAAAACAATAATATCTGAACAAATATCGAAAGTTTCCATGATAAAATTTAATCGTTTTCTTATTCCAGGTTTCCTTACTATGCTTTTATTTACCGGAAGTGTGGATGGAGGAGTCCTGCAATCTAAAAAAGGCCAGGTAGCCGATACCCTCACCGAGGCTCCCGATAACTGGTTTCACCTCGACCCTGAAGCGAACGGGGTACCCGGCATCAGCACTGAAAGAGCTTACAGCCAGCTCCTGGAAGGCAAAAAGCCGCAAAAGGAAATAATTGTGGCTGTTATAGATTCGGGAATTGATGTGGAGCACGAAGACCTGAAAGATAAGATATGGGTGAACCCGGGCGAGATTCCAGGTAATGGCATTGACGATGATAAAAATGGTTACATTGATGACGTGCATGGATGGAATTTTATAGGAGGAAAAAACGGGGAAAATGTTAATTTCGATACCTACGAGGTAACCCGTATATACAGGAAGCTGAATGCAAAATATGAAGGGAAAAGTGCTGCAGAGGTAGAAAATAAGGAAGAGTTTGCCCTTTATCAGGAAGTAAAGGAAGAGTTTGAAGGAGAAGTAAACAGGCTGAGCGAGCAGGCATCCGGCTTTCTTGGTTTTTATGAACGTTATGAGCAGGCTAAAGAGCAACTGAAAGAGGCTTTGGGGCAGGAGGAACTGGATGAGGAATCGATAGCAGCGTTTTCTCCTGAAACCGATGCCTTGAAGGAAGCTAAAGCAGTTATGCAGTTTGCCAGAACCAATGGTCTCTCTGATGATCAGATGCAGCAGGGCTACAAATACTTTACCCGCTTTCTGCAATATAATTACAATCCGGAGTTTGACAGCCGCCATATTGTAGGTGACAACCCGGACGATTTAAATGAGCGCTATTACGGGAATAATGATGTAAAAGGCCCGGATGCACAGCACGGAACCCACGTGGCTGGTATTATTGCCGCTGAGCGCGGAAACAGTATAGGAATAGATGGTATTGCAGCACCGGTAAAGATTATGGTTGTGCGTGCAGTACCAAATGGCGATGAGCGCGATAAAGATGTGGCAAATGCTATTTATTATGCAGTGGATAATGGCGCGCAGGTAATTAACATGAGCTTTGGTAAAGCTTATTCTCCTCAGAAAGAAGCGGTGGATGCGGCTGTTAAATATGCAGCGGAAAAAGGGGTTTTACTTGTTCATGCGGCTGGTAACGACGGAAAGGATATTGATGTGGAAGGAAATTTCCCGACCAAAAGGTTTTTAAACTCTAAAAAGACAGCAGATAACTGGCTCGAAGTAGGAGCATCGGCCTGGGGTGGCCCAACTAATTTTGTTGGTACATTCTCGAACTTTGGCCGTAAAACTGTAGATGTTTTTGCTCCCGGGGTGGATATTTACTCTACTACTCCCGGCAATGAATATGAGAGTCTGAGCGGTACAAGCATGGCTGCTCCTGTTACCTCAGGTGTGGCAGCTCTGATAATGGCTTATTATCCTGACCTCACTGCTGAGCAGGTTAAGAAAATCATTATGAAATCGACCCTGAACTACAGACGCGATAAAGTTAATATGCCGGGTGCAGGAAGTGAGGAAGACGGATCAGAAGATGCTTTGGTGCGCTTTAAAAAGCTTTCTTCCACAGGTGGCATTGTTAATGCCTATGAAGCATTAAAAAGAGCTGACAGAAAAAGTAAGTATTAATTTAAGTCCAGCAGGTCAGGTTTCTTATTTAAGAACCACCTGAATTTGGGTAATTATTTTAAAGGCTGCCGTCCTTCACAGGGGGGCAGCCTTTTTTTATCGTTCAATAGGGTCGAAGCGAAAGCCGATAGGAGCCTGCTCTTTAGGGAGATGGCCACTGGTAAGAAAACGCTCCAGCTCATTCTCATAAAAACCCTTCAGAAACAAAAACAGGAAGTCCAGAAAATCATGAAAATTGTAACGGTCGTCTGTTTTCTTTATGGTAAACTCAGTCTCTTTTGGCAGCTTTAAGATAAAGGTGTTATTAATGGTTTTTTTTATACATGCCTCAAAGGTTATGTTCTCGTCAGGGAAATCATTTTTCATGCACTGGAGGTTGATTGCGAAGCGGACATGCCAGTAGGTATCTTTTTGCATATCCATGGCCGCATAAATATCATCAGTCAGAATTTTAGGATCCTCCTTGCTGCGGAGCCGCAGCTTTTCTTCCGGAATGGAATAGTAGTCTATAATGGCCTCCCGGAGTTGCTGTGCGAACCCGTGACACTCCTGCTTATAAAGCTTGAAGTCCTTCATGTTTTTAGAATAAGATTCGCATAGTTGCTCGTATTTATTCATATATCTAAAATCTTTTCTTGTTTTATACCTGATTAAATGCTTGTAAAATGATTAACTGCCTTTCAATCCTTCGGTTTCAAAATACTCTGCCGGACCACAATCTGGTAAGTATTCCTGGTCTTTTGTTCCAGTAATATCTCTTTACCCCGGCTGATTTCGTCTGTTATTTCCTGAGTATAGTTCTTAATAGTAATAAGCGTTAAATCTGTATTGTAATGGACGTTGTATTCATTCTCGAGGTTGTTAATCAGAGCAGTGGTTTTTTCCGGTACATTGTCAATACATAGTGAAATGGAAATGGCTGAGTTTTGCATCATATTAATTTTAATATGATAGATATCGAGCAGGGAGAATATATGGCTCAGGTTTCTTTCGGTGATAAAGGAAAAGTCCCTGATGTTAAAGCTGATGAGGGTCTGATTTTGTTTGAATATGATGGCAGGTGCCGGGTTTTGAGTCAGGGAGCCGGATATTCTTGTTCCCGGCTCTTCGGGTTTAAAAAAGGAACGTACAAGGAGAGGTATTTTTTGATTTGCCAGGGGCTTAATAGTTTTTGGATGTATAACAGTGGCACCATAGTAGGTCATTTCTGCCGCATCATTATAGCTGAGCTCAGAGAAGAGTACAGTATCTTTTATAAGCTTAGGGTCGGCATTTAAAACCCCGGGAACATCTTTCCATATAGTTACCGATTCTGCATTGAGGCAACTGGCAAAAATAGCCGCAGAAAAATCTGAACCTTCCCGGCCCAGGGTAGTAGTGTTTCCTGCAGGGCTCCTGCCAATAAAGCCCTGGGTAATAATAACCTCCCTCTCAAGAATGGAAGGCAGTTCCCTGTTAACCTTGCTGCTGGTAAGAGCCCAGTTTATAAGCGCTTCCTTATGCAGATTATTCGTGCTTATATAGTCTCTTGCATCTATCCAGCGGCTGGAGTGGCCGGTTTCGTTCAGGTAAGCCTGTACTATAACCGTAGAGATCAGTTCCCCGTGGGCAACTACCTCATCATAAAGCAGGGCGTGATTTTTATCTTTTGATTTTTGTAAAATGCGGGTAAGATTCTGGAAACGGGTCGCCAGCTGAAAATGTACATCATGGTGTATGTCAGTAAAAAGTTGCTTTACTATGTGTAAATGATATTCATAAAGCGCATTTATTTGCTCATGAAATGGCTTATGGCTTATGCTCAGCTGGTATAGCTCTTCCAGTGCATTGGTTGTTTTACCCATGGCCGATACCACCACCAGGAGGGGTGTCCCTTTATAGGAAGAAATAACCTTCACTACATTTTTTACTCCATCGGCATCCTTAACAGATGCTCCTCCAAATTTAAATACTTTCATATTTCAGCTTCCGTTCAAATTATTTTTATAAAAAAGATACCAGTTGTATCTTTTTTTACATACCTTGATTCAGGAATTCTCAGGTTTTTAAACAAGTGAGAAGGGGTTTAGTTTAATAACCAATCTTGCCGGAATAGATTTTGGCTAAAAAAACAGGAGAGCTGTTTTTTTTTAAAATATTTGCGCAATCGTTTGCATTATTGCTTTTATTTAAACTATTTTTGTTAAAAATTTTAATTTTTTGATAAGTGCTATCATTGCTCCTCCTGTAAAATTGATTTAACATTTATTTCCCATTTTTATGACAAAGGATAAGTTAGGATTACCCGTAGGTACCACTCTCGACAGATTTATTAAGCGAAAGCAGGATGAATTTCCGTTTGCAACAGGTGAGCTGTCGCAGTTGCTCCGCGACATTGCTTTGGCTGGTAAAATTATTAACCGTGAAATCAGCCGGAGCGGACTCCTGAATATTGGAGGCGCATTCGGGGTAACTAATGTGCAGGGCGAAGAGCAGCAAAAGCTCGATGTTATTGCTGACATCCGCTTTACCCGTGCCTTAAGGAACGGGGGAGAAGTTTGTGCTATTATTTCAGAAGAGGAAGAAGGGGTGATTGACCTTGAAAACCCAAAAGGAAAATACATTGTGGCAATGGACCCTCTTGATGGATCCTCTAACATTGATGTAAATGTATCAATAGGGACTATTTTTTCCATTTACCGGAGAATTTCTCCTGCCGGCACACCGGTTACCATGGAGGATGTGCTGCAGCCGGGGAGTGAGCAGGTGGGAGCAGGCTACCTGTTGTATGGCTCCTCCACCATGCTTGTTTATACAACCGGCCATGGAGTGTATGGCTTTACCTATGAGCCTTCTTTAGGGGAGTTTTTTCTTTCTCATCAGGATATAAAAATGCCGAAGGACGGGTCTATTTTTTCTGTCAATGAGGGAGCTTACTGTACATTTGAGCCGGCAGTGAAGGAGTATGTTGATTACTGTAAAAAGAATGAATACAGTGCACGCTATATCGGATCTCTGGTAGCTGATTTTCACAGAAATATGCTGAAGGGTGGAATATATATATACCCCTGCACCGATAAAGCCCCTAAAGGAAAGTTAAGGCTGTTGTATGAATGCAACGCACTCGCTTTTATAGCTGAGCAGGCAGGAGGAATTGCCACAAATGGTTACAAAAGAATTATGGACCTTAAACCTACTGAACTGCACCAGCGGTGCCCCTTATTTATAGGCTCAGAAAACATGGTAAGAAAAGCAGAGAGCTTTTATAAAAAGCATGAGCCGGAGAGTAAATCAGATGCTGTTGCTTCCAGGTAAGGTAAGGATAGAGTTTTGATGAAATTAATTTCATCAAAAAAAAGAAGCCACTTCTGTAAAGGAGTGGCTTCTTGCATTATTAAGCTTTTTGTTTCTTTTCTTTTTTTTCTGAAGGCTTTTTATCTTCTGTTCCGGCCTTTGCCTCAGAAGCATTTTGTTCCTCTTTCTGGTTAGCTTCCTTTACCTCTTCTTTCTGAGCCTGAAGTGTTTCAGGGGCATATTTGAGGAGAAGTTTGTACCAGCTTACCAGTTTTTTTATGTCAGATACATAAACCCTGTCGCGGTCAAAATCAGGAAGTATATGCTGCAGGAAAGCCCTCAGTTCCTCGGGTGTTGAGCTGCTGTCAATGCCGGGGTCATCACCAAACTCTTTATGAATTTCCTGAAGAACACCTTCCAGTGGAGTGGATCCTTCTGCGTCAGTAGTATAAATAGAAATTTCCTTAAGAACCGATATTCTGTGATTTGCCGTAGCAACTATCCGGCCGCCGCTTCCATCAAGTGACTCCACAATTACTCCTGTACGGGTAGGTTTAACAATCCGGAACAATCCTCCTTTTCCTGATATTGAAGCTATCTCTTTTAAATCCATGTACACCTATGTTTAATGTGCTAACGTGTTTTTGTAGTAAAATATAAATTTTTTCCTGCCGGTGCGTGGCCGGGCCTGTAAAATTATAATTGTTCTGATTCAGAATAAAATAACAGCCGGCTTTTTTGCAGTACAGCTGATAAAATTTTCAAAGCAGGTTCAGGTATCTTCTCTGTTATTTAACCACCTCAAATTTTTCGTTTATATCATGGATAAAATCAAGAATTTGCTCTCTGCCCTTAGATTCTACGGCAGATGTGGCGAAATATTGTGGCATGCTTTCCCAGCTTTTCAGCATTTGCCTTTTATACCAGGCAATATTTTTATCTCTTTTCGGTGGGGATAACTTATCACTTTTTGTGAATGCCATTACAAAAGGAATCTGATGTTCGCCCAGCCAGAGTAAAAATTCCATATCCACCTCCTGAGGTTCAAGGCGCACGTCAATCAAAACAAATACGCACATAAGGTTTTTTCGTTCCAGCAGGTACTGCTCAATCATTTTTCCCCATTCAGCTTTCTTTGCTTTACTCACTTTAGCATAGCCATAACCGGGTAAATCAACCAGGTACCAGCTGTCCTCAAACAGGAAATGGTTTATCAATTGGGTTTTGCCTGGTCTGCCTGATGTTTTAGCAAGATTTTTATGACCCGCCAGCATATTTATTAGCGACGATTTACCTACATTTGACCGGCCGATGAAAGCATATTCCGGCTTATCCGGTGAAGGGCATTTTTCTATGCTTGTATTACTAATGATGAATTGTGCTTTCAGATTCCTCATGGAATATACTGTTTTCTATTGGCTTAAGACTGTAAAATTAAGTAAAAGCATAAGCAATAAAGCAGTATTTACGGAAAAAATCGATTTAAGGTTATTATTCAATATTTCTTACAGCTTGCTGAAAAAATTATAATTCCTTTAATACATCAGGTAAAACGGGAATAGTAGTGCTTTGTGCCGGTTACCGTTGACGGTAAGGGCTATAAATCAGCTAAATTTGCGAACGTATTACATGGACGGAAAGCGCTGAAAATGGCTGAAATTTGAAAAATTATAAATCTGCATTAAATTACGCCTCTTGAAATTCAGGTAGTTGGGTCTTTTGAGTTCAAGCTTTTATACAAAGGAGATGATAAACAGGTATACTAAAACATTAATTCTGACGGGCTTTATATGGATGGGCATCCAATCAACTGCATCTGCCCAGCTTTATACATCGCGCGAAGACAGCGTGATGAATGCAGAATTATATTACGAAATCGGACAGGAAATTTTAAAAGCTACCAGGGTAGTTACCCAGGCGCGCGATCAGTTCGAGATTGCGGCCAACCTTGACCCGCAGAATATATGGGCCAACTACATGGCAGGTAAAACTTATCTTGAAACCGTTAATAAAGACAGGGCTTCGAAGTTCTTTAAAAGGGTGTACGACCTGGACCCTAATTTTCGCTACGATATCCTGTATTCAATAGGGCGTGGTTTTCAGTATGGCCTTAAGTATGATGAGGCGCTGGAGTATTTTAATAAATATAAAGACAAGCTTCTTAATGATGTAAATTACCGCGGCCAGGATAAGGTGCAGCTTCATGAGGTGGAAAGAAGAATTCAGGAGTGTGAAAATGGTCTTGAGTATACTAAAAACCCAAAACACTATGCAATAGTAAATGTAAGCGAAAAAGTTAATTCCATCTGGCCTGACTACGGCCCTGTATTGAATGCAGATGAAACGATTATGATCTTTACATCGCGCAGGCAGGAAGGTAACCTGAACGAAAACGTGGATCAGGATAACTTTTATTTTGAAGATATTTTTATTTCTGAAAAAGATAAAAACGGGGAATGGGGAGAGGCCAGAAACCTTGGAGCACCTGTAAATGACGCTTATCATAACAGTAACCTTGCCCTTTCCGCTGATGGTAAAACCCTGTTCCTGTACAAGGATGATAATGGGGGAGACATATTCTATTCCACTCTTGAAGCAAATGGCACCTGGGCTTACCCTATGCCTTTAAGTGAATACATAAATTCCAGTTTTGCCGAAAAGTCTGTTTCCATGTCGCCGGATGGGAATCTGTTGTTTTTCTCAAGCAACCGCCCCGGAGGGATAGGAGGTATAGATTTGTATGTAAGCAAGAAAGATGCACAGGGTAAATGGAGTCGTTCCACAAACCTGGGTCCGGTAATCAATACGAAGTTTGACGAAGAAAGCCCTTTTATTGATTACGATGGTAAAACCCTTTACTTTAGTACTAAAGGGCGGAAAGGAATGGGCGGCTACGATATTTTTAAAAGTGTTTATGATAGCGTTGCCAGCGAGTGGACTGAACCTGTTAATGTTGGTTACCCTATTAATACTCCCGATAATGATGTTTTCTTTGTAAGTACCAAAGATGGCGAACGGGGATATTATGCCTCTGTCAGGGATGACGGGCAGGGTTATACCGATATTTATATGGTGAACTTTTTGCCTGAAAATGAGCCGGAGGTGAAGCAGCCGGTAGTGGCAAAGCTTCAGGAAAAGAAAGAAGCGCCCAAAAAAGAAGAACTGAAGAAGGAAGAGCCTGAAAAAGAGGAACCTCTTAAAGAAGCGCCTGTTAAGGACACTCCAAAAGAGCCTGTGGCGCCTGCTGTTGCCAAAGTTGTAAAACAGGAAAAAGTGCTGCTGCCTGTTATATTAACTATAACAGTAACTGATAATGAAACTGACCAGCCCCTTAGCGCGAATCTTAACCTGCGTAAACTCTCCAATAACCAGGTGGCAGGAAAAGAAAGTAAAGGAAATGGTGTTTATGTGTTTAGCTTTTCCAATTCCGAGCCAAGCGAAATGATGCTCAGCATTGAAAAAGATGGCTATATGTTCAAGAATTTTAAGCTTACCCTGCCTGCTTCAACTGAAAAAGCACAGCAAATCAGCAGGAGTGTTGAACTGGACCGGCTCGTGGTTGGAATGTCTTCTGTGCTGCGGAATATTTATTTTGAATCAGGAAAAGCATCCTTTAAAAAAGATTCCTATGACGAGCTTAATAAGCTGGAGCGCCTGCTCAATGAGAACCCTGATATGGTGGTTGAGATTTCAGGACATACCGATAATGTAGGAGGTAAAGCATATAATAAGCAGCTTAGCCAGAGAAGAGCAAATGCCGTGGTGGATTATGTAGTTCAAAAAGGAATAAGTAAAGCCCGCATTGTTGCTAAAGGCTATGGAGAAGAACGTCCTTTGGCTTCAAATGATGATGAAAAAGAAGGCAGAGCCCTCAACAGAAGGGTGGAATTTAAGGTGCTAACTAAAAGTACCGGACCTACTGCCACTAATAAATATTAAGAATATAAAAGTAAAATAAATGATTTTCCTGCACAGAGCTTATTTTCAGGCTCTGTGCTTTTTATTTTATTTAGAGAAGAAGGTGTTGTTTCAGGTCTGAGAAAGTATTTCTGTAACAGATACTCCCTTATACCGGTTAATAAATTAATGAAGTAATATCTGGGCATACCGGATTTTGATTGTAATTTTGCATATAAATTTAATTCCTTACCATAAAACCCAACTGAATGGCTGTAGTACCTTATAAGGAAGACACAAAAGGAAAAAAAGACCAGGTTGCTTCCATGTTCAATAATATCAGTAAGAATTATGATTTACTGAATCATCTTCTGAGCATGGGAATAGATATTTTGTGGAGAAAGAAGGCGGTTAAATTATTGAAAAAGGAACAGCCAAAGCAAATTCTGGATATTGCCACCGGAACAGGTGATTTTGCCCTGGAGGCACTGTCGCTCAGGCCTGAAAAAATAACAGGAGTTGATATTTCTGAAGGAATGCTGGAGGTGGGAAGAAAGAAAATGAAGGAACGGGGGGTTGATAAAATTATCGAGCTCAATGTAGGGGATTCAGAAAATCTTCAGTTTCCTGATAATACTTTCGATGCCGTTATTGTGTCTTTTGGAGTCCGCAATTTTGAAAATCTGGAGAAGGGACTGGCAGAAATGTTCAGGGTTTTAAAGCCATCAGGTTCTGTGGTAATAATAGAGTTCTCCAAGCCTAAGGCCTTTCCATTCAAGCAGATTTTTAATTTTTATTTTACATCAATTCTTCCTCAGATTGGAAAAGTAATTTCTAAAGATAACTCCGCTTACACTTATTTACCGGAATCTGTACAAGAATTTCCAGACGGTGACCGTTTCATAGGTATTCTTCAACAAATTGGATTTAAACAGACACGATGCATACCATTAACGTTTGGGATAAGCTCTATTTACCAGGGCAGAAAATAATCCTTTTTTTTATTGCAGGTCTGCTGCTCCTGGCCGGCCCGGCCTTTAGTCAAAAGAATTCCGTGCTTAAGTCCCGGGAAAACCTGATCGATTACGACCAGCGCCTCCTGACCTATGGTTTTACACTGGGAATTCACAGTTCGTCGGTAAGGTTGAAGTATGATGATACTTTTACGCAAAGCCCCGGACCTTTTGATACTGTTGCAAATGTAACCACACCAACCGGAGTGGGTTTTTCAATTGGTTTCCTGGCCAACCTTCGCCTTTTGCAGTACCTGGATGTACGCTTAATGCCTAAAGTAGGGTTCTACCAATACTCTGTAAATTATCAGTATTTCCCGGCAACAAGTCCTGACGAGAATTTTTTCGCAGATTTCACTACAGTGGACCTTCCGGTGATGTTAAAATATAAATCTGCCCGCCGTAAGAACTTCCGTATGTTTTATGTAGGCGGAATTACACCTACTATAGATGTAACAGGTAAAAAACAACGTGAGGAGAATGAGCAGGAAGGTCTCAGACTCAGTGGTGATAACCTGTCGATGGAAATTGGTTTCGGTACAGATATTTACTTTCCTTTATTTAAGTTTTCTCCTGAAATCCGTTACTCTCATGGCCTGGTTAATGTATTAAGTAGCAGGCAAAATGATATCGGGCAGGGTTTTTCCCGGATGGGTACACAGTCCATTGCTCTTTACCTGATATTCAATTAAAAGAAAAGCAGGTTTCCGGACCAGTACCCTTGTATTTTGAAAAGGCTTCTTTCTGTTTTTCAGGAAGAAGCCTTTTTTGTTTATTTTTAAAGTATGTTGCCTGCTGAATTTATTTATGAGGATGCCGGTATGTCACTGGCCGCTTTTGAAAAATCAGTATGAATTTATATTTTCAGCTTAACCGGCGCAGTTATTCAGCTTTTATACTTACTTAGATTTCAATCACACTTATACACAGGTGTAAAACACGTGGAAATAACACCGGGATTTTATAAACAGTACAGATTATGAAAAAAACGATATTAATAACCGGAGCAAGTTCAGGAATTGGCCGTGCAGCAGCACAGGTACTGGGGAGAGAGGGAAACCGCCTGATAATATGTGGGCGGCGTGAGGAACGGCTTAATAGCCTTCAGGAAGAACTTAACGGACTTGCGGAAGTACACCTGCTTACCTTTGATGTAAGGGACAGGAATGCGGTGGAGAAGGCACTTCAGAGCCTGCCCGAAGATTTTCATGCTATACATGTTTTAATTAATAATGCAGGCAATGCCCATGGGTTAGAGCCCATTGGTGAAGGAAATCCGGATGACTGGGATGCCATGATCGATATAAATGTAAAAGGACTTTTATATGTAAGCAGGGCCATTATACCACAAATGATGGAAAGGAAGGAGGGACATATAATTAATATAGGTTCCATAGCAGCCAAAGAAGTATACCCTAAAGGTAATGTATACTGCGCCTCAAAACATGCGGTGGATGCCATCACTAAAGGAATGTTGCAGGACCTGAATCCATACAACATCAAAGTGAGTGGTATTCATCCGGGAATGGTTGAAACTGAGTTTTCGGAAGTACGGTTTAAGGGAGATAAAGAAAGGGCAAAAAAAGTGTATGAAGGAGTTCAGCCACTGCGGGCAGAGGATATAGCAGAAATTTTATCCTTTCTGATAAGCAGACCTGCACATGTAAATATCAGCGATCTTGTGGTGTTGGCTACTGCCCAGGCAAATGCAACCCTTGTACAGAGAAATGTGGAGCATAGTTAATAAAAGGTTTTTTTTGTTGGGAATCAATGGGTAAGAATGCTTTTGAGTGTCAGTCTTTTATATAACAATTGTAATTAATTTTTTAAAATAAATGTGAAAATGCTAGGTGTAATACAAATATTTTGTATTTTTAGGTATGCACTTTATTGAAAAATTGTGTTCAGGGAAAAGGCAGGTTTAGATGTTTACAAATTTTTCAAAAGCAGGAAGGTGCTGCTTAACTAATGCTGCAAAACAGGGTACATGACTTTTATCGTTTATTACGATCAGATAACCTGAGCCTTTTTTATCAGGGAATTACTCATGATAATATAACAGATAAGCTGATTAGCCTATCTGATGAAAACATAAAGAGCCGGTTAGATCTTGAGCGGATAAGAAAAAGAGTTTCAGTTGCCATTTCGGAGTGTTTCCAGAATCTTATCCGGCACAAGGAAAATCCTGAAGAAAGGCCAGGGGAGGTTTACATGCCCAGCATGTTTATGATCCGGAATTATGAGCATAATTATTTTATTGGATCAGCAAACCTGATAAATAAAAATAAAGGAAAGGAGCTCAGGGATCAATTAGGCAATCTTAATGAGCTTAGCCAGCAGGAATTGCGGCAGTTATACCTTAAGTTGCTTCCTGCTCCGGGCTTTTCAGGAAAAGGGGGGGCAGGTTTAGGTCTTATAGAAATGGCCCGTAAATCGAAGCAAAGGTTTGCCTTTGATTTTCTTTCGTTAAACAAGCTCTTTTCTATGTTTTTTATGCAGCTTTCTTTTTGTGAGAAAGAGTCTGTGCAGGCAGATAATTTCAGCTTAACTCATGTGCAGGAAATGTACAATCGTTTGTTGGAAGAAAATGTGCTGCTGCTGTATAAAAGTGATTTTTCTCAGGATGGGATGCTGCCCATAGTGGATATTCTGGAAAATAACCTTAGCAATGTTTCTGTAACGAGACTTTTGCAAAAAAAGGTAATGTATGTATTGGTAGAGATGTTCCAGAATATTGTTAAACACGCTGTGACTGGTGCAGACGGGAGGCAGGAAGGGCTGCTGCTGATTGCTGCACAAGGAAACGGGTATGCAGTTTACACAGGGAATTTTGTGAAGAATAAAGATATGTCTTTTCTGAAGGAGCATTTAGAGGCACTGAACCGGATGGATCAGGAAACACTAAAGCAATTATACAGGAAAGAATTGTTGAAACCATCAAAAAATGAAAAAGGCGGTGCCGGTTTAGGGCTTATTGAAACAGCCCGGTATAGTAGCAACCGTTTCAGCTTCGGGTTTTCGCCTGTAGATGAAGAGATTTCATTTTTTACACTAGGAATTGAAATATGATTACAAAACAAATTACCGGGAAAGGGATATTTCTGGAAAAGAAGGCAGATACCCCAAAGGTTGATTTCAGCCCGAAAGATGGTAAGCTGGAAATCTCAGGCAGGTCACTACCTGAAAATGCTGAAATGTTTTACCAGCCCCTTATTGACTGGATAGATTCTTATTTAAATTTTGCTCCGGAAGAAACCGTCCTGAAAATTGAATTAGAATATTTTAATTCAAGTTCTGTAAAGCAGATCCTCGCCATTTTAATTAAACTGGAAGAGCTGAGATTTAAAGGAAAAGATGTAGTGGTAATCTGGAGCTACAATGAAGATGATGAATTAATGGAGATGAAAGGCCGTGAATTGGAAAGTATAGTTGAATTACCTTTTAATCTGGTAAGTTTTTCCTGTTAAATTAAGTAAGCCGGATTCCCAACATAAGAATGTCATCCGTTTGTGGTGTGTTCCGTTTCCATTCCTGCAGGGTTCCGGAAATAATTTCCTTTTGTTCTCCTGCTGAAAGAGGTTGAATATCCATCAGCATTTGTTTAAACCTTCGGGTGTTAAACTTCTGGTCCTGTCCTCCCCCAAACTGATCCATATATCCATCTGTAAACAGGTACAGCATACAGCCTGGATTATACTGGCATGCTTTATTTGAAAACTTTTTTTGCTCACCCTCATTTCGGGGACGAAGTGTTTTACCACCTACTGAACTTACATCAGCCTGTAATACATTCAGTTCCTGATTAAAAATAAGATAAGCAGGGTTCATTGCACCTGCAAAAACAAGGGTTTTGGCTTCAGGGTCGATCAGGCAAATTGCAATATCCATTCCATCCTGTGAGTTTTCTTTGTCTTCTGTTTGATTCAGAGATTCATTTATGCCATTATGGAGGCAGCTAAGAACCTGAGCAGGATCATGAATTCCTTTTTCCACCACAATTTCCCGCAGTAATCTGTAGCCGATGAGCGACATAAATGCTCCGGGTACACCGTGGCCGGTACAATCTGCAACAGCTAAAATAAATTTATTTCCTATTGGGGCCACAAAGTAAAAATCTCCGCTTACTATTGCTTTTGGCTGCAAAAAAACGAAGGATTCAGAGAAATACTGTTGCAGTGTGTTTTCACTGATCAGGATAGACTGTTGAATGCGGCGGGCATAGTTTATACTATCCGTTATTTGTTTGTTCTTGGATTCCATTAGCTGGCTCACCTTTTGCTTTTGCCGGAAATAAAAGAATACAAGAAATGATGAGCATGAAAGCAAGGTGAGGAGAGAAATCAGCAGAAACATTTTTTCCTGCTGGGCAGCAAGCTTTTCTTTTTGGGTAGAGATCAGGAATCTTGCCTCGGCAATGTTTTTCTCTGCCAGTTCAATTTCCTGTTCTCTTCTGATAATTTCCAGACTGTCTTCCTGTGTTTTAATGCGAAGTCTGTAAATCGTTAGTTGTTCCCTTTCTCTGCGGATGGCATCTTCCTGAATCCGTAGGAGGTCTTCATCAGGCCTTAATACAACCGAGGGAAGGTTAAAATCTTTAGGAATGGTAAGCTTATCTTCCTTTTCAGCTATTAAGTCGATGTCCATTTCTTTTTCCTGTCTGTTATCTGCAGGTTTACGGACGGGTTGGCTATCTGTAACAGGAGATTCTGTGACAGGTTGTTTTTGCTGAGGCCTTTGAAGAGGAGTATAAAATCTAAGCCGTTCATTGTTTTTTGCAATGGCACGCGCCAGTAATTCCTCAGAGGCATCAGGCTGGCTGGAAGAGCTGAAAATGCCTGTACTTTCATCTTTCAGGAAAGATTCAAGAACTAACTCTTTCCGGCCGGGATTAAAATATAAGCGGCCAATATTTTTGTCCAGGCCCCTGTCATCACCATTCGTATAACTATTCAGCAAAAACTCAGCCCCTTTAAAGATAAATCCTCCCTTTTTTATTTTTTCAGGGAAGGCACGGGTATCAATAATTATGTGGTTTTTATTATGCCCTTTCCTTGAAACCTCGAGTTTGTAAAATTTATCAAAATTTAAGTTTAACTGAAAAATCCCTTTCTCATCTGAGTATGTTTTCTGAACTAATTTATCTTTCAAATAAATTTTTATGGTGGCATTTTCCAAAGTACCCTGTACCGTTACAGGCTTATTTTTTTTTAGAATTCCCTGACTTGGAGCTTGCTCAAAACCAAGAACAGTTCCCTCCACTTTAAAAACAGGACTTTGAGATTGAACTGAATGGGACAACAACAGGAATATTAAACTAAAAATTGTATAAAAATGGGGCATTTGGGATCCTGTCTTGTTATTGTTTTCCGGATTAAGCTAAACTGATTTGCTGGTAAGGCGAATAATTAAAAGTAAACTGTTCGTAATTGATTCCTTCAGGCAAGATATTTCAAATTTACAGATTCTTTTCAATTTTCCGCTTCCTGTTTTTAAGTTAAAAAGCTGGTTTTTAATACTTGTTTATTTGTTTCATGTTTAGCTGAAAAAGTTATTATTCCAGGTGAAGTATTCAGTTTGTGAGTTCCCCGGGGATCATGAAAGAGGCAAAATCAGCATATTTTATTGCTGATTTTTTTCCGTTGAACTTTATCATTAAGTATCGGGAAAGCGATATGGAGGAAATACTTATGCCTCCTGTGCATTTTAACAGAAAAAGGTGTAACTCCTGTCAAAAAGAAAGGCAGGTACAAAGTACCCGCCCGGAATTTAAATGAAATAGTTGCTGCTGTATCGTTCTTTTATCTTTTAAATCCTAATACACTGCCACCGCAGTGCTGTGTGGACCCATCGAAGGTAAAAGTAATGTAATAGATTCCTGTAGAGTTGCAATTATAACGGAGGCCTTTAAATACTTTGCCGTTTGCTGCATTGGTGGTTAATTTACGGCGGTTTGAGTCATAAAGACTAACCACTATACCGTCGGGATTATCGCCGCTGGTACATATATTAATAGAATACTCCGTGCCTTTAGCAAATACGTATGAATATTCTATTTTGCCTTTTCCTCCGTTCTCTCCGTCAACAGGGAAGCTTTTTACAAAATTGAAACCATCGTTCAGCTGGGTTATACAGTTATCAGCAAGTTCCGATGCACTACACTGAGCCTGAGCCATATTGCCAGCCAAAAGGAAAAATGCAAACAGGCTGAAGGTTAGGAAAACTTTCTTCATGATCGGGGTTTATTTAATAATGTTTTTTCTGATTGATTGAGTTTTGGAAGTTATTTCCAGAAGGTTCTCCGGAGTAATTTTTACTTCACTGGTGCTGTTGTCCTGTACAACCAGCATTCCATCTACTTCCACAAAGGTAGGTTCAGCATAGGTTCTTACAATCTGCACCTTGGCATAAGCCTCCGCCAGCGGTTTCAATTCAGTCATATACTGAGCCATGCTGGAATTACTTTCGCTGTAAAAGCTTAGAAGGAGCATAATATTGTCCATAATAACTTTCTGCTCACCAATACGCTCAATCAATACCTTGTTATTCGGGTTTTTCTCAGCTACCTTACAGGTTATATGGAGGGCCTCAAGCCAGCCACCTGTCAGTATTAATATGCTCAGGTTGGAACGCTTCTGGTTTTGCAGATAAGCATTAATATTATTGAAGTTTTTTGTTGTAAGGTACAACAGAGAGTCCAGGTTGCTGCTGTTCGTCGCCAGCCTCTTAATTGTTCCAAAATCAAAAAACTGTCCAATGCTTAATTCATCTGCTAACTCCTTAATAGAGTTCAGGTAGAAGATAGCATCCTGGTTCTGTTCGTAAATGTTGGTATATCCCAGGTCTGTGCCATAAATCCCTAAATTAATTGCCTTTTCGTAATTAGTATTATAAGACTTTGTTTTCTTCGGATCATTCAACATAGTCTGGTCATACTTAGTACCGGATTCCTTGAGCAACACTGAAATTTCCAGTGGGGAAGGTATTTGTTGAAGGATGTCCGAGATCACCTCTTCAGAGATCTCCGGCTGTGCCAGTCGGGTACTGTCGAGGGCTTCCATGTAAGCTTCGGCGCTGGGTGCTTTACTTGAATCGCAGGACCAAAAGGATGCCAGGAGCAGCGCTATCAGTGAAAATTTTTTCATGTAATTCATTTCAGATTAAGCAAAATTATTAATAACACACATATTAACCAATGTTAAAACCCCGGTTTTGGTACACTTGTAGTTTTTCAGGCTTTGGGAGTTTATTTGCTGAAAATTCCCAAAAATCTTTTTAAGGCTTCGAAATACAGGGTAGCATATAAGATGGCTGTCATGAGCCAGATAACCATTACATTGAAAGTAAAGGTGTCGAAATACATGCCAAATAAGTGTTTTTGAGGAGCAAAGAAATGGGCCCTGTAATCCAGTGGATTAGCAGGAGTGTCCGGAACATTATAAACCGGATCTATCAGCTGCAGAAATTCACCATCTCCTTCAATGATTCTGTCTTCTGTGCCAACATTTCTTACAAGATCTGAGAGGCTTTCGCTGAAGTACAGGTTTTTATACTTGTTTACTTCGAAGTCAGGCTCCATCTTGCCGCGCAATAATGTTAACTGCTCCAGTTTGGTTTCTGCCAGCTGATAAACACCTAAATAATGCAGCCTCAGGTTCTCTAAATAAGCCTCCAGCATTTCAGAATTGGCTGCATTTATTTCGCCGGCCTTCAACTCCCGGATGTTAAATTGTTCTAAACCTTTCTGAAAAGGCTCTTTGCTTACTTCATTTTGTAAAACCCTGAATTTGGCTGCAACCAGTCCTTTTATACTATCGTTTTCGCTTTGATTATTTTTCCGGATAAAAGAAAGGGTTTCATTTAGCTTCCCCACAAGGTAATTGGATTTGAAATCGGCCATTTTTGCCTGCTGTTCAAACTGGTAGGAAGGAGCGTTGAAATCATTATATTTAAACTGGTAGGTAGCCATTGCTTCATATGCCCAGCGGGAAGCCATCATATCAGCTACTACAGGTACTTTCCCGCGGTTACTGATGGTGTTGTTCAGTTTATCGAAAGGAAACAGCAGACCACTCAGGATCATTTGCGGAATGAGCAGTAAAGGAATCATGATGTAGACAGTAACAGCCGAATTGAAGGCCGAAGAAATATTCAGGCCTAATACGTTCGCCATGCAGCTTACACTAAATAATACCAGCCAGAAAGGCAGGATCATTCCCTTAATTTCAAGGACCAGGTTCCCTATCAGGACAAAAGTGAAGGCCTGAATTGCCGAAAGGGTAAATAAAATCAGAAGCTTTGAGGTAAGATAGCTGTTCCAGCTCAGGTTCAGGAAGCTTTCCCGTTTGAGTATCTTTCTGTCCCTGATAATTTCCTCTGCACTTATTGACAAGCCCATAAACAGGCAAACCACAATGGCCATCATGATATAGGCGGGAATATTTTCGTTGAAGCGGAAAAAGTATTCCTCACGGGTATGATAGCGGATAATAAAGGAAAGGATAAGCGCCAGCAGGGGAGCCTCCAGTAAGTTGATCAGCAAATATTGTTTGTTGCCCAGTTTCGCCAGCGTATCCCTTGTAGTAAATATAAGGGTTTGCTTCAGGCGGGAGGGAAGGCTCAGGCCCTGGGGAGGCAGATCCTTCAGGTCATCAACTTTGTCTATCCTGAATTTTTCGCTGAACTGGTCATGCCATTGCATCGGGTTTACCTTACGCTTATTTGTAAGTTGCCCGTATTCATCCACAACTTTGGCTTCAATAATATTGAAGATCTGTTCCGGATTTACGTTGCTGCAGGTAGGGCACTGGCCACGGTCACTGTCTACCTGATTGGTCGCCTTTTTAAAATAGGTAACAGCCTCAACAGGGTTGCCATAGTAAATAGGAAAGCCACCGGTATCCATAATATACATTTTGTCGAACATCTTGTAAATGTCTGACGATGGCTGGTGGATAACCACGAATATCAGTTTCCCTTTGAGGGAAAGTTCTTTAAGAAGGTCAATAACGTTTTCAGAGTCCCGTGAAGATAAGCCGGAAGTTGGCTCATCCACAAACAGAACAGCTGGTTCCCTGATCAGTTCAAGGGCAATGTTTAATCTTTTCCGCTGGCCACCGCTAATGGTTTTATCCAGCACAGATCCTACTTTCAGGTCTTTTCGTTGCTCCAGCCCCAGGCTTTCCAGGGTAGCAATAACTCTTTTATGCAGCTCCTCATCTGAGGTGCCTGCAAAACAAAGTTTTGCATTGTAAAAGAGGTTCTGGTAAACGGTAAGTTCTTCAATAAGCAGGTCATCCTGCGATACGTAACCAATTACCCCCTGCAGCTTTTCCTTTTCGGTATGCAGGTTGTAGCCATTAATCAGTATTTGCCCTTCCGAAGGTTTTTCAATGCCGGCGAGTACATTCAGGAGGGTGGTTTTACCTGCACCACTGGCCCCCATAATACCAATAAGGTTGCCGGGTCCTTCAGAAATGTTAATGTTTCGCAGACCGGTATCGCCATTTGCAAACCGGAAAGCAAGGTCGTAAGCGTTGAAGGAAAGCTTTGCATGCACCGCCTCCAGGTTGAACTGGCTTGTTACGTCGCTGTAGTACAGAGCAGCTCCCTTAGGGGTTTTAACTGTGCTGCCATGGGAGTAAAGATATACCTGTTTTGGTTTCATGATAAAACCATTCAGCACCAGCTCTTCCTTTCCCTGGTATTGTACAAAGTACATATCCACGCTGTTTACCTTCATAAAAATAAGTTCACCCTTAAGTTCGGTGTGAATATATTTTTTAAGGTTTTCCTGTGCAGCAGGCTCAGAAGGGGTAACGCCGGTATCGGCGAGGAGCCCTTCTATGCCACTGTTTACTACAAGAATATCTTCGAAATTGAGTGATTTACTATTCTCACTCAGCACGAAGCTTTCTATAAGTTTATATTCTTCCTTTTTGAATTTGAATACGGTGGAAATAGTGTCAATAATTTCCATCCGCTGAGGAGTAAAGTTTTTGTCGGAGGCTACAAGTTCCAGTATTTTAATCAATACAACTACCTTCTGTTTCTGGGTAAGGGTTTTATTGATCTTTTTACAAATAGCCAGTGTTTTAACAGAGTCGCGTACAGAAGTAAGCTTCCTTGCTTTCTTCTGTTTCTGCTCCTCGTCCTCGTCTTCTTCTTCCTGGTTGTACCCGACAAATTTATCGTAAAGCTCCAGGTATTCCTTCACAGAATCCTGATCCAGTTCCTGCTGAAAGAAACTAATTACAAACTTCCGCTCTATCTCAGTAACCCCGCCATCCTGTTTTGTAATTATTGCAAAAAGCTGGGTTAGTGCTTTTAATATTTCTTCACTCATACACTCAAAAGGAATTAACTTGTATCATCTTGACTCTTTCCTGAGAAATCAGGAAGCTGCAGACTTTGGAGGGCATAAAAAAAGCCCTCCTTTAATTAATAAGTCTTAAATTCAAATGGTATTTCCACAAGTTCGGAGAATTCCTCACCTGCTTCCTGCATATCCTCATCATCTTCATGGTAATACCATACAACTGTTGTTCCTTCAATGTCTTCCAGGTTTGAAAGTACATCAAGAATCAGTTTTGATGAAGCAGTGTTGAAATATTCAAGTTTAAAAACAAACTCAGTAGAGCTGTTTTTATCTTCTTTGTATTCATCAAGCCAGTCCAGTACCGGCTGGTAAAATTCTGCTGAATCTTCAGGCAGTGAACGTCCTGAAATTTCAAAGATACCATTACCCTTATCTAATATAATTTTAGGTGTATCTTCTGTTCCTTCTAAATTAAGAATCTGCATATCTCAATATTTAATTTTCCTGTTTAGTTATTCTTTTACAATAGTAGTCTTCAGTGAGAAGAAGGAGTATTTCTCATCAACCGGATGGAAATCAAATTCAAGCTTCTGGCCTGATTTGCGGGCCATGTCCACAAAGCCTAAACCGGCACCACCTTTTTCTGACAGGTCGGTATTCTTGATGATATCCTTGTATAACTGCTTCAATCCATCGCGGTCGAGGCCGTTAATTTGCTCCAGTTTAGACCGTAATTTGTCTACTTCTTCATTCTTGATCGGGTTACCGGAGGTAATAATATAAGCGCCTCCCTGTTTTCCAATCATAAATATGGCCGAAGGCTTCTGTTCTTTCTGTACAATCAGTTCTTCGCCGTGTTTTACAATGTTTTGCAGGCACTCAACCATTACGTTGAAAACTTTACGCTTGATGTTGGATTCTTCGCCCATGGAGTCCATGTTACGTTCTGCCATTGCCAGAACTGACTTAGTTATCTCCTGAGTGAATTCTCCTTCATAAACCAATATGAGGTTTCGTTCAAGCATAGTTTTGTGCAGGTCATAAATATACTTCATGATGTATGCTTTAAAATTAGGGTTTGCATTTACTAAATTTTGCCTATGTGGCTGAAAGTTAACTTATTATTTTAAATTATTTGTTAAAATCTGAGGCCTATAAGGAGCATGTCGTCTGTTTGTTTGTAATCTCCTTTCCAGTCCTCCCATTCAATATCAAAAGCTTCCATTTGTTCTGTCATTGTTTGTGACTGTACCTCCATAATTAGGTCCCGTAAGCGTTTAGGCCCGAATTTCCTGTTATCTGTTCCGCCGAACTGATCCGGGAATCCATCGGAGCAGAAATAGAATGTGTCTCCTTTTTGAATTTCTATTAGTGTGTTGGCGAAGTTTGTCTGGTTTTTATATTTACCTCCTCCAATCGGGAACCGGTCGCCTTTGATCTCTTCTAAAACACCATTCCTTAAGTGGTAAAGCGGGCGGTGGGCTCCGGCATATTCAAGGGTGTTATTCTTAAGGTTAATTTTGCAAAGAGAAATATCCATTCCGTCTTTGGTTCTGGAGTCGTCTTCGTCCTGGCGCAGGGTTTGTGTCACTCCTTCATCAAGGGCATCGAGAATTAAACCGGGGTTAAGAATTTTACGGCTCCGTACGATATCATTCAGCAGGAAGTAACCTATCAGGGAAATAAGCGCTCCGGGAACACCATGTCCTGTACAGTCTACAGCGGCTATGAATATTTCATCTCCTACCTGCATAAACCAAGGGAAGTCGCCACTTACCACATCGCGTGGTTTGTACAGAATAAAGGATTCCGGCAACCATTTCCTGATAATGCTGTTTTCAGGTAGAATAGCTCCCTGAATTCTCTGAGCATAATTAATAGAGTCGTTTATCTTTTTATTACTTGCCTGTATCTCAAGCTCAATAACTTTTCTGGAGGTAATGTCGTGCGATACTACCAGAACCGATTCTATTTCCTGAAACTCATTGTACTCCGGAATGGCATTTACCTGCATGATACGGTTTCCTAACTGCTCAGACGGGAAGTCCATTTCAGTTGAAATCTTCTCATTATTGCTCCGTACCTGGTCCAGAATAGATAACCACTGTTCGGTTATTTTCTCATTCAGGTTAACGTCAAGCATATTTTTATTCACCAGGTCGTCAGGCCTGTTGCCTGTATATGTTTCAATTACAGGGTTAATGTAGAAGAACTCATTTCTGGTGTTCAGTCGGGTAATCAGGTCAGGTGAGTTTTCAGAAAGGGCCTGCATCTGGCTTCTCATTCTTTGTTCCTGTTCAGCACGGCGGCGTTCAGTAATATCACGTATGTTAACAAGTATACCTTGTATGGCAGGGTCGTTCAACAGGTTTTTACCTGTTGCTTCCAGCCATACACTGTCATTTCCTTTTCTGTGGTATTGGTATTGAGCCACGGCCGTTTCATGAGGGTTTTCAATGAGTTCGCGGAACATGTTTTCCACAATTTCCACATTTTCCTCATGTACGTGTTCAATATCCTTTTTACCCATCATTTCGTCCTGGGTATAGCCCAAAATACGCTCCACAGATGGTGAAATGTATCTTACGCTGCCATCTTTTTCGTAGATAGTAATAACTTCAGATGCATTTTCAAGGAGCAGCTGCATCCGCTTCTGTGTACGGTTCACTTCGTCGATCTGGTCTTCCAGGCGATGGTTGGTACGCTTCAGTTCCTCCTGCGTAGCTTCCATTTCCTCCGCATTCTGGCGCAGTACTTCCTGCTGCACCTGCAGTTCCTGGCTCATCTTTTGCGATTCGCCCAGTAAGCGGCGGGTACGTTCGTTTACCTTAATGTTAAAAACGGTACGGGCGGTAATAAGGCTTATTTCCTGTACAAATTTCACATGTCTTGGAGAGAACTTGCCAAAGCTTGCAAATTCCATTACACCGTATACCTGTTCGTTTGTAATCAGCGGAACGATAAGGATACAATCGGGGCGTTGTTCGCCTAATAATCCTGAAGTCACAGTTACGTAATTGCCGGGGATTTCTGTGCGCAGGATGGTATCCTGCTCTATGGCAGATTGTCCTACCAGGCCTTCGGCAAAGCGGTATTTGCCTTTCAGATACTTCTTTTTGTTGTAAGCATAACTGGCCTTTAACTCAATCTGAACATCGTCCTTGTCATCGTCGTTCACCACGTAAAAGGCTCCCTGTATTGCACCAATTTTCCTGGTTACATAAGCAATTACTGCATCGCCCAGCTCTTCAAGGTTATTATGGATACGTAGGATCTCGCCAATTTCAGCTACACCGGTCACAATCCAGTTACGTTCCTTATCACGGGCCTCAGCTTCCTGAATACTGTCGCGCATGTTGAGGAGGGCTGTACCCAAAGTGTCCTGATCACTCATCGGCTCAAAACGGGCATCAAAATTGCCTTCACCGATTTTATGAGCAAAGTCAGCAGTGTTCTTCAGGGCCTGAACCACGTTGTTCAGCGTTCCGGCCATATCTCCTATTTCGTCATTGCTTTTTCTTTCCACCTTCTGAGGAAGTATACCTTTGCCTAAAAGCTGCATGGTTTCCTTCAGGGAAATCATGGGCGAAATGAGTACCTTGGAGAACAGGATTGAAACAAAGAAGCAAAGTAATAAGATGATTACGCCGGCAATCAGATAGTTAAGCAGCAGATATGAGCTTTCCTGATTAATCTCCTCTGTGTCTATTTTTGTAACTACACCCCATTCCAGGTCCTGAATATAGTTCCAGCTTGCCAGCACTTCCTTTTCCCTGTAGTCAAGGCCTGTGGCAGCGCCTTTCTTTCCTTTTAGTGCTTTTTGTACTGCACTCCCTCTTCTGTCGCCCACTAAGATGCTTTCCTGCATTGGAATTTTAATGCTGTTGCGGAGTGGGTTCAGGTAATGAATTTTATTGCCACCGCTTAGCCTGGCTATTACCGTTTCACCGGTTGCCCCCAGGCTTGTTGTATCGGAGAGGATATTAAAAACAGGTTCCATAGAAAGCTGAACCATAATAATTGCACCCGTTTCGCCCTGTAAGCCGGAAAGCGGGGCAGCTGCCATCATATGGTAGTTTTTACCATTAGGATATACATTGCTGAAATACAGGCCCTTTTGTCCCATGGGTACCAGTTGGTTATCCGGGTTTTGTATAGGAGCACCTGTATTTTCATTTGTGCCGGAATATAAAACAATACCCTCAAGGTCAGTTACAATCAGTTCATTAGTACCAAAAGACTCCTGAAGCTCATTGAATATTTGATCTAAGCGGTTATCATCAATACCGGTGATATCGTCGCCTTCCGGTGAATTGCCGGAGAGTGATGAAACCGCCTCCTGTACATTTTTCATTTTCCCGATAAGCTCCAGCTGCCTTGATACCCGGTTAAAATGGGAGGAGATGCGTTCCGTTTTTAACTGGTTTACTGCCTGCAGGCTTTCCAGATAGCGTTCTTCCAGCGAATCCCTGGTGAGGGTATAGGTAATGTAGCTTATAGCAAGTATGCTAAGCAAAACTACCGATAGTACTAAAAGCGTAATCTTATTGCCAATGCTAAATTTCTTCAACATACGTTCTGAGTTCTTGCTTGTTATAATATTGGGCTGTTATCTTCAAAATGTTCGAATGCTTCCTCAGAAACACCAATCTTTTCGCTGCTGCGGGCAAATTGTTTTCCCAGCAGGCCAAATGCCTGTTTGGTAATTTCCTGTTGCTGCGTGGTAAAAGCAGTAAAGGAAGCGATTTCCACAACCCCGATTACTTTTTCTTTGTCTTTTACAGGAACAAGGAGCAGGTGTTTAGGAGTAGCCTGGCCTAAGCCTGAAAGTATTTTTATGTATCCTTCAGGCACAGCACTTATATTGGCAGGCATTCCTTCTTTAGCTACCTGGCCTGCTAAGCCTTCCCCAAACTCAAAGCGAACGGTTTGGCTATCAGGCTTCATGTAAGCATAAGAGGCACGGAGTTCAATGAAACGTCTGCTATTATCTTCTTTGGCCACATAAACAGCTCCCTGGCTTGCTTCCAGCTGGTTACAAACTGTTCGTAATGCAAATTCAATTGCTTTATCCGGCTCTTTAGTATCGCTTGCTGACTGCTGAATTTTCTGAATTATTTCCTGCGTAAGTGAGGAAGTGTCAAATTTTTCTCCATCAGCATTTTCAAAACTTTGTGAGGAAGTGTCTTTATCAGATTTATATTTTTCAACATAAACCACATTGTCTTTGCTGCTGCTGACAGAGATTACTGTCTGGAGCACAAGGGCGGCCATTCCGGTAGCAAGTACAATACTTATAATCAGGATGCTCCGGTTAAGGGCAGGTTTGATTTCCTGAATGTTGCTTAAGTCCAGTACTGAGGAGTCAGCAATTAAATTTTCCGGTAAGTTGTATAAATTGATTGCTGTAACAATAATGCCAACCACAAAGGCTATGGTGGAAATTACTGAAAGAGTCTTTACAACTGATTTCATCCTTCTGTTATTTATAGTGTTTGTCTAATTCATTCAGGAAACTGACCATCTCATCAAGCTTTAAGGAGTAGTCAATTTCTGTGGCCTGCAATGCTGCTGCCGGCATAGTTTGTATCATGCATTCCGAAAGGTCCTGCACAATGGTAAGGCCGCCACGTTCTTTAATTCTTTTCATTCCCATTGCACCATCCCTGTTTGCTCCGGAGAGGAGAATACCTATTAGCTTGTCCTTATATACATAAGCTGCCGTTTCCATTGTAATGTCTATGGCCGGCCTTGAACTGTTTACCATTTCTTCCGTGGAAAGAGAAAAGCTGTTTCCCAGTTCCACTGAAAGGTGGTAATTGGCAGGAGCAAGGTATACCTGTCCTTTTTTAATATTTTCTTTATCAGCAGGCTCTGACACAGGCTTAATACTCTTGATTGAGAGTGCTTCTGTAAAACCATTCCTTACATGCTTTAAACGGTGAAGGCACATAATAATGGGAAGGGAAAAGTCTTCCGGAATGCTGGACAGAATACGGGTAATACCCTGAAAACTCCCCGCTGAGCCTCCTATGACTATTGCTTTGTACCTGTTATGTAAATGCTGACGATCCATGGAATGATGTTTGCCTTTCAGGGGAATTACTAATCCTTGATCTTTTTGTAGACCTTTTCTTCATTATTCACCACAATAAATTTGTTGGCAATTTCGCACCATATTAAAGACTCTTTTGAGCCAATAGCCAGGTAGCCGAATTTGAACATACTTTCATGAAGCTTTTTCAGTACCTCGTTTTGTAAGGTCTGGTTAAAGTAGATCATGACATTCCGGCAAAGCACCAGGTCAAACTTATTAAATATAGGCCCGCTTACAAGATTATGCTCTCTCCAGGTTACATTAGCCACTAAGGATTTATCCATATGCACCTTTCCGTCTTTTTCTGAATAGTAATCCTTTAAAAGGCGGGTTCCCTGAAAGCGAATGTAGTTTTTCTCATTCAGGTCCATGTGCTTTGCCGAATAAATACCCTGCTTAGCCCTGTTCAGTATGTCTTTATCAATGTCAGTGGCATAAATTTTTGTCTTGCCAAGCACACCCATTTCCTTAAGCATTATAGCCATTGAAAATACTTCCTCGCCACTGGAGCAGCCGGCATGCCAGATATTAATTGTATCATGGTTCAGCATGATGTTCGGAATAATATGGTCCCGCACCACCCGCCAGAAGGAAGGGTCGCGAAACATTTCCGTTACATTAACAGTGATTTCGGAAACAAACTCATGGAAAAAAGGGGCATCCTCTTTCAGCCTGTTGGTTAATGCCTGAACGGAAGTCATTTTATATATGTCCATTACCCGTTGTATTCTTCTTTTAAAAGAAGACATGGCGTAATTGGTGAAATCGTAATCGTAGGTTTCCCTGATGACTTGCGTAAGATTTCTTATTTCTGCTATTTCTATGTCCTGCATGTTGCTCTCTCATTTTAGTGAAGGAGTGGTAAGATTTTTACTGCTCTTTCCCTAAATCTCAGTTTTTCTCTTCTCTTTTTCCGGTTTCAAACCTTTCTCACTTCTATTTCGTCTTGCTGATGCAAGGTGAATTTCGAAATTTGAAAGCTTCCCACTTCCTGAAAAGGCCTTGAATGGTTAATTAGGCCATCCTGGTTGTGTTTAATTCGTTGTTAATATTACTAAATAAAACAGTGCACGCGTGGAGGCTGTAATATATTAGTAGTTTATGAAGTGTTTTATATAAGAGGAGGATGTAAGATTGCTGATTGCCTGCTACCAAAAATGATTTAACAGAATATAAAAGCCTTCAAAAATGACTGTATGATGGTATTTTTGTCTGTTGTATTATCTTTCTGTACGTTTCGGGTGATGTTACAAATATTGGTTTTTTATGGTTTTTTTAATACCGGCCTTTTCAATTTACACACGGCTCAAAAAATAATCCGCCTGCAAAATGTATAATTTAGCCGGGAGGGATGGCGGAATTTTTTTTACTGTTTTTATTTCCTTTGCATATTTTACGGCTGGTGATTGTGAGGGCAAAAAAAGTAGTTATGTGCTTTTGAAAACCCTTAAAAAATTTTACCGGTGAGGTTTTTTGAGGAGAGAGTATGAAACAATCAAAAGTTGGTTTCTCTGAATTTTTTTGAGTCACCTCTTAAAACAGTTACCTTCACATATATATAAATATATATCAAATGACTCACATTCTTATTATTGGAGCCGGTCGTTCATCTGCAGTTCTGATTGATTACCTGAAAAAGTATGCCGCAAGCGCGCCGGTAAAGTTAACCATTGCCGATGCCGATATAGAAATAGCCAAAGCAGGGGCAGGGCAGGTTTCAGAAAATATCTGTGGAATAAGGCTGGATATATTTGATGCAAACCAGTTGCAAAATAAAGTGCAGGAGGCTGATGTGGTAATAAGTATGGTGCCTCCGGCTTTTCATCCGGTAATAGCCGGGGTGTGCCTGCAAAACAGAAAACACATGCTGTCTGCTTCCTATGTGCCTGAAGAAATCATGAAGTTAAGCAGCCAGGCAGAGGAAGCAGGAATTTTGATTCTTAAGGAGTGCGGCCTCGACCCCGGCCTGGACCATATGACGGCCATGGCAGTAATCAGCCGGATAAAAGAAGCAGGAGGGGAGCTGCTTTCATTTAAATCTTTTACCGGTGGCCTGGTTGCGCCTGAATCAGACAACAATCCGTGGAATTACAAATTCACCTGGAATCCGCGAAATGTGGTATTGGCCGGGCAGGGGACAGCTCAGTATATTGAAAGTGGAAATTATAAGTATATTCCATACCATAAGCTATTTACCAGGCTGGAGCCCATTTCGGTTGAGGGATTGGGGGAGTTTGAAGGTTATGCAAACCGAGATTCATTAATTTACCGGCAGTTGTACGGCATTGAAAATATTCCCGGGCTTTTGAGGGGAACAATCCGGAAGAAGGGGTTTTGTAGCGCATGGAATATTTTTGTGCAGTTAGGAATGACAGATGACAGCTATGAAATAAAAGGGCTGGAGGCCATGGGCCGTCGCGATTTTTTAGATTCCTTCCTTCCTTTTAGTGATAAATTCTCTGTAGAGGAGAAACTTTGTGGGTATACCGGCATTCCGGGGGGAGGGGAGGAGTTTGAAAAAATTAAATGGCTCGGTTTATTTGATAAAGAACCCCTGAAAATCCGGAAAGGAAGTCCTGCGCAGGTACTGCAGCATATACTGGAAGAAAAATGGAAGCTTCAGCCGCAGGATAAGGATATGATTATTATGCAGCATAAGTTCAGATACCTGCTTAAGGGGGAGCAGAAAGAGATTTTTTCTTCTCTGGTCTGTGTGGGAGACGATGCACTGCGAACAGCTATGGCCAAAACTGTCGGGCTCCCGCTCGCCATTGCTACCAGACTTTTAGTGGAAGGAAAAATACGGCGCCGCGGTGTTTGCATTCCTGTATTTCCTGATATTTATTTACCCATACTGGAGGAACTGGAAAAAGAAGGAATAAAAATGACAGAGCAGGAGCCTGGGTAGCATTAAAAAATAGTATAGTAAGGTCTGAGCAATTGTTGAAAAGCAGAGCTGTAACGGCCATCTTCGCCCCTGATAATTAATTTTTCCCTTACAGGCTCCGGGGTATCCCGGAGCCCGAAAAAACTGACAGTGCGGTACTGCCCTGAATTTTCATGTTCAAAGAAGCTGAGTTCCTGCTGTATATATAAACCCGCTTTGGCAGCCAGGAAATTAAACTCCTCTGCCTGGCGGGAGGGAAGTAAAAGGCTGAAGATGCCATTGGGGGCCAGAAACTTCCTGACGGCTTCAATCAGTTCCGGAAAACGAATTGAATCCTGGTGGAATGCCTGCCTTCTTTGTGGATCGGCAGACCTGAGGTGGTCGGGGTAAAAAGGAGGGTTACAAATAATAAGGTCGTACAAATGGCGGGAAGCATAATCCTGTACGGGGGTGTGGTGTACAAAAACACGGTCTTTCCAGGGACTGGCAGCTACATTCTCACGGGCTTGTTCAATGGCTTCTTTGTCCACTTCCACAGCATCAATACGGGCGTCAGGATGTTGCTGAGCAAGCATCAGGCTTAATAAACCGGTTCCTGTGCCAATGTCCAGTATTGTGCCTGCCCCCGGCATTTTTGTGTAGGCGCCGAAAATACACGCATCGGTGCATACTTTCATGCCGCAACGGTCCTGCACCACCCTGAACTGCTTAAACTGAAAATAAGGATTTGCCATACTGCAAAGATATAGCCCCGCGAACGAAAAGTGGCTAAAACAGCAAAAAGAAAGGCTGCAGGTTTATCCTGTGCGGAATGTCCTGCAGCCTTAATGTTCCGGCTGATTATAGCTTAAATTGTTTCCGGATATTGATACCGGATTACTCAAACCACAAAAATTATTTAAGGTTATTGCGGGTTGTTTGAGTTGTTGTACCCTGAATACCTTCTTCAGGCTGAATCCTTGTCTGAACATCGCTTAGTTTTTCCTTAATTAAAGGAATATCCTGAGTGGCAATGTTCCATACATAATGATGGTCAATTTCCATTTCCTCATTATAGTTTGCTCTTTTCAGGCCTTCAAATACCCGCATATCCAGTTCATCGTACTGGTTTTTAAATTCATCAGAAAGCAGCGCAGCTTCATTGCCAATCATGCTCAGGTTCATGGCCACAGCTGTTCTTACACTTTCATTTGTTGTGTAATCTTCATATTCCATTCCTTTGGTGTACCCGTCTATTTCAACGGCGGAACGGATTATATTTTGTATGTGCAATCTATCTTCATCTGGTGTCATAACTAAAAATGTTTTAGGTTAAAGGCATTCCGGAACAGGTATAAAAAAAGGGAGGCTTAAGCTGAAAAGCCAATAAGAAGTCTCCTGGTTAATACCTGTTGCTTTTCCTTAGTATTAAAAACGTTTAAAAAATAAAGATGTTTAATTATCCTTCAGAGAATTCAAAAGGAGAAGTTGTTTCAGTCTGAAATCAGAGCTGATATTTTATGAGTACTGTCCTGATTCATAGCCTGCATCAGCAGGCAGGCCCGGTAATTCAGCGGCCTGAACAGCAAGCTGGTCGCAGCGTTCATTTTCCACATTTCCTGCATGCCCCTTTACCCAGCGGAAGGTAACCTTATGTTTTTTGTAGACTTCTATAAACCTTCTCCAGAGGTCTTCATTTTTTTTGTCTTTAAATCCTTTTTTTACCCATCCCCAGATCCAGCCTTTGGTAACAGAGTCCACCACATACTTGGAATCTGAAATTACTAAAACCTCAGATCCTTCTTTCTTAAGCGCCTCCAGACCTTTAATTACCGCCAGGAGCTCCATCCGGTTATTAGTCGTTTTCCGGAAGCCTTCGCTGATTTCTTTCCTGTATGGTCCGGCTAATAATACGGTGCCATACCCCCCCGGTCCGGGGTTTCCACGGGATGCGCCGTCAGTATATATCGTTATTCTCATAATTTGATTTAAAAGTTGAAGGGTTTCCGGTGAAAGTTAAAAGCCTTAACCAGCCCTGGTTTTCAGCATTATTCAATGCTTCCTATTAATATCAGTACAACAGTTCATAAAAAATTTACTTTTCCGGTTTTAGTAACATGTGGCTTCTATTACCCCACTCCCCAGTTGGTAATATTGTTCTTGAAAAGTTTAATGGCAATGGCTAAAAGGATAATGCCAAAAACCTTTCGCAAAATATTGAAGCCGGCGGCACCTATTCTTTTTTCCAGCCAGCCCGATGTTTTTAATACCACGTAAACGAGAGCAAGGTTCAGTACGATGCCTACTAAAATGTTTGGCTGGGAATATTCAGCCCGTAAAGAGATGAGGGTGGTCATGGTGCCCGCTCCGGCAATAAGGGGAAAAGCGAGCGGCACAATAGATGAACTTCCGGCCCCGCTGTTATCCTGCCTGAACAGCTCTATGCCAAGGATCATTTCCATGCCCAGCAGGAACATAATGAGGGCACCGGCAATGGCAAAAGACTGCACATCAATCCCGAACAGGCTAAGGATGGATTTACCTACAAATAAGAAAACAACCATTATTATGCCTGCCACCAGTGTTGCCTTTTCGGACTGGATGTGCCCTTCGCGTTTCCTGAGGTCAATAATAATAGGAATAGAACCCAGAATATCAATAACTGAAAACAGGATCAGTGAAACGGAAATAATTTCTTTAAAGCTGAACATAGTTGCCGTTGAAAATTTTGGCAAAGCTAAGAAGTCCCGGCTGGAAGCGGGAAGGATTGGCTGAAAAATTAAATGCTGCTATAGTTAAATGTGCTTAAAAAATCCTTCAGCTGCTGAATCTCCCTTTCGGTATGAGCCGGGAAGTTAGCGATACGGAAGGTGGTGTTTTTCCACTCTCCGTAACCATTGCCAAGGTACAAACCTTCTGCTTTTGCTGTTTTCTTCAGGCGGTCGACCTGTGCGGGAGTACCCTCAATGGGAATAACAGTAGAGGAACGGAGTTCTCTGTTCTTTATCAGGAAGGACAGGTCTTTATGTCCGGTAATGAAACTTGTCCAGCCTGAAAAACGACCCCTTAACAGCTGGTGGGTTACTTCTGTAGATGGACTGTCCTGCAGGCTCCGCATTAACAGGTAAATACCTAGTACATTGGGTGTATAAGTGGTTTGGGCTTCTTCAATCATCTTCAGCATATACCCCAGGCTATTGTAATGCTGGTTTTCGCCCGGGTTTTGCGCTCTTTCCACCGCCGCAGGTGAACAAACAAAAACAGCCAGTCCTGCCGGCAGCCCAAAACATTTCTGCACAGAAGCAAACCATATATCGGCCAGCTCAAAAGGAAGTTTTATTCCTCCCATGCTTGAGGTGGCATCAACAGCAATGAGCTGATCCGGATAATTCATGCGGACTTCCTGCAGGAAGGCATCCGGTAAAGCAGTGCCGTTGGAGGTTTCGTTATGGGTAAGAGCAAGCAACAGGGTATCGGAGCTTACCTCCAGCGCTCCGGGTTCGGGAAGCGCCTCCGGTGAGAAAGGATAAGCACTGGCTGCCCCGGTAATCTTGCGGGTATACTCAAACCATTTTTCCCCAAAGGCACCATTGTAAAGGTGAAGGCTCTTTTCCTTACCTATAATGGACTGGGCAATAATTTCCCAGCTTTCTGTGGCAGAAGAAGTGAAAAGAATTGTATAATTATCCGGAATATTTAGCTTTTCATGCAGCAGGCGGATGCAGGTACGGGAAACCTGTATAAACTCCGGGCTGCGGTGGTTTACACTCAGTATTCCTTCTTCCCATGCATTTTGCATATAGCGGGGGAGGGCATCCCACACCTTCGATGGTCCCGGATAAAAACTGATCATTTTCTTTTGCTATGGTACTCCGTTACATAATGCATGGCCAGTGCATAGCCATCCATTCCAAAACCTGTTAATATTCCTGCGCAGTTCTTTCCGGTCAGGCTCTGGTGCCTGATTTCCTCGCGGGCATAAATGTTGCTGATGTGCACTTCCACCACAGGGGTTTTTATGGCTGCAATGGCATCGGCTAATGCCACAGAGGTATGCGTATAACCGCCGGGATTCATAATAATCCCATCGTAGCTGAATCCTTTTTCGTGCAGTTTATTAATAATCTCTCCTTCCACATTCGACTGATAATATTCCAGGTGGTGCTCAGGAAAACGGCTTTTAAGCGTTTCAAAATAGCTGTCGAAGCCCTGTGATCCATATACCCCGGGCTCCCGTGTGCCAAGGAGATTCAGATTCGGACCATTTATAATAATGATATTCATACCGGATTTCTGTTTAAGCTTCAAAGATAAGTGATATATTTTGAAAGTTGAAAAATGAAATAGGCCCATCAGCTTGTCAGCCGGTTATGTTATTAAAAATTTACTTCCTTAAGACACAATTACAACAGGGGAACCGGTTTTAATCTTTACTTTTGCAGCTATGAGCTGGGAGGAATATATAAAGCAGTTTCAGAACTATTTGCGTCTGGAGCGTTCACTTTCGCCGAATTCGGTGGAAGCTTATGTAAGGGATATTCAGAAGCTGGCGCAGTTTCTGGATGGGAGCTGTGCTGTTAAGGATGTAAATGAAGTTCATTTGCAGAATTTTCTGGAATGGATAAATGAACTGGGGATGACACCTAATTCACAGGCAAGGGTTTTGTCCGGCCTTAAATCGTTTTTTAAGTACCTGCTTTTTGAAAACATTATCCCGACAAATCCATCTGCTTTGCTGGAGGGGCCAAAGCTGGGGCGTAAACTTCCCGATACATTGTCTTTCCCTGAAATTGAGCAGCTGTTGCAGGCTATTGATCTTAGCACTCCCGAAGGACAGCGTAACAGGGCCATTCTGGAAACGCTTTACAGCAGCGGGCTCAGGGTAACTGAGCTGGTGGAATTAAAACTGAGCAATGTTTATTTCGATCTTGGCTTTTTAAGAATAATAGGGAAGGGGAATAAAGAACGGCTTGTACCCATTGGAAGGGATGCGCTCAAATACATCCGGATTTATACAGAAGAAGTCAGGGTGCATATTGCCATCAAAAAGGGGAATGAAAACTATGTTTTCCTGAACCGCAGGGGCAGCAAGCTGAGCAGGGTAATGATTTTTACCATTATCAAAAATCTTGCAGAAGCGATAGGTATGAAGAAAAGCATCAGCCCCCACACTTTTCGCCACTCCTTTGCCACCCATCTTATTGAGGGGGGGGCAGATTTGCGGGCAGTACAGGAAATGCTGGGGCATGAATCCATTACCACAACTGAAATCTATACCCACCTCGACCGCGAATACCTGAAACAGGTTATTCAGGATTTTCACCCAAGGAGCTAAGCCGGACATCCTGTATCAGGAACATTTTCCTCCGGCGGTGTTGTAAAGGCGTATGGAGGCATATCGTAAACCAACTAAAGACGAAATAGAAGCAGCTGCAGGAAAAACAGTGCCGGATGTTATAGTACCAAACCTGGATGTGCTCTTTTGCGGAATAAACCCCGGATTGTATTCAGGCGCCACGGGGCATCATTTTGCAAGGCCCGGGAACAGGTTCTGGCCGGCCTTGCATGCATCCGGTTTTACGCAGCACCTTTTGCAGCCATGGCAGGAAAGCCAGCTGTTAAAGGAGGGGCTGGGAATTACTAATTTTGTAGAGCGGGCTTCCCGTACAGCGGCTGAACTTTCTGCAGCGGAATTAATGCAGGGAGGAAAAGAGCTGGAAGAAAAGGTAAAGTCATTTACACCCTCTGTACTTGCCGTGGTGGGAATTACGGCCTACCGCATCGCATTCCAATACTCTAAAGCAGTATTAGGTCTGCAGGAAGAGAAAATTGGAAATTCCTTTGTATGGGTTTTGCCAAATCCGAGCGGCCTTAATGCTCATTTTACACTTCCGAAACTGACTTTAAAATTCAGGGAGCTCCTGCTCTTTGTGCATGGGGAAATGGATTAGATGATAGAAGGTAGAAGATAGAGGTTAGAGGATAGATTGTTCCGGTAAAGCACCTGTAAATAATTTCCTTACACAAAATTCACTTCCGTTTCCAGTTCCACCCCGAATTTTTCCATTACAGAAGCCTGGATATCCTCAGCAAGCTGCCTGATTTCTTCTCCATTTGCACCACCGTGGTTTACCAGCACCAGCGCCTGCTTATCATGTACCCCTGCATTTCCGCGCCGGTAGCCTTTCCAGCCGGCCTGCTCAATAAGCCAGCCTGCAGGAATTTTTATGCCATCAGCCTGCGGATAGGAAGGAACAGCAGGATACTTTTCCTTCAGCCTGTTGAAAAGCGCCTCATCTATAACCGGGTTCTTAAAAAAGCTGCCGGCATTTCCTGTTACTTTCGGGTCCGGGAGCTTGCTTTGGCGGATACTAATTACGGCATCACTCACCGCTTTTAAGCTTAATTCTGTAATACCTCCTGCATCAAGCGTTTCCTGAATAGCCCCGTATGAAGTATTGAAGACCGGCTGTTTCGTGAGCCGGAACGTAACCGTTGCAATTACATATTTATCCTTCTCTGTGGTTTTGAAAACACTGCTGCGGTAGCCGAAACAGCAATCTTCATTGGTAAAGGTATGCAGGCTTCCGTCAGCCCTTTTTATAGCTTCCAGTTCCAGGAAAGTATCTTTTATTTCCACTCCGTAAGCACCTATATTCTGCATAGGTGCTGCGCCTGTTGTTCCCGGAATGAGGGACAGATTTTCCAGACCTCCCCATCCCTGTGCAATAGTATGCAGGACAAAATCATGCCATACCACCCCGGCACCTGCTTTTACAACCACATGCTGCTCATCTTCCTCTATCAGGCTTATACCTTCAATTTTATTCGATACCACAAGACCTTCCGGATCTTTGGTAAATAAAATATTGCTGCCGCCACCCAGTATCAGCAGAGGCATATCCCTGAACTTCTCATTCCTGAAAATTTCCTGCAGCTCCTTTACAGTATACACCTCACAGAAATAAGGGGCAATGGCCTCAATGCCAAAAGTATTATAAGCCTTTAAGTTTTTATTCTCTTCGATGTGCATAAAAAATTTTGAATGATAGAATGAGTGAATGACAGAATAGATGAATTAAAAATGTAGAATGAAGAATGAAGAATGAAGATTCAGGGCGGCAGGCAATCCTTAACAGTTATTGTATTTCTCACTCATTCACTCATTCCTGCAGATTTTCAACTCACTGCCTTCATTTCTTCCTCATCTGCAAAAATATTCACTTTATCGGAAGTTTTCTTCAGGATGAAAAATGAAATAAGACTGACGGAAGCGTAAATGGCTACTTCTATCCAGTTCCGGAATATGAGGTGGCCGATGAAAAAGAGAATGGAATAAGCCATTACCACTGCGCTTATCCAGCAAACCAGCAGCATGGGTATGGTGGAGGTGTCGCGCTTTCCTGTTTCGAAGGGGCGCCAGTTGCCCAGCGGGCGAACTCTTTTATAAAAAGCTTCCAGCGTTTTCTGTTGGGTAGGAGCGGTCAGGTAAGTTACCAGCAGCCAGGTAATGGTTGTGAAAATAATAATAAAGATAAAGCTCCTTGGGTTTTCCAGAACAGACAATCCCCATACCGGGTCGTGAAGGGAAAATACATATTTAGTGAGCCCATAGGCAACCAGGGGTGCTGCCGTAGCTGCAATTTCGCTCCACGCATTTATGCGCCACCAGTACCAGCGCAGGATAAGCACAAGGCCAAGACCGGCACCTGCTTCAATAATAAATACCCACACTCCGGAAATAGTCCCGATCTGGCTGGTAATGAACAGGGCGAACAGCATTAACAGAACAGTGCAAATGCGGCTGGCCCTCACAAGGTTTTTATTGGTAGCTTCCGGTTTTATAAAACGCTTGTATAAATCGTTGATCAGGTAGCTGGTACCCCAGTTAAGCTGGGTGGATATGGTGCTCATATAGGCTGCAAAAAATGCCACCAGCAAGAGCCCCCGCAGGCCATCGGGCAGGTAGTCCTTCATGGCCATTACATAGCCTAATCTTTTTTCATCAGCCGGAAGCTCAGGGTAGAGGATAAGGGCTCCCAGGGCTACCAGGATCCATGGCCAGGGGCGAAGGGCATAGTGGGCAATCTGGAAAAAGAGCGTGGAGTAAATGGCATGCTTTTCATTTTTAGCCGACATCATCCGCTGGGCGATATAACCACCGCCACCAGGCTCATTTCCAGGATACCAGCTGGCCCACCACTGGAGACCAATAAGTGCAAAAAAGCTGCCGATTCCCATAGTCAGGGTGGTGCCGACATCTCCGGCACTCTGGTTGCTTATTCTGGGGAAGAAGTGCAGGGTCCAGTCCGGCAGCTTCTCCTTCATTCCGGTAATACCACCAATTTTTGGCGAATCCAGCACCAGCCAGGCCAGCACTATACAGCCTCCCATTGCTATTACAAACTGAATAACGTCAGTAAAGGCAACGCCCAGGAGTCCGGATACAGAAGAATACAAGGCAACAATTATCATTGCACCGAATACATACCATAAAAGATCAGCCTCAGGAATAGCAAAGAACACTTTAAGCAATGTCATCAGGGCAACATTTACCCAGCCTATCACCAGTGCATTCATGAACATACCAAGGTAAACTGCTTTAAAACCGCGGAGGAAGGAGGCGGCCTTGCCACTGTACCGGAGCTCAATAAATTCAACATCTGTCAGGATCTCTGCCCGTCGCCAGTATTTGGCAAAAAAGAAGGTGGTGAGCATTCCTCCTATAAGCATATTCCACCATACCCAGTTGCCGGCAATCCCGCTCGTGGCAACCAGTTCGGTAACAGCCAGGGGTGTGTCAGCTGCAAAGGTCGTAGCTACCATGGAGGTCCCGGCAATCCACCATGGTAGATTCCTGCCTCCCAGAAAGAAACTGTTTATGTCCTTGCCGGCTTCCTTGTTAAAATACAAACCAACAAAAAGGGTTATTCCTACAAATATTAAAATGACAACCCAGTCTGCAATTGCTAGCTCCATGAATTAATGTGATGAGTAGTAAGTATTAAGTATTGATTTATAAGGCAAAAGAAAAGATTTGTCCATTCATTGGAAAGGGCTGATGTGTTACAGGAACAGCCTGCCTCTCTTTTTTTCTGTTTATGAAATTTCGCCTAAAGTACTAAATAACCGGGGTATACAAAATAGCAGGTAAGGATTAAACTGCAATAAAAGATTTTGGTAGTCTCCTTTTTGCTCAGTTTTTACCGAACCCCTTGCTGCATGTGGGCAAATCCTTAAGACTGTTAAAATTCAGGATAACTAAATAGGGATTTGTTTTGAAATAAAGGGCAGGAGTTTTGTTTGCCGGAAATTTTTCTTTTACTGAAAATCCTTATATTCAGAAGGAAAGGATATAAGAACCCATACTTTATTCGCCTTTGAGCTTTGTGAAAAAAAGATTATCGTAGGTGACGGGGGATAAAAAAAAGAGCCTCAGTGTTTTGCTGAAGCTCTTTAAATTGATTAGTCTTATCTCTTATTAATGCAGATTCATGTCCTCCACGATCTGCTCAATTTTCTGATCCAGTTCTTTTTCAGCTTTTTCAAAATCAGCGGCGGAGGCCAGTTTAGTGTTTACACTGATGTAGAACTTGATTTTTGGCTCGGTGCCTGAAGGACGTGCAGATATTTTGCTGCCATCTTCGGTAAAGAACTGCAGTACATTGGATTTTTCGTAATCAAGGGCTTCTTCCTTACCTGCATCGATATCCATGCTTACCCCCTGCTGGTAATCGGCAATTTTAACCAGGCGCGAACCTGCAATTACCTGAGGAGGATTGCTGCGTAGCTCAGACATCATATGCTGAATTTCTTCGGCTCCTTTTTTGCCCTTTTTAGTAACAGAAATAAGCTTTTCTTTATAGTACCCGAAGCGCCCGTACATTTCCAGGAGCATATCGTATACTGTTTTGCCCTGATTCTTTGCAAAAGCAGCCATCTCAGCTATAAAAGCACAGGAAGCAACAGCATCTTTGTCACGCACAAAGTCGCCTATAAGGTATCCGTAGCTTTCCTCGCCACCTGCAATAAACTCTTTTTTACCTTCCAGCTCTTTAATTACCGAAGCAATGTATTTAAAGCCGGTAAGCGTGTCGATTGACTCCACTCCATACTCCGCTGCGATTTTGTGGATCAGGTCGGTGGTTACAATTGTTTTTACAATGTACTGATTCCCGTTTAGCTTATTGCGCTGTTTCCATGCTTCCAGCATATAATAAATCAGGAGGCTTCCTGTCTGGTTGCCGTTCAGGAGCTGCCATTCGCCTTTATTATTTTTAACCGCAGTACCTACGCGGTCAGCATCCGGGTCAGTCCCCATAAGGAGGTCAGCGTCCAGCTCCTGTGCCTTTTTAAGAGCTATGGAAAGAGCCTCTGCTTCTTCCGGGTTCGGATAAACCACTGTAGGGAAATTGCCGTTTGGTTCGGCCTGCTCTTCCACCACGTGCACATTGGTGAAGCCGATTTTCTCTAAAATAGCAGGAACAAGGGTAATCCCTGTGCCATGGATTGGAGTGAACACAATTTTCAGGTCATGCTGCGCCTTTATAGCATCAGGCGAAACAGACTGCCCGGCAATGGAATCGAGGTATTTTTTATCAATATTTTTACCAATAACCTCAATTTTGCTCTCGTCCTTGTCGAACTTCACTTCATTGATGTTCTGGATATTATTTACCTCTGCAATTACATTTTTATCATGAGGAGGTACTAACTGACCACCATCATTCCAGTAGGCTTTGTAGCCATTATATTCTTTAGGGTTGTGTGAAGCAGTAACAACCACGCCACTCTGGCAGCCGAGTTCGCGAATGGCATAGCTAAGCTCAGGGGTAGGGCGGAGGGCTTCAAAAAAGTAAACCTTAATTCCGTTAGCCGAAAAAACAGCGGCAGTGGTTTCTGCAAAAAAGGGGCTGTTGTTCCTGCTGTCGTGAGCAATTGCCACGCTGATAGGGCTGTCAGGATAGGTTTTTTTCAGATAGTTGGCAAGTCCCTGGGTGGCCATTCCAACAGTATACTTGTTCATGCGGTTGGAACCTACTCCCATTATACCACGGAGGCCTCCGGTACCAAATTCAAGATCTTTATAAAATGCTTCAATAAGATCTTCTTCCTTGTTCCCGTTAATCCAGCTTTCTATCTGGCTTTTAGATTCTGAATCGATGTTGCTGTTAAGCCATTTCTGAGCTTTTTCTAAAATAATTTGTTCCATAAAAGTGAAAGAGAGTGTAATGATTTGCGGCCATTATGGTAATTCAGCCGCTTAAATTTATAACAAATTTATAAAAAATAGTGTTAATTTAGTGTTTTAAAGTCTTTAGTCTGTACGAAAACGGGGATTCTTAGATCACCAGCCTGTTAATTGGTTAATCTTCAGGATACATACAGAATCGTTCCGGATTCTCTTTTTTAGCTGTTTTCGTATCCTGCTGCAAATTAATCGATTTCGTTCCGGAATGTTAGCCTGTTTCGATTTTTTTGGAAAAGATTTGCTTGTTACCTACATTAATTTAAGTTTTGCATCAGCAATAAATCACAGATATGGATATAAAAGCATTGAATAAAGATCTTGCCACCTTGGTTGAAAAAAAGAACCAGCTGGCCGTCCTTGATTATAACGACCCCAAATATGATGATATAGAGGAGGAACTTCATGATCTGGAAGATGATTTGATTGAGAATTACGGAGAGTATCTTGAGGATGCACTGCATACCGTTCATGACGACATTGCCCCTGATAATGATGTTTTGCTTCCTATCGCCTATCTGGCAGATAAGTATGTGAAGGTGGGTGAAAAAGCAGATGGCTCTCCTATTTGGGACACAGACATGAAGCAGGGCGTATTAGTGGATGTGGATGATTACCCCGGTAAGCCTGCAAGACTGGTGTTGGTACCAAACCCTGTACGACTGGTTTTAAGTGTAAGTGGCGTAGGAAAAGAAGAAGTGTGGGTGGCGAAATAGCCATTTGAATTAAGAGTGAAAAAATAAGAATTAAGAACTTGGGTCTGTCAAAGGCTCCGGATTTTTAAATTATTAAAGAAATTTAAGGCTGCATTCGTAAAGAAGGCAGCCTTTTTTATTTGGACATCTTAAATCCATCAGAGGTTTGAAAAGCCTGATGGTTTATTTTTGAATTGCCTTATTTTTTCTATAGCTTTGGTTTGAATAAACTTTAGGGGTGCTCGACCGGGAATGGTTGGGCTGAGAAATTACCCTTAGTACCTGATCCGGTTAGTACCAGCGAAGGGAAAAGTTAGCAGCCTACTCTATTAATTACAGCCCGTTCCGGGCATGGTAGTGCCTCCTAAAGTGTAAAATTTTTTATTATGGAGGTACAGGTAAATAAACAATCTCAACAAACAGAAGAAGGAGCAACACTTACTCAGTTGCTGAATACCCTTGGCTTTGAAGAAACCCGCGGGCTTGCTGTTGCTATCAACGATCTGGTGGTTCCTAAAAAACAATGGGGCGAACACCAGCTTCAGCCCAACGACCATATTACTATTATACGCGCCACGCAGGGCGGTTAATTGCATTTCAACCACTATCCGGCATGAAATGCAAGAGGTACTGCTCTCTTTTTTTAGCGTATTACCGGCATTTCGTGCTCCTATAAAAACGAAATTTTTGCCATGAAAAACGAAAGAATTCCTAATGAAGGGGTAATCAGCCGTACTCCCTTCCCTAAATCAGAAAAGATTTTTGTACCCGGCAAGCTACACGATATTAAGGTAGCCATGCGTGAGATCAGCCTGGCAGATTCACGCGATCAGATGAGCGGAAAAATTGAGAAAAACCCGCCTATAACAGTTTATGATACCAGCGGACCTTATACCGATCCAAATGTAGAAATTGACGTAAGGATAGGCCTGAACCCTTTGCGGCAAAAGTGGATACTCGACCGTGGCGATGTGGAAGAATTACCTGGAGTTTCCTCTGCTTATGGCAGGGAAAGACTGGCAGACAAAAATCTTGATACTTTACGCTTTGAGCACCTGCGCAAGCCTTTGAAGGCTAAGGAAGGAAAAAATGTAACACAGCTGCATTATGCCCGCAAAGGAATTATTACCCCTGAAATGGAATATATTGCTATTCGGGAGAACCAGCGGGTGGATGAGCAATTCAGCAAAGACAATGCCCTGTGGAAACAGCATAAAGGCCACAGCTTTGGTGCCAACACTCCAAAAAATTATATTACTCCTGAATTTGTACGCGACGAAGTGGCTGCCGGGAGAGCCATTATTCCTTCCAATATCAATCACCCGGAATCGGAGCCGATGATTATTGGCCGTAACTTCCTGGTAAAGATCAATGCCAACATCGGGAACTCGGCCGTGAGCTCCAGCATAGAGGAGGAAGTGGAGAAAGCCGTTTGGGCCTGCCGCTGGGGAGCCGATAATATTATGGACCTTTCAACAGGTAAAAACATTCATGAAACCCGGGAGTGGATTATCCGCAACTCTCCTGTGCCAATTGGTACCGTTCCTATTTACCAGGCACTGGAAAAAGTAAACGGCAAAGCCGAGGACCTTACCTGGGAGCTTTTCCGCGATACGCTTATTGAACAGGCCGAGCAGGGGGTGGATTATTTTACCATTCATGCCGGTGTATTGCTCCGCTATGTGCCCATGACTGCCAAACGCCTTACCGGAATTGTTTCACGTGGAGGATCTATAATGGCTAAATGGTGCCTCGCTCATCATAAAGAAAGTTTCCTTTATACACATTTTGAGGAAATATGTGAGATCATGAAAGCTTATGATGTTGCCTTTTCCCTTGGTGATGGTCTCCGTCCCGGTTCCCTGGCGGATGCGAATGATGAAGCCCAGTTTGCGGAACTGCGTACGCTTGGTGAACTTACCAAAATTGCCTGGAAACACGATGTGCAGGTAATGATTGAGGGCCCCGGTCATGTGCCCATGCACATGATCAAGGAAAATATGGATGAGCAGCTTAAGCATTGCGGAGAGGCTCCTTTCTATACCCTCGGTCCCCTTACCATGGATATTGCTCCCGGCTACGACCATATCACATCTGCCATTGGTGCAGCCATGATCGGCTGGTTTGGAACAGCCATGCTGTGCTATGTAACGCCTAAAGAACACCTTGGCCTTCCTAATAAAAAGGATGTAAAGGATGGGGTGATCACTTACAAAATTGCCGCTCATGCCGCCGACCTTGCCAAGGGGCATCCGGGTGTGCAGTACCGCGACAATGTGCTGAGCAAAGCCCGCTTTGAGTTCCGCTGGGAAGATCAGTTTAACCTTTCTCTGGACCCTGATACTGCCCGTGAGTTCCACGACGAAACTCTTCCTGCCGAAGGAGCCAAGGTAGCCCACTTCTGCTCTATGTGCGGACCTCATTTCTGCTCCATGAAAATTACGCAGGATGTGCGGAAGTATGCAGAGGAGCAGGGCGTACAGGAAGAACTGGCACTTGAGGAAGGAATGAAGCAGAAATCGGAAGAGTTTAAGAAAACAGGCTCGGAAATTTATCTTTAAGCGGACAGAAATTTTTAAGAATTAAAATTCTGGAAATAGAAAACTGACTCTTTCAGCCCGGAAGAGTCAGCTTTTTCAGATAATTAATTTTTGTTTAAATAGTAAGTAGTCAGACATACTTATTCTGGACACAAATAGCTCGATTTGTCATCCCGACGACAGGAGGGATCTTTCCAATAAAATAGCTTTTCAGGAGCTTCAAACTGCGAAAGATGTTTCCTGACGTCAACATGAAAAGGCTGGCTTTTATCAGTAAAATAATTCTGTCCAGGTACTTACCGCTCCGCGGATTTAAAATCCCGGAGCGGTATTACATATTTTCTTATAATGAGCAGCCGGAGTTTTGAATTGATCCTGATTAGCCCGCCGGAGGAGTATTCCGGGGAAGCTGGTTTTGTAAACAGGCTCTTCAGCGAAGGTTTAGGTACTTTTCATCTCAGGAAACCGGGCTGGACGGTGGAGCAGCTGGTCAGGTACATCCGGGAAATTGAGCCCCAGTACCACAAGCGGATAATGGTGCATTACAGGGAAGAGGTGAGGAGGCATGTAGAGGTAAAAGGTATCCATTTCCGGTGCAGGGAGTTGCCGCTGCAGAAGCCGGCTTTTGAAGTTTCCTCCGGCCTGCATTCCTGGAATGAATTATCAGAGGTGGCAGAGCGGATTGATTATGCGTTTGTAAGCCCTTTTTTTGATAGTATTTCCAAAGAAGGGTATTTGTCGGATAAACAGTTGTGGCAAGTTCCGGAAGGGGTGGAAAGAGAAAAAGCAGTGGCTTTAGGGGGAATTAATGCAGAAAATATTAATACAATCCGAAGCCTTGGATTACGGGGCGCAGCAGTACTGGGAACGGTATGGAAAGCAGCCGGTCCTGTGGAGGCATTTTTAGAATTGAAATATAGTGGGGCACACTAACCCTCCCGGGAGTGCAGAATCCGGGAAGTCTGAGTCTCTGAGAAAAGAATAAACCCATGGAAAAACTACAATTTATATCCCAGGAAAATGAGGGGATGAGCCACCTGGAAAGCATCCGGATTGCCTGTGAAGCGGGAGTGAAGTGGGTGCAGCTCCGGGTAAAAGATAAACCGGAAGATCAGGTTTTACCTGTTGCACTGGAAGCAAAGGGTATTTGTGAACGCTACGGTGCCTTACTCACTGTTAATGATTTTCCTGCGGTAGCGAAAGCTGTTAATGCTTATGGAATTCATCTGGGCAGGGAAGACATGCCTTTGCAGGAAGCAAAGAAAATAGCAGAAAAGCAGATAGCAGGAGGTACGGCAAATACCTTTGAGGATATCAGGCAATATGTGGAGCAGGGGGCTGATTATGTAGGGGTGGGGCCTTATCGTTTTACCAGTACAAAGAAAAAGTTAAGCCCGGTATTAGGGCTGGAGGGGTACAGGCAGCTGATTGAAAAATGCAGGGGAGCAGGCTTTAAAATTCCTGTTCTGGCTATCGGAGGATTAACCCTTGAAGATATTGAAGGCCTGATCCAGACAGGTGTATTTGGAATTGCAGTCTCCTCACTTGTGGTTCATGCCCCGGATCCTGAGGAAGTGGTTGAAAAAATTTACCGGATATTGAAAAAAGAAAGGAGCCTATTATGTTGAAAATAGCAGATAAAACATTTAACTCACGTTTATTTACGGGTACAGGAAAGTTTTCCTCATCAGCCCTGATGGAAGAATCGTTGCTGGCCAGCGGATCGGAATTAGTAACTGTGGCCCTAAAGCGGGTAAACGCCGGCAGCAGGGAAGATGATATTCTCAGCCACCTGCACCATCCGCAGTTTAACCTTTTGCCTAATACCTCCGGTGTACGTACAGCAAAAGAGGCAGTATTTGCCGCGCAGCTGGCCAGAGAGGCGCTGGAAACTAACTGGCTGAAGCTTGAAATTCATCCCGATCCGAAATACCTGATGCCCGACCCGATAGAAACTTTAAAAGCGGCAGAGGAGCTGGTAAAGCTGGGTTTTGTGGTACTGCCATACATTCATGCCGACCCTGTGCTTTGTAAAAGGCTTGAAGAGGCAGGAGTGGCCGCGGTAATGCCACTGGGCTCCACTATTGGCAGCAATAAAGGCCTCCGTACCATTGATTTCCTGGAAATAATAATTGAGCAGAGCAATGTGCCAGTGGTGGTTGATGCCGGAATAGGAGCCCCTTCAGATGCTGCAAAAGCCATGGAGATTGGCGCCGATGCGGTGCTGGTAAATACTGCCATTGCCGTTTCCGAAAATCCTGTAATAATGGGGAAAGCCTTTAAAATGGCTGTGGAAGCCGGCCGTATGGCTTTTGAAGCCAGGCTTGCGAAGCCTGTTTCTCACGCATCAGCCAGCAGTCCGCTTACGTCTTTTTTAGATGAACTTTAATTTAGTATGGAGTACTGAGTATTGAGTACTGAGACTGGAGTATACCAGGCAGGAAAGGGAAATGGAACCTGATACCAGGGACCAACCACTAGCCACCAGCCACATTCGAATAACGGACAACTAACAACCAACAACGAAATCGCATGAACTTCGAAAGCCTGTTTAACCGGTACAGCTGGGACGATGTAAAGGAGAGTATTTATTCCAAAACGGCGGCTGATGTGGAGCGTGCCCTGGCGCGCCAGCGGCGTGACCTTGAGGATTTTAAAGCCCTTATCTCTCCTGCGGCAGCTGCTTACCTGGAGCCTATGGCCCGGCTGAGCCACCAGATTACGCAAAAGCGGTTTGGGAAGGTACTCCAGATGTATGTGCCCCTGTACCTCTCTAATGAGTGCCAGAATATCTGCACCTATTGCGGCTTTAGTTTCGATAATAAACTGCCCCGGCGTACGCTTACCGATGCTGAAATATTAAAGGAGGTGGAGGCAATTAAGGAGTTAGGATATGACCATGTGCTTCTGGTAACAGGAGAGGCGAATCAGACAGTGGGGGTTCCCTACCTGAAAAATGCAGTAAAACTGGTAAGTCCTTATTTTTCACATATCTCAATGGAGGTGCAGCCGCTTGATCAGTATGAGTATGAAGAGCTTACTCCCCTCGGGCTAAATACGGTACTGGTGTACCAGGAAACCTACCACAGGGAAGATTATAAAAAGCATCACCCCAAAGGGAAAAAATCTAACTTCAGTTACAGGCTCGATACTCCGGACAGGCTGGGTAAGGCAGGTATCCATAAAATGGGACTTGGCGTATTAATTGGCCTTGAAGACTGGCGGACGGACAGCTTTTTTACAGCACTCCATCTTGATTACCTGGAGAGGAAGTACTGGAAAACCAGATATTCCATTTCCTTCCCTAGGCTGCGCCCGCATAGTGGCGGCCTAGCTCCAAAAGTTGAAATGAATGACAGGGAACTGGTGCAGCTTATTTGTGCCTACCGGATCTTCAATGAAGAGGTGGAGCTTTCGCTATCCACCAGGGAGTCGGAAAAATTCCGGAATCATGTGATAAAACTGGGCATTACTTCTATCAGTGCCGGATCCAAAACCAACCCGGGAGGCTATGCAGTAGAGCCACAGTCGCTGGAACAGTTTGAAATTGACGATGCCCGTTCTCCACAGGAAATTGCCGCCATGATCCGTGCGCAAGGCTATGAACCGGTATGGAAAGACTGGGACGCAGCTTTGGCAAGATAATTTTGAATGAGTGAATAATAGAATGAGTGAATAAGAAGAGGAATTAATTAATTCTTTTAATATTTATTCATTCTATCACTCTATCACTCTATCATTCCATTATTCTATCATTCTATCATCACTTTTCTTAGAAATAAGAATGACATGGAGCTGAGGTAAGCCTGATCCTGTAATTAATCATTATTTCATGTGAGCCGCGGGTGTAATCGCCGAGGCCGGATAAGGTATAGTCGTAGGCATAGCCAAAACTAAAATTCTCATTCAGGTCAATCTGAAACATGGTGGTAAGGGCATCGTGGTTCCGGTAGCTGAGGCCAACATTCAGGATGTTGTCAATAAAGAAGTTTATGCTGGTATCGAACCCTAGAGGGGCTGTTTCCTGGAAGCGCAGCAATATACTTGGTTTCAGTTTAAGGTTTGAAGAAATATCAAATACCTTGCCCCCGGTGAGGAAATAATATCTTTTCTCGCTTGACTGAACCACCAGCCCTTCACTTTCCTGCATTACCTTGTTGTTGATAAGGTAAGGAACAGATATACCTGCATAAGCCGTTTTGGTGCTGTAAAATACTCCGGTCCCGAAGTTAGGGTTATAGCTTCTATAGCTCTGCAAGCTGGGGTCCCCGCCGCCGAAAGTCCTTGTTTTCAGCTTGGTATAGTCCGAAGTTAGCTGGTTTAAACCTCCCTGCAGTCCCATGGCAAGCATTCCTTTGCTGAATTTAATCTGGTAAGCATAGGAGAAGTAGGCGCCAATATCGGAGTGTACCCCAATAGATTCGTTGTAAAGGATCATTCCCAGCCCAACGTTCTTATCCCTGAAGTTACTGTGGGAGGTAATAGTTTGCGTTTTGGGAGCACCATCTAAGTTTACCCACTGGTTACGGGCAAGGGCAGTTACACTTAACTGTCGCTGGTTGCCTGCATAGGCAGGGTTAAGGGCCAGCATATTGAACATATATTGCGAAAATATGGGCCTTTGCTGCGCTTTGGCAACCAGGCAGAACAGCATGAGCCCGGCGATTATAATACCTGTTTTTTTCATTCTTCCTTCTCCTTTATCTATATTCCGTCTGCTCTTACCTTAATAATTCCAGAAAACCGGTTTGTGGCTTTTCGTTTTTGAAATTCTTGTCAATCACGTAGTAGTATGTTCCAACCGGCAATTCATTACCGCTTACATAAATACCCCTGTTTCCTTTTCCCACAAAAACGTTGAGACTGTTATCATAACCTACAGATTCGTACACCAGGGTGCCGGCACGATTGTAAATCCTTACCCTGTTTTCAGGGAACATTTCAATACAGTCGATGAAGAAGAAGTCGTTCCTGCCATCGCCGTTCATAGTAATTGCATTGTAAGGATCTACCACGCTGTTAATTTCCACAGGCACCATTTTAGAGCAGCCCTGATCCGATACAATTTTGAGCCAGTATTTTCCTGCAGGTCCGGAGAAAGTTCCCTTTGGTGCAAGAATCTCCTGCTGTTGTTCATTGTACCATTCGTAGTCAGGAATTTTTCCTTCAAGGTCCACTACTTCTGCCTTGCCCTCCTCAATGCAGGTGGCAGGCTTGATTTTTATCTGATATTTAGGGAAGTAGTAATTTTCTTCCACAAGCCTGGTAAATGCCTCGGCATGGCAGCCATTTTCCTTATTGGTAATGATAACGGTATAGATACCTGCAGCCAGGTTTTGCACTATCGTAACATCTGAGGCTATTTTATTTTCTTCTGTGGCCTCCGCTCCTTCATACCAGGTAAAGCTGTAATTATTGCGCAATCCTTCCACACCAACTTCCAGCGAACCGTCGGGGCTCAGGCAGCTTGTAGAGGGTCTTGAAATAACCCATGTGGAATCCACAGGGAAGACAGGCTTATATTGGTCAATAGTAAAGCTTGTAGTTCCCTGGCAGCCTGTGATGATGTCGGTTGCCCTAAGGGTGTAAGTACCTGCACCAAGGTTTTCAAAAACTGAACCGGCTGCAGCAGAAGACCCCTGTGTGTTTTCTCCAATGAACCATTCAAAAGAGAAACCATCTGTGTTGCCTCCTACATTTGCCGACAGGATGGCGTCGCCCGGAGCATCGCATTTTTCAAGGACTTTATCCAGCACAATAGCAGGAGCAGGATTAGCTGATTCATCAGAAATCGTGAAACGCTCCAGAGCTTTACAGTTGGTTTTAATGTTGGTAACAATAAGCGTATAGACTCCTGTTTTTAAGTTTGCTGCCACAATTCCATCGGCAACAAAAGCATTTGTAGTGGTTACGTCAACCTCTCCCTCATACCATTTAAATTCATAATATGTTGCAGTGCCATTTATAGAAGCGGTAAGTTCAGCATTGGCCTTGTCCTCATCGCAGGCGGTGTAGGCTTTGGTTTGCGTAATTTCCGGATCCATTGTATTCACACTTTGTTCAATCACTACAGTAGCTCCCGGTATCTGGCATCCGAATACCAGGTTGCCATTTGCAGGTGCTATTTCCTGGTAAGTAATGGTATAAGTGCCTGCCTCAAGTCCGGTTAAATAAATGTTATCCAATTGATCCGGGTCAGGGTAATAGGTTTTTACATCAAAAGAGTTGCCGTCTTTTAGTATTATATAATTGAAACCTGTACCAGGAAAATACTTTACAAAATCCTTTTTCCCGTTCATTGAAATTAAGATTTCTCCGTTGGGAACAGTACAGTGGGTGATGTCCCATTTATTAACTTCAATGACAGGGCTTGCCATTTCTTCTCCTACAAAAACATCTTTAAATGTGGTACATCCGGAGGTGGCATCAGCTACTTCCACTCTGTAATAACCGGTATTCAGGCCTGTTGCACCGGATGCATTTCCGCTTACAGGCTGGTAAGTGTCAGGATTTGAAGGATCCTCATTATAAGTATTATACATGAACCAGCTAACCTGTAAGGAAGCATTTGCTATTGGACTGCTCACCGAAATATCGATAAAGCCTTTGTTGTTATTGTTGCAGCCTGTTTCAGGTCTGTTTTCATTTATGGTAATAACAGGGTCCGCATTAATGTAAGGAACAGTAAGTTCAAGCTCCGGACCACAACCTTCACCGGGAGCAAGTTTTTTTGTGGTTTTCACCAGGTATTCCCCGGCTGTCAGGCCTGTCATTTGGGTTCCTGAGTAATTCAGATCAGTAAAACTGCCGTTTAATTCTTTGCGATACCAGCTAAAGGTGAAATCACTAAGGGCTGCAGTATTACTATTTATTTCCACCCCTGTCAGCTCAATGCTTCCGTCAGTGATACAGCCTGTCTGCCCTTGTATGTCAGAAAGGAATTTGTAGTCGAAGTCCTTTTTGGTTATTGAAAAGTTTCTTTCCACAGGACAGCTGATGCCGGTTAAAATAGCGACAGCCCTGTAATCACCTTCTGATAAACCGGAAACAGAAAGCATATTCTGACTGGCCGGGATATCAGTTAAAACTTCAGAACCATCGGCAGCTGTACTAACCGTATACCATTTTACTTCATAATCTCCGCTTGCAGGAAGGCCTCCGTCTGTACGGGAAATTGCAGCCTGCAAGCTCCCGTTTGGAGCATTTCCGGTACAGTCATTATTATCTGTAGCACTAATGATATTAAACACCGGGTAAACAGGAGCATGAGGCACGGTAACAGTGAAAGGTTCTGACTGGCATCCTGCTCCGGGATTGATCTTACGGGTGGCTACTACCACATAGTTTCCATGTGCCAGTGCAGTGTTTCCGTTAAGTGGAGCAGTAGTGTTTCCTGAAGCAAAATGAGCTTCAGTATAGTAGACAAAGCTGAAGTTATTATTGATAGCAGTGGCATCTGTATAAGTGGTTCCGTTGTAGGTGATGCTGCTGATGGTGAAGGAGCCGTTGCTTTGCGGATCAATACATGCAGTGTTGGCTGTGGTGCTGAAGCCCATGTTGAATGTTGAGCTTTTCTGAATTACTTCACTAAGCTCAGAATCCACAGTACACCCATTCTCCAGAGTAACCTTAGCCATGTAAAAACCGGAAGGCAGGCCTTTAATATGAAGCGGGTCACTTACATCAGCCGCAGGCACAGCGGTGCTCAGGAGGATATCTGCATTGTTTGCATCCCTTTTGTACCATGTAATGGTGTAGGTCTGAGAAAGCGGATTACCATTTTCAGTAATTGCAGCCCTTACAGTTCCGTTAGCCTCAGTATCAATACAAGCATCATTTCCGGTGCTTACCAGTCCGACCATAGGATTAACAGGAGCATGAGGCACAGTAACAGTGAAAGGTTCTGACTGGCATCCTTCACCCGGATTAGCAGAGGTTTTAGTAGCAATGACCACATAGTTTCCATGTGCCAGTGCAGTGTTTCCGTTAAGTGGAGCAGTAGTATTTCCTGAAGCAAAATGAGCTTCAGTATAGTAGACAAAGCTGAAGTTATTATTGATAGCAGTGGCATCTGTATAAGTGGTTCCGTTGTAGGTGATGCTGCTGATGGTGAATGAACCGTTGCTTTGCGGATCAATACATGCAGTGTTGGCTGTAGTGCTGAAGCCTATGTTGAATGTAGAAGGCGTCTGAGGCACTTCTATAAATTCCTCCACAGGGCACCCGTTAACCAGTTTAGCTTCTGCTTTATAGTAGCCTGCAGGGAGCTTACTCACTGTCAGTCCATTATTGCTAAGGGCAGGTGCAGCAAGTGGCTGGTAATTGCCACTGGCATCAAGTTGGCTCCATTGTATTGTATAACCTGGAGTAGGAGTATTCCCATTTTCCAGTAAGGTAGCGGTAATGGTCCCATTTGCAAAAGCAGGGTCGCAGCCATCATTTGGTGTAGATTTCAGGCTGATATGCGGAGTGGCTGACTTATCTTCAATAATGAAAATGAAAGGCAAGTTTCCACAACCAGCTCCCGGGTTTGTTGATTTTGTAATTTCCAGGTAATAAGTACCCGGAGCTAAACTATCTAAACTGGTCGTAACAGCTTTTCCGGTTCCTGCATAATCCGGGGCATTTGGGTCACCTGAATGAAGTAATAAATTGAAATTATTTTCAATATAGTTTGGATCCGCAGGAGTATTGGTAAAGGTTTTATTGTTGTAGGAAACTTCCAGGATCTGCAGGCTTCCGTTGTTAACCACCTGATTGCCATCCGGGCAGTTAGTATTTGGAAGGGCATCTCCCGCAGCAGTGATCGCTGGTTGGGATACAACTTCTTCTATCTCAAAGGTTTCCGTAACAGGCGTACAGGTTCCTTCTGTAACTCTTAGGGTATATACTCCTTCCGTAAGTCCGGAAATTCTTTCAACATTTCCATCTGTTCCAATTGCGGTGCCAACTAATGGCTCTGCGTCAGCAATACTTCCCCTGAACCATTCAAATACATAATTATTTCCAATCAACCCTTTTGTGGTAACTGTTGCGGTAATTGTTCCACTTGCCACAGTACAATCTTCATTTGGAGTTCCTTCAAAACTTATTATTGGAAGAATGACCGCTTCATTGATGAAAGAGCCAATAGCCGGGGCTGAGGGGCAGCCTGCGGAAAGATCACCTCCTGCTAAGCCACTTTTTCTGCTGGCAGTTACATAATAAGTTCCTTCCTGCTGGCCTGTGAGTACAGGACCATTTTGGCCCATAATGGCCACCTTATCCCGGTAATCCTGTTCCGAGGCATACCATTGAAAATAATACTCATCAAAAACCACTGGGTCATAAGGTGAACTGGCATTGATGGTGACATTGTTGAAAGTAAGCTGAGTGATAAAAACTGTGCCATTCGGGTTGGAACAATCATCCTGGTTTTTACTGTCGACACTTATCACCGGTAAAGGAGTGTTTCTCAGAATGGTGACAGGAAGGGTGGCCTCGCAGGTGGGAGTGATTCCATCGGATTTGAAGCCTCTCACCAGGATTTCATAATCTCCATCTTCTAAAGTGTCAATTTGATATGCTCCGGCCACCTTACTGCTTAAATTAATTTCAGGTGGTGTTACTCCTGCAGGTGTAATGTAAATATCAAAAAGTTTTGTTTCCTGATCCGCTACACCCTCTTCATATTCACCTGGCCCGACATTCAGCGTGAATCCGCCATCCGGGACGTTACAATTATCATTTGCCTTTTTATCGGTAATACTTAGCTCAGGGGCAGTGGTAATCAGTTTAACTTCTGCGGTAACTGCAATAGAGCTACAGGCTCCATCAACAGCCACCAAAGTATAAATACCAGCAGCTAAACCTTCATATTTTGTGGAGTCATCAGGAGCAGCAGCAATGGTAGTTGCAGGGATTTCATTTCCCGGGTCGGGATTTTGCCCCTTATATAAATTTACTTTATACCTGGTCTGGTCAGGGTCCGGGTTACCATAAGTGTCTTTTATAATGGCAAAAATAGATCCTGTACCATTACAATTATCTATAGGTCGCACGTCCATGCTGCCTACAAAGGCATTAGGATATTCCAGAATTATTTCCTGTAGGGCTTTACACCCATCTGAAGTCCTTTTCACTACCACTGTATAAATACCCGGAATTGCCTTGAAAAGGGTTTGACCTTCGTGTGAAGAGTTTGCTTCAAAATAATGAATATTCCTGTTTTGGCCTGAAATTACTATGCTATCAGCTTTACTTTCTGCATCAACCTCAAGTGAATCCCCTATAAATTGAATGGCAGGGTCGGAATAAAAGCTGGCTTTAGGATCGGTCGGTTTTCCTTTATACCAATAAAATTCGAAATCCGGACTGTCATTAGGATCTCCATTTCCATCCCCATCAATCCAGGCAGTTATTACCCCCCTATCCTCATCACAGATCGTTGGATTTCGGTTGATACTAAAATTTATATCAAAGGGAGGGAGGGGGGCTTTCAGTTCAATGGAAGCAGGTTCGGAAAAACAACGGGTTTCGTTAGTCTGCACCACAATCGTGTAAAAACCGGCCGGCAAATCGCCTCCATTATAAGTATCTAATTGTGAAGTTGAGCCAACTTCCTCCTTAACCTTAAAATTATCATCAGCCACTTTTCCTTTGTACCAGCTTATGGTATAGGTACGACCCACTTCTTCATTAATAACCCGGGCTTTTAGTATACCATTGTCCAAACAGGAAATATCCTGGATAACCGCTACACTCCCTTCCGGACTTGTAATTACGGATTGGATAATTCCCGAAGCTATGGACTTGCAGCCGGTAGAATCAGTGGTGACAGTTACCTGATAGGTGCCTGCATCTAAACCACTTACCAGAAAAGTGGTGGCGGAAAGAGTTTGTCCGGTAGTCAGGTTTTTCCATTCATAAGTATAGCCTGCAGGGTTATCCAAACCTTCCACACTTACCTTCACCTCGCCTAGAAAAGGAGTACTACAGGCGATATTATCGGTGGCGCTAACAGCTATAGCAGGATTAATTTTATTGGTGCCTACTTCCACCACTTTCTCTAATGAAATACAGCCGGTAGCCGCATTTTTGGCTGTTATACGATATTGTCCTTCATTTAAATTGCTAAAAGTATAAACAGGAGCCTCGGTTCCGCTAAGGCTTAGTGCACTGCCATCATAGTTTTTCAGCTCATAAATAAAACCAGCCCCGGCAGGAGGGGCATCTATTTCAACTGTTATACTGCCTGTAGGGGTTATAGAAGGGCTACAGATAGTATTTGGAGCGCTTTGGGTTAGAGTTACTGGTTTCACAAGATTTTTTGGCACAAATACCGGCTTGTAAGCAGAACAGCCCGTGGAAGGATCGACCACCTCTATGGTATAATACTGACCGCCCGTTAAGCCTGTGGCTGTATTATTTTGACTGATCGTTTGAAGGAGGGCGCCTGTATTGGTAGTTCCGGCATAAACCCTGAATATCCAGTCACTGAAATCGGTTACCTGATTTCCATCCTTGCTGATTTCGGTCAGAATTTCTCCATTATCAGCTCCTTCGCAGTTGGTTTGGGCAGCAGGGGTGAGGGTAAGCAATAATTCAGCTTTCTTCTCTCCAACAACTACAGGTATTTCAGCTTCACAGCCGCTTTTATTATTTTTTACATTTACCCTGTAAGAACCCTCTTTCAGTCCGGTGTAAGTATTGAGCTTGTTAATTTCCTGGTCTCCTGTACTTTCATTTGTCCAGGTAAAAGTGTAGTCAGTATAGTTTATAATTAGGTTATTTTCCACTGTAACAGCCACTTCAATTTCTCCCGTGTATTTACCATCTTCACAACCAGCATTTGGCGTAGTGGTGGCCTCTAATTGTGGTATGGCTTTCGTTAAACCTACATTCACCATCTTCTCCACAGTACAGCCGGTGGCACCATCGGTAACTACGACAGTATAGCTTTTGCCTCCTTCGAAACCGGAGGCGACATTGCCGGTCATGGCCGGGCTGAAATCTGCTCCGCCTGCAGCAGTAGTGCCGCTGTACCACTTATAGGTATAAGGAGAATAATCGGTAACCGCTGTTCCGCTTTTGCTGATGTTTACAGTTACAGTACCATTGGGAGTACCTTCGCAGTTTGTCTGGTCCGTGGGGATAAGGTTAAGGTCAAGGACGGCAGGTACAAAAGGAACATCCACAGTTTGCGGAACAGATTCACAGCCGCTGTCGGTGTTTCTGATCCATACCTGATAAGTACCCTGAAGAAGTTTGTCTATTGTATTGGTGCTGCTGCTGGTTTCCGTTCCGTCAGGCGCTTTCCAGAAGAAAGTGTAGTTTGTGTAATCAGTAACAACAGTGCCATCCACATTCAATTCAGCAGTAATGCTGCCGTTGTAATCCGGTCCCACGCAAATGGTGTTTGCCTTTGGGGTAAGGCCAAGGCTCAGCACAGGCTGGTTCAGTGGCACATTCACCATTCTTTCGACTGTACAGCCGGTGGCACCATCGGTAACTACTACGGTATAGCTTAAACCACCTTCGAAACCGGAGGCGACATTGCCGGTCATGGCCGGGATGAAATCTGCTCCGCCTGCAGCAGTAGTGCCGCTGTACCACTTATATGTATAAGGAGAATAATCCGTTACAGTTGTTCCGCTTTTGTTAATGTTTACAGTTACAGTACCATTTGGAGTATTTTCGCAGTTTGTCTGGTCCGTGGGGATAAGGTTAAGGTCAAGGACAGCAGGTACAAAAGGAACATCCACAGTCTGCGGAACAGATTCGCAGCCGCTGTCGGCGTTTCTGATCCATATTTGATAAGAGCCCTGAAGAAGTTTGTCTTTTATATTGGTGCTGCTGCTGGTTTCCGTTCCGTCAGGCGCTTTCCAGAAGAAAGTGTAGTTTGTGTAATCAGTAACAACAGTGCCATCCACATTCAATTCAGCAGTAATGCTGCCGTTGTAATCCGGTCCCACGCAAATGGTGTTTGCCTTTGGGGTAAGGCCAAGGCTCAGCACAGGCTGGTTCAGTGGCACATTCACCATTCTTTCGACTGTACAGCCGGTGGCACCATCGGTAACTACTACGGTATAGCTTAAACCACCTTCGAAACCGGAGGCGACATTGCCGGTCATGGCCGGGATGAAATCTGCTCCGCCTGCAGCAGTAGTGCCGCTGTACCACTTATATGTATAAGGAGAATAATCCGTTACAGTTGTTCCGCTTTTGTTAATGTTTACAGTTACAGTACCATTTGGAGTATTTTCGCAGTT
>JAFMYY010000024.1 GCA_017948555.1 Cesiribacteraceae bacterium YIM B00369 | reverse complement strand
GGGACAGGCTATTTTTGTTTCTCGCAACTTGAATTAATTAAAATGAAAGCAATGATTTTTGCGGCCGGATTGGGCACGCGTTTAAAACCTTTTACCGACCACCACCCTAAAGCAATGGCAATGGTTAACCAAAAACCTCTGCTGCAGCGCAATATTGAGTATCTGAAAAGTTTTGGGGTAAGTGAATTTATCATTAACCTCCATCATTTCCCTGAGCAGATAAAAAGCTTCCTGGCGGAACATAAGCATTTCGGTGCTAAAGTTTCTTTTTCAGATGAGTCTGAGGCATTACTGGAAACCGGTGGCGGGTTAAAAAAAGCTGCCCCCCTCCTGCAGGGCCGGGAAGCTTTTATTGTGATGAATGCCGATATTCTTACAAATCTGGATTTAGGTAAAATGATGGAATTTCATAAATCGAGCGGATCTGTGGCTAGCCTGGCAGTAACCAACAGAAGCACCTCACGATATTTTCTTTTCAATGAGCAGCAGGAGCTTTGCGGGTGGAAAAACTTAAAAACCGGGGAAGAAAAGATTGTGCGGAATGAAGCGCCCCTTTCTGCCAAAGCTTTCAGCGGCATTCATATTCTGGAGCCCGACATTTTCAGCTACATTGAACAGGAAGGTAAATTTTCTATTGTGGATACTTACCTCTCCCTTTGCAAAAATCACAGGATAAGCGCTTTTGATCATTCTTCCGACATTTTAATTGACGTAGGAAAACCGGAAGCTATTGAAAAAGCAGAAGCTTTATTCCCATAAAGCCCTTCAGCTCAACAGACCGGAAACTTCCGGTTCTCTTCAGCTTTTTTTCAGTTTATTCAAGCCCACGGGGGCCGGAAATCCCCCTTAGGGTAAATTATTTTTACGCCTTTCTCCTATTTCGGCAAGCCGCTTCCCCTTTTCCCTGCCGAATAGTAAGTGCTTTGGGCTGCCCACTACCTGGGAACTGTAAATTCCTGTATGGCCGGAGAATAAATAGGCTGTTACGCAGGCTATCGCCAGAAATACGCCGGCTTCTATGCCAAAAAGTTCAATACCCATGAGTGTACAGGCTAAAGGAGTGTTAGTGGCACCTGAAAACACGCCTACAAAGCCCATACCTGCAAGCAGCGCCATTGGCAGCGGTATTACATTGCTCAGGGCATTGCCCAGAGTAGCTCCGGTAAAGAAAAGAGGCGTAACCTCACCACCTTTAAAGCCGGCGCCAAGGGTAAAAGAGGTGTACAGGAGTTTTACCAGAAAATCATAGAGCGGGAGTGGTTCCTGAAAGGCATCGACAATGGTTGGCAAACCCAGGCCTATATACTTTGTAGTACCGGTAGCCCATACCGACAGGGCAATAATCACACCCCCTGCCAGCGGACGTAAAGGCGGCCAGTCAATTAATTTTTTAAAAGTAAGCGCCCAGAAGGTACAGGCTCTGGTAAAAAGCATACCTGCAAGGCCAAATATCAAGCCTGCCAGTACTGCCCATAACAAATGGGCAGGATTCATGGGCGGCACAAAAGGAATAGCATAGCGGGTATGCCCCACTCCCCATAAACCGGAGCATACATAGTCGGCCAGTATAGCTGCCAGAAAAGCGGGCAGAATGGCATCGTAACGGATCCTTCCAACTACCACCACCTCCAGGGCAAACACTGCGCCCGCCAGGGGGGTGCCAAAAACAGAGGCAAAACCTGCACTAATACCCATAATGAGCAGAATTTTACGGTCTCTTTGCTTTAACTTCAGAAGTTTCGTAAACTGATCGGCAATGGAGCTCCCCATTTGTACTGCTGTACCCTCCCTGCCGGCAGAGCCGCCGAAAAAGTGAGTGGCAATGGTACCAAATAAAACAAGTGGAGTCATGCGCAGACTTATAATATTCTGCGGGAGCAGAATTTCATCGATAATCTGGTTATTTCCTTTTACCACACTCTTTCCCCAGTAGTGATAGGACAGACCTATGAGCAGTCCTCCTAAAGGTAAAAGGGCAATAATCCATACATTTTCTTCCCTGAAATTCGTTGCCCACTTTAAAGAAACCAGAAAAAAAGCAGAGACAGTCCCCACACTCAAACCAATGAGAGAGGAAACTAAAAGCCAGTAACAGGTGTAGGAAAAAGCAGAAAGCTGTTCTGCAGAACGGAGAAGTCTTTGATAAAGCATAGGTTAATTGTCAGGCTATAGTAAAAAACTATTACTGTTAACAGGCGCCATCATCCTGACAATTAACCAGGCGGTTTAAGGCAGACACCATTGCCGTAAAAATTCATTCAGGAGCAAAAGTAATAATATTTTTTTTAATTTTGCTTCCTGCTGCTTTCCGCAACATCCGGCAGCTCCGGACGACTCAATAAAACAAATACTCCTGAACTAAAACCATCCAATCCATTGTTTAAACTTTAAACCTTCCGGCCTCTATTATCTGCATCTATGAATAGATAAATAAATTTTATGTCTATAAACCTGCATCATGGAAGTTTAGGGTTTACCTTTGTCACAACCATTAATTACAGAGCGAATGGAAATTAACGAGATACACGATAAAATATACCAGTACAAGTCTGAAGGAAAGAAGCTGTTCACCACATCCTCTTTCCAGTCGCACAGCCTTGTATTGCTGCATCTGCTGAGCAGGATAGATAATACCATACCTGTATACTTTATTAATACAGGCTACCACTTTCCGGATACCGTTCGCTTTGCCCAGGACATTTGCAGGCAGTTCGGCCTGCCGATTGTCGACCTGAAAAGCACCACTCCCAAATACATGCAGAAGGATGCCGAAGGAAAGCTGTTGTTTACCTCCGACCCTGACTATTGCTGCTACCTGAACAAGACTCAGCCTATGGATATAATCCTGCGCTCAAACGACGTCTGGATTAACGGAATCCGTGCAGACCAGAGCCAGACAAGGAGTGCCATGCAGGTGGAACAAAAAGCTCCACATGGAACTGTTCGTTTTCATCCGATGCTGGATTGGGATAAACGAAAAATCTTTGCGTATCTTCGCGAGCACGATCTGCCCAGGAATCCGCTGGACTCCAAAGGCTATGCAAGCATTGGCTGCGAACCTTGTACCCGCCGGCTCGACCCCGACATGCAGGAACGCGAAGCCCGCTGGTACGGCCTCAACAAAACCGAGTGTGGCCTGCATACAGATTTAGTTAGTAAATAGCTGATTAGTGGCTGGTGGCTTGTGGTTAGTGCCTGGTAAATTAGTTTAACTCCAATCCATGCACCAGCCACCAGGCACCAGGCACCATAAAAGTTTTAAAGAAAAAGCATGAAAATACTAGTGACCGGTGGTGCCGGCTATGTGGGTACGCCCCTTGTACAGCAGTTAGTTAACGACGAAAAGGTAAAAGAAGTAATTGTTTACGATAACCTGAGCAGGAACAATCATAACTTCTTTATTGGCAGGGATTATAGCAATGCGCATAAAATCCGTTTTGTTCATGGCGACCTGCTCGATTCACGTAAGCTTAAAAAGTGCGTGGAGGAGGTTAATGTGGTTTATCACCTGGCTGCAAAAATAAGTACTACTGCCACCAATACCGCCGGGCATATGCATGAGCAGGTAAACCACTGGGGTACCGCTGAACTGGTATATGCAATTGAGGAAAGCAATGTGGAGAAATTCATCTTCACCAGCAGCATTTCTGTGTACGGAAGCTCCACAAATCTTATTGATGAGACCTCAGGTATTATTAACCCCAAAACCCTGTATGGGATTTCCAAAATGCGTGGCGAGGAACATGTGGATCGTCTGAAGGGAAAGATCCCTACTTATGTAGTGCGGCTGGGAAATGTTTTTGGCTATCATAAAAGCATGCGTTTCGACGGGGTAATTAACAGGTTTATGTTTGATGCCCACTTTAACAACCGCATCCGCATAAACGGCAGCGGAAAGCAATCCAGACCTTTCCTGCATATCGACACTGCAAAGGAAGTGCTGGCAAAACTGGTTCATGCTGAAATCCCTTCAAGCACCTTTAACCTGGTGGACCGCAATCTACAGGTACTCGACATTGTGGATGTGCTCAAAGAAATTTATCCGCAGCTCGAATTTATTTTTATAAACCAGCACCTGCAGCTACGGGAACTGAAGATTCAGCCAAAAACTTTTCTGTACTCTCACATCCCCTACCAGCTGGAAGGTAATTTAAAAGAAGAACTGCTTGCTTTCCGTAAGGAATACGCATTTTAAAAATTCCTGAACATATATAATGGTAAAAGAGGCTGTCTCAGAAGTAATTTTGGAACAGCCTCTTTTTTATTGCTTTTTCTCCACTCCCCGCTAATTCGCCTGCCTTTTAATTTAAGGCCCCATACCCCTGCGCATAAAATCGTTAAAGTAAGCGGAAACTATCTTACTATTCGTGAAACAATAGATCATTTTTCCGATTATTAAAATTATCTTACAACATAATCACCCTCATAATCAAAGGATTAACCAACACAGGCAGATCATATAAAAAATAACGTTTTCCTTCTTGATACACTTGTTTTACCCTTTAAAACAGAATATGAACAATCATAAAATAAGCAAATTAAATGAATTACTTATCATTTATTTTGAATATAAAAATATGTTTTATAAATTATGCAATCGATTGTTTTAACTGTAATATTTTTTTAACCCTTTTTTTCTTACACCTCTAAATTTTAATCTTTATGAAAAGAATTTACTTTTTGTTCGGTACAGCACTGCTCCTCTGCTGTCTCGTCAATTTTAATGTAGCCCTTGCGCAGGATGGTACTGCGGTAGCTACCTGGCCGTTAACTGACGAAGCCGCATTAACAGCCACTTCCACAGGCAACATATCAGCGGCCGATATGGCAGTCAGTAATATGGCAGCACACTCCACTCGGGGCCTGGAAGGAAGCCAGCGTGTTCAGATAATGCGGGGTGAAGATAACCTCTGGCCTGCAGACAATTCAGAAATGATAGAGGATGTGTATATTGAATTTATTGTTTCTCCACATGCCGGAAGTGCTTTTACAGCCACGTCATTTTCATATGACATTTCTTCTTCAGGCACTAACAACATGAGCGCCAGAGCATTTTACTCCACCGACCCGTCTTTTGAAAATGCTACCGAAATAGTAAATGGCAGCGGAGGGGAAAATAATAACGTACCCAGAGATACAGACACAGATGATAATGGAGCCCCTTTAGGGCTTGTTAATGTTACTGCAACTGTCAATCAGGAAGTAGGCACAGGAGAAACTCTTTATTTAAGAATTTATCCCTGGATGCATAATGCTTCGGAAACTACCGGAAGGGCTAACAAATACATACACCTCAAAAATGTAGTAATTACCGGAACAACGAGTGATGATGATGGGGAAACGAGCTGCACTCCTTCTGAGATGACTCCATATTACACTTTAGACGGAGGCACCACCTGGCCGGAAGAAACCACTATCACGGCTGAAGTTGGACAGACATTAAAGTTCGGGCCACATCCGCACGATGAAGAGGGAGACTGGGAATGGGAAGGACCTAATGGTTATGAGGCCAGCACCAGGGATCCGGAGATTGAAATAACCTCAGCCAACCAGAGTGGTGTTTACTCAGCAAGTTTTACCAATGCCGAAGGTTGTACGGGAATTCTTAACTTTACCATTACAGTAAATGCAACTGATCCGGGTACTGATCCAGGTACTGGCACTGAAGAAAAAACTATTGTTTTTGTTACAGATGATGATAAGGACAACGAGCAGATTGAATGGCTAAGATCCGAAGGGTATAATGTAACCACCCTATTTGAAGAAACCGGCATAACAGAACAGAGTGATATTGACAGACTCAATAATGCAGATCTGGTAATTATTGGCCGTAGTGGAAATAGCGGTCAGTTAGCTAACTCAAAAGCAGTTTTCAATGCAGTTACCGCTCCTATGATCCTAAATGCTCAATATGCAGCATTTAATGATAATGCCAGACTTGACTGGTTCGAGGGATCAGCTGCCCACCTGAATGATACGGATGGAACAATAGGGGTAATGACCGCTACTATCCTGGCACCAGATGATGAGGTTTTTTCCGGGGTTACACCAGGAGAAGGCAATACACTTCCATGGTCTAATACTCCGGATGATTACTTAAACGCAACCAGCCCTGGCAATGCAACAGTTCTTGCAACAGCCAATAATTCTGATCCTGCCGGAGCTATATTATTTGCTCGCTTTGCAGCGAACCAGCCGTTCTATACCGGCGGGGAAACTCCTGCAGGAGAAAGAGTTTACTTTGGATTTGGTAATGATAACACAAAGAATGAAGCAGGTGAAGACATTATTAATTACTTCCCTCTTACAGATGAGGCTAAAACTATTTACCTCGCCGAAATCATGAGACTGGCAGGTGAACCTGGTGATGGCGGCACAGATCCTGATCCAACAGTTTCTGCACCATCCAACCCGACTCCTGCTGATGAAATGGAAAATGTGGCAACTGCAGATTTAACACTTGAATGGGAAGGCGACGCTGAAACATACAATGTGTACTGGGGAACTTCAGAAGACAACCTGGCACTTGCCGAAAACGGCGAAGCCTTAACCACCACCTCATTCTCTCCTGCCAATGTTATGGGAGGAACAGAATACTTCTGGAGAGTGGATGCAATGGCAGAAGGTGCCGAAACAGTTGAAGGGCCGGTATGGTCATTTACCACAGCAGGTACTCCATCCGGGGACGCAACTCTTACTGACCTTACTATTAATGGCACCACCATTACAGGATTCGACGCAGCTACACAAACCTACACCATGCAGCTTCCTGCAGGCACTACAACTGTAACTGTAGATGGTACTGCAGCAGCAGGAGCAACCATCAGCGAAGATGGCACAGGTGCTATTGCACTTACTGAGGGCGACAATGAGCATGTTATTGTAGTAACAGCTGCAGATGGTACTGAAATGCGATACACCATCAACTTTGTAGTGGCTCCTACCGGTATTGCAGGCTTAGCAGCTGAGGGTGTAAGCATTTACCCTAACCCTGTAAATGGGTTCAGCACTGTAAGCTTAAGCAATGCTGCGGAAATTGCAACTGTAAATGTTTATACAAACCAGGGCGTGCTGGTTAAAACCATCAGCGCCGGTAACAGCGGGAATATCAGCATCCCGGTTACTGAGTTGCCTGAAGGTCTTTACTTACTGAAAGCCGTAAAGAAAGACCGCTCTGTGCTGACCGGTAAGTTTGTGAAATAAGAAAGTAAATCTTAATCAATAAATACAGAGGCTGCTTCGATTGAGGCAGCCTCTTTTTTTTTGCCTCAGCTCAACATTATAGCATAACCTGATAGGTTTACACTACAGAAGATCTTCGGAAATTTAGCCGCAGCAGTTCTGCAGCACCCCCCTCTCCCCTTCCGGATATTCTTTGGTTCTATGAAAAAAGTAAAGCACTAACAAAGGATGACATCGTTTTCATGCCGGACAGCACCCTGCTTAGACTAATTTTCTTGCATACAAAAGTTTATTTTTATATCTTTTCAATCGGTTGCAACAGTAAAATCCCAATACTCTTCCTCATGAAGGGCAAAGACGCATTTTTATTCACTGTTTCACTATGAATCTTTTTTTTTGAACATCTGAAAATTATAACCAATCACTTTTAATTAAATTTTAAACTTTATGAAGAAAATTTACTTTTATCTCAGTTTAGCACTGGTCTGGTGCTGCTTCTTAAATGCCGCTGTAGCTCAGGAAGAAGAACCAACAGAATGTGAGGGTGTTGTTGCTTACCACCAGATAGTTGGTAGTAGCGGATGGAACGGAGGGGTGACAGAAATTACTGTGGACGCAGGTCAGTCCATTGACTTTGGCCCTCAACCTAACGCAGGATTTACCTGGACATGGACCGGACCAAATGGATTCACGGCAAATTCAAGAAATCCCAGAGTCAGTAGTTTCACCCAGGATATGGCAGGTGAGTATATAGCAACTGTTACCGGTGCGGAATGCTCAAGCACCATTACATACACTGTAAGTGTAAATGCTCCACCGGATCCTGCAGATGCTACTTTAACCGGTATTACCGTGAATGGCATTGCAGTGGAAGACTTTGACCCTGCAACCATGACTTACAATGTAACTGTGGCAAGCAGCCCTGCCATAATTGTTGCGACTCCAACAAATCCTAATGCCACTATTGAACAGGCCCCTGCTGGTGAAGTTGATCTTAATGAAGAAACACCAACAGCTATAACACTTACTGTAACTCCTGAAGACGGAGAAAGCCCTGCAGAAATATATACCTTAAATGTTACCTTATGCGAGCCTACTGCTATAGTTCATAATTACCAGACAGATGGTGGCGATTGGGCTGAGGGAAACTTTGTTTCTGTTGATCCCGGACAAACAGTAGTTTTAGGTCCCGGACCTGATGTTGAAAATACAGAATGGAGCTGGACAGGACCGAACGGTTTTGTTGCCGAAACCAGGGAAATCACCCTTGCTGACATTGAGGCCGCAGACGTAGGAAACTATGTAGCTACCTATACAAATGAATGCGGTACTGAAAGCACTGCTACATTTACCCTTAGTGTAAACGCAGAACCAAATGGAAAAACAATTGTGTTTGCTACCCCAACTGCAGAAGATGGAACAACCAAGGACGATGCCCAAATCAACTGGTTAAGAGCTAATGGTTTTACTGTTAATATATTCTACAATGCAGACATAACACTGGAAAGTACAGAACAGATCGATATGCTGAATAATGCTGACCTAATAATTATCGGCCGTGGCGGCTCCAGCGGTGGTTTTCCTGTCGCTGTCTGGAATACCATTACCACTCCGGTAATCCTGAACCACCAGTGGGCAACAAGAAACAATCTGCTTGGTTTCTTTGACTTTACCGGAGGTTTAACAAACAATAATACTATCGGGGAAACCGTTGTGGCAGACGTTCTGGAAGAAGAAGATATTGTATTCTTTGATGCGGAACTTGAGGAAGGTAACACCCTGCCATGGTCCATATCTCCTGATGATTATGTAAATGCCCCTACTGCAGCTACAAACGGAACTGTTTTAGCGCAGGTTTCCGCCGATGCCACTACTGCCGCCGGCGCATACCTGTTTGTTCGATTTGATGCAAATGAGCCATTTTATACTGGCGGCGGAACTCCTGCCGGAGAAAGAACGTACTTTGGGTTTGGTAATGATGCTGCAGGTGTGGTTAACTTCTTCCCGCTTACTGCACAGGCCAAGCAGGTTTACCTGAATGAGATTATGAGGTTGACAGGCATCAGCTTCGGTCCTCTTTCCCAGGCAACATCTCCTGCTCCTGCAGATAATGCAACCGGACAGGATCCTGTGGAAACCACAATCAGCTGGGAAGGCAATGGGGAAACGTTCAGCCTTTATACAGGAACCACCACTGGTAACCTTACCCTTGTAGAAGATGGCCTTACCTCCACTACCTACACCCTTACTGATCTTGATCCTTCCACTGAATACTTCTGGAGAGTGGATTCGCACAACGGTAACAGAACAGAAGCAGGCACTGAATGGTCATTTACCACTGCTGCCGGTTCCGGCCCGCTGGCTAAAGTAAGCAATATGACTCCGGCCAACAATTCAATGGTGGAAGCAGAAGGACTTACCCTTACATGGGAAGGAAATGCAGATTCTTATAAAATTTATATGGGAACTTCTTCAAACAATCTATCTCTGGTTGAAGATGGTATCACTGAAACTTCCTATACCCCTGAAAATATTCAGGTAGACAGGCTGTACTACTGGAGAGTGGATGCTGTAAGAGGCGAAAACGAGATCCGGGGCGATGTAAGCAACTTTACCACTGTGGCTGCTACGGGAATTGCAGGTCTTGCAGCGCAGGGTGTGGATATTTACCCTAACCCTGTTAACGGAAGCGCTTCCCTGAACTTAAATAATGCAGAGGAGCTGGTTACTGTTAATGTATATTCTGCTCAGGGAGTACTTGTGAGAACTATTAAAGCAGACAGCAATGGCACCATCAGCATACCTGTAAGTGACCTTGCCAATGGCTTATATATGCTGAAAGCAGTGAAGAAAGACCGTACTGTATTAAGCGGCAAGTTTGTAAAATAAGAACCAGTAAATTTTAAGTCAGAAATTCAGAGGCTGCTTCACTTGAGGCAGCCTCTTTTATTTTACAGAGCATAAAAAAAGGAGCTGGTCTTCCCCGCTCCTTTTTAAATTGTATACATATCTATAAATGGCCCGCTTGCTGAATCAACTTATCAGCACATCAGTACTTTTTTTAAGGAATTCAGTTATCAATTCCTTGCAGCCATCAGCAAATTAAGGTCTTTATGTTTGAGACCGAATTTACGGGCTACGTTGGCATTGCTCAGGAAGCCTTTATAAGTATAAACGCCATTCATGAACCATTTATGGGAGAAGATCATCTCATCGATTCCGCCCACATCGCCTGCCTGCAGCAATATTGGTGTTAAAATGTTACTGATGGCTGTTGTAGCGGTACGCGACACCCTGGAGGGGATATTTGGCACACAGTAGTGAATTACATCGTGCTTACGGAAAACAGGATTCCGGTGGGTGGTTAGCTCCGATGTTTCCACGCAACCTCCGTGGTCTATACTCACATCAATAATAATGCTTTCCGGCTTCATATTCATTACCATCTCTTCTGTAACCACGCAGCGGTTACGTCCTTTTTCAGCCCGAATAGCGCCAATAACCACATCGGCTGCCTGCAGGCTGTTGCTCAGGGTTACAGTATCGATGGTGGAGGTGTATATCTGTGTATTTAAGGCCTGCTTGATCCTCCGCAGCTTATATAAATGATTATCGAACACCTGCACCTCTGCCCCCATACCAAGGGCAGCACGGGCTGCATATTCAGCTACAGTACCGGCGCCCAGCAATACAATTTTGGTAGGCGGCACACCTGTAATCCCTCCCAGTATAATGCCTTTTCCGTTACTCACGCTGCTAAGGTACTCGGCAGCAATTAACATTACGGTGCTTCCGGCAATTTCACTCATAGCCCGCACAACAGGCATACCCCCAACTTTGTCTTCAATCAACTCAAAGCCAACAGCAGTAACCCTTTTCTTATTCAGCTTATGGAAATAACTTTCCCGCTGGTTTCCCATCTGCAGGGCTGATATAAGTGTTTTTCCGGGCTTCAGGTATTCAATCTCCTCGTCGGAAGGGGGCTCGATCTTCAGGATAATGTCAGCTTCAAAAACCTCTTTTGCACTGTACACAATTTTAGCGCCTGCCTCACTGTATTCATTATCGGCAAATTTGGCAGTAACACCGGCATTGGACTCCACCCACACCTCATGCCCGTTATTTGTCAGAAGGGCAACAGCCTCCGGGGTCAGTGACACACGATTTTCCTGCATGGCCACCTCTTTAGGTATGCCAATGAAGAGAATTTTATTACTCCTTTTTACTTCAAGCAGTTTTTCCTGGGTGGCAAGGCCCGTTTGTTTGGAGAGCGCTTCCATGCCAGGCTGGTTGTACGGTTTACTCATGAATGGTTAACAGTATATTTCTACCGGAATCTTTATCAACGTTAATCTGAATATGCAAATAAGTATCGGGCAGGATAGCTTCCACTTTGGAAGGCCACTCCACAAGGCAAAGAGCACCGGAATAAAAATAATCCTCCGCACCTGTCTGTATAGCTTCTTCCACATCCCCGATCCTGTAAAAATCGAAATGATATACGGGTTCGTTATCTCTGGTCCTGTATTCGTTTACAATAGAAAAGGTTGGACTTTGCACTACATCCGCCACCCCCATTTCTTTACAAACAGCTTTACTGAGGGTGGTTTTACCCGCCCCCATTACACCTTCCAGCAGCCACACCCACTCTTGTTTTTCCTTTGCAAAAGCAACTATTTCAGCTGCCGCCCGCGGCAGCTCTTCCAGTGTTTTACAGGAAATCTGCAAATCTGATTTCAAACCCTTATCTTCTTTTTTCTACAATAACTTCTCTGTCCTGATACAAATCTAAGAGTTTTGATATTAAAACTGTTATATTTTCTGACTTTAGCACCAACAAGCTGCAATACTGCTTTAAAATGCCGGAGATTTGCTTTTTTCACGGGCCCTGAATAGCCTTCCGGGAAATGCCGGCCCTACTTTGTCGCCAGGGTTACTACCGGAATAATTATTTCCTCCAGCGAAATACCTCCATGCTGAAAAGTATCGCGGTAGTAGTTTACATAGTAATTATAATTATTCGGATAGGCAAAGAAATGGTCTTCCAGCGCAAAAACATAGGCTGTGGACAGGTTGATACGCGGAAGCCCAAGTTTTTCAGGATGGCGCACCTCCATAACATGATTTCCGTCCCAGTTAAGGTTTTTACCCTGCTTGTAACGCAGGTTTGTATTAACGTTCCGGTCTCCAATAATCTTGAAAGGCTTACGCACACGTATGGTACCATGGTCGGTACTGATTACTACTTTGCAGGCTTTACCCGAAAGGCGCTTTAACAACTCAAAGAGAGGCGAATGTACAAACCAGGATTTTGCAATACTCCTGTAAGCAGCCTCATCAGGAGCCAGTTCCTTTAACATTTCCACCTCTGTACGGGCATGCGAAAGCATATCCACAAAGTTATATACCACCACGTTCAAATCGTTGTTCAGAAGGTTATTAAGGCTGTCGTTTACCGATTTCCCCTGACTGGTATTCAGTACCTTATGGTAGGAATACTTTATATTGCTCATGCCGTTCTGCTTCAGCTGGCGCCCGAGGAAGTCCTCTTCAAACATATTCTTCCCTTCATCATCATCGTCGCCACGCCAAAGGTCGGGGTGGGTTTTAGCCATTTTATCGGGCATCATGCCGGAGAAAATTGCATTACGGGCAAAGGCTGTAGTGGTAGGCAAAATAGAAAAGTAAGTATCGTCCTCTTCCACATTAAAATATTCCGTTACCAGGGGCTCAATATTTTTCCACTGGTCGTAACGTAAATTATCAATTACGATAAAAAACACAGGATCTTTTTCTTTCAGAAGGGGCAGCACCTTCTTTTTCATCAGCATATGCGAGAGCAAAGGCTTTTCACCGTTTGGCTCATTAAGCCAGTCCTCATAATTATCGATAATAAACTTACTGAAGTTGCTGTTGGCTTCATCCTTTTGCATGGTGAGCACCTCTCCCATGCCTCCCGCATCGGCGCCTTCAATTTCAAGCTCCCAGTATACCAGCTTTTTATAAATTTCCACCCAGTCGTTATGGTCGCGGCTGTCCGATACCATCATACTGATATTGCGGAACTCCTGCTGATAATTCATATTTGTTTTTTCCGAAACCAGCCGCTTGTTATCCAGTATCTTTTTCACGGAAAGCAGTATCTGGTTCGGATTGAGGGGTTTTATCAGGTAGTCAGCAATTTTGGATCCGATAGCCTCCTCCATAATATCTTCCTCCTCGCTTTTAGTGATCATAACCACAGGAAGGGCCGGCTTACTGGCTTTAATGTAGGTAAGCGTTTCAAGCCCTGTCATGCCCGGCATATTTTCGTCCAGGAAAACAATATCAAAATTCTGCTGCCCTACTTTATCAATGGCATCGGCACCACTGTTTACCGGCGTTACGTCGTAACCTTTGTTCTCAAGGAACATGATGTGGGGCTTTAGGAGGTCAATTTCATCATCGGCCCATAAAATGCTGTATCTTTGCATAAAAAATTATTTAATTTGCTTGTTCAATATTAGTATTGGGTATGGAGTATCAAACCGGGCGGTTAGTTTAAAAATTTATAAATTGTAAAAATTTTATTAACCCCTCCGGAACCGAAACTTCTTAGTACTTAACTACAAGCTTTACGGCTTAGTATGAATAGTTACAAATAAAACAGCCAAACAGTTTAGTTGCAAGCGAAATGGATTCAGCAAACTTTATATTAAGGCTTCTGAAAAAACAGATAAAAACCACCAGGCACAATAAACCCCTGTTGAAGGAACCTGAACCTGTCTTTAAATTAAAATCCGCTGGCTCAACATTTTGCCAAAGCAATTTCTTTTGTCAGTATACCCGGCAATATAATGCTTACCATTTATTAGTACCGATGGCCTTCCTTTTTCTTCTGTTTCCATACTCACTACCCACTTCTCAATACCAAATTCAGCCTGCGTGAATAAAAAGAAAATTTTTAACGACCCGGTATATGGCTTTATCACCATAAGCAGCGATCTTGTTTTTGACATTATCGAACACCCCTACTTCCAGCGCCTGCGGCGGATAAAGCAACTGGGGCTGACAGATTTTGTATACCCCGGGGCTCTGCACACCCGCTTTCATCATGCCATGGGAGCCATGCACCTCATGAGCACCACACTCGACAACCTGCGCAGCAAGGGCCATGAAATAAGTAATGAAGAATATGAGGCCAGCCAGATTGCCATTCTCCTCCACGATATTGGCCACGGCCCTTTCTCCCACGCCCTGGAGTTCAGTCTGCTGAAAGGAATCCGGCACGAGCACCTTTCCCTGCAGCTGATGCATTATTTTAACCAGGTTTTTAACGGGCAGCTTTCTCTAACTATAAAAATATTTACCAACCAGTACGAAAGGCGCTTTTTTCACCAGCTGGTTTCGAGTCAGCTGGATATTGACCGGCTCGACTACCTGCAGCGCGACAGCCTTTTTACCGGTGTTTCCGAAGGCACCATTGGCGCCGACAGGATTATTAAGATGCTGGACATTAAAGATGACCAGATTGTGGTGGAGGAAAAAGGCATCTACAGCATTGAAAATTTTTTAAGTGCCCGCCGGCTTATGTACTGGCAGGTGTACCTGCACAAAGCTACGGTAAGTGCGGAAAAAATGCTCATTATGCTTATAAGGCGTGCAAAATACCTGGTAAGCCAGGGCCAGGAGGTTTTTGCCACTCCATCGCTGCAGGTTTTCTTAACACAGGATATTACCCTCGACGATTTCCGGCAAAACCCTGACCACCTGAAAGCATTTGCCACCCTGGACGATTACGATATATGGGCAGCTGTAAAATTCTGGAGCCACCACCCCGACCGCATTCTGGCCAGCCTGAGCGCTATGCTGCTGGAGCGGAGGTTGTTTAAAGTAATTCTGTCGAACAGCAGCTTTGATGATGCGCTGCTGGAAGAAATCCGGCAAAAAATTTCTTCGGCTTACAACATACAGGCAGAGGAGGTGGAGTATTTTATGGCATGTGGCTCAATGAGCAATGCAGCCTATATTGCAGGCGGACAAAATATTAATATCATGACAAAAAAAGGCAAGGTAATGGATGTGGCTAAAGCATCGGACCTGCCGAACATAAAAGCGATGAGCAAAATTGTAAAGAAGTATTACATTTGCTGTCCGAAGAACATTTAACCAGGTAAAGAAATTTTAAGCTGAACGCATGAAATTTACAGTAAACCAAATAGCCCTGTTGCTGGGCGGCACAGTAGTGGGAAACGGAGAGGAAGAAATAAGTACTCTCGGTAAAATTGAAGATGCAGCAATGGGGAGCATTTCCTTTCTTTCCAACCTGAAATACGAGCCCTTCCTGTACACTACCAAAGCCAGCGCTGTAATAGTAAGTAAAGATTTTCAGCCTAAAAAAGAGGTGCCTGCTACTTTAATTAAAGTGGATGATCCTTACTCAAGCTTTACAGTACTGCTCGAAGAGTACCATAAGTTTATTTCGTTTCAAAAATCCGGCACAGAGGAACCTGCATTTATTGGCGAAGGAGCTGTTACAGGCAACGATGTTTACCGTGGCGCTTTTTCCTATGTAGGCAAAGGCTGTAAAATCGGCAACAACGTAAAAATATACCCTCAGGCTTACATTGGCGAAAATGTGGAGATAGGTGATAATACCATTGTGCTTGCAGGTGCAAAAATTTACCCCGACACCAAAATCGGCAACAACTGCACCATCCATGCGGGGGCAGTGGTAGGCAGCGACGGGTTTGGTTTTGCTCCACAGGCCGACGGCAGCTACAAAGCTATTCCGCAATTAGGCAATGTGGTACTCGAAGACTGGGTAAGCATTGGCGCCAACGCCACTATAGACTGCGCCACACTGGGCAGTACCCTTATTCGCCGGGGAACAAAAATTGATAACCTGGTGCAAATAGCACATAACGTGGAAATAGGACAAAATACAGTAGTAGCCGCACAAACCGGCATTGCCGGATCCACAAAAATAGGCAGCAGTTGTATTATTGCAGGGCAGGCAGGCATTATTGGCCACCTTGAAATAGCCAGCAAAACCACCATTGCCGCCCAGGCAGGAGTAGGAAAAAATATAAAGGAAGAAGGTAAAATTTTAATAGGATCACCTGCCTTTGAACGCAATGCTTACATGAAATCCTATGCGCTTTACAGAAATTTACCCGATTTAAACAAGAGGATTAAGGAACTTGAGGAAAAAATTATAAATTTGCGTTCGTCAGAAAGTTAAAAATGAATATAAAGCAGCATACGATAACAAAATCGGTAACCCTTTCGGGTGTAGGGCTCCATACAGGCGTAAATGCCAATATGACTTTTTTACCTGCCAAACCAAATCATGGAATTAAGTTTCAAAGGATCGATATAGAAGGTCACCCTACTGTAGATGCCGATGTTGACAATGTGGTTGACCTTTCCAGAGGCACTACAATAGAACAAAGCGGTGCAAGGATTAATACCGTGGAACATGTACTTGCTGCCTTAACAGGACTTGAAATTGACAATGTCCTTATTCAGCTCGACGGGCCGGAGCCTCCTATTATGGATGGCAGCTCAATTCAATTTATTAATGCACTCAAAGAAGCAGGGCTTGAAGAGCAGAATGCGCTTCGGAACTTTTTTGAAGTTCCTGAAGGCGTTTTCCACAGGGAGCCCGGCCGCCAGGTAGAACTTGCCGCTCTTCCGCTCGACGATTACAGGCTTACTGTAATGGTCGATTATAATTCGCCGGTACTGGGGAGCCAGCATGCTTCCCTGAACCAGATCAGCGATTTTGAAGACCAGATAGCACAATGCCGGACTTTTTGCTTTTTGCATGAGCTGGAAATGCTCCATAAGCAGGGACTGGTAAGAGGTGGCGACCTTAATAATGCCATTGTAGTGGTTGACAGGGTAGTTCAGGATGATGAACTGCAGGACCTTGCAGCCCTTTTTAATAAGCCGAAAGTAGAGGTAAGGAAGGAAGGTATTTTAAATAACGTGGAGCTGCGTTACAATAATGAACCTGCCCGGCATAAACTGCTTGACCTGGTAGGTGACCTTGCCCTGGTGGGGCGCCCCATGAAGGCCCAGATTCTTGCTGCACGACCAGGCCATGCCGCCAATGTTGCCTTTGCCAAAAAGCTGAAGAAAATAATGAACGACTTCAGCAAGACCAATAATATCCCGGCCTACAATCCAAAACTGCCTCCGGTAATGGATATCAACCAGATATCACGGATGCTCCCTCACCGGTATCCGTTCCAGCTGGTAGACAAAATATTTCACCTGGACGAAACTACTGTTGCAGGCGTTAAGAATGTCACCATCAATGAGCCGTTCTTTCAGGGGCATTTCCCGGGCAACCCTGTAATGCCGGGCGTTTTACAGGTGGAAGCAATGGTGCAGACCGGCGGCGTACTCGTTTTAAATACCGTGCCTGACCCGGAAAACTACTGGACATATTTCCTGGGAATTGAAAGCTTCCGTTTCCGCAAAATGGTAGTACCAGGCGACACCTTAATATTAAAATGTGAACTGATTTCACCAATAAAGCGAGGCATAGCTAAAATGAAAGGCTTTGCTTATGTAGGAAACTCGCTGGTAAGCGAAGGAGTATTAACTGCCAGTATTGTACGAAAAAATTCATGAATCAACCCTTAGCTTATATACATCCGGAAGCCAAAATTGCTCCTAATGTAGTAATAGAGCCATTTTCAGTTATATCCAAAAATGTAATTATTGGAGAAGGCAGCTGGATAGGCTCAAACGTTACCATTATGGAAGGTGCCCGTATTGGAAAAAATGTACGTATTTTCCCCGGGGCAGTAATCTCGGCCATTCCACAGGACCTGAAGTTTTTTGGAGAAGAAACCACAGCAGAAATCGGTGACAATACCACTATACGTGAATGTGTTACCATTAACCGTGGCACAGTAGATAAATACAAAACAGTAGTAGGTGCCAACTGCCTTGTTATGGCTTATGTGCATATTGGCCACGACTGCATTATTGGCGACAGTTGCATTTTAGGCAACACCGTGCAGCTGGCAGGCCATGTACAGATAGACGATTATGCCATCTTTGGTGGTGCCTGCGCTGTACAGCAGTTCTCTAAAATTGGCGCCCATGCCTACATTGGCGGCGGCTCCCTGGTACGTAAAGATGTGCCTCCTTTTACCAAAGCTGCCCGCGAACCGCTCAGCTATGCCGGCATCAATTCTGTAGGCTTACGCAGAAGAGGCTATACCAATCAGCAGATAAACGAGATTCAGGAAATTTACAGGCTTATTTATCTGCGTGGTTTAAATAATTCCGAAGCGCTTGATAAAATAGAGCTTGAGCTCCCTTCAAGTAAAGAACGGGACGAAATTGTAAATTTTATCCGCACCTCCGAAAGAGGCATTATGAAAGGAACAGGAAATTAACAAATAAAGAGGGTTGTATTCAATTCTAAATACTTATAAGAAGCAGCCGTGGATATCAGGGTAGAAGGATTAGGGAAAAAATACTTTCGTGAGTGGATCTTCCGCAGAATGGATTTCCATTTTCAGTCAGGAAAATCCTATGCCATAACAGGCCCTAACGGAAGCGGCAAATCTTCTTTTCTAAAAACCATAAGCGGGGCCATACCTGCCACGGAAGGAAATATTACCTATACTGCCGCCGGAGGAAACACCGTTCACTCCGATCTCTGGCCACGCCATATAACTTTTGCAGCCCCTTACCTGGAGGTAGTGGAGGAGTTTAGCCTGAAAGAACTCCTGGAGTTTCATTTTTCTTTTAAAGAACCGGCAGAGAAAGGAGACACCGTTTCACTGCTGGCCGAAAAAATGTATTTACAGGATTCCCTGCACAAACAGGTACGGCACTTCAGCTCCGGAATGAAACAGCGACTAAAGCTGGGGTTATCCTTTTTTACAAAAGCCCCCATATTATTTCTTGATGAACCCACCTCAAATCTTGACTTTCGTGGAATTGATTGGTATCTTACCGCAATCGATTTAGTTAAGCAGGAAAGGCTGGTTATTATTTGCTCTAACCAACCAAATGAATACAGCTTTTGCAACCATATTTTGGATATTTCTTCTTTCAAAGGAAGAAACAACCTTAAATAATTTTAAATTGCTTTTAACTGTAAAAGAAAAATATTATAATTGTTAATGTTATTTTTATTAATTAAACCTTTTTCTATGAAAAGAATATCTTACCTATTCTCGCTACTATTTTTAATGACTTTTGTAGTATTCACCTCCTGCAAGGACGATGAGCCTGTGGTAGAGCAAGAAACTGAACAGGATAGAAAGGCTCGCCAGCTGGCCGGAACCTGGAATGTAACAAATGTTAGCAGACCAGGTGTAAACGGCAACGCAATCGAAGGCGAAACAGTAACCCTTACATTTACAGAAGAAGGTACTTACTCTGCAACAAACGCAGATGTAATGCCAGGTGAAACGCCTGCTTTCCCAAGCGGCAACTCATGGGCATGGCCAAATACTACTTCTACTAACAGCATTGTAATCACACCAGGCAATGTTAACTTTAACGCTCTGAATGTATCAGCTACTTCATTAAGCTTTAGCTATACTACTCAGGATGCAAAATCTCAGGGTGCGGACGCTACTGTTACAGTTACCGCATCTAAGCAGCAGTAAAAAGCAATAATCATAAATAATAACATAAAAAAGGGTAGCATTAAATTGCCGCCCTTTTTTTATGGGTGAAATGCTGCCTGCATTTTCACTTAATGCCTCAACTCTACAATAGTAACCCCGGGGCCTCCCCTGTCGGCATGCTCATCTTTCATAGCAGCCACAATTTTGTATGTTTTCAGATGGTTCCTTATTAATTGCCTCAGGATCCCATCTCCTTTGCCATGCACCACCCTTATTTCGGGCACACCAAACATCATGGCATTGTCCATCATCGCATCTATCTTACCTAAGGCTTCCTCACCACGGCTTCCCCTGATATCTATGTTAGGGCTAAAATCAGCCATCCGCTGGTTCATATCTATTCCACGCATAGCAGAAGGCCTACTACCAGACTCCCCCATTTCCTGCCGGTACTCCTTGCGGCTTATTTTCTCCAGCCTGTTAAGCTTTACATTGGATTTAAGCTCCCCTATCCTGATTTCCGCATCTTTCCCTTTAATATCCATTACCTCCCCTACAGTATTCTGGCCTTTCACCCTTATCAGGTCTCCCACTTCAACGGTTCCGCCTATTACTTTTATGCTTTGCTTTTGGGGTGCAGCATCTGCTGCTTCTTCAGGTTTCAGCTTCACCTTATCTTTTACATCCTGAAGCTGCTGCCGTGCATGGCGGGTGGTTTCCTTTTCAGCCTTGCTTTCCTTTATCTGCCGGATAGTTTTTTCAATCTGCTGATTAGCCTCCGACAGCAGGCGCCCGGCCTCCTGCTTAGCCTCCTTAAGGAGCTGTGTTTTTTTGTTTTCAATGAAATCTTTAAGCTCCTGATATTCACGGGCGGCATCTTCCAGTTCCTTCTCTTTCCGGCCTATCTCCCTGTTCTTATCCAGATACTCTTTTCTTTCGCGCTCCAGCTGCCCTAACAGCTTCTCCAGGTGCACCTGCTCCACACCTACTTTCTCCTTTGCTCTTTTCAGCACTCCGCCGGGCAAGCCTATTTTACGGGCAATTTCAAGTGCAAAGGAACTGCCCGGCTTTCCTGTTTCCAGTTCATACATAGGCTCCAGCTTTGCCGAATCGAAGCGCATAGCCCCGTTTACAATACCTGGCGTTTTCTCAGCCAGCTGCTTTAAATTACCGTAATGCGTATTAATGACTCCATAAGCACGCTGGCCGTTCAGTTCCTCCAGAATGGCCTCTGCTATTGCACCACCAAACTGCGGCTCTGTACCTGTACCAAACTCATCTATAAGAAAGAGCGTCCGGCTGTCTACCATAGTGGTAAAAAACTTCATGTTGGTAAGGTGCGAGCTATAGGTACTCAGGTCATTTTCCAGCGACTGCTCATCCCCAATATCAATAAAAAGGTTTTTAAATATGCCTACCGTAGAATCCTCACTTACAGGAATCAGCAGTCCCGACTGTATCATATACTGAAGAAGCGCCACTGTTTTTAAGGTAACAGACTTACCTCCGGCATTAGGACCGGAAATAACCAGTATCCTCTGCCCCGGATTCAACTCCAGGCTCAGGGGCACCACGGGTTTCTGCTGCTGCTGGTGCGACAGGTACAGCAAAGGGTGCACAGCCTTGCGCCATTCCAGCACCTGGTGTTTTACAAACTCAGGATATACTGCATTTATTTTTAAGGCAAAGCGGGCTTTGGCGCGGATAAAATCAACCTGCCCCAGAAAGTTAGCCGCCTTGCGTAATGCCGGCACATGCGGGCGGATCTGGCCGGTAACAGCAATAAGAATCCTTACAATTTCACGCTTCTCTTCATATTCAAGCTCCCTGATATGGTTATTGATTTCCAGCACCTCGGCAGGTTCTAAAAACACTGTTTGCCCTGTGGCCGATTCGTCGTGTATAAATCCTTTAATCCTTCTTTTATACTCTGCCAGCACAGGAATTACAAGGCGCCCTCCCCTTATGGTAAGAGAAACCCCCTCCTCAGAAAAGCCTGAGCTTACCGACTGCCGTAAAATGGTATCCAGCACCTTTCGGGCCCTGCTTTGTTCTCCAATCAATGCGCGCCTTACCTGCTGTAAAGCCGGGCTGGCATCGTCGCGCAACCTGCCCCTGTCGTCCAGCACTTTGGAAATCTGTTTCAGCAAGGTTTTATCCAGCTCCACCACCACCCAGGAAAGCTGCAGCAGCTGTGGATACTCCTCCTCCCTTTGGGCAAAAAATTCAAGGCAGGCAAAAATAGTCTGCAGGCTCAGCCGCAAATCGTTTAATTCCTCCACACTTAAGAAAGCGCCCTCAATACGGGCTTTACTAAGCTGTGTATCAACAGGAAGATAGTTGGAGGAAGGAAAAGCCTCTCCACTCATTAAAATAGAACAAAACTCTCTTGTTTGCTCCAGCAGCTTCTGCAGCAGGGCATAATCATCTGTAAAACGAAGCTTATCAACATAAAAATGCCCCATCTTACTCAGGCACTCTTCCTTCAGGCATTCTCTTACCTGATCAAAACCAATTTTTTGCTCTATATTCTTAGGATATAACATGTATAAAAGAAACAGCTGTCAGCTGTCTGAATAAACTTGGGTTGGTACTAAATTCGTTATTGGTTACTAATTCTTCTCTGTTCCTTACTGCTGTATTTTCTTCCGGAAGCAACCTTAAACTCAAAGGCCGGGTTAAACACAAAGAAAATAATGAGCAATAATAAGCGGCTCCCGGCGGGAGTCGAAAAAGATTAAATTAAACCTGAAAAGGCAATTCCGGTTATCACTCAGGAAACCCGGCAAAAATAAAAACAGATTATTGGGAAATTTGGTTCTGGCGACGATCCAATGTGTCCATAAGAGCGGTATGAATTTCGTTCATTTCCTTATAGTTGTTCAGGTACCAGGTAAAGCTCTCCCTGTACTGCTCCGGTTCTACATTGTACTGTTCAAAAATTGATAATTCATATAATGAATATAATTTTCTGGTCGAATCTGTTGAAAGATGTAAATTTTTTACCTTTGCTTCCGCTAGCTGCATATCAGCCATTACCCTTACCATCGTTTCTTTAGGCAGCAGGTTGTCTGGTTTGGCACCTTCTTCTGAACAGGAAAGCAGCAGGAATACAAGGGTAAACAGCAAAAATAGGTTTCTCATATCGCAATTTACTTAAATTAGTCCTAATTTTAAAGATCAAACAAAAACGGAAATGAAAGAGCTCCTTAAAAAGCTCAGAAAATACGAAATACGGATTCGAAAGGCTGTTAACTGGCAAATGCAGGGCGACTTCCACTCGATCTTTAAAGGATCGGGACTGGAGTTCGACGATGTGCGCTCTTACCAGTATGGAGATGATGTACGGGTTATTGACTGGAAAGTAAGTGCGAAGGGTCATGGAACATTTGTAAAGACCTTTAAAGAGGAAAAGGAGCAGCTGGTTTACTTTTTGCTCGATGTGAGCGCCTCGCAGGAAATAGGAAAGGAAAGCAAGCAGAAACTCGATATTGCAAAAGAAATTTGCGGCGTACTCACCCTCTCGGCTATAAAGGAACAAAGCCAGGTAGGACTGTTATGCTTTTCTGATAAAAATGAAAAGTATATACGCCCGTCAAAAGGAGCTAAGCACGGCTATGAACTCATTTCGCGGATGTTCCACCTGCAACCGGAATCTACCCGTACCGACCTGAGCGCTGCCTTTCTTTTTACCTTAAAGCTCATCCGCCGGCGAAGTGTGGTTATTGTACTGTCGGATTTTATCGACACCGGCTGGGACCATAATTTAAAAGCCCTTGCCCGTAAGCACGACCTGGTAGTTTTACACCTGGGCGACAAACGCGAAACCCACCTGCCTAAGCTCGGGTTAATACCTGTGTATGATAAGGAGAAAGGAAAAACCGTTTGGATGAATACCTCCTCCGGCTCATTTAAAAAGCACCTGGATAAAACCTATAAAGAAAACCGTGAGCATCTTCAGCAAATTTGCACCCGCTATCAGGCCGATTATTTGTACATAGATACTGAGGAAGATTTCATCCCAAAACTTGTTACTTTATTTAAGATCAGAAATAAATCGAAAAAACGTGCGTAACCGCTTTTGGTATACTTTTACCTTTTGCATTCTGGCATTGGCAATGGTACAAAATACCGCCTTTGCACAGGAGATACAGCTAAAAGGGAGCTTCCTGGCCGATTCTGCAAAGATTGGGGAACCAGTTATGTACAGCTTTTCTGTCCGCTACCCGCGCCAGCTTACTGTACTGCTACCGGACTCTACATTTAATTTCGCGCCATTTGAAATTATTGATAAAACATACTACCCTACCCGTACTGATTCGTTATTCAGCAGAGATAGCGTAATATACACCCTGGCTACTTTCGAGCTGGATAAAGTCCAGCTCCTCCGCCTGCCGGCATATCTGGTACACGGGAACGACAGCAGCTCTGTTTTTTCTGACCCGGACACCCTTAAGGTATTGGAAATGATTCCGGTACTAACCGATTCGGCCGCTTTTGTGGAAAACACAGCCTATAAAGAGGTCGAAAAGGAAATCAACTACCCTTACATTATTACCGGTTCGGTGGTAGCCATGGCCCTGCTGGTGGCGCTGGCCTTTATTTTCGGCAAGCCGTTCCACAGGCAATACCGGATTTACAAATTAAAGCGCCAGTACCGGAAGTACGAAAAAGAATATAAGGAAAGCCTGGCCGCTTATGAAGCAAAAGAAGGAAATGTGCAGCCGGAAACTTTACTGGGCATATGGAAGGCATATATGGAACAACTTGAAAAAATTCCTTATACAAGGTTAACCACTAAAGAAATTGCCTCCAGGCAGGTAAATGGCACTGACCTCAACAGGATATTACGACCAATTGACAGGGGCATCTACGGAAGCCTGAGCGAAAACAGAATGACACAAAGCTTTCAGGAATTACATACCGTTGCCACCAGCCACTTTCAAAAGAAAATAAAGGAGGTACGGAATGCTTAAAACTGCCACAGACCCCTGGTCCTGGCTTTCCGGCGAATGGTTCCGCCCGGAAACCCTGCGCTCTTTTGAGTGGGAAAATCCATGGATGCTATACCTGATTCCTGTAATCCCGCTGTTATACCTCCTCCGCTACCTTTTCCGGCTGGGAAGAAGACAAAAGCTGGACGTTGCCCTGCATGAAGGGCAACTGAAGTGGGATCCTGTAAGCCTTTTACGCTTTATCCCTCCCCTGCTCTTTGCCCTTTCGCTGATGCTGATGTGCGTGGCGCTGGCCCGCCCGCAGCGCTCCAACGAACAGGTTGAGCAATGGACAGAAGGTATTGATATTATGCTGGTGCTTGATATTTCAGAATCCATGAGGCTGGAAGATTTTAAGCCAAACCGGCTTGAAGCAGCCAAAGAAGTTGCCCGTGAATTTATAGAAGGCCGTTTCCAGGACAGGATAGGGATGGTTGTTTTTTCAGGAGAAGCCTACTCCCTGGCTCCCCTCACCACCGACTACCAGCTGCTGCTGGAATACGTTGAGGAACTTGATTTCTCCCTGATACAGGTAGGAGGAACCGCCATTGGCAGTGCCCTTGCAGTAGGCACAAACCGGATGCGGGAGTCTGAGTCGAAATCGAAGGTAATAATATTATTAAGTGACGGGGAAAATAATGCAGGCAATATAGATCCTATTACTGCAGCAAAACTGGCACATGCTCACGGAGCTAAAATCCACTCTATTGCCGTGGGCAAAGAAGGAAAGGTCCCTTTTGGCAGGGACATGTTCGGAAATATAAACTATGTGGAGAATGAACTCGACGAAACCACCCTTCGGGAAATAGCTAAAATAGGTGAAGGAAACTTCTACAGAGCCTCTGACAGGCAGGCACTGGAAAATATATTTGAAGAAATTGACCAGCTTGAAAAGGCAGAGATACGCGAAACCCGGTTCAAAGACATCAGCGATTTTTACGACATCTACCTGAGCTGGGCTATCGTTCTCCTGATCGGCTGGCTCTTCCTGAAAGGAACTTTCATCAGCAATATACTGAGCGACTGATACAAAAATTTTGAATGAGTGAATGATAGAATGAATGAATTAAAAACCTCCCATCGCCTCTATAGAAAAGTAAAAAAGGCGGAAGCTTGAAAGAATAAGCACCACGCCTACAATCCTGTTCATCCAGGTAAGAAAGCGGGGAGAAAGAAGCCGGCGAAGTTTATTGGCGGTAAAGGCTTTTACAATATCAAGCGTTAATACCGTGCAAATGATAGCTGTAAAAAATACCAGCTGAAGATCAGTGGTATACCGGTACTCCAGAGTAACCATAGTAGCTACTCCAATCCAGAAAAGGAGTACAAAAGGATTGATCCCATTCAGCAAAAACCCTTTCAGGATCTGGCTGAACAGGCTGTCGGCCTTCCTGATTTCCGCATCACCCGAGGGTTCCTTAACCGTTTTAAACAAACTGGCACAGCCGAAAATAACCATAATAGTTCCTCCCAGAAGGCCCAGCCACATCTGAAAGCTTTTACTGTTAGCTATAGCCGCCACGCTGAAAGAGGCTATAATTATATAAAGGGTATCGCTTATGGCAATACCCACCGCCATGCCGGCTCCGGAACGAAAACCTTTGTCAATACTCGTCTGGATAAGTGCAAAAAAAACAGGGCCAATTAAAATAGTCAGGAACAGGCCAAACATAAGCCCGTTCCCCAATGCTGTTAATACTGCCATCCGGCTTCTTTTTCCTCCCGGATAAACTGTTTCAGGTCATCGTACATTTGATTTTTGATCACCCTCGGGAATTTATGCTGACCACCTTCTTTTCCTTTTGCTTTCAGGAACTTATAAAACAGCTGAATGGGCACTACATCTACAATAACCTCTTTTAATGCCGCTGTACGCTCTGTGGCATAATCATCATTGAGCGCCTTCAGCTTAGCATCAATTTTCTCCTTTACCACAGCCGGATCCACAGGCTTATCTGTACCCACAATCCAATGGTGTGCAAAAAGACTCTGGTAGGGGATGCCCGATACGGTAAACTCCTTTATTTCGGTATTCAGCTCTTCTGCCACCTGCTGCACAGCTTTATTCATATTATCTACCGAAAGGTGCTCTCCGCAGAGGCTCAGGAAATGCTTTGTGCGGCCGGTAATTATAATTTCACTTTCTTCTTTAGATACAAATTTGATCACATCACCAATAAGGTAACGATAGGCGCCTGAACAGGTCGTAATCAGGAGGGCATATTCTTTATTTTCCTCCACATCATCCACCATCAGGGTCTCCGGATTTTCCACCAGCTGTCCGTCGGCAGTAAAGTTCCGGTCAGTAAATGGCACAAACTCATAAAATATACCATTATTAAGCACCAGCCGCATGCTGCGCCTGCCCGGAAAAGCCTGAAATGCAATAAAGCCTTCCGAGGCCAGATAGGTTTCCATATAGGTAACGGGCTTTGCAAGCAGCTTTTCAAAGCTTTTCTTATAAGGCTCAAATGCTACCCCCCCATGAACAAAAATACTCAGATTCGGCCAGATATCATGGATCGTTTCCACCTGGTAATGAACAATTATTTTCTCTATCAGAATTTGTATCCAGGCCGGCACCCCCACAATCACTCCTATATCCCAGTCTTTGGCTTTACGGGTAATTTCATTAAGTTTTTCATCCCAGTTGCGTTCCCTTGCTATTTTCTGGCCCGGCTTATAAAAGCCCTGGAACCAGAATGGCAGCTTAGATGCTGTAATGCCACTCAGGTCACCCTCATAAAAAGAACCGGCATGATTCAGCAAGGTACTGCCGCCCAACATAAGGATGGATTTTGTGAAAAGGTTAGAGGGAAGATCTTTGTATCGGGATAGGGAAAGAATCTGCCGCACACTTGTCCGGCGGATAGCCTTTATCATATCCCGGGTTACAGGAATGTATTTTGAGGCAGCCTCAGAGGTGCCGGAGCTGAGGGCAAAATATTTTACCTGCCCGGGCCAGCAAACATCTTTTTCGCCGGTACGGGTTCTGTGCCAGTATTCCTTAAATAACTTATTATAGTCGTAAGTAGTAACGTGCTGTTTATAGGCATTATAAAAAGCTTTCGGATTTTTTTTTGCATACTCAAGAACCTCATCAAAATGGCAATCTCTGCCAATGGCAGTAAATTGTGCCTTTGTCAGCAACTTCTTCAGTTCGTTGCACTGCAATTTTACAGGTTCAAGCTTTTCCTGCTCTATACTTTCCCGAATTCTTATTCCTTTTTTTAGCAAGCTCCCTAAAATAGCCATAAAATAGATGGTTCATTACCCTCTTTGCATAAAGCTGCTTAATTTGCAACTAAATAGGCAGAGGGTAGTCATAACAATAATAAATTTATTTTAACCTTCTGATCTTTCAGATTATAAATATAGCCAAAGCATAAAACAATAAAAGCATGAGCATTGCAGAAAACATTCAAAAGTTTGAAAATATCACTTCCTCCGAAGGCTGTACTCTTATAGCTGTGAGTAAAACAAAACCGGCAGAAGACATTCTGCAGGCCTATAAGTGTGGAATAAAGGACTTTGGAGAAAATAAAGTTCAGGAGATGACCGACAAATTTGAGCAATTACCCAAGGACATCCGCTGGCACATGATTGGCCACCTGCAGCGAAATAAAGTTAAATACATTGCCCCTTTTGTACACCTGATCCATTCGGTGGATAGCATGCGCCTGCTAAAGGAAATTGAAAAACAGGGCGAAAAAGCGGGAAAGGTAATTAATTGCCTCCTGCAGATACATATTGCCAGGGAAGATACTAAATTCGGATTAAGTGAAGAGGAGCTGGAGGAGTTGCTGCAATCAGAAGAATTTGCGGCTATGAACCATATTAAAATTAAAGGACTGATGGGCATGGCCACCAATACGGACAATATAGAAAAAATAAGGGATGAGTTCCGGTCCCTGAAGGAACTGTTTGAGGAAATAAAAAAAACGTACAGCCACTCTAACATCGATTTCCGGGAACTATCCATGGGCATGAGCAGCGACTATTTAATTGCCATGGAAGAAGGAAGCACTATGGTACGGGTAGGAAGTGCTATCTTTGGCAGCCGGAATTATAATACTTAATAAGGGATACCGGATTCTATTATTTATCTTTTTCTAAAAAACATGAGTAAAATATTTCTTTTAACCAGTACGGTGTTCGGGGCTTTAGGAGTAATGATTGGCGCGTTTGGAGCCCATGCACTGAGCGGAATGCTGCAGGAAACCGGGCGCACAGCCACCTTTGAAACTGCGGTAAAGTACCAGATGTACCACACCCTTGCGTTGCTGGCCACTGGTATTTTAATGAACCGCTACACCAGCAAATGGCTTGATTATGCCGGATGGGGCTTTATTGCAGGAATTATTATCTTTTCGGGCTCCCTTTACATTCTTTGCCTGAGCAATGTGGGCAAATGGGGTGCCGTAACCCCTGTCGGGGGGCTGGCCCTTATTGCCGGCTGGATATTTTTATTTCTGGGAATCTGGAAAGGGCTATAAAAAAGAAAGGCTACCCTGTTGTGCAGAGTAGCCTTTCTTTAAAATCCTTGTGCAGGTTAAGCTTTTAGATTAAGATTCGTTGCTCTTTTTAGGAAGAACATTCCCGACAAGCTTCACTTTTTCCTGGGAATTAACCGCATTAGAAACGATGGTTACAATCTTGTTCTGGCGGCTCATTTTTCCGGTGCTGTTGAATACTACTTTGATTTCTCCTTTTTTACCAGGGGCAATAGGGTCGCGCGGCCACTCAGTAGCTGTACAGCCACAGGTAGTCATTACGTTAGAAAGGATAAGAGCCTCGGTTCCGGTGTTTTCAAAGGCAAAAATGTGCTCCACTTTTTCACCCTGATGAATATCGCCAAAATCATACTCTGTTGTTTCAAAAGTAATCTTCGGGCCGTTCTGGTTTGCAGCTTCTTTTTTGGCTTCCTGTGCCATTACAGCCACACTCAACAACATTGCAAAAAAGGTAAATACTAGTTTGTTCATAACTTTTATATTAGTTGAATTGGTAACTAATTTTTAAATGAATATCATTTCAATTCCACAACAAATATTACGAAAAAAAATTCTTATTAAAATTAATTAAATATAATTCTTTTGTTGCTCTCGTAACAGCGGTGTACAGCCAGCGGATATATTCTTTATCCAGCATCTCCTCAGTAAGGTAACCCTGGTCTACAAAAACCGCCTCCCATTGCCCTCCCTGCGATTTGTGGCAGGTCAGGGCATATGCAAACTTCACCTGGAGCGCATTCAGGTAAGGGTCTTTTTTCAATGCTTCCCGCAAATCTTTTTTGTTAGCCAGGTCGGCATAATCCTGCCTTACGGCATCGTAAAGTTTACGGTTCTCTTCCCCGGAAAGTGATGCAGTGGAGGAATGCAGGGTATCGAGCATAATTTTAGCCTCAAAAGGTTCCACATCCGGGTAATCTGCGAGCCGCAAAAGAAGCGATGCAAAGCGAAGGCCATACATTTCCTCAAAATTAATAATCTTCATCACCTCCACAAAATCCCCATTAGCCAGGAAGTTTGCCGGAGAATCCTCCGGCAGGTATGTATAATTATTCCGCACAATCATCAGGTAATCGCCCGCATCAATTTCGCTCTCACTGTAATGTATAGCTCTCCGGATATACTGATTGTATTGAACAGCGGCCTTATTTGAACGGGTAATGATAATTGTATTTTCCACCCCGAATTTATTATAGGCATAGCGCAGGCCGTCTTCAAGCCTTTCGCCCGTCATCCTGAAAATGTCTTTATAATTTTTAGTTACAAAGTGAATGCCAAACTTTTCCCTGCCAAGCTCATGCCTGAGGTTGGTGGCATTGAAAAGAATACCGCTATCCTGCTCCTGCCTCATTACTTCTGTAAACTCCACCTCCTGAACATGCAGGCGCATATGGCGCTGAAGGTAGCCGGCATCAAGCGCCGGACTCAGCTGCTGATGCACAGGAGGCAGCTGGGCACTGTCGCCAATCAGGAGCAGTTTGTTACTTGCATGAGCATATACAAAATCCACCAGGTCTTTGAGGAGACCGCCATTTCCCACTTCAGGGGTATCGGATAGCATGGAGGCTTCATCTATAATAAAAATTGTTTTCTTGAAGTAATTTTTCTGCAGATCGAACAGAAGCCCCTCCTCTGCCCCATCGGCAAGCTGGCGGTAAATAATTTTATGAATAGTATAGGCAGCTCTTCCTGAATAAGATGACATTACCTTGGCAGCACGCCCTGTTGGCGCCAGCAGAGCATAGCGGTAGTTAAAGAGGGGGAGAATTTGTACGAGCGCACTAACCACACTTGTTTTTCCGGTACCCGCGTAACCACGCAACAGAAGTGCCTGCCTGTTTTCTTCGGGGGCCTCAATAAAGGAATCGAGCTGCGAGAAAAAACGGGTTTGTCCTTCGGTTGGCTGGTGAGGAAATTTATTTAGAATGATCTGCGATGGCTTTGGCAAAACTTTAAGGATAAAGGTATTTTCTAACTATACTATATACGAAACCTACTAAATAAATGCGTTAACCTGAAACAGATAACCACAAAAGAAAAAAGCTTTAACACCCCTGCATATTAAAACCCCTATAAATATGCGTTATTAATGGGGAACTTTAGATAAAGTGATATCTTTGCCATACTCCTGTGTCCGGATTTCCCGACAGTGAGCTACCCGGAGGGAAAGCATTCCTTAGTCCGGGGGTATTCCTTTCTATCATACTAACACGCTCAGACCGGAAAAATGAATCCTGCTGATCAGATAACTCAATTATACGGAAATAAGCTCAGGGTGAGAGTATGTGGAATTTGCCTGGACGACGGGAACCGTATACTAATGGTAAAACACACAGGACTTGGCCGGGAAGGGGAATTATGGACACCACCCGGAGGAGGGATGGAATGGGGGCAATCTGCTCCTGACAATCTTGAAAGAGAATTCCGGGAAGAAACCGGCCTTATCGTTTCGGCAGGAGAATTTCTTTTTATTCATGAACACCTGACCGGCCCACTACATGCTGTCGAGCTGTTTTTCAGGGTGCGGCAAACCGGCGGATCTTTAAAAACAGGCCACGATCCTGAAATGCATCCGGACCATCAGATTATTGCAGATGTACGCTTTTTCCATTTTGATGAGCTAAAGCAACTGGCCCCTGGAAAGATTCATGCCATGTTTGCACATTACAATACGCAGGATGCATTAATTAATGCCTCCGGATATTTTAAATTTGAAAAATAATGCATAAAATAGCATCTTAGTTCGCTATGTTTTACACCGTAAAATATTTATAATTGTATCAAAAAACTGAAAAATGACTAGAATATTCACCATTTTACTTTTTGCAGTCGCCCTTGGGCTTGGGTATTTCCTTTTCAATTCCATTAAAACTGACATTGACATGGAAGAAAAGATTACTCAGACAGAAGCCCGTGTCATCAGAAAATTAATGATGATCCGCGATGCCCAGATTGCCTATCAGTCTGTACATGGCCGTTATACAGATAACTGGGACAGCCTGAAGAACTTCATAAAAAATGGTGTCATTTATAACGTTCAAAAGCGGGAACAGGTTATTCCTATGGCTTATGGCCGGGATAGTGTTATCGTTAATTATGACACACTGGGAACGGTATCGGTACAGGATTCAATTTTTAACGAAAGGAAATACCCTAACTTCAGTGCAGAAGACCTTGAAATTGTACCGGGCAGCAACGGAGAAAAGGAGTTTGAACTTTATGCCAATGAAATTGGTAAAAAGACAGGCGCAGTGATAAGTGTTTTTGAAGTAAAAGACACCCACGTAATTAATCCTGAGCGCCGCAAGGAAGGTGGAAAAGGACCTCTTCGTGTAGGATCAAGAGATGAAGCAAGTACTCAGGGAAACTGGGAATTTTAATTTTGAGTATAGCAACAGCACAATATAAGCTACGCCAGAAAATTAAAGACAACAGGTTTAGTATCGACCAGCTCGACCACTACAACCTGTTGTTGCAGGCGGGTGAACGGGAGTTTCAACTCATAGTTGTTGACTCGAAAAGCCACCGCTGCCTGTTACTGGAGCATTATGACCTTTTCGGAACAGAAACCGAAGAAAGCTACCTCAACACTCTGGAAAACCTGTTCCGGGACCATCACCTTTTAATGGCAGGCTTCTGGAATGGAGTAAAGCTTTCCGTGAAAAATCAGAAATTCTGCCTGGTTCCTGCCTCCCTTTTCGATAAAGAAAAAGTAGGCTCCTACCTGAGGCTGAACTGCCAGATAGATGAGGGAAATGACCGCCTGTTTCATTACAAACACGTTAAAAATAGCGCGGTTACGGTTTTTGCTGCCAATGCACGCCTGATCGACTGGCTGTTTCAGCGGTACCCGAATCTGGGTATTAAGGTAATTCACCATACCAGTGCTCTTTCAGAAGGGCTTTTACAGTACAATGAGCTTAGCAAGCAGCACGATATTTTCCTTTTACTGGAAAACAACATGCTGAGCATAGTTGCCGTCAATGATCATAAGCTGGAATTCTGCAATTTGTTTAACTGCAGGAACGAGCAGGATTTTGTTCGTTACACCATGCTGGTTTTTCAGCAGTTAAAACTGGACCGGAACCAGACAAAAACTGTGCTGCTGGGAAATATCGATTCCAACTCTTCCTGGTTTGCGGCTCTGTATCCTTACATCAGAAACCTATCGTTCGGCAGCCGCCCTAAGTTTATAAATTTCAATTATATGTTCGACGAAGTACCTGATCATCGCTTCTTCGACCTCTACAGCATTTACGTTTGTGAATAATCATGGATAATAAAAGAGTTGCTCTTTTCCCCGGTTCATTCGACCCTTTTACCAAAGGCCATGAAGATATAGTTCAGAGGGGCCTTAAGTTATTCGATGAAATAATTATTGCTATAGGGTACAACAGTCAGAAACAAAACCGCTATGTACCCATAGACCGTATGATAAGCCTGATCAACCAGAGTTTTGCTGATGAACCCAGAGTAAGCGTAATTACCTATAACGAATTAACTGCAGGCCTGGCAAACAGGCTTGGAGCAGCCTACCTACTCAGGGGCCTGCGCAATACTACCGATTTTGAGTTTGAAAACTCAGTTTCGCAAATGAACCGCTACCTGTATAAGGAGCTTGAAACCGTATTCCTGATTACATCACCTGCTTATGCCGGCATCAGCTCCTCCATTATCCGAGAAGTGCATAAATACGGAGCAAACGTAAACGAATTCCTGCCTTACGAGCTTTAACTCAGTCCTGAGTTGTTAGTCGAGTCCTGAGTAAGAAAAACAGGAACATCTGCCTTCCTTAATTCCTCCGGTCACATAACTCAGGACTTATGACTAAAGACTATATAAGATTTGTACTCAGGCTGTAGAATTTCTTAATTACATGCCGGATGCTCCGGAATGAGTTTACCATTGCCTGCCGCGTATTCTTCTGGTCCATCCACTTTACATCTGTAATCCCTTCGTTCAGCTGGGGTTTCATCTGGCTGTCATCCACACATTCCATCCGGTACCAGTATGTCTTTTTCAGGTGCTTTTTACCGTTCAGGATATAGGTATGCCAGGTATGGGTAATTTCCTCGCCCAGCCTTGCTTTAATATTACATTCCTCTTCCACTTCCCGCAGGGCTCCCTCTCTTTTTCCTTCCTTCTTCTCCAGCTTCCCTTTTGGCAAATCCCACTTCCCTTTCCTGTAAATGAGCAATATTTTGTCTCCTTTGGCCACAATACCCCCTCCTGCTTTCACCACCTTAAACTGGCTCTTTACTGCCTCTTTTATAGATTCATAAGATTCCGGCTGCACTGCAAAAGTTATGCTGTCAAGATGCTTGAATTTTTTTACATGCATCAGGTTTATCAGAGCCTGCACCTGATTCTGAGTAGCTTCCCTCACTAAAACGTCATCTCTCAGCTTTTTACTGTCAATATTGGTGGTAAGGCCATTCAGCACCACATCAAAAATATCGCTGTTAATTTCTTCAGAAACTGCGATCAGATTTACTGAAATATCATTAATAAAAATTTTCATAATAAAGGAGTTATGCCCAACCTGCAATTGAGTACAAATATGGCATTGATGCAAACACTAAGGTTAAAATTTATTTATTTTTCTTTTTGTTTATGTAACTTCGCGACATGAGCATTGCAGACGATACCACAAAAATATCTAAGGAAGTCGCCACCAGATTACTGGAAATAGGCGCTATTAAGCTTAACCTTCAAAAGCCATTTAACTGGAGCTCAGGCTGGCAGTCACCTATTTACTGCGATAACCGCCTGTCCCTGTCCTACCCGGATATCCGCAGCTTTGTTAAGCGCGGCTTAAGTAACCTTGTTACTATGCATTTTCCACAGGCAGAAGCTGTTGCCGGTGTTGCCACAGCGGGCATCCCACAGGGCGCACTTATTGCAGATGCTCTGCAACTGCCTTTTGCCTATGTACGCTCAAAGCCAAAAGGCCATGGTATGGAAAACCTTATTGAAGGTAAACTACCTGAAGGAAGAAAGGTTGTGGTTGTGGAAGATCTTGTATCTACCGGAGGAAGTTCTTTAAAAGCCGCCGAAGCTTTAAGAGCAGCTGGTTGCGATGTTTTGGGCATGGTATGTATATTCACTTATGGCTTTGACCTTGCCGCCCGCAACTTTGAGGAGGCACAACTACCCCTGTTCAGCCTGAGCAATTATTCTGACCTGATTGAAGAAGCAGAAAAACTGAGGATTGTTTCTGCCGGAGAACTGGAAACACTGGAAGCCTGGAGAAAATCGCCCGATACATGGACAGTCAAATAATTTCCACCATTTTCAAGTAACAAAGAGCCCGTAATGGGTGAGCTGCATTAAGGACCGGCAATCTGATAATATTTTTGCTACTGTTGTAGCCCTAATTCAGTATTTTACTTATACGGATAAAACTTAGACCTTCCGGGGCTGAACCGCCCCGGAAGGTTCTTATTTCTGCAGTGCTTAAAATTTCTCCTCCACCCCTAAGCCAAACAGGGCAAAATCGTACTTTACAGGATCTTCCGGATCAAACATTTTCAGGTTCCGGGTCAGCTCAAGAGCTGTCAGCCAATCAGTTTGTTTGCGCTGAATAAGTCCTAATTTTCTTGCTACCCTGTCCACATGCACATCGCAGGGGCAAATCAGCTGCGCAGGCTTTATCGTGTTCCATATCCCGAAATCCACCCCCTGCCGGTCGTTCCGAACCATCCAGCGCAGGAACATTACCAGCCGTTTGCAGGCTGCTTTTCTAGCCGGAGTTGCAATATGCTTCTGAGTCCTGGAGGGAGCATCAGGCAGGCTGAAAAATAAGCGATGGAAACCCTCCAGCGCAGGCCCCACATGCTCATCCCCCTCACTTATATAAGCAGAAAATCCTTCCTCAAGAGACTGATGGTTTTTATAGAACCAGCTAAGGAACTCTATAAAATATAAAGTATCAGTGGCATTAAAAGTTCTGTGTTTAAATTCCAGAAAAGGCTTCAGATCGTTTTCCTGATGGTGAAGCATAAAATCATGGGGAGCATTATCCATAAGTGCAAACAGCTCCCGGCATTTACGGATAATGGTTTTTCGCTTCCCCCATGCTAATACCGCGGCCCAGAAACCACTTATTTCTATATCCTGCTTTTTTGTAAACAGGTGCGGAATGCTAACCGGATCGTCAGGAATAAAAGCAGGCTGGTTATACTCTTCCACTTTTCTGTCCAGAAAGACCTTCAAATCCTCAAACCGTGCTCCTGCAAATTCTTTGTCTTTCATTATTAATTAAATGATTTACTCATTCTATCATTCAAAACTATTTATCAGACTCCCCTCAGAATATCCTGCAGGATGGGCCTGATGCCACTCACAAAAAATTCCACTGCAATAACCATTATAATAAGGCCCATTATACGCATCAGCACCTTATTCCCGGTCGAACCCAGAAATTTTAAAATCCGGCCTGCACTCAGTAAAATTACAAAAGTAATAAGGCAAACCACCAGCATTACCGCAACCAGTACTGCTACAAACTCAGGTTCCTCCGCATCCTTCATTAAAACTATAGAGTTTGTAATAACACCCGGCCCGCAAATCATGGGAATAGCCAGAGGTGTTACCGAAATATCATCCTCTTCCTCACTATCGTTAACTTCGGACTGAGTAACTTTTACCTTCGATAATTTTGCCTGCATCATTTCATACCCCATATTAAAAAAGAGGAAGCCACCTACAATACGAAGGCCATTGATCGATATTCCGAAGAAATTAAAAATAAACTGCCCCGAGAAAGCAAATGCCACCATTGCTATAAAGGCAATGAGTAAAGCTTTCCTGGCAATTACGCTTCGCTCGTGCTGGTCTAAAGCGGAGGTCATCCCCATAAAAACCGGCATAAGCCCAAGCGGATTTACAAGGGTCAGGTAAGATGTAAAGCACAGGAGGGCAAATGAAAAAATATCGTTCATACAAATACAATTCTGTATGTGGTAATTACAATGAAAAAGCCTGTAGAACAGATCCTACAGGCTAAAAGTATAAATTTAAAAAAAATTTCAGGGAACGTAGGTCAGCCTTACAGGAAACTTATCGTTATAGGCACCCAGCTTGTCAAATGCTTTGGGAGACAATTTAATAAGTACTTTATCATTATCGCCGGTAGCCGGCAGCTTTCCCACCACTCTTACAAATACACTAAGGTTGTTCATTTCATTATGCACCTGCATTATGGTGCCAATTGGTGCTGTGCGGTGCAGTGCAAGGTATTTCTTGGTATTTACGGTATCCACGATCACCATTGCCATTCCCAGCTCGGTAACCTTCCGTACATTTTCAGCAGGACTTCCGCCGGCAGTTTTGGTTACAAGTTCCTCCTGGGTAGGATCCCCTATCTGGGTAATGGAAATCGGGTTCGTGTTATATTTATAATCCCTGGGCTGGCTTTCCTCCTGATTGCCCCTGCTCCTGTCGTTACGGCCGGCAATTCCTCTGCTGGTACCAACAATGAGTTTTTGCCCGATGCTTATATTATCTGAGGTAAGCTTGTTCCATTCCCTGATTTTATCTTCTGTAGTATCATGCATGCGGGCAATACTAAAAAGAGTTTCCTTACTCTCAACGGTATGCACTATTTTACCGGCATAATCAAGTGAATTTGTAGTTGCCTGTCCGGCTGCTGTATTGGCATCCGGCCTTGAGGGAGCTTTTGCCTGCCCCTCAGGGGGCGATACACGCATCCTGTCTCCGGGAGTTAATGCATCGGAAGCAAGATTATTCCAATCCTTAAGCTGTGCTACTGTTATACTATACTGGCGGCTGATGCTGTATAAAGTTTCAGATTTTTCAACCACATGGAATTTCCCTCCTGCTTCGGAAGAGGTGGCAGCCGGCACTGCAGGAATTCTTAAAACCGCTCCGATTTTCAGACCGGTTTCAGTTTCAGGATTAGCCTGCACCAGGTCCGCAACACTTACATTATACTTACCGGCAATGGAATACAGTGTTTCCTTAGGCTCCACCCTGTAAAGGATAAACCTTTTTCCGTTTATTACTTCCGTTCCTACAGAATCACCGGGTATTACCGCATTACCTGCAAAAACCTGTTGTGAACCTGCAAGCAAAGTAAAAAACAGCATAACCATTCCTATTCTTCCTACAACAAGCTGAATATTAAATCTCATAGCACTCGATGGTTCTTTTCTCTTTGGTAAATATAAGTTTCCTGCCCGACACAAAGAAGGTATCCAGGGCCACACCCTCTCCTGCTTTATCCAGTTGCTCATGCAAAAGAAGCGATACATCCTCTTCGTTGCACACCAGAATAAAGTTAGCTGGTTTTTCGCTATTTGCAGTATAATAAGAAATAATGATTTTATCAAAAATCTCAAGATACTCGCAGGCCTTTACCGCCTGCACATTAAATTGCTCAGCAAGGAACTCCTGTACTGTTGCAAAATACGGGCTCCCTTCCACATACTGTACCGGAAAGCTGTTCTCCTTACCGGCCTGCTTCAGCCCCGCCTTTCCCTCTTCCAGCAGGCGAAGCCCTTCCTCATCCTCCAGGCTTCTCAGCTCACCGGTGCGAAGATCAATCATGGAATAATAGCGGTCCTCCTCCTGCCTGCTGAAGCCGATGGTACTCCAGTCCCGGAAAGCCAGGTGGTTATAACCCGAATAAGCCCAGCAAACTTCTCTTTCTGCTGTTTCCATGGCAAAAACATTTTTGAGCTCCGGATTTTGCTGATCTTCATAAGTGTAAAAAAGCATATACCCTCTGTATAAGCCGCTCAGTCCCGTCCACCAGCCCGATTCAAAGCTCAAATCATCCCACAGCAAGCTGTTGCTCTGCAAATCAATGAGTGCAAAATTCACCTCAAGGCTTTCTCCGTTGCGAAGCTCCAGACCTATTTGCTGCTGCTCCGCATCAAGCTCCATCCGCCATATAGCAGATGGGAATTGAAATGAAAAAAGATTATTTAATTTTGAGGCCAATGCTTATTCACTATCTTTTCGTAAAATTAAAACTTTCATTAAGGTTTTGAAACATGTTGAACAAGAAAATTAGCGGTCCCGCCATAGCAATAGCTGCTCTGTTTTTAACAGGCTTCCTGATTACGGTCAGAGCACAAAGTATTCCTCCAAACATACAAACCAAAGTATTTGTAATGGAGCTGAAGGCACAAATTGACCCCCGCACCAACAGGTACACCCAACTGGCTCTTGAAGAAGCCCACGGACAGAACGCGGATATTATTATTCTTGAGATGGACACTTATGGAGGGGCTGTTACGGATGCTGACGAGATAAGAACCATGATACTGGAATACCCTGCTCCTGTCTGGGTGTTTATTAATAAAGATGCCGCCTCAGCCGGTGCTTTAATTTCAATAGCTGCCGACTCTATATATATGGCTAAGGGAGCCAGTATAGGGGCTGCCACCGTGGTAACGCAGAACGGCGATGCCGCTCCTGACAAATACCAGTCGTATATGAGGTCCATTATGCGCTCCACCGCAGAAGCTACCGGCCGCGACCCCCATATTGCAGAGGCTATGGTTGACGAGAATATTGAAATTCCCGGTATTTCACCTAAAGGAGAGGTGATTACATTTTCCACCTCAGAGGCTATTGAACATGGCTTCTGCGAAGGTCAGGTAAGCAGCATTGAAGAAATACTGGAGCGAAACGGAGTGGAGGATTATGAGATCATCAGATACGAACCGGATACTGCTGAAAAAATCATTTCCCTGTTTATAAACCCCTATGTGAGCAGCATTTTAATACTGCTTATTATAGGCGGCCTTTATTTTGAACTGCAAACTCCGGGGGTGGGCTTTCCACTGGTGGCCTCTCTTATTGCACTGGTACTGTACCTTACTCCTTATTACTTAACCGGACTGGCTGAGAACTGGGAGATCATTGCCTTTTTTGCCGGACTGGCCCTGATTGCAGCCGAAATATTTGTAATCCCCGGCTTTGGCATTGCTGGCATAAGTGGTTTATTCCTTACTATTGGCTCCCTCATCCTTATAATGCTCAATAACGACTGGTTTAATTTTGAGTTTGTTCCGGCCAGTCAGGTTTTAAAAGCTGTTCTTGCCACTATTGCCGGTATGTTGGGTAGCTTGGTGGTAATTTTTGCAGGAGGTATGCGGTTTGTAAACTCTCAGGCCTTTAAGCGTGTATCGCTGGAAGATATACAGGACAGTAAACAAGGTTATACCGCCAACTTCCGGACCGAATCCTACATTGGAAAAAAAGGCATAGCATACACTGTTTTGCGCCCCAGCGGCAAGATTATTATAGACAATGAAATTTACGATGCTACCAGCAGGGGCGACTATATTCCACAGGGAAGCAGGATTGAAGTTACAGATGACAGAGGATCTTCTTTTAAAGTTAAACTGATAGAAACAGAATGAGAATAGTAGGTATAATTCCCGCCCGGTTTGGATCGAGCCGTTTTCCGGCCAAGGCACTGGCAGATATTAATGGCAAACCCATGGTACAGTGGGTGCTGGAAAAAGCAAAGGCTTGTTCCGCACTCCTGGATGTGGTAGTGGCTACTGATCACCCACAGATAGCAGAAGCAGTAACTAAGGCGGGGGGCAGAGCCTGCATGACCAGCGACCAGCACCAGAGTGGCACCGATCGTTGCCAGGAGGCACTTACCCAGCTTACCGACTGGTATGATTATGTAATAAACATACAGGGCGATGAGCCTTTTATCAACCCCGAGCAGATAACCACCCTGGCCAACTTACTCAACGGCCAAACAGAACTTGCCACCCTTAAAAAGAAAATTGAAGATCCTGCACAGCTGTTCAATCCGAATATTGTAAAAGTGGTATCGAACCAGAAAGGACAGGCTTTATATTTCAGCAGGTCTCCCGTTCCGCACATCCGCAACACCCCTGAAAGGGAATGGCTAAGCAAACATTCTTTTTACAAACATATAGGAATTTACGCTTACAGGGCGGATATTTTATCGCAGATCACCCAGCTACAACCCTCTTCACTTGAAAAGGCTGAATCGCTTGAACAGCTCCGGTGGCTGCAGGCGGGCTACAGTATTCAAATAGCTGAAACAAGACTTGAGTCAATAGGAATAGACACACCTGAAGACCTTGAAAGAGCCCTGGCATACCTTAAGAATGATTAGTCATGAGTAGGGAGTCATGAGTCTGCAGTCCTGCGATTATTGGAGCATTAAGAGTAGCCTCCATCTTTCTGAACTAAGACTTATGACTGCAGATTGAAGGCAGACTAAGGATTACTTACTGAATGCTTCAACCCTGTTATCGAGGTCGGTGCTGTATACAGGGAAGCTGATTTTTATTAATGCATAAAAGCCTTTGCCCTGCACCCCGGGACGGTACCCGATTTCTCCGTTATAACCCCAGCTGAGGGTGCGGTTGAACTTACCGTCAAGTCCGGCACGGAATCCGAAATAATTCTTACCTAAACCATCAGCTGCATAAGGTATTTTCCGGTAGAAAACATCACTATACTCTATCTGACCTGCAAAGAGAATATCTGCATAAGCGGTAATGATGAGATCTTTTACAAGGTCGCTGTAGCTGCGGTCGGGGTCAATAGCCACGTTCTTTATCCAGGCGTATGAAGCTCCCGCATATCCTCCTTTTACATTTACCCGCGTAAAGGGGTTCTCCACAGTGGCAGGCAGTGCAACACCTTCTGCATTTAACAGCTGAACTCCGTCATCCTCCATTACACGGTCGAGATTAAAGTTGGTCTTATAAACCATACTTCCGGCACGGGCACCTAAAATCTTTCTTACTTTAGTAGGTATCCTGGATTTTTCAGGCACCATCGATTTCCACTTGTTTCCTGAAGTGTAGCGCTGAGAATATAAATGGATAAAGGTTTCTGTATCTTCCTCCCTGTCTTTGATATGATAGGTTCCGCCAATTTCAAAGTAGTTAAAAATAGCAATATCATTATCTACCTCCGGAGCATTATAGAAAGCAATATTCCGCTGGTAGTCTGTTTGGCGGCCATAAGGCTTCCTGAAATGTGCCCTGAAGTCAAATTTATCGGCCCAGTAATAAGTTGCCTCCACCCCAAAACCGGCAGTAGGGTTCATTACCGACAATTCAGTATACACCGGCTGGAATTGCACCCAGAGTTTATTTATCTCGTAAGGAGCATCGTAAAGAGTCTCGTAGGTAAGGATTTTTTTTTCATTCCGGCTACCCTGCCCCATCAGGTTTATAGTACCTGACAAAATGATAAAAGCAAGAAGTATAATTTTTTTCACTGTAGGGTCTTTTAATTGGACACACACCAAATAGGGTGCCTCCGCATTTGATTCTGGAAATAAATATACAAAAAGACTTTTTACCAGCACCACAGAGGTAAGTACTGTGCAATATTTTAGTAAAAATTACATTTTATCATGACACTGTGGGAATCAACAGATTAGAACCAAACGGTTAAAGTAAGCCGGTAAAGGTATTTTAACGCTTCTGCTCCTTTCCCTTCAAATAAAAAAAAGACACACTCCCCTGCATGAAAAATAAGGGTGACAGACCAAAAACAATTCATTTTAATCTACAAAACATCTTAAAAAATAAACCTGTTATATTGCCGGCTCCCCCCGGAAGGTGTAAACAGAAAAAAGGCACCTTTACAGATATTCTGTAAAAGTGCCCCTCCTCCTCTACTCTTATTGATATCAGGAATGGATTTCCTTCAGACTTTCAAAATTTGCCTTTTTCAGATGGAGCAAATCCTGTTCAGATAAAGCCGTGGACAGGAAAAGAGTCTCAAACTGCGAAGGCGCAAGATATACTCCTTTTTCAAGCATCGCCCTGAAATAACGACCAAAAAGTGCTGTATCGCATTTTTTTGCTGTTTCAAAATCATACACCTCTTCTTCAGAGAAGAAAATGCTGAACATAGAACCTAAATGATTGATAGTATAATTCAGCCCCAGTTCTTTCAAATTGTCCCTTATATCCTGCACAATTCTGGTTCCTGTATTTTCCAGCTGTGTATATACCTCCGGATGTTCGTTGAGGTAAGTTAACATGGCCATTCCGGCAGCCATTGCAATTGGGTTGCCCGAAAGGGTACCAGCCTGATATACAGGGCCGGCCGGAGAGACAAAATCCATTATTTCCCTGCGTCCGCCATAAGCTCCCACAGGCATTCCTCCCCCTATAATTTTTCCAAGAGTTGTCAGATCTGCCTGAACCCCGAATAACTCCTGAGCCCCTCCTTTGGAAAGCCTGAACCCGGTCATTACCTCATCGAAGATGAGCACAATACCTTCGGCATCGCATAACTTACGAAGCCCCTGTAAAAAGCCTTCGCGCGGAAGAATGCAACCCATATTTCCGGCCACAGGCTCCAGAATAAGAGCGGCCACTTTTCCTTTGTTGGCAGCCACAAGTTCCTCGACTGCTTCAAGATTATTATAAGGAGCCGTAAGCGTATCTTCGGCGGTTCCCCTGGTTACTCCGGGGCTGTCGGGAGTTCCCATAGTTATGGCCCCTGATCCGGCAGCTATCAGGAAAGAGTCTCCATGACCATGATAGCAACCTTCGAACTTAATGATTTTATCGCGCCCTGTATAGCCCCGCGCCAGACGGATAGCCGACATTGTGGCTTCTGTACCGCTATTCACCATCCGTACCTTCTCTATGGAAGGGAACATAGTAGTAATAAGCTCTGCAATTTCCACCTCCCGGGCTGTTGGTGCCCCGAAAGAAAGAGAGGCCGGTAAAGCATCAGCCACCGCCTTATTAATTCTTTCATTAGAGTGCCCGAGAATCATTGGCCCCCAGGAGTTTATAAGCTCGATAAAGCGGTTACCATCCTCATCGTACATATATGCCCCTTTGGCTGACTTTATAAACAGAGGGTTTCCTCCTACTGCCTTAAAAGCCCTGACCGGGGAATTTACTCCGCCCGGAATAAAATTTTGTGCTTTATTAAAAAGGTTACTGCTATTCCCGTGCTTTAACATAAATCCTGATTTTTGATACAGTGTAAAAAGTCTTTAGTCTTTAGTCTTTAGTCTTTAGTAAAAACTTTCCGGATGGGAAGTTTTTACAAAAACACATATTTTCTCTCTCCTGACTCACTACTCACTACTCACTACTCACTAAAAAAAAACTACTGGAACACAATTTCCAGAGCTGATTCATTAAACTTTACCACAGGTACACATTGATTATCGTTGCTGTTGGTAAAGGAATATCCTGTACACAATATTCCCTTACGGAATGGTTCCTGATCTATTTCCTTCTGAAAGAGGTTACCATACTGGTGCATCATCTGGCCAAAGTACATCATAAGGTCATATCCGGCATAAGCAAAGCGCGATGGAAGGTTATTCACTCTTTCCCGGTACTTATTCCGGAATTCCAGGTAACCCTCAGATGTGTAATCGACAAATTCGGGAGCTACAAAGTAAACTCCAAGGCGTTCCACCTGATCAAAGCGGACAATATTTTTCTTTAACCAGCTCTCATGCCCAACCAGCGGAAGCCGGTCTCCCCGCTTTTCCAATGCATTTATAGTATAGGAAACGATCAGCTCATCTTCAGATGCCACAAAAACATGCCCTACATTTTTCTGATGCAAACTGCCGCCTTCTTTCATTGCATCACGGTTATCATTCCCCGGCAAAAGAATTTTATTGATACGGCTCTCCTCTCCGGCCGGAATCTTTTCCATTCTTTTTACCCGAAAGCCATTCTTTTCAATAGCCTGCTTATAACTATGGGCCATTATTGAATCCTTTTCCTTTGGACCATAAATTATAAAAGCATTCTTATCTTCAAAGGATCTGGAGGCAAATTCTGCAGCTCTTTTTCCCTGAGTTACTAAAGAAGGCCTGAACAAAAAGGAGTAAGGATTATTTTGAATTACTTCCGGATTAAAAGACAAAGGATTTACCATATTAACACCGTTCTCATAGGAAAAATCAAATGCCACCTTGCTTGGTCCGGGATACAGGGGACCGACAATTAAGTCCATTTTCTCCATTTCGCGCGTATTGATCAGCTTTTTAGTAGTAAGGCTGTCTCTCTTTGTATCAAATGCATGCAGGTTGATCTTTACCCCCAGGCTATCCAGATCCTCAACAGCTATCTTCATTCCCTCATAAATATCCAGCACAAAATTCTGGGTGTGCAGGTTGCTCTCCGGCTGAAGGTCATTGTAAAGGAAAGGCAAAAGTGCGGCCACATGATATGCCTCCTTCTTTTGGGATGTACCCAGCCCCGGCTTATTTACCAGTTCCTTATCCAGTTTGTAAGTACTTACCAACTGCTGCAGATACTCCTGATCCTGTTCCGGTAAAGGCTGTCTGCTTATTTTGTTAGCCACCACCTTTGCAAGATAGTCTGCTTCAGGGTATTTCTGTAAAAGGTTTTTGAGCATGCTAAGATCCTGTTCCCTGGCAAAGAAATTAGCTGCCATTTCCCTTGCATCTGCCTGAACTCTTTTATTCCGGATTTCGCGGATGGTTTCAATAGCTTGTACCCAGGATTTTTCTTCCAGGTAAACCCTGGTTAGTAAATAGCTGACTTCCTCCTGCTGGTCCCAGCCACTGTATTTTCTCCTGATTTGCTGCAGCATAGCTCTGGCTTCGGCAGGCCTGCCTGCTTCCAGCGCCGATAAAGCGTAATAAAAGGAAGCATACTCCGCAAAAGAATTATTATTTTGTACTGCAGCCAGCTGCCGGAATGCATCCATGGCCTGCACATACTGCTCCTGCTTAAACAGATTCTTCGCCCTCAGGTATTTCTGCTGGTTATCATTTTTACTTTGTGCATGCACCAGCTGCAAAGGCAACAGGAACAACAAAAAGAGTAAGATACGGTCTTTCATTCAGTTATTTATTTGACTCTAACCATTTTGCCTGGCGGGAGCTTCCTTTTAGTGGAATACAGGTAATGGAATTAATCCCAGGGCCTCCTTCCGGAGATCCCTGGCACTTATTCCCACTCAATGGTGGCAGGTGGCTTGGAACTGATATCATATACCACTCTGTTCACCCCTTTTACCCGGTTAATAATTTCATTTGAGATCTCTCCCATAAATTCGTAAGGTAAATGATACCAGTCAGCAGTCATACCATCCACACTGGTAACGGCCCTCAGGGCCACCACTGATTCATAAGTACGCTCATCTCCCATCACTCCAACGGATTGCACCGGTAAAAGGATAGCTCCTGCCTGCCATATTTCATCGTATAAGCCTGCTTTTTTCAGCCCTTCAATAAAGATATGGTCCACCTCCTGTATAAGGGCTACTTTTTCCGCGGTAATATCGCCCAGAATCCTGATGGCAAGGCCGGGGCCCGGGAAAGGATGGCGGCCAATAATAGCCTGATCAATACCCAAAGTTCTTCCTACAAGGCGCACCTCATCCTTGAAAAGTGTATTCAGAGGCTCCACTACTTTCAGTTTCATGAAGTCCGGCAAGCCACCCACATTATGGTGAGACTTTATGGTTGCTGAAGGGCCTTTTACACTCACAGATTCTATAACGTCAGGATAGATGGTTCCTTGTCCCAGCCACTTTACATCTTCTATTTTATGTGCCTCCTCATCGAATATTTCAATAAAGGTACGGCCAATCGCTTTTCGTTTTGCTTCCGGATCTGATAAGCCTTCCAGTGCACTATAAAACTGGGCACGTGCATCTACCCCTTTTACATTCAGGCCCATGTGCTTATAGGAGTCCAGCACCTGCTGAAATTCATTTTTACGTAACAGGCCGTTATCCACAAATATGCAGTACAGGTTTTTGCCAATTGCCCTGTGAATAAGCATAGCTGCCACAGAAGAATCCACCCCTCCGCTCAGGCCCAGCACTACTTTGTCGTTAGCAAGCTGTACCTTAAGGCTGTCGACTGTTTCTTCAATAAAGGTTTTAGGAGTCCAGCTCTGGTCGCAGCCACAAATATGCACCACGAAATTCCTTAATACTATTTTACCCTCTGTGGAGTGGGTTACTTCCGGGTGAAACTGGATACCGAAGGTTTGCTCTCCCCGCACCTGGTAGGCTGCTACCCTTACGGAAGGGGTGCTTGCAATGATATCAAAATTCTCAGGAAGCTGTGCAATGGTATCTCCATGCGACATCCACACCTGAGAGCTAAGGGTAATTTCTTTAAGAAGATCAACTTTATCGTTCACTTCATTGAGGCGGGCACGGCCATACTCTCTTATGGTGGAGGGTTGTACATAACCTCCGTTCTTATGCACCATCAACTGGGCTCCGTAGCATACCCCCAGTACGGGAACCTTACCACGGTAAGCACTTAAGTCTACATCCGGGGCATCGTTCTCACTTACTGAGCAGGGGCTTCCGGAAAGGATAACTCCCTTGATATCATCCGTTAAGGGAGGAGCTGCATTAAATGGATGAATTTCGCAGTATACATTCAGTTCCCTGACACGGCGCGCTATCAGCTGCGTGTATTGGGAGCCAAAATCGAGGATAAGGATCTGTTCTTGCATCCTGCAAAAATAATACTCCCATTGGGGATATGCTAAAAGTTAAGGAGATAAAAAGCCTGATTTTTTTTATCCCGCCAGCAAATTATAAGGAAAGCCTGCTTACGGGCAAAAATTTTACTAAAGAGCCGCCCTTTCCCCTTCAAAAAATGAAAAGCCTTCCTTATTTTCCGCTGCTTACCTGCTCTGGCTACGACTGCCGGTTCTCTGGATTCTCTGCTGCAATGCATAATTTACGGGATCAGGGAAACGGCTGTTTCCTAAAGAAATCCTTCCCTGTCTCCTTTACAACAAAAAAAACGCTCCCGGATCATAATCCGGAAGCGTTCAATGTTTTTAATTATTATAATTATAGCTTATTCACCTAAAATTTCCTCAAGCTTCTCTTCCAGAGCAGCCCCCCTTAAATTCCGGGCAATAATTTTACCATCTCTATCCAGCAAAATGGTGGCCGGTATTGCATTGATATTATACTTCTGAGCAGCCTCTGAATTAAAATATTTCAGATCCGATACCTGAGTCCAGACAAGGCCGTCCTTTTCAATTGCTTTTACCCAGTCTTCGCGGTTCCGGTCGAGGGAAACACCAAAAACCTCAAATCCTTTTGAGTTATATTTATTATAGGCCTTTACCACATTTGGGTTTTCCCTGCGGCAGGGTCCGCACCATGCAGCCCAAAAGTCGATCAGCACCACATTTCCGCGGAGGTCCGAAAGATTTTTGGTTTCACCCTGCGGGTTTGGAAGGCTTATTTCAGGCGCTGTTGCTCCCACTACGGTAGAGCGCATATTATTAACACCCTGCGTAAAATCCTTTACGTATTTAGAATCCGGCAGGTCTTTCTGCAGGCGGTTAGAAAGGGAATCAAGGAAAGGAAAATCCTCTTCCTGGCTCAGGTAACTTATCCCATACACCTGGGCTATAGAGCTTTCCATATTGCGAAGCTTGTCTTTAACCTGCTCCTTTTTTTCATATTCAAGCTCAAGGTATCTTTCCTCAAGCTCTTTCATCCTCGCTGCATTCTGCTCATTCCTGGCCTTGATATATTCCTCTTCAAGAGCCCTTACCTTCTGCTGGCTGTTCATTACAACCGCATTAATCTGCTGAAGGTATTCCGTATCTTTGGATCCCTCTACCTTAGGCTGCTCAGCATTCTCAATGTCAGCGGTAATCTGCACATTCTCATCATCAAGAACGAGATTTACCATTTTCTTACCATAAAAATTTAACCGGTAAAAACCAGGTTCTTTTACAGTAAGGTTTTCTTTAAAAGTATTATCAGCACCAAGGGTAAAGGTATCGACAGGCACTACATTATTTCCCTGAACTTCTTCCAGAATAATATGTCCTGAGGCAGGATTTTGGACTGTTCCCTGCAGCACCACAATATCGTCGCCTGTACCGGGTTTATCTTTACTTTGCCCCTGTGAACAGGACGCTAAAGCGAATAGTGCAAGAAGTGCAACGTTCATGTTTTTAATCTTCATAAACAGAATTTATTATATTTCTTCTATTTCAAACAAAAAGCTGCACTAATTCGTGCAGCTCCGGGAAAAGATTTTTTTAAGGTTTACTTTTCAAGGACTTCCCTCAGGAGCTGGTTAGCCTTTTTAGGATCTGCCTTACCCTTGCTCTTTTTCATCACTTCTCCCATAAATAAACCGAGCAGGCCTTTTTTACCGCTCTTATACTCATCCACCTTATCGGGCCAGCTGGCCACCACCTCCTCAATAATAGGCAAAATGGTATCTTCGTTGCTGTCCTGTAACAGGTTTTCAGATTCAGCAATTTTTATTGCGCTCTTTTCCGGCTGCTGAAGCAACAACGGATACAGCTTCTGACTTGCAACTGAGAAACTCACCTTGTTGCTGTCGACTATAGCAATCAGCTCTGCAATTTGGGCAGGCTTTAACGGAAACTGACTTACATCCAGCGTAAGTTCATTCAGGTATCCTTTAATAGGCCCCATCATCCAGTTTGCAGCTGCTTTGTAATTTTTAGTCTGTGCACAAAGCTCTTCAAAATAAAGCGCAATGGCTTTGGTATCTGTCAGGTTTTGGGCATCGTATTCAGAAAGGCCGTACTCATTCACAAATTTATTCATCAGCTCCCATGGGAGGAGAGGCATTTTTTCCTGCACTGAGCTTAACCATTCTTCGCTTACTATCAGCGGGCAAAGATCGGGCTCAGGGAAATAACGGTAATCGTTAAGCTCTTCCTTCGTACGCATGGATGCAGTGTTGCCTGTGGTAGCGTCGAAAGTACGGGTTTCGGAATAGATGGTCTCCCCTGCTTCCACGGCAAGAATCTGCCGCTCCACTTCGTGGTCAATTGCCCGCTGCACGTTCCTGAAGGAGTTCATGTTTTTTACCTCCACCTTTTTACCATACTCTTTTGCTCCATTAAGCATAATAGATATGTTGGCATCGCAGCGAAGAGAACCTTCTTCCATGTTTCCGTCGCAAATATCAAGGTAGCGCACCAGCCGGCGCACTTCCTGCAGGAATACATAGGCTTCCTCGGAGCTGCGCAGTACCGGTTCGGTAACAAGTTCGATCAAAGGAGTACCGGCACGGTTAAAATCCACCAGTGTATCAGTTTCTCCTTCAAGGTGCATGGATTTTCCTGCATCTTCCTCCATATGAATCCGGTTGAGGATTACCTTTTTTTCGCCGCTCTGTTTGGTTTTGATCTCGATGAAGCCACCGATACAAATAGGCGTTTTATCCTGCGTAAGCTGGTATCCTTTCGGAAGGTCGGGGTAGAAATAATTTTTACGGTCGAAAATATTGTAGCGGGAAATTTCTGAGCGGCAGGCAATTCCCATGCGCATAGCATACTCCACCGCCCTTTTATTTACCATTGGCAGGGTACCAGGGTGCCCAAGGGTAATAACACTGATGTTGGTGTTAGGCATATTCCCGTACTCCACCGGATCAGCCGCATACATTTTACTTTCGGTGAGCAACTGGGCGTGAACTTCCAGACCTATTACTACCGTATATTTATCTCTTATTTCTTTACTTAACATTTTTCTTTTGGTTTCTTAATGTAGTGCGCAACAAACTTATATCCAGAGCGGATACGTGCTCAACTGTTACGCTACTGTCTGGCTACTAATCTGGCTTTTTCCAAAACATTATCCAAGCCGTTGAGGTCTTTTCCACCTGCTGTGGCAAAGAAAGGCTGACCGCCGCCTCCACCTTTTATTTCTTTGGCAAGCTCACGGACAAGGTTTCCTGCATGCAGCTTTTTCTCCTCAATAAGCGGCTCTGCCACCACTACTGAAATCTGAGGTTTCCCGTCTATTTCAGCAGCCAGCACCATAAACAGGCGCTCAAACTGGCTCTTCAGTTCGAAAGATATCTTTTTTAAAGCATCTGCAGAAGGCAATGTAATTTTTTCGATCAAAAGCTGCATTCCGTCTTCCTCCCGCACTTTACCCGCAAGCTGTTTCCTCAATTCGCCAGCCTGCCCTTCCTGCACCTTTTCCAGCTCCTTTGCGAGCTTATTACGTTCCTCCAGCAGGCTGTTTACTGCGGCACTAAGGTCTTTAGGGTTCTTCAGCAGCGCCTTTAGCTGTTCCAGTTCATTCTGCTGCTCCCGCACATACTCTTCGGCATTACGGGCAGTTATAGCCTCTATCCGGCGAACACCTGCAGATACAGAGCCCTCGGAAACTATTTTAAACAAGCCTATCTGGCCGGTGGCAGGCACGTGCGTACCCCCGCAAAGTTCCACAGAGTAGGCCGGGTCGAAAGTAATTACCCGCACAGATTCCCCGTATTTCTCCCCGAAAAGGGCCATGGCACCTTTCTTCTTTGCTTCTTCCAGCGGCACATCGCACTCCTCGAGCAGCTGGATATTGCGGCGGATCTGCTCATTTACAATATCCTCTACCTGCCGTATTTCTTCCTCTGTTACCTTTGCATAGTGGGAAAAGTCAAAGCGGAGGATCTTATCGTTCACTAAAGATCCTTTCTGCTGCACGTGGTCACCCAGTACCCTGCGGAGAGCAGCATGCAAAAGGTGTGTGGCGGAATGGTTATTCTCTGAGTACCTCCGCTTTTCACGGTCTACAACCGCTGTAAAGTCAGCATCTAAATTTTGGGGAAGGCGATCTGTAAAATGGATAATAAGGTCGTTTTCCTTTTTAGTATCCACCACCTTAATCTGCTCTTTGCCATCGGTTATATAACCGGTGTCTCCTGTCTGCCCGCCACTTTCGGCATAGAAGGGAGTTTTGTCGAGCACCACCTGATAGCGGGTTTTATTTTTTTCCTTTACTTCGCGATAGCGAAGAATATGCGCCTGTGCCTGCAGCTCTTTGTAGCCTACAAACTCCACTTTATCGGCCTCGAGTACCGTTACCCAGTCTCCGGCCTCTGTAACGGCCGCTTTCTTCGAGCGCTCCTTTTGCTTCTGCATTTCAGCTGTAAAGCCGGTTTCATCCACAGTCAGTCCGTTTTCCCTGGCTATTAATGCGGTAAGGTCCAGCGGAAAACCAAAGGTATCGTACAGTTCAAAGGCAACAGGGCCGCTGATTGCCTTTTCGCCGGATGCTATAATTTCGTTGAGACGCCTGAGGCCGATATCAAGGGTACGCAGGAAGCCTGCCTCCTCTTCCTGAATCACCTTCATTATAAATTCCTGCTGCGCATTCAGTTCCGGGAAGAAATCGCCCATTTGCTCCGTAAGGACCTCCACCAGACGATACAGGTACGGTTCCTTCAGGTTCAGGAAGGTAAAGGCATAACGGACTGCACGGCGCAGGATACGGCGGATTACATAGCCGGCACCTGTATTGGAAGGCAGCTGCCCGTCGGCCACCGCAAAAGCAATGGCGCGGATGTGGTCAACCATTACGCGCATGGCAATATCTGTTTCCTCTGCTTTGCCATAGGCAATGCCGGCATCTTTACTTACCTGCTGAATAAGGGGCTGAAATACATCAGTATCGTAGTTAGATCTTTTCTTTTGGATGGCCATGGCAAGGCGCTCAAAGCCCATACCTGTATCGACATGTTTGGCAGGAAGAGACTGCAGGCTGCCATTAGCCATGCGGTTAAACTGGATAAATACCAGGTTCCATATTTCCACAACCTGCGGATGGTCATTATTTACCAGCTCACGGCCCGGCCTGGCAGCCACTTCTTCGGGAGTACGCAGGTCTACGTGAATTTCTGAGCAGGGTCCGCACGGGCCTGTTTCTCCCATTTCCCAGAAGTTGTCTTTTTTGGAGGCGTAGATGATCCGTTCTTCCGGCAGTATGGCATTCCATATCTTAAATGCTTCCGCATCAGGCTCCAGCTTATCGTCGGTGTCGCCTTCAAACACGGTTACATATAAACGGTCTTCCGGCAGTTTATAATGTTCGGTAAGCAGTTCCCATGCCCACTGGATGGCTTCTGTTTTAAAGTAATCGCCAAAGCTCCAGTTACCCAGCATTTCAAACATGGTGTGGTGGTAAGTATCAATTCCCACCTCCTCCAGGTCGTTATGTTTACCCGAAACTCTTAAACATTTTTGTGTATCTGCTACACGCTTAATATCTGCCTTCTTATTACCTAAAAAATAATCCTTAAACTGGTTCATTCCGGCATTGGTGAACATCAGCGTAGGATCATTCTTATTTACCATGGGCGCTGAAGCCACTATTTTATGCTGCTTTGATTGAAAAAAGTCCAGAAAGGTACTTCTTATCTGCTTTGAATCCATATGATAGAATGTTATTACACTGTCCGGGTCTGTAAAATTTTATATCTTGCCTTTTAGAAACCCGCAGATGGCCGAGGCCAAATGCCTTCAAACCAGTTATAAACTTTTATTTTCCTGCAAAATTAAAAGATTTTAACTTACTAATTCACCAATGGCAAGAATAAAATATTACTACGATACAGAAACATGCCGCTATGAGCGCTTAAAAAGGAGCAAATGGGATATTTTCCTGAACCTGCTTGGTTTCCTGCTTATATCCGTAGTTTTTGCCATCATTATGGTAAGGATCTCGCATCTTTATTTTGACTCTCCCAAAGAGGCTATGCTCAAAAAAGAGAATGAAGAACTCCGCCTTTATTACGATATGATGGAGAAAGATATTAACAGACTGAATGAAATGCTTACCGTTTTGCAGGAACGGGACGATAATATTTACAGAATTATTTTTGAAGCCGAACCAATTCCATCCACCATCCGCCAGGCAGGAATTGGCGGCACCCAGCGCTATAAAGATCTCCTTGAAAAAGGATTGAAAAGGGAAGACCTGATACTGAGCAACCTGAAAAAGATTGACCAGGTAAAAAAGCAGATGTATATTCAGACCAAGTCGTATGATGATATTGTGCGGATGGCTAATGATAAAGATCAAATGTGGGCCTGCATACCGGCAATACAACCTATTTCCAACAAAGAACTGAACAGAATGGCCTCGGGCTTTGGTATGCGCGTACACCCTATTTATAAGGTTCGCAAACTCCACACCGGCTGCGATTTCTCTGCCCCGCGCGGCACTCCTATCTATGCCACCGGCGACGGGGTTGTAAAACTTGTACTGTCGGAGTATGGCGGTTATGGTAAGCAAATTGAAATAGACCATGGCTATGGATACATTACCAAATATGCTCACCTCGATAAGTTTAAAGTTACTAAAGGACAGAAAGTTAAAAGAGGAGAAATTATAGGGTACGTAGGAAACACAGGAAGCTCAACAGCCCCTCACCTGCATTACGAGGTTATAAAAGACCATAAAAAAATTAACCCGATGAACTTCTTCTTCCAGGACCTTAATGCAGATGAATACGAGAAACTGCTCGAGCTTGCTTCACGTGAAAACCAGTCGCTTGGTTAAGATGGGATCGGGTAACAGGTAGTGAGTAGTGAGTATAGGGTAGTTAGAAACGGGCGATAAGACTTTGCGGCTCATGTTATTAACTTAGTTGCCGTTCCGGGGACCGGCGGCTTCAATTCGGCAGGAATAACGCAACTGAAATTCAGGTAAAGCTAACTCACTGATTGCCTGCAGCCCAAAATTTCCGCTTCATTTTCATGAACAAAAAGGGCTGCTCCGGCTTGATACTTTCCTGCTATTTCCTTAATTTCTGATCCTGATAAAGCAGTATTTTAAAAAGCCCTTATCATTATCCGGTTAAGTCCGGAGCCTGATTCCTGCACCATCTTCTGCAATCGAATTAAATAAAGTTATCCGGGCAAAGGCTCACATAAGAATAAATAAAAATAACTCTAAACCTTACCCTTAAAGATATTCATGAATTACCTTTGCAGTTAAGCGAAGAGAGATCTACTTTCAAATTCAGAGACTGGAATAACCTATGGCGTATAAAGAAAAGAAAATAGAGAAAAAGTATTTTTCAATTGGTGAGGTGGCCACTCAGCTCAATGTATCTACTTCTCTGATCCGCTTCTGGGAAAATGAATTTGACTCTATCAAGCCTAAAAAAAACAGAAAGGGCAACCGGCAGTTTACTAAGGAAGATATTGAAAATGTAAAACTGATCTACCACCTGGTAAAGGAAAAAGGATATACCCTGCAGGGAGCTAAGGAAATGCTGAAAAACAACCACGCCAGCATTCACGACCGCTTAAAATTAATTGACTCGCTAAAGGAAATCCGCTCTTTTATGGTGGAGATGAAGAACTCCCTTCCTTAAAATGGATGAACAAAAACTGTATCAGGTTGCCTTAAGTTTAATTCCCGGTGTAGGTAATTTTTTAACTAAAACCCTGATCAGCTATTGCGGATCGGCAAAAGCAGTTTTTACCAGTCCGCGGACTAAACTGGCAAAAATCCCCGGCATAGGAGCTAAAACAGTGGAAAGCATTGCTAACAGCAATGTTTTGAAGGAAGCTGAAAAGGAACTCCTGCTGGCAGAGCAAAACGAGGCACAGCTTTTAGCCTATACCGACAAAGCTTATCCTGCACGCCTCAAGCAAATTCCTGACGCTCCTAACATTTTGTATTTCAAGGGAAATACCCTCCCTGATGCAGGAAAAACAGTGGCCATAGTGGGCACCCGCCAGGCATCGGCCTATGGTAAACAGATGACCGAACAGATCATTGCCGACCTCCTTCCCTACAATCCTTTAATTGTAAGCGGCCTGGCCTACGGAATTGATATTACTGCACACAGAGCAGCCCTGCGCCACGGGCTCCCTACCATTGGGGTAATGGCGAGTGGCCTGAATATAATTTACCCTTCGGCGCACAAAAACACTGCCCGCGAAATGCTGTCGCAGGGGGGCTTACTCACCGAGAACAGTTTTAATACACAACCTGAAGCTTATAAATTTCCTGCCCGAAACAGGATTATCGCCGGCATGGCAGATGTTACCATCGTTATTGAGGCCGCAGAAAAGGGCGGAGCACTAATAACTGCTGATATTGCCCACTCTTATGACCGGGAGGTTTTTGCAGTTCCCGGAAATCTCACCAGCCCGCAGTCTTCCGGCTGCAACTTCCTTATTAAAACTTCCAAAGCCCATATGTACACCTCTGTTAAGGATCTGGCCGAAGTTATGAACTGGGATACGGGAAAAGCATCGCTTCAACAAACACTGGCGCTTGATTTCGGACTTTCCACGGAAGAGTCCCTGATCATTCAGCTTTTAAAGGAGCACCCTGCCGGCCTGCACATCGACGAGCTAAGCTGGAGAACACAGCTCCCACTTTCCATACTGGCATCCACCTTACTGAATCTTGAATTCTCTAATAAAGTACGCAGCCTGCCCGGTAAAAAATTTGCTTTAAAATAAAAAATCCCGGAGCTGCTGCTGCCGGGATCAATGCTTTTCATAACACACTTTACATAACACATATTCAAAACCAACCTCAGGCTGTTATTCTCCGTTAATGAAGCAGCGCTGGTTGCACCGCTCCCGGATAACCTCATAAGCCTTTATATCACCCAGCTCACCTGCTTTACTCAAATCCAAGCATCCAGCCTCTAATTGTCCGTGCTCAATTCTCAATACACCCCTGAGAAAATAAGCATCAAGGTTTTTAGGATTAAATTCAATAATTTTAGAGCAGTCGTTTATTGCATCTTCATAAGCTTCCAGCTGCTGCCTTGCCATGCCTCTTTTATAGTAAGCTTCCACATGGTTTTTATCCAGTTGAATTGCTTTGCTGAAGTCTCCCACAGCTCCGTAATAATCCTGCAAATGGAATTTCACATCCCCTCTCTGAAAATAGGCATCAGCCATATTTTCATTTAACTCCAGCGCCCTGTTATAATCTTTCATTGCACCATGCAGGTCCTCAAATCCGCGCTTCGCATTTCCTCTCATATAATAGGCTGTAGCATAGGAAGGATCTGTTTCTATTGCTTTATTAAAGCTCAGGAAAGCTTCTTTATAGTCTTTCGACTCATAAAATTTATTGCCAGACTCAAGATAAGCAATGGCGCTCTGGCTCTGAGCTTTCCCAAAGAACAAAAGCAAGAGAACAAAAATGGAGAAGGAGAGATTAATCTTTTTCATAATCCGGTAACCTAAAATGTAAGAGTACGATTAATGACATAAAGGTAAGGGCTCTTCCACTGCTAAGTTGTGCTTAAACCTCTCATTCCTCTTCCATGTAATAAATGGCCGGAATTTTAACACTACTGAACCTAATAAAAAATCTCCCTGGCAAGCAGTATGCTTTGTTGCAACGCATGCATATTTATCCCTGAAGGAAGCTGTTTATCAGCTAAATACCGCACAATTTCTTCTGTAGGAAGGTTTCCGGTCAGTTCATCTTTTGCCATGGGGCAGCCACCAAAGCCAAGCAAGGCACCATCTATGCGGCGGCAACCTGCTTTATAAGCTGCGTCCACCTTTTCGCGGGCTTCATGTTGCTGAGTATGAAGGTGCAGGCCCAGTTCTATGTGAGGATATCTGCTGCTGACATGGCTGAATATCTTTTCTATCTCCTCAGGCCCCGCAGATGCAATAGTATCGGATAAAGAAACTATTTCCACCCCTGTTTTGTGCAGTTTCTCCACAAATGCTTCAGGCACTCCGCTGTCGTAAGGGTCTCCGTACGGGTTACCAAAGCCCATAGAGAGGTATACTACTAAGGTCTTCCCGTTTTTCCGGCACAAATTATTTATTTGCTCCACCACCTGAAAGGCGTCCTCAATACTTTTGTTGGTATTCCTTTTCTGAAATGTTTCGGAAAGAGAAAGCGGAAAACCGAGGTAACTGATTTGGGGATGCAGAGCTGCTTCCTGTGCTCCCCTTAAGTTTGCCACGATAGCCAGCAGCCTGGATTTACTCCTCTCCAGGTCCAGTTGCTCCAACACCTCTGCCGTATCGCGCATTTGCGGAATTGCCTTTGGCGACACAAAGCTCCCGAAATCAATGGTATCAAATCCTATCCTGAGCAGGGAGTTAATATATGCTGCTTTTTTTCCGGTAGGTATAAAATGAGAAATGCCCTGCATTGCATCGCGAGGGCATTCAATAATTTTAATATTTTGTACTGAGTCCTGAGTCCTGAGTCCTGAGTCTTTAGTCATTTGAATAGTGCTTAGTTGCCAGTGGTTAGAAAAAGCCACTAAAATAAATTAACATAACATACTATACATAAAATCATGAACAGAAGGATAAAATCCCTTGCACAGGAATTAATTAACACCACAATTCTCACTACTCAACACTCATGACTCACGACTAAAACAACGCTTCAGCAATTTTGCGGACAGAGTAGGATTTCCCCATAGAGTAATAATGGAGGCAGGGAACGCCCCACTCCATAAGCTCCTTGCTTTGCTGTATTGCCCATTCAATACCAACCTGCTTCGCCTGTTTGTTGTCCTTACATTTCATCAGTTCTTTTGTAAGGTCACTTGGCATATCCAAATGGAAGATCTGCGGCAGAATAGTCATATGCCTGGTGGTAGTAATTGGTTTCAGCCCCGGTATAATAGGAATGGTGATCCCCTGTTCCCTGCACATCTCCACAAACTGGAAGTATTTCTGGTTATCGAAGAACATTTGTGTCACCACATAATCAGCACCTGCCTCAACTTTTTTCTTCAGATATTCGATATCCAGCTGCAGGTTTGGAGCTTCAAAATGCTTTTCCGGATAACCTGCAACACCTAAGCAAAAATTAGTTTTGGTACGGTTTTCCAGCTCTTCATCCAGGTAAATACCCTTGTTCATATTATTCACCTGCTGAATAAGGTCCAGTGCATAAGCATTCCCGCCTTCTTCAGGTTGAAAACGCGGCTCATTTTTAATAGCATCGCCTCTTAACAACAAAACATTTTCAATTCCCAGATAATCCAGATCAATCAGGGCATTCTCTGTTTCGGACTTGGTAAAGCCTCCGCAGATGATATGAGGCACGGGGTCCACATGGTAGCGGTTAATGATTGCGGCACAAATACCAACGGTACCCGGTCTTTTCCTTACAGGGATTTTCTCAAGCAATCCGTTTTCGCGCTTTTTATACACATACTCCTCCCGGTGGTAAGTAACATCTATAAAAGGAGGCTTAAACTCCATCAGGGGATCTATATGGGCAAACAACTCCTGTATGGTCTCATCCCGCAATGGTGGCAGAACTTCAAGAGAAAATAAAGTTTTTTTAGCGTTGTTAAGATGTTCAGTAATCTTCATTTAAATAACAGTAATGAGTATTTGGTATTGAGTAGTAAGACAGGAGACAGAAGACCTGAGATGTGAGACATAAGAAAAAGGAATATATTCAATAAAAATGCACCTTAGTCTCAAATCCCACGTCTCAGATCTCAAATCATTTTTATTAAGCTTCCACTTCTTTTTGTTTTTCTATTTCTGCCGGTTCATAGTTAAGGTTAGGTCCTAACCAGCGCTCCAGTTCTTTAACCGGCATGTTTTTCCGGCGGGCGATATCCTCTACCTGATCGCGGCCAATTTTGCCAAGGCCAAAATACTTAGAATCCGGGTGAGAGTAATACATACCACTTACAGAAGAGGCCGGATGCATGGCCAGATTTTCCGTAAGCTTTATACCAGTCTGCGCCTCACAGTCCAGAAGATCAAAAAGGGTAATTTTTTCTGTATGATCCGGGCAGCCGGGATAGCCCGGAGCAGGGCGAACCCCTACATATTTCTCACGGATAAGGCCCTCACTATCCAGTTCTTCGTCCGGAGCATAACCCCAGTATTCTCTGCGCACTTTTTCATGCATTAATTCCGCAAAAGCTTCTGCAAGCCTGTCGGCAAGGGCTTTGGCCATTATACTGTTGTAGTCGTCGTGGTCGGCCTCGAATTTACTTACCAGCTCATCCAGGCCAACACCGGCCGTAACGGCAAATCCACCAATGTAATCGGCTATGCCGGTTTCTTTAGGAGCGATAAAATCTGAAAAAGACTGATTAGCCATACTGCCTGCTTTCTGGCTTTGCTGGCGGAGGGCATGGAACTGGGTTCTTACTTCCTTCCGGTCATCATCCTTATATACAAGAATAGTATCGTCATCCTCTGTATTAGCAGGATAAAAACCAATTACAGCACGGGCTTCCAGTAGTTTCTCATCCACAATCCGCTTTAAAAGATTTTGTGCATCATCAAAAACCTTTTTCGCCTCAGTGCCTACATTTTCATCTTCGAAAATTTTAGGATAGCGGCCTTTCAGCTCCCAGGTATGGAAGAATGGAGTCCAGTCAATATAAGGAACCAGCTCTTCGAGCGGGAAGTTATTGAACACTTTAGTTTCGAAGAACTGAGGTTTGGTTACCTTCGTTTCTTCCCAGTTCACCTGGTGCTTATTCTTCCTTGCCTCCTCAATAGTTACATAATTTTTATCATTCTGCCTGCGCTTGTGGCCGTCGCGCAGGTCGCTGTATTCATCGGCAATTTTCTGCACATAGGTTTTCTTATTTTCACCCAACAGGTTTTGCACTACAGGCACTGAACGTGAAGCGTCATTTACGTGAATAACAGGCCCGTCGTAATTAGGCGCAATTTTTACAGCGGTATGGATTCGGGAGGTAGTAGCTCCACCTATCAGCAATGGCACTTTCATTCCGCGGGTTTGCATTTCCTGCGCCACATATACCATTTCATCCAGAGAAGGGGTAATAAGGCCACTTAAACCAATTACGTCCACATCATGCTTTTCAGCTTCTTCCAGTATCTTTTGCAGCGGCACCATTACCCCAAGGTCAATTACCTCGTAATTGTTACAGGCCAGCACCACACCCACAATATTTTTTCCAATATCGTGCACATCGCCTTTCACTGTGGCCATGAGTATTTTACCGGCATTCCTGCTTTTATCGTTATTTTTTCTTTTCTCTTCCTCCATGTAAGGCAACAGGTAAGCCACCGCCTTTTTCATTACACGGGCACTTTTTACTACCTGCGGAAGAAACATTTTTCCGGAACCAAAGAGGTCACCTACAACACCCATTCCGTCCATCAAAGGACCTTCAATTACATCCAGCGGCTTATTTAGCTTCTGTCTTGCCTCTTCGGTATCATCCTCAATGTATTCTGTAATTCCCTTGATCAGGGCATGGCTGATACGCTTCTCAACAGGCTCTTTCCGCCACTCTTCATCTCTCTCCTGCTTTTTACCACCCTGCTTAACCGTTTCGGCAAATTCCATAAGCCTTTCGGTGGCATCATCCCTGCGGTTGAACAGCACATCTTCCACTCTTTCGAGCAGGTCTTTGGGTATTTCTTCGTACACCTCAATCATACCCGCATTTACAATACCCATATCCATACCTGCCTGTATGGCGTGGTAAAGGAAAGCGGCGTGCATGGCTTCCCTTACAGGATTATTACCACGGAAGGAGAAGGAAATATTACTTACACCACCACTCACAAGCGCATGCGGCAGGTTTTCCTTGATCCATTTTACTGCTTTAATATAATCAACCGCATAATTATTATGCTCTTCCATTCCTGTACCAACGGTAAGGATATTCGGGTCGAATATTATATCCTGCGGAGGGAAACCTACTTTATCCACCAGAATGTCGTAAGAGCGCTTGCAAATTTCAATCCGGCGCTCATAATTATCGGCCTGTCCTTTCTCATCGAAAGCCATTACCACTACAGCAGCACCATACTTACGAACCAGCTTTGCATGCTTAATAAAGCTTTCCTCTCCCTCTTTAAGACTGATAGAGTTAACAATGCTTTTCCCCTGAGTACACTTCAGTCCCGATTCTATTACAGACCATTTAGAGGAGTCAATCATTACCGGAAGTTTGGCAATATCCGGCTCAGAAGCCATCAGGTTAAGGAAGGTTTTCATTACCTCCTCCGAATCAAGCATCCCTTCATCAACGTTTACGTCAATGATCTGGGCGCCGCCCTCCACCTGATCCAGAGCAATGGCAAGTGCTTCCTCGTATTCTTCATTTACAATAAGGCGGGAGAACTTGCGGGAACCGGTAATGTTGGTACGCTCGCCTACGTTAATAAAATTGGTTTGCTTGTTCACGACCAGGGCTTCCATACCGCTGTAGATCGGATTCATTCTTTTTTCCGGTATCTTACGGGGAGCATGATCAGCCACCACTTCGGCAATTTTAGCCACGTGCTGAGGAGTCGTTCCACAGCAGCCACCTACAATATTAAGCAGCCCTGATTTTGCAAAACCTTCAATAATGCTGCCCATTTCCTCTGCCGCCTGGTCGTACTCTCCGAATTCATTCGGAAGGCCGGCATTCGGGTGGGCGCTTATATTAGCGTTGGCAATACGGGATAATTCTTCAATATAAGGGCGCAGCTGCTTGGCACCAAGTGCACAGTTTAAGCCCACACTCAGCAAAGGCATATGCGAAATGGAGGCCCAGAAAGCTTCCACTGTTTGCCCTGAAAGGGTACGGCCGCTGGCATCGGTAATAGTTCCGGATACCATTATCGGCAGCTCCTTTCCTATTTCTTCAAAATAGGTACTGATTGCAAAAAGGGCAGCCTTACAGTTGAGGGTATCAAAAACAGTTTCGACTAAAAGGATATCAGCGCCACCGTCTACCAGTCCCCGCACCTGCTCATAATATGCATCTACCAGCTGGTCGAAGCTAACGGCTCTGTAGCCCGGGCGGTTTACATCAGGCGACATTGAGGCCGTCCGGTTAGTGGGGCCGATAGAACCGGCCACAAAACGGGGCTTATCAGGCTGCTGCGCCGTAAATTCATCGGCAGCTTCTTTGGCCAGCTTTGCCGATTCAAAGTTCAGCTCATATACCAGATCTTCCATAGCATAATCGGCCATGGCAATGGAGGTGGAGCTGAAGGTGTTGGTTTCGGCAATATCTGCCCCTGCTTTAAAATATTCTTTATGGATATCACGAATTATATCCGGCCGGGTAATAGATAGCAGGTCATTATTTCCCTGAAGGTCAGTAGGGTGATCCTTAAAACGCTCACCTCTGAAATCTTCTTCCTTCAGTTTATGACGCTGAATCATGGTACCCATAGCACCATCAAGCACTAATATTCTGTTTTTCAGAATTTCTCTGATATCCTTTTTCATCAAAATGCTGTTAAAAGTTTGGTATTCTGTTTAGCAGGAAAGCCTGAAAGGGAAGGGAGTAAGTGGCATTCTTATCTTCTTCCGCATAAGCGAAAATGGGAATTAGCACCAAGCCGTACATGGTTGCTAAGAGGTCATCGGGCCCATTCCCTCGCTCTTTCCTGATAAGCACATACAAATTTAGCCAAAATATATCAATTAATATATGTAATTGCTAAATATTACAAATTACACAAAGAAAGCCTGTGTTTAGCTTACAACTATTACTAAACTATACCTATTTTTGACGATATTGTTTAGTAATACGCCAATAATTACAAAACCTAAAGGAGAACACTTGAAATTAGCAGCAATTGATATTGGCTCAAACGCCATTCGCTTACAAATTACCACCGTAACTGTTTTTAAAGGACAGGTTAGTTTCAAAAGACTGGAATATGTGCGCTTTCCTTTGCGGCTGGGGCTTGATGTATTCAGCACCGGCTCTTTAAGTGAAGAAAGCCAGCGCAAATTTATCAAGCTCATGCATACATTTAAACTGCTGCTGGAGCTTTACGAAGTCGACGACAGCTATGCCTGCGCTACCTCTGCCATGCGGAATTCTGATAACGGCAGGCAACTTACCCAAATAGTAAAAGATAAGGTAGGACTGGAAATACATATTATTGACGGGGAAAAGGAAGCCGAAATGATTAATATGGCGCTGGCCAATTTCATTCCTGATGGACTGTGCCTGCATATAGATGTGGGAGGTGGCAGCACAGAACTCAACCTGTTCCATAAAAAGGTGAAAATAAAATCCAAATCCTTTAACATTGGCTCTGTACGGATGCTGCAGGGAAAAGACGAACCCGCCGTTTGGGAGGAAATGAAAAGCTGGGTACAAAGTACCTGCCGGAAGTACCCCGAACATGTAACTGCACTGGGAACGGGAGGAAACATAAATAAGATTTACTCACTGGCCAGAAAAAAGCCAGGCAAACTAATGTCGCTGGCAAAAATAAAAGAAATAAAGGCCATTATAGAGCGGCATAGCATAGAGGAAAGAATACACGTACTACAGTTAAATGCCGACCGCGCCGATGTAATTGTGCCGGCTTCTGATATTTACATAAAGGTAATGGAATGGGCCCGAACCAAAAGCATACTGGTGCCCGATGTAGGCCTTAAAGATGGAGTAATGCATTATCTATATGAAAAAAGCCGGTCTTAAGAACCGGCTTCCTGTATTTCTTCCTCCCAAAGGTTTACCTCCATTATATCATGGAGCCGTACATTATAGAATTCTTTATGAATATTGAACGGCTCCTCCCCTTCTAGAGGCTCCTCTTTTATATAATCGCCATTTTCCTGCAGCAGATAACTGTTTACGTTATCCTTCAGGTTATAATGCAGAATATTAATAGCTTCTTTCCTGACTGTTTTATCGAGGATCAGGAACAAAGATTCCAGCCTGCGGTCGAAGCTCCGCACCATCACATCGGCACTGCCTCCATACACCTTTGGCTCGCCTGCCTGGTGAAAATAAAATAAACGGGCATGCTCCAGAAATTCCCCTACCACCGATTTTACAGTTATATTTTTGCTAAGCCCTTCCCTGCCCGGACGCAGGCAACAAAGACCTCTTACAATTAACTTTATGGGCACGCCGGCTTCGGATGCCTTATATAGCTCATCAATAGTCTGGCGGTCTTCAAGAGAATTTATTTTGATTACAATTCCTGAAGAGAGTCCTTTACCAGCATTCTCTGCCTCCTGCCTGATAAGATCAATGAGCTGCTGACGCATATCGCGCGGCGCAGTAAGCAGATTTTTATAGCGCTCAGGATTTGAATGCCCGGTTATTACATTAAAGAATTCCGATACATCATGCGCATATATCTCATTAGTGGTAAGCAAACTAAGGTCGGTATAGAAGCGGGCGGTGGTTTCATTGTAGTTACCGCTACTTAAATGCACATATCGGGTTACTTTAGTCCCTTCCTTCCGGACGATAAGCATTAATTTAGTATGCGTTTTAAAGCTGCTTACACCATAAATTACAAAACAGCCGGCCCGCTGCAGCTTTTGCGCTTCCCTGATATTGTTTTCTTCATCGAAGCGGGCCTTCACTTCAAATAAAACAGAAACGTGCTTCCCGTTCTCTGCAGCCTTCAGTAAGGCAGCAGTAACCCTGGAATCATCTGCAAGCCTGTAAATGGTAATTTTTATAGCAAGCACATCAGGATCTTCCGCAGATTGCTCCAACAAGTCCAGCAGGGGTTCTATACTATTGTAGGGCTGATGCAGCAGAACATCTTTACTTCTCAATACATCAAATATACGATCCGTCTGGTCCGTATCCGGATAGGTGAGCGGCGGCACCGGAGAATGAGGGGCCGGCATTTTATCCTTGAACTCGCTATGCTTTACAATTTGCCAGAGAGAACCAAAATCAAGCAGACTGTCTTTCTCAATAGTAAAAATATTTTCTTCATGAAGTTCCCAGCGCCTTTTCAACAGGTTCAGCATCCATTTATCGTAACCTTCCTCCACTTCAACCCTAACCACACGACCAGTTTTACGGGATTTCAGCTTTCGCTTAATCTCCTCCAGAAAGTTAGAATCGATCTCATCATTCTCTTCAAGGGTAAAGTCGCCGTTCCGGGTAATACGGAAAAGGTTTACCGACAAAATATCCACATTTCTGAAGAATTTGGCTATATACTTCCTGATTATCTCCTCTATAGGCACAAAGAGAATAAGATCATCATCGCGTTCAATTTCAAAAAAACGCGGAAGGTTCTGGGGAATCTGGATGAAGGACAGCTTCCTTAATTTCTTCTTATCATCAGGGTTTTTAGTAGTTACTCCAAAAATAAGCAGCCGGTTTACAAGTATTGGAAAAGTATGGTAACTATCAAATACCATAGGAGTAATCATAGGGTAGATCGTCTTCTTAAAATACTGCTCCACCAGTTGCTGCTCCTCCTCATTTAAATCATCCGGATTGGATATTTTAAAGTCGTTTTCCTCAAATAAAGGCTTCAGATCCTGCAGGTACTGCTCATGCTGCTCCTTATGAAATTTCTGAGACTCCGCAAATAAGCGTTTCTTGAAGGGAATTTCGCGCAGGCCCGAATAATCGATCCTTTCACGGTCGTAATCTATATAATTGTAAAGGCTGCCCACCCTGATCATAAAAAACTCGTCGAGGTTGGTGGCTGTAATGGCCAGGAATTTCAAGCGCTCCAGTATGGTGCGATCTTTATTATTCACCTGATCCAACACTCTTTCGTTGAATTTAAGCCAGCTCAAATCCCTGCTGATATACCGGCTGTTATTAATTAAGGAGGAAACCCTGTCTGTTCTTGCCATAGTTTAAAAAAGTAATTTACTTTTTAGTATACGATAAATTTAAAACGTTAATCCTCCTGATTTTTATAAATAAGGGAATAACTTTTTACAAAAATACATGCAGCTGTGGTTGCGGCCACTAAGTTTTGCAAATTCCGGCACAAATAAAAAGCCTACTCAAAAACTTGAACAGGCTTTTTATTGTTTCAGCGCCCTATTTAAAGGCTGCGTATTAATAATTCTTAAACATCAAGATTTGCATATTTTGCATTCTTCTCAATGAAATCGCGCCTTGGAGCCACCTCATCACCCATAAGCATTGAAAAAAGGTGATCGGCTTCTGCAGCAGAATCTATAGTTACCTGTTTCATACTTCTGGTTTCAGGGTTCATGGTAGTAGTCCACAGCTGCTCCGGGTTCATCTCTCCCAAACCTTTGTAGCGCTGTACACCTACTGAATCTTCTTTTCCTTCCACAGCCATATCACTTACAAAGCGGGCACGGTCTTCTTCCGTCCAGGCATAGCGCTCAGTTTTTCCTTTCTTCAGCAAATAAAGAGGAGGAAGTGCTATATAAAGGTATCCTTTTTCGATAAGCTCCCTCATGTAGCGGAAGAAGAAGGTAAGGATAAGTGTACGGATGTGAGATCCGTCAATATCCGCATCCGTCATGATTACGATTTTATGATAACGAAGCTTTTCAAGATTAAGGGCTTTAGGATCATCTTCGCGACCAAAGCTCACCCCTAAGGCTGTAATCATATTCTTGATCTCTTCATTATCGTAAATCTTATGCTCCTGCGCTTTTTCCACATTAAGGATTTTTCCTCTCAGTGGCAGAATAGCCTGGAATTTACGGTCGCGGCCCTGCTTTGCAGACCCACCTGCGGAGTCACCTTCCACCAGGTACAATTCACTTATTGCCGGATCGCTGTCGGAGCAGTCTGCCAGCTTGCCGGGCAGGCCGGTGCCGGACAAAACATTTTTCCGCTGCACCATTTCGCGGGCTTTGCGGGCTGCATGGCGTGCCTGAGCAGCAAGCAGCACTTTTTGCACTATCTGGCGTGCCTCCCTCGGGTTTTCCTCCAGGTAGTTATTCAGCGTTTCGCTTACGCTCGCATCCACAGCACCAATGGCATCTGAATTACCCAGCTTGGTTTTAGTCTGCCCTTCAAACTGTGGCTCTGCAACTTTTACCGAAATTACAGCGGTAAGACCTTCACGGAAGTCATCGCCGGCAATTTCCACCTTTGCCTTATCTAAAAGCCCCGAACGATCGGCATATGCTTTTAAGGTACGGGTAAGCGCACGGCGGAAACCACTTACGTGTGTACCACCTTCTATGGTATTAATATTATTTACGTAAGAAACTACATTCTCTGTATAAGAAGTATTATAACTTAAAGCTACCTGCACCGGAATACCTCCCTTTTCGCCTTCCATATAAATAGGCTCAGGAATAAGTTTTTCGCGGGTATTGTCCAGGTACTGCACAAACTCCTTTAAGCCGCCCTCAGAAAAGAACTGCTCATGAAGAGGCTGTCCGTTGTCGTCCAGCTCGCGTTTGTCGGTAAGGTCAATTTTGATTCCTGCATTCAGGAACGAAAGCTCCCGCATACGGGTAGCCACTGTTTCGTATTTAAAAACAGTAACGTTAAAGATGGAGGCATCAGGCTTAAAGGTAACGCTGGTTCCGGTAATGTCGGTGGTGCCAATTTCACGAACCGGGAATGTTGGCGCTCCGCAGCTGTATTCCTGCTCATAAATTTTACCATCGCGGTGCACCTCTACGCGCACATGGGTGGAAAGCGCATTTACACAGGAAACCCCCACGCCGTGCAAACCACCGGATACTTTATAGGTATCCTTATCGAATTTACCTCCTGCGTGGAGCACTGTCATTACTACCTCAAGTGCAGAACGTTTTTCTTTTTCATGATAATCTGTAGGAATACCACGTCCGTTATCCACTACTGTTACTGAGTCATCCTCATTAATGGTAACTTTAATATGGTCGCAATGCCCCGCCATGGCTTCGTCGATAGAGTTATCGACTACTTCCCATATAAGGTGATGCAGCCCTTTAATTCCTACATCGCCAATGTACATGGCAGGACGCTTACGTACAGCTTCCAGGCCTTCAAGTACCTGTATGTTATTGGCTCCGTAACTATTTGGTTTAATCTCTTTCGGATCGCTCATATTCTTTTTTCAAAAGACTCAAATTTACGAATTTTTATCCTTTTTAGCACCCTGATTAATGCTTTTTATCAACTAAAGTATTAGTTTCAGGAATGAAGTCAGTTTCCACCCTTTTTTGCGCTTCACCTCAGCCCTGGCCCCTGGTTTGGCCTGCCGGCAACTGCACAGCAAAATACAACATTAAGAGTTCAAAAACTAACGGAACACTTATATAAAGAAAGACAGGAAAGCACAGGGTCTTACCCTGACAAACTTGAAAATTATCCTCACAAAGGGCTGATAGGATTGGGGACCTTTCGGGCTGCAACTCAGAAAGCCCCCCCCGCATTCAGTTAAGAGAATCCCGCAAACTGAATAAAATCAGCCTGTCAGGAAATACCACCAGATAAATCTGAACTGCCTGATTTATAATACCTTTTTCTCCACAAAAACAAACCGGATTTCAGGAACGGAATGAACGCAGCCCTGAAGAAACGACTGCAATCGATTGAAGCAGCAGGAGTCTTGCTTCAATACTAAACCTTTACATCCGCCATAGAATTCTTCACCTGAAATTAATTTCTTTCCTTTGTATTCTCCCCCATTTCCCCTTACCTTTGCATACAAATTATCAGTTAGGAATAATTCTTATCTGTAGCAGGTTTGACTGTGGCACCTGACCACATAATATTTTGCACTTAATACTGATTGCATTTGGAAGGAAGGGCGAGAAATACGGAGCTGACGAAAATGAAAGAGGCATTGAGCAAGGCCGGACTGAAGGCTACTCAGCAGCGTCTTGTCATTTATCACTGCCTGTATGCAGCTAAAAACCATCCAACTGCAGAAGATATTTTTGAAGAGATCAGGCCGGAAAATCCAAGCATATCTTTAGGTACTGTTTACAAAACGCTTGAAACGCTGGTAGACAGTAAGCTGGTAAGAAAGGTGCCTGTTTCAGAAAATAAAATGCGGTACGATGCCCGCATGGATACCCACAGCCATATTTACTGCACCAATACCGGGGAAATAATAGATTTCCAGGACAGGGAACTGGATGCACTCATCCGGGACTACTTTAAAAAAAAGAATATCAGCAACCTGAATATACAGGATTTTAACCTCCAGATCCGGGGCGACAAGTCCAATCCGGAGCAGGACATCCTGATAAATTAATTGTTTAAGTTAATCCATTTTTCAAATTAAAACCCATACAACAATGTCATTAGTAGGAAAAAAAGCTCCTTTAATCAATGCTCCTGCCGTAATCAACGGAGAGGAAATCGTTGAAAATTTTTCTCTTGATCAGTACCTTGGTAACAAAGACGTAATCTTATTCTTCTACCCTAAAGATTTTACTTTTGTATGCCCTACTGAAATTCATGCTTTCCAGGAAAAACTGGCCGAATTTGAAAAAAGAGGCGTAGCAGTAGTTGGTTGCTCATGCGACACTGAAGAATCGCACCTTGCATGGTTAAATGTACCAAAAGACAAAGGTGGTATTGAGGGTGTTACTTACCCGATTATTGCAGACTCTGCAAAAACTGTAGCTCATAACTTTGGCGTATTAGCAGGAGACTGGAACTACGACGAAGACGGAAGCCTTATTTTCGAAGGCGCTCCTGTAGCTTACCGCGGAACTTTCCTTATCGACAAAGAAGGTGTTGTGCGCCAGGAAACTGTTAACGACCTTCCGTTAGGACGCAGCGTTTCTGAAACTCTTCGCCTTGTGGATGCCCTCCGCCATGTTGAGAAATTCGGTGAGGTTTGCCCTGCAAACTGGGAAGAAGGAAAAGAAGCAATGCAGGCTACCCGCGACGGTGTTGCTGATTACCTTTCCAAGCATTAATAGTATTGAGTCGTGAGTATTGAGTCCGGAGATTACAATCTGAATACCGGCTCATAAAATCAGGCTCTGTTAATAATAAAGACCCTGCAGGCTTTAACAAGTTGCAGGGTCTTTTTTTATTCTTTCATAAACTATTTTTCTTCGCTCATACTTAATACTTTATACCCGGTACTTACCACATATTTGCATTAAATCTTTATTTTCGCAGTATGTCTGTAGCTCCTTTCTTATACAACGGCCTCATAAGAGGTTATTCCTCTGCTGTAAAACTTGCAGCTCCTTTTAATCCGAAGGCAAAAAAACTGAACCAGGGACAAAAGGGACTTCTTTCTGCTATTAAGAACCGCTTAAAAGCAGATGATGCCCCAAGGGTATGGTTCCATTGCGCATCCTTAGGGGAATTTGAACAAGGCAGGCCGGTAATGGAAGCTTTCAGAGCAGAGTATCCTCAGTACCGGATATTTCTAACCTTCTTCAGTCCATCCGGCTACGAAGTGAGAAAAAATTATGCGGGGGCCGATTATGTTTTTTACCTGCCCTTCGACACCCCTTCAAATGCAAAAGAGTTTTTAGCTGCAGTAAAACCTGTTTTTGCTTTTTTTGTAAAGTACGAGTTCTGGCATAATTATCTTTTTCAGCTCTACAGACAACAAATTCCTGCCTTTCTGATTTCGGGTATATTCCGGCCCGGCCAGCTTTTCTTCAAAAAACAGTGGGGCTTTAACCGCCGGATGTTAGGCTATTTTCACCACCTCTTTGTACAGAATCAGGAGTCGGCTGCTTTATTGAAAAGCGTGGGAATACACCACTTTACCTGCTGTGGCGATACCCGCTTCGACAGGGTGGCCGAAGTGTGTCGTGAGCCAAAGAAAATCACGCTTGCCGAAACCTTCAAAAACGGGCTCCCGCTCCTGGTAGCAGGCAGTACGTGGGAACCGGATCTGCAGGTACTTGCTCCCCTGCTGCAGAAGTATCAGGGGAAGTTAAAATGCATAATTGCGCCACATGAGGTGGATGAGGCACACCTGAAAGAATGTGAACAAATTTTAAGCTCATTGAAAACAGTGCGCTTTTCCAAAGCAGATCCTGATACAGGTGCCGATGTGCTGCTGATTGATAATGTGGGAATGCTCTCAGCTCTTTATGCCTTAGGTGACTTTGCTTATGTGGGAGGAGCCTTCGGAAAAGGGCTTCATAATATTCTGGAGGCCGCTACTTTTGGAATGCCGGTATTCTTTGGCAACAAAAATTACCGGAAATTTCAGGAAGCAAAAGACCTTATAAAATCAGGCGGTGCTTTTGCTGTAAGCGATGCAACAGAACTTATAGAGCTGTTTGGCGTTCTATTTTCGAAGGAAGCTAAACGATTGAAAGCAGCAGACATCAGTGCCTCCTATGTACAGCAGCATACCGGAGCAACGGCACAAATCATTGATTATGTGGAAAAAATGACTCAATATTAATGCGCGGACGAATTATTAAATCAACTGGCTCGTGGTACGAAGTAGAGGATGAAAAGCGGCAGCGCTGGTCATGCAGGCTCCGTGGCAAGTTTAAAATAGCAGGCTTAAAAGTTACCAATCCTCTTGCGGTTGGCGATTGGGTTATTTTTGAACAGGAAGATAAGGATGAAAAGCAGGGAGTAATTAAAGATATTGAGCCCCGTGAGAACTACATAATCCGCCGGTCCATTAAAAACAGGCACCAGGGCCATATTATTGCCGCCAATATCGATCAGGCCGTCCTTATTGCCACCCTGGCTATGCCACGCACCTCACTGGGCTTTATTGACCGTTTTCTGGTAACAGCAGAGTCCTTCAGGATTCCGGCGGTACTTGTTTTTAATAAGAAAGATTTACTGGATGAAGACGGCCTGCAGTATCTGGAGCAGCTCCGCCAGGTATATGAACCCCTGGGCTACCCCTGCCATGTGCTGTCTGCTCAGCAGGAAGAGGGGATTAAGCAGTTCAGGGAAATGCTGCAGGGAAAGCTAAGCCTGCTTTCAGGGCATAGCGGCGTAGGCAAATCCACTCTACTGAATGCTATTTCGCCCGAAGCAGCACAAAAAACCGGTGAAGTAAGTGCTTTTGCAAGTAAGGGAACCCATACCACCACTTTTGCCGAAATGTTTGCCATTGATGAAGACAGCCGGGTAATTGACACCCCCGGCATAAAGGAGCTGGGCCTCATCGACATGGAAGAAGATACAATGGGTCATTATTTCCCTGAAATGCGCGAATTGATAGGTGAATGCCGCTTCCACGACTGCACCCATATTCACGAGCCGGGCTGCGCAGTAGTAGAAGCCGTTAAAGCGGAGGAAATAGCCCTCAGCCGCTACGAAAGCTACATGAGCATGTTACTGGGAGATGATTCGCACAGGTAGTTTCGCACATTCAGGAAATAAGGCAATGTGGATAAGTGATTATATAAAAACGCTATACGTTCTTTACACCAAAAACTTTAAAAACAGATCAGGCAGTGGATCTGCAAATTATCAGAAATTCCTCATAATCGGGCTTCCCAGGTGCGGAACAACACTTCTTCACACCTATCTGAATTCTCACCCGAATATCTTATCTTCAGGGGAGGTCAGTTTCAGTGACATTCAACAAAATAAGAAAAACTTTTTCCCTCCTCTCAACTCTGAAATAATGGCAGCCGGAGTAAAAATCCTGTTGCCCTACGACCACAATAATGTTTTGCTTCAGTCACTCCTGAAATTTATCAGCGCAGAACCAACACTAAAGATTATTTTTATAAAAAGAGCTAATCCAATAAGAATTTATATTTCGTATAAAATTGCTCAACAGACGAAGCAATGGTCTAATTCGGTATTAGAAAAAAAGACCTCTGCAGAGGCCAGAAAAGTAACTGTAGATATTCCTGATATTCTTCGCTTTCTCTCTGATTTTGAAGATAACCTTAATTTTTATCAATCCTCACTTAAAAAAACTCCTCTCTTACAAGTACAATATGAGGCTTTAAGCGAGGCTCCAAACAAAGTATTAACAGAGGTGCAATCTTTTCTTAATGTACCACATGCAACGCTTATCAGTTTGCTAAAGAAACAAAACCCGGAGAACTTCACCATTCTGATAAAAAATTATCAGGAACTACATTATGCTCTGTCCGGGACTCAATTTTCAAAATATTTAAACGACTAAAAATCTATTCCTTTTCCGGAAAAATAATTTTCCCTGAAATAATCATGAACCGGTAAATGAATATTTTTAGTGGCTGGTCGCAAACATCTTTCAATAGCGACAACATTCCAGCTGCAATATGAAAATGTTTATATCTGATTGCCTGCCGGATTTCATATCCCAACCTTAAAGAGAGTGCATAATCCTCCTCAGAGTTTTTATTCATTTGTTTTGCCTTAACACAAACTGCCAAAGTACTTTCAAGCTGACGATTCTTTTTTTCGTACTGCCTTGCAGACCAGGACCCGGGGACTATACGTTTTTTCACCAGCACCTTATCTGAAAAACAATATTGCCATTTACGGGCAGACCTCACCCAAAAATCGAAATCTTCGTACGCCAGAGATTCATCATAACCATCCAAAGCGTCCAATACAGATTTCCTCATCATCATACTGGGAGTACAAATAAAATAGCGCTGCAAAACATCAGCATAAACCCTGCCCTGCGGCACCCTTTCAATCAACCTGCCAATTTTATCCCGCTTAAAATGACTTTTCAGTTCCCGTCCATGTATATCAATATAAACAGCATCTGTAAAATGGACTCCATACTCTTCACCTGCTGCCTCCAGAATTTCCACCCCTTCCTCTACTCTCCCTCGCATTAGTACATCGTCAGCAGCCAAATCAATTACATACTTCCCCTTGCTAATTTCTAATGCTTTATTAAAAGCTTTACAATTTCCAATATTCTGAGGCAACTTAAGAAAAGGAACCTCTGGCCTGTCCTTCAGCAGCGATTCAATAACTGCCACTGATTCATCAGAGCTCCCGTCATCAACTACTATTAATTCTATTGCACTGTAAGTTTGAGCCCATACCGATTCCACTGCTTCCTGAACAAAAGCAGCCTGATTATAACAAAGGCACACAATGCTTACAAGGGGTTTATTCACTTCTTTTTAAGATGCTGAACTTTATAATTCCAAATTTCCTTTAAATGGATTAACTTTAAAATCAGGGATTAATATTTACTACCCCGGTATATGCTTTCAGAGGCTATTCTCAGAACCACAAATATAGTAAGGCAAAATAAAACGGTACATCAGGCTACTGCTCTTCTCAGCGGAAAAGCAGGTGTTCACATAATCGCACTTATAAGCCAACCTATACTGGCACGGCTGTATTCCCCTGCACAGTTTGGAGAGTTTGCTCTTTTGAACAGTATTCTGGCCATTCTGCTTATTGGAGCATGCGGCAGGTACGAAGCTGGTATTGTTCTCACCCGCAACCCCAAACAGGCACAAGGACTTTTTCAATTGGGGCAAATTATTTTAATTGTCTATGTGCTGTTATTAAATTTCCTGCTGCTTTTTTTACCGGAATTTATTAGTACCTATCTGGTAAAAAAGGGAATCCCCATGTACTTTCTTTGGCTTATACCTTTTATGGTTGCCTTTTCCGGCTATTGGCAGATCGTATACAACTGGCTCCTCCGGTTTCAGAAATTCTCCCAAATAAGTTTCGCTCTGTTTATCCAGCGGGTACTGATTTTCCTTAGTGCAGTGACTGCCGCTTACCTTCCTTTTTCTATAAACGGATTAATTTTCAGCTTATTTATTGGGTTCTCCGGAATATTTGTTGTTTCACTTTTATTAAAACGCCAGGCATTCACCAGCTCCTTTAAAAAGTTGGGTCTTTATGCATTCCAATTTAAAGACTTTCCCCTGTTTTCAGTTCCCACTCTTTTTCTTAATCTTTTCATGATCCATTTGCCTGTTTTGTGGATCACCTTCTTTTACAGCAAAGAGAATGCCGGCTATTACAACCTGGCTTACACCCTTATGTCTGTTCCACTGCAGTTTTTACATGCCAGCCTGGGCCAGATCTTCTACCAACGTATTGCCCGGCTTAAAAGCCGAAACGAATCCTACATCTACTTAATAAAATATTGCAAAGTATATTTATTATTACTTATACCTCCGTCACTCATTATTACTTTTTTTGGCCAGTCCCTCACTGAATTCCTGTTAGGGAATAACTGGCAAAATGCAGGAGTTATGTTAAGCTCAATGGCCTTACTCATTGCAATACAAGGACTAAGCAGTTTATTTATGTTTACGATCACCGTTTTACGCAAACAAGGGTTGAACCTGGGCTTGCAGGTATTTCAGCTGCTTTTATGGATTCTTGCATTTTGCATAGGTCATTATTTTGAAGATCTCATTATTTCCATCAGAATTATGGTCCTTTTCAGTGCCCTGCATTTAATCTTCACTACCAACAAAGTATTTAACTTAATAAATCATAGCCATGATTCACATAGCCACCGTTCACTGGCAAACTGATGAATGGATAGATGTTCAACTATCCTATTTAAAAAGATTCATATCCCCGCCATTTAAAATATATACCTTTCTAAACAATATTCCTGAAGAGCATTACCATAAATTCGACTATGTGTGCGATGAACCTATTGCAGATCATGGCATTAAATTAAACCTGCTTGCTGAAATCATAAGCCTGCAGGCCAGGGAAGATGATATTATCATTTTTATAGATGGCGATGCCTTTCCCATTGCTCCTGTTGACCAGTTTTTATCTGCTAACCTGGAGAAATATCCTTTAACAGCGGTGGTACGGGCCGAAAACCTGTCTGACCGCCACCCACATCCCTGCTTCTGTGCCACTACTGTTGGTTTCTGGAATAAGCTTAAAGGCGATTGGAAATTAGGATACTGCTGGACCGATAGTACGGGAGCCCTCGTTTCGGACACAGGTGCTAATCTTTTACAAAAGCTGGAGGAGAGATCCATTGAATGGCTTCCATTATACAGAAGCAGGTCAATAGGAAAACACTCATTGTGGTATGGCGTATATCACGAACTGGTCTACCATCATGGAGCGGGCTTCAGACCGGCTGTAGAAAGAGTAGAGATAAATAAAGGCCCCTTTTGGTTGAAATATCTTTGGATGTCTATAAGTAAAAGCAAAAGCCTGACAGCTGTTCTTAATAAACTGTGGGATAAATCACTGGAAAAAGAAATCGCAAAAGGAAACATTCCTGCTCACCATTCCATGTATCTACAGATCAGCCGGGAAAAGGATTTTTTCGAAAAAAAATAATTCAGTTTACTTCATCCCTCACTCAAATAAGCCAACACTTTTAACTGCTTCGCATGAATATATTCATTATTCCCTCCTGGTACCCTTCCCAGGATTTTCCTCATGCCGGCATTTTCATTAAAGAACAGGCATTGGCATTGTCGGAAGTTTTCCAGGATTCAAATTTTGCTCTCAGTACATGGGGATCTCATGAAAAGAAATTGCAGTTATGGGGCAAGGATCATTTTAAGAACCTATTAAAAGTTTTAAACCGGACAAAAAACACTTCCTCCACCTATCAGCTCAACAATAACCTGATAGAATATTATTCTCCTGCTTTTACATGGAGCAGAAGCATTTTGAAAGGAAATATACAAAACATTATTGCTCAAAATGAGCAACACTTTCTGGATTTCCAGTCTAAAGCAGGAATGATTCACTTAATACATGCACATGCTGCCTACCCTGCGGGTTGGGTTGCTATGGATTTAAGTAAAAAATATAAAATACCTTATTTGATTACAGAACACATGGGACCATTCCCTTTCAATGACTTTTTAACCTGTTCCGGCAAACTAAGTACCTTTCTCAAAGAACCATATACCCATTCTTTTTGCAATATAACCGTAAGTGAACATCAGGAAATGGTGATGAATGAATGGAAAATACCTCGCTTACGAACCATTCCAAATTTAACAAACGAAAGCTTTTTTACTCCATCAATTAAGAGGAGGGAAAAAGAAAGCCCTTTTAAGTTATTTACTTTAGCAAGACTAGAGCCAGAAAAGGGGATTCAAGTTCTCCTGGAGGCTATGAAAGGTATAAAAGAGATTACCCAGTTTTCTCTCACCATTGGTGGCGATGGATCTTTAAAAGAAAGCCTCCAACTTTTAGCAGAAGAACTTGGAGTATCTGATAAGATCATTTGGCGTGGTACCTTAAACCGTGAGCAAGCCTTATATGAATTCCAAAGATGCGATGCATTTGTGCTTCCCAGCCTATACGAAAATTTACCCCTCGTTCTTTTAGAGGCCATAGCCTGTGGCAAACCTGTGATTAGCACCCGGTGCGGAGGCCCGGAAAGCATTATCAACAGCACCAATGGATTCCTTGCAAAAGCAGGGGACGCATCCTCTTTACAACAGGCTTTGGCGCACATCATTGACAATATAGACCTATACAAGCCGGATAAAATACGGGAAGACTTTTATAACAGGTACTCCAGACAGGTAGTTTGCAAGCAAATAATGGAGATATACAAAGAAGCTATTGCTGCTTCCCAACCCTGACTAAGCAGAAGGCTATTACAATTTTTTTAACTTTATACTTCTAATAACTGGCTTTTTACATGCTCTACCTGATCATCAGCATATTACTGAATGCCGGCATTTTTATTGGCTTCCGTACTTTCGCTCATTTTGGAGTGCGTACTTTGCCTGCCATTGTTATAAATTACTATGTTTGCGTGCTTACAGGCCTTGCGTTCCCGGGAAACCGGAGCGAAATCCCTGCACTACTTTCACCGGACAATAACTGGATTTATGCTGCCGCACTCCTGGGGCTGCTCTTTATTTTTACTTTTAACCTTATGGCCATTACAGCTCAGCGGCTTAGTGTAACAGTTTCTTCTGTTGCTGCTAAAATGTCGCTGGTCGTGCCTGTTATTTTCAGTTTATTTATCTTCCAGATTGAATCCAAGCCATTTGATGCGATAAACTACCTGGGGCTTCTTTTTACCATTGTAGCAGTTTACTTAAGCGCCATTAAGGAAAAGGAAAAAGAGGGTGCGCTGAAGCTTAAAAACCGGGCGCTGCTCCTGCTTCCTTTTGCAGTTTTTGTCTGTAGCGGCATTATAGATACTCTTATAAATTACACCAACTACCGCTACCTTACAGACGCCGAAGCGGGTATTTTCCCTATTGTCATATTCCTGGTTGCAGCCGTTACGGGTACTGCCATACTCCTGTTCAAAAAGGAATTCCCCGGAGCAAAAGAAATAACCGGAGGCATTTGCCTTGGTATACCTAATTACTTCAGCATATACTTTATTGTAAAGGCTTTAGGAGCCTTTGATAACAACGGAGCCGTATTCTACCCTGTCCTCAATATTAATATTATTCTGTTTTCGTCTTTGCTGGCCATCCTGTTCTTTAAGGAGAAGTTATTAAAAATTAATAAAGTTGGCTTAATTTTGGCTATTATCGCAATATTCCTGATCTCCTACCAGGAAATTACCGGCTATTTTACCTGATCCTTTTCAGGGCTAAAACTGAATTCCACCGCTTATGAAAAATGTACTGATCCCGCTGTTCTTTCTGTTACTGCTCCCCTTTGCGGCAAGCAGCCAGGCATACAGCCTGCTGGAGGACACTGCTGCTTTACAGGAGGTGGAAGAAATTACAGAGCTGATTTACAACAACCAGCATCCGGAAGCCCGGCAAAAGCTGAAAATGCTTGAAGAAAAGGTTCCTTCCGGCCACCCGGTATACCCTATGCTGGAAGCCCTGAACCTGTACTGGCAGGAGGCTCCCATGAACACAGGCTCTCCTCATTTCAAAGAATTTTCTTCTTACCTCCGGCAAACAGTGCAGAATGCGACTCCTTACCTTAGAAGAGAGCAGGACGTAATACTGGTGAATTTCCTTGCCCTCAGCGCTCATAGCCTCCTCACCCGCTTTCATGCCGATAAAGGAAATTATATAGATGCAATAGGAGAAGCCAAAAACGCATACTCCTTTATGAAAAAGGGATTTGAGCTTACCGAAAAGTACAGTGAATTTTATTTTCCTGTTGGCCTGTATAACTACTACAGAGAAAAATACCCTGAAATACACCCTGTATATAAGCCTTTTATGTTCTTCTTCAGGAGTGGAGATATGGAAACGGGTTTAAAGCAGCTGCAGCATGCTTCCCGCTATAATGTATTCAGCAAGCCGGAAGCCGGCGTTTTTCTGGTACACATTTACCTCTATTATGAGAACAATCCTGCGGGAGCACTAAAGAATATTGAACAGCTTCATAAAGATTACCCTGATAACCGCTTTTTCCGGGCTCAGCTGGCCGAAGTGCTTTTGGCCAATGGCCTGTATGAAAGAGCTGTTCCTCACATTAACTTTCTCCTGAAACAGAATGATCCATATTATAAAATGGCAGGATATCTTTTCCGGGGCATTTATAGGGAAAAGAAAGAAAAAGATTCTGTCGCAGCAAAAAAATCCTATGACCTGGCCATAAAAACCGGTACTCCTATAGGATATGTTGGTAATATTTACTGCAGCATGGCCTATGCAGGATTAGGGCGGTATTACGACCTGTTAAAAGAAACAGGTAAAGCAAAAGAAGCTTATAAAAAAGCACTTGAACTGGCTTCTTACGAATATCCTGTAAAACAGGAGGCCAAAAAGTACTTGCAATAAAACTGTAAAACGGAGCAAAAATACCCAACCGTTAAGAGATAAGAAATTAAACCTTATGGCAGACGATACCTTTCTTACCATTTCAGGCCTGTCTGAAAGCCTTTACAAAGAAAAAGGAAGTAAATTTATTGGACTGGCTTACCCTGTAAAAACCGAAGAGGAGGTGAAAATAATTCTGGATGAGCTCCATAAAAAGTATTATGACGCCCGCCACCACTGTTATGCATACATTATAGGGCCGGAGGGGGAGAAATACCGCGCAAATGACGACGGTGAGCCTAATCACTCTGCAGGAGACCCTATTCTGGGGCAAATCCGTTCCAAAGACCTTACCAATACCCTGGTGGTTGTGGTCCGTTATTTTGGCGGCACTAAATTAGGCGTAAGCGGCCTGATCAGCGCTTATAAAACAGCTGCCGCTGAAGCTTTGGAAGCAAATGAAATTATTGAGGAAATTGTAAAGGAGAATATAGCCATCCGCTACAGCTATGAAAACACCAACGAAGTGATGCGGCTGGTAAAAGAGTTTGATCCGGACATACTGGACCAGGAATTTACTGCCGATTGCTACCTCTCATTAGCAGTAAGGAAAAGTCTGCACAAATCATTAGCGGAAAAGCTGGAGAAGGTCGGGGAAATCAGCTGATGCTTAGTAAATAAAACCTTTTTCATCCAGGGTGCTGTAAATTTCAAGACATACCCAGGCATCTGTTGCGGCATAAAAAAGCTGGCTTTCGGTAAGTGTCTCCCGTTCCCAGTTAGAGGTTTGCTGACTTTTACTGATCCTGATTCCAAGAAAGATGCCCGACAGGCTCCTGACCCCGATATTCATTACTCCAAGTTCGCCGGCGACATCGTTCAAATCCACCACTCCGCCGGGGGTAAACTCTCCCAGCCGCTGCAATTCCTTTATATCATCGCGGATAGATATGCCCGCCTTAATTATCCTTTCATTACTGAAGAGATCCCGCAATTCCTGAGTAAAGCCGGTAAGGTTAACGCGTATAAGAAACACTTTGCCCGGAATGGCCATCTGAATCATGGCTATAGGATAATATTCCCCCTTCCGGAAGGCAGGTCTGCTTTCCGTATCAAAACCAATTACAGCTGCCTTATTCAGTTCCCCGAGTGCCGCAGCCAGTTGTTCAGCTGTACTTACCACTACAACCTTGCCTTCATAGCGTTTTAGCGGAAGTCCGTTTACCTGTTCTTTTGTAATCTCTTTTTCAAACACTTTTATTATCTCTTTTTGAAACACCTATAACACTTTCGTCTATAACTGCTTTTTGTTTCGTTTCCCTGGTTATTTTTATATCCAGATACCCATAAAGCACTGTTATTACGGGACTTATAATATTAAAGAAACAGTAGGGCAAATAAGCTATTGTTGCAACACCCAGTACTGCCGACTGTGTGGCACCGCAGGTATTCCAGGGCACCAGTACTGATGTTACCGTACCGGAATCCTCCAAAGTACGGCTTAAATTTTCAGGCATCAGTCCCCTCTTCCGGTAGGTATCAGCATACATCCTTCCCGGCACTACAATAGAAAGGTACTGATCCGATGCCGTCAGGTTAAAGAAAATACAGGTTCCTGCCGTGGAAGCAATCAGCGAACCGCTTGAGTGCGCCCACCTGATAATCTCCTCTGTAATCCTCTGCAATAAGCCTGCCGATTCCATCACGCCTCCAAAAATCATTGCACAAATAATTAACCAGATCGTATTAAGCATTCCTTCCATGCCACCTGTCGAGAGCAGTTCCTGCACAATTTCATTGTCAGAACGAATACTGATGGAGGTGTACATGGCTTTCATTACCGCCACATAATTTGCTTTAAGAGGATCTGCAATTTCAGCAATATCCATAATTACCTGCTGCTGAAAAATAACGGCAAAAAGCCCCCCCAGCAGCGTTCCTATCAGCAAAGCGGGCAAGGCGGGCATCTTTTTAACGATCAGGGCAATTACAAGTACCGGCACTAAAAAAAGCCAGCCATTAATATTGAAGCTCTGCCTGATGGCTGCCTGCACTTCCGCAACATTGGCTACATCGGGAGATGCCTCAAAAGAAAAGCCAATGGCAAGGAAAATAATAAGGGTAATCCCTATTGCAGGACCACTCGTCCAGGCCATATGCCGGATATGCGTAAAAAGCTCTGCTCCCGCCATGGCAGGGGCAAGATTGGTGGTATCGCTGAGTGGCGACATTTTATCGCCAAAATAGGCTCCTGAAATAATGGCTCCGCCTATAAGCCCCTCCGATATGCCCATAGCCTTCCCTATTCCTAATAAAGCAATGCCTATGGTGGCCACTGTAGACCAGGAGGAACCTGTTGCCACCGATACTATGGCGCTTACTATACAGGCTGCAAAAAGAAAAATAGTGGGATTTAAGATTTCCAGTCCATAATAGATCATGGCCGGCACTATTCCGCTCAGGAGCCATGTACCTGCAAGGGAACCAATAAGGAGGAGAATAAGGATCGACGACATTGCTGCAGTTATACTGTTAAGAATACCCTCGTGCATCCTGTCCCAGCTTACTCCAATCCGCAGGCCCACAATACCGGCGACTGCTGCGGAAAAAAGCAGAATGAGCTGGTTGGAGCCATCAAGCGCAGCATCTCCGAACACATGATAAACATTAATAAAAAGAAGGATGATCAAAAAAGCTACCGGGACCAAAGCCTCCGGAAGAGTGGGTTTTCGTGCTGTCGCTTTAGCCATTTTATCCTCAAAGAGTATGTAAAACAGCCGTCAATATACCAAAAAAAATCAGGAAGAGACACAAAAACATGTCTGCCGGTTTCTTTCGGGCAAAAAAAGAGCTAATTTTTATAAGTCAGCTTAAAAAACAACAAACTGCCGGCAAGAAGAAGGGTTACCCCATTGGCAAGAATAATGGGCAGGTCTGCCTGCAGGATTCCGTAAACCAGCCAGAGCGCTACTCCTGAAAAGAAAAGGGAAAACATACCAAGGGAAAGATCTTTTGCAGACTTTGATTTCCAGGTTTTCAAAACCTGTGGCAGGAAAGCAACTGTAGTACACACCGCAGCAGCCAGGCCTATAATTTTTATATAATCCATATTAATATTAAGAACCGTATATTCGGTAACAGCTGCGGGAACAACTGATCTCATTTACCCGGTTCCGGCGCAAAATTACTTAACCTAATAGAATTTTCAGGCTTAACATCAATAAATAAAAGTAGCGGAATTATTAAGGTAATGAACTGATAAAATTCGTATATTCCCTTTTACCACCTGAAACCAACTAACAGCATGTTTAAGCTCGACAGCCTGATACATAAAGCGAAAAGTTCAAAATTCTACCTTTGGGTATTAAACCAGGGACTGGACCGGATGATCCCGTTCAACATTCCCCATGGCTTCCGGATAATGGAAATCAGCGATACTTTTATAAAAACAAAGCTTCCTTATAAGCGCAAAAACAAAAACCATATTGGCGGATTACATGCCTGCGCCCTTGCCACCTTGTCGGAATTTACCACAGGAGTACTTTTACTTACCGGCCTGGATGCTAAAAAATACAGAATCATCCTGAAAACGCTGGAGGTGGACTATCACTATCAGGGAAAAATGGATGCTTATGCGAGTTTCCGCCTGAGCCCTGAAATACTGGAACAAGAGGTTTATAAGCCACTGGAAAAAGCAGATGCGGTAACCTTTCCCTGCGAGGTGAGCATTCACGACCTTAAAGGCAACCACCTTACCACCGCCAGGGTTCACTGGCAAATAAAAGCCTGGACAAAAGTAAAAACAGCCAGGAAATGATGAATATAGAATGAAACCATGTGAGGATTTTCAGAAACTTTAATTCTTAATTCTTAATTCTTAATTCTTAATTCTATAGTTATTTTTCCCACTCCACTTTCAAAACCTTTGCTTTAATTCCGCACTCCCGGAAGAAGCGGAGCCAGAAGAGCTGCTGAGCGGAAAGGGAATCGTTAGGTGATTTCACCTCCACGAAAAGGTAATCATGCTCAGTCCAGACAAACAGGTCAGGAAAGCCACGGCCGTTTTCCTTCAGGTTCCGGGCCATTTCTATCAGTACCTTTTGCAGCTGTGCAGGCTGCAAAAGGCTGCAGGCTGCCCGCGCAAGCGGGAGCGTGTTTTCGTGCCAATTAATAAGCGGGTTTCCTGTCCCCCACTTTTCATCGTACACCTTTTCCACATGTGCCGCCAGCTTTTCACATGTGCTTAATAACTGCATTCGCTCCAGCATCCGCTCAAGCCTGCTTTCCAGAAAGGCCGGCAGGTAAAGATCGGAAGGAGCACGCTGGAAAGGGCTGTGGTACACAGGTGCATCATGGTTAAATATTATATCCCAGAAAACCAAACCGAAAAGGCTGCGCCACAGGTAGTTTTCGCTGTGCAAGGCTTCCTTCCCCTGGTTCTCATAGTACCGCATTACTCCCTTCTCTACCTGATAGCAGTATTCCCTGCTGACAATAACCTCCTCAGCCTCTTTCAGGTGGAGGGTGGTGCTTTTCCGGGCCTTCTTCTTCCTTAACTTTTCAATAAAGTCATGGGCAAAAAACTGCTCCTCTGCATTTTGAGGGTCAAGCTTAATCTGGTGGCAAAGCTCAAGCGCTTCCTGCACTGCCCCTGTTTTTTGCAACAGGCGAACCCTGCGCTCCCTTGAAGGCACCATGCTTGTGGTGGAATAAACTTCCAGCGCCCAGTCGTGGCAGCGGTGTCGCTCCAGAATCCGGGCCAGCTTTAAAGTAAGCCTTGTCCATAAAGGCGCTCCGCTTCCGCTCCATGCCGGATTTCCGGAACTGCAGTCTTTGTACCAGCTATAAAGGGTTTCGGGGCAGTTCAGCTCCCGCAATTCCCTGAAATGTTCATAGGCTAACGAAATGGAGAACTGATCATCCAGCTCCTGCCGGGTATTGAAGCGGGCCACCAGTTTTTCCTGTTCCGGCGATTCGTAGCGAACCATTCCGAGGTCCCTTACCACAAACTCCGACATATCGCCTCCCGTATAGCCAAAAAACAAAAATTTCAACAGCTCTGTCTCATGCTCATAATTGTGCTTTATGGCAGGACCTGCCTTAGCTGTAAGGATAAGCAATTCCGGCCAGGAGCATTCTTTCAGCATAAACTCAATAAGATCCGTTTTTTTTAACTTTCCGGCACCCTTCAGCTCCGGCTTCAGCTCTTTCAGCAGGGGCAGCAACTCAGGCTTATTGTAAATGGCCAGAAAAAACTTACCGCAGGCTGCATGCCGGGCTCCCGGCAACTCCACAAAATTTCTGAACAACAGTTCATCCAGCGAAGACCTTATATCTGCTATTTCAGGATATACAAGCTTATCGGTCCGGAAAAAGAGCCCCTTCCGGTTTAAAAAGCGTAAAAACAGGCACTGTGCATCTTCACTCAGCCCCCGGAACGCGGCAATAAAATCCTGCTCCCTTTTATTCAGCAATTCACCATACATCTCCTCTGCAAAGCTGAGCAGCGTTGCAAAATTCTCCAGGTAATACTTAGGAGGAAGTTCTTTTAAAGGCTCTTTCTGATTCATCGTATCTCCTTCATTCAAAGATACATAAGTTCTTTATTATATCCCGATCTCTTCCTTCACAAAATACTTCACCCGCATAGCCGCAGGTTTCACGCGAGCTTTCCACCGGCAGGGTCATGAATTTCCGGCAGCATTTTGTAAGTTCACCGTGAGAAACGGCCGCCACCGCCACGAATCGTAAACAGCGCCGCATTTTATTAGTTAAGAAAATTATTAACTCAACTTTATATGGATTTTAATACCATTCCTGATTATTACGATACCCTTCACCCTTTTTTACAGTTCATTATCCTCCTTGTTCTGGCTTATTTAGGCGGGGAAATACTGAGGCTTATTCTGAATACAGTTTTAAGGGTTTATAAAAAAAGAACCGGAGACGAAGTTTTAACCGAATCCATAATTAATAATGTACGGCCGGTATTAAAGGTTCTTTTCCCTCTCATTCTCTTTAATATAGCTTTGGATACAGTGGATTATCCGGCAGAAACCATTTATACCATCCACAGGGTGGTGGGAGTACTGCTGGTTTGTACCATAGCCTGGTTATTTACACAAATTATTGATGTGGTTCAGGAAATTGTATACCACAATTTTGAAATTAATAAAGAAGATAACTACCTGGCAAGGAAGGTAAGGACGCAGGTACAGTTTATAAAGAGGCTGCTGGTAGTGGGCATTATCATTATTGCTGTTTCTGTTATACTCCTCAGCTTTGAGGGAGTCCGGAATATTGGTGCCGGTTTGCTTACCTCTGCAGGTGTTACAGGTATTATTATTGGTTTTGCCGCCCAAAAATCCATTGCAAACCTGATTGCGGGTTTCCAGATTGCCTTTACGCAACCTATAAGGATTGATGATGTGGTTATTGTGGAAGGAGAATGGGGACGCATTGAGGAAATTACTTTTACCTATGTGGTGGTAAGGATATGGGACCAGAGACGCCTGATAGTACCTATCAATTTTTTTATAGAAAAGCCATTCCAGAACTGGACACGCTCCTCTGCCGACATACTTGGTACTGTGTTCTTATATACCGATTACCAGGTACCCATTGAAGCCCTGCGGAAAGAGCTTCGCCGGCTTTGCGAAGAAAGCCCCTACTGGGACAAAAAAGCCTGCGCCGTACAAATTACCGATGTAACCGAAAGCACAGTACAGGTTCGTGCCCTGGTAAGCGCAGCCAATTCAGGAAATGCCTTTGAGCTAAGGGTATTTGTAAGGGAAAAGCTTATAGAGTTTATCCGCGAAAATTACCCTGAAAGCCTGCCACGCACCCGTGCTCAGCTGGAAAGGCCGGATACCGGAGCCATGGACCCTGCATTTTCAGATGCCCGTCATCAAAGATGGGAAAACCATTCAGGACCTGACAATAAGTAACTACGTTTATGAATAAGAGAAGGAAGCGGAAGGAATGGCAGAAAAAGCTTTATATCATCATTTTTGAAAGCAATACCCCAAAAGGAAAGAATTTCGACCTGGCGCTCCTGCTTTTTATTCTGCTAAGTATTCTTACAGTGGTTTTAGAGAGTGTTACCTCTATCCGGCAGGAATTCGGTGGCATTTTACTGACTTTGGAGTGGATTTTCACCATCGCCTTTACGGTTGAATACATACTGCGAATTATTACCAGCCCAAGGCCGCTGCGGTATGTTTACAGCTTTTATGGAATTGTAGATCTGCTGGCTATCCTCCCTACTTATCTGAGCTATTTAATAGCAGGCTCCCAGTTCCTGATAGTGATAAGAGGCCTGCGCCTTCTCCGTATTTTCAGAATATTAAAACTTGGTCATTTCCTTGGAGAAGCCGAAACCCTGAAGCGGGCGCTTAAGGCCAGTGTTGCAAAGATTATTGTATTTATCGGAGCTGTTTTAACCATCGTTATTATTGTGGGCTCACTTATGTATCTTATTGAAGGACCTGAAAACGGGTTCAGGAATATCCCTCTCTCTATTTACTGGGCTGTGGTTACTATAACAACTGTAGGCTATGGGGATATTGCACCACAAACCACACTGGGGCAAACCCTGGCAACCCTCCTTATGCTCATGGGCTATGGCATTATTGCAGTACCCACCGGCATTGTGTCGTCTGAATTAACACGTGCAGACAGAGCTGAAAGGCAGGACACTATCTCCTGCGCCCATTGCAAACCGGAAGATCATCCTGCCGGCTCAGCGTTTTGCCGGTTCTGTGGTAATAAACTGCACAAGCCCGCTACCCCTCCAAAAAGGAATTAAAAAAAATTATGCGCTTAAGAATCTAAAGCTTCAACATTTTACTAATTTTATGGTACTGAAAATATTTAACTTTTTGGAGTTGTGCCTGCAAATTTCATTTCCGGTTTAGTTGCTTTTATTTTACTGTTATTTACTTTTTTTTCGCCTGAAAAACCAGGGGTGCTCCCTTATGCGCGTATGGTGGTGGATACGCTTTCCTCCCCTTCCATGCATGGCCGCGGGTATGTGAAGGAAGGTCACCGGAAAGCCGCTTCTTTTATTGCTGCCGAATTTCAGAAGATGGGGTTAAAATCTTTCGGCAACGGCTTTTTCCAGGAGTTTGATATTTCTGTAAATACCTTTCCTGCTGAAGTGGAGCTTATGTCCGGCAAAGTTTCGCTAACCGCCGGTAAGGACTTTCTGGTGGCTCCCTGCACCCAGAAAATAAATGGTAGTTTCTCCACCCTCCACCTGAAGAAGGAGGAAATTATGGATTCTAAAATCCTGTTACAAAAACTGCAGGATGCACGTGGTAAGGTGCTTGTAATTGATCAGGAAATGTTTGACCGGACAAAGCCTGATGAACAGAAAAAGCTCAATGAAATCCTTAATTTTTTAAAGCACTTTAAAAACAACCCTGCTGAAGCAGTGATATTACTGACTGCAGGAAAGCTTACCTGGTCTATGGCTCAGCAGCCCTGCGAAACACCTCAGCTGACAGTAAAAAAAGAGGCGCTGCCCGATTCCTTCACCACTGTTAAGCTGCATATAGAAAACAAATTCCTGAAACGCCAGCAAACCCAGAATGTGGCAGGGATGGTAACGGGGAAAAACCCTGAAAAGGGAGTTATTCTAATCAGTGCCCACTACGACCACCTGGGCCGCCTGGGTGAAAATGCCTGGTTTCCGGGTGCAAATGATAATGCCAGCGGGGTAGCCATGATGCTGAGCCTTGCCAGGCATTATTCCAGACCTGAAAACCAGCCTGAACAGAACATGCTTTTTATAGCTTTCGGAGCCGAAGAGCTGGGTCTGCTGGGAGCTCAGCATTATGCAAAAAATCCACTGGTGCCCCTGGAAAAGATTGGTTTTATGATTAATCTGGATATTACCGGCACAGGCGAAGAAGGCATTAAAGTAGTAAACGGAACAGTTTTTCAGGATCAGTTTGAGCGACTGAAAAAAATAAATGAGGAAAAAAAGCTGCTGCAAAAAGTATCCCCAAGGGGAGAGGCCTGCAACAGCGATCATTGTATATTTTATCAGGCAGGAGTTCCTTCCTTTTACATTTACACCCTGGGAGGCATCCAGGCGTATCATGATATAGATGATAAGGCATCCACCCTTCCTCTTACTAAGTTTGAAGATCTTTTCATGCTGCTCAGATATTTTGCCGATGGTCTGGCAATATAACCGGCTGTAGCGGCACCAAAGGAGGATTAATATAACTGGGCTGAAATTGTATAACCGGGATCATTTACTTCCCTGAAAGCCTTTGGCAGATATGTTACAATATCGGAGGCTATAATGGCATCCTCTCCAAGCTCTCTGGCTGCCAGATCGGCCGCCAAGCCATGTAAAAACACCCCCAGTATTGCCGCCTCAAATGGCGGGTATTTTTGCCCCAGCAGGCCTGCCAGAATACCGGTCAGCACATCGCCGGTACCTCCCGTAGCCATACCAGGGTTGCCGGTACTGTTAAAATAAACCTGCCCGTCAGGAGATGCTATGCTTGTGTGGGCACCTTTCAGCACCACCACCACATTATGCTTCCTGCTGAATTCCTTTTGCTTCTCCAGGCGCTCAAAATCATTATCCCAGTGCCCGACCAGGCGTTCAAATTCTTTGGGATGGGGAGTTAATACAGCTCTTTGCGGAAGGAGTTCCAGCAAATCATTATTCCTGCTGAGCAGGTTAAGGGCATCGGCATCCAGAACCACCAGCTGGTTGTCAGGAATATTATTCAAAAGATCTTTAAAGGCCTCCTTAGTTTCTTTGCCGGTCCCCAGGCCAGGCCCCATCCCTATTACATCAAAGCCTTTCACATCAGGCGACGATGAAAAAGTTTCCTCTGAGGGATCTGTCTGCACCATGGCCTCCGGAATACTCATCTGCATAATTTCATATCCGCAGGCAGGCAAATAAACGGTAAGCAGCCCGGCTCCGCTTCTCAGGCATGCTTTGGCACATAATACCCCGGCACCTATTTTTCCTTTGCTTCCGGCAATAAGCATTACCTTACCAAAGTCTCCTTTATGCGACCACTTATCCCTGCTCCTGTAAATTCTCCTGATGGTGTCAAGGTCTGTAAAGCAGTAAGGAGAAACTATTCTTTCTAAGAAATCCTTATTAAGGCCTATATTTACGATTTTCCAGGTCCTGATCCACCGGCCATTCTCCGGCAACATAAAGGCTAACTTGGGGTTGTGGAAGGTAATGGCGCAGTCTGCCCGCACAATTGCACCGGTTTTATCTGCGGGACTGTCGGGATACAAACCTGAAGGGATATCCACCGATACAACCTCAGCCCTGCTTTTATTAATTTTATTTATTACCTCTGCATAAATTCCTTCCACAGGTCTTGATAGTCCCGTTCCAAAAAGTGCATCTATAATTATGCTGTTCTCATCCGGTTCCGGTACTTCAGCCTTTTCGCTGATCTCTGCGGGTTCATGGAATTTGTTCAATTTTTCAAGGTTCTCCTGAAAATCAGCCGATACCTTCCCGTTTTGCCGCACTATATACACATGAACTTTATATTTCTGGCTCAGCAGCATGCGCCCTATTACCAGTCCATCCCCTCCGTTATTGCCGGTACCGCAGAAAATAAATACCTCATGTTTCTCATCGTACATTTTCACATACGCACGCACAAAGGCGGCAGCAGCACGCTCCATCAGCTCTGCTGAGGTCATCTTCTCATGCTCAATTGTATATGCATCGGCCTCCCGAATCTGGCGGGAATTTAAAATTTTAAGGGACATAGGTTAAAAAATGAATGAATGATAGAATAATTGAATGTCTCTTGTCTCTTGTCTATTAACCCTAACTTCCAAAAAGCCTCTGCTGTTTTAAAACTACCGGTCCACCTCTCCCAGTACCATATCCAGAGATCCGATAATGGCTACAAGGTCAGCCACCATGGCCCCTTTGCTTATTTCGCTTATTACCGACAAATTAACAAAGCACGGGCTGCGGCTTTTACAGCGGAAAGGAACATCACTGCGGCCATCTGCACGGAAGAAAAACCCCAGTTCTCCCTTGGGCGTTTCTCCCCGTATATAATAATCTCCTTTTGGAGGGCGTATCTTTTTCGGCACTGCTTCACGTGGATCAAAATCGCGGGTACGTTTTAAATCTCCCTGCAAACGGTCAAGGCACTGTTCAATAATCCGGAGTGCTTCATCGCATTCTTTCGCACGCACCCAGCTGCGGTCCCAGCAATCTCCCAATTCGCCCATCTCTCCTTTTCCTACAGGTATATCAAATTCCAGTTCAGGGTATACAGAGTAACCATCTACCCTTCGCAGGTCATATTTTAAGCCTGATCCGCGGAGCAGCGGTCCTGTTACTCCATAATTAATGGCCAGATCCAGAGGCAAAACGCCCACTTTGGCAGTTCTCTCAATAAAGATCTTGTTGGAGAACACCATTTCCTCCACCTCCCTGAGCTTTGGCTTCAGGTAATGCACAAATTCCCGGCAGCGCTCTTCAAAGCCTACCGGCAGGTCGTAAAACAGGCCTCCCACCCAGATGTAATTGTAGAGCATCCGCGAGCCGGATACCCATTCCAGCAAACGCTGAATATGTTCCCTGTCGCGCATCATCCATAAAAAAGGCGTAAAAGCGCCAATATCCATGGCATAAGTACCCAAAGCCACAAAATGCGAAGCCAGCCTGTTCAGCTCTGCCACCAGCACACGAATATATTCAACCCTTTTAGGGATCTTATCTGTAATGCCCAGCATTTTCTCCACACCCATACACCATACATGCTCCGAGTTCATAGCAGCCAGATAATCCAGGCGGTCCACAAAAGGGATGGTCTGGTTGTAAGGAAGGTTCTCGGCATGCTTTTCAAAGCAGCGGTGCAGGTATCCGAGGTGCGGCACCACATCCTTTATAATCTCCCCATCTGCCACCACTTCCAGCCTTAACACCCCGTGAGTGGAAGGGTGCTGTGGCCCCAGGTTTATGATCATTTCTCCGGACTTAAGCTCATCAGGGCTGTACTTCAGCGGTTCGGAGCGCTGAAAATGCGCCGGATCGTAGGTATATTGAACTTGGTTGGCCATGCCTTATTAATGATAGATTGATTGAATGCGCTGATTAAGTGAATTTATTATTCCGGATTTTTAAAATCTGACTTTTATCCCGTGATAATACTCCTGCTCCCGGTAATCTTTCCGCAGCGGATAGCCCTCCCAGTCGGCGGGCAACAGTATACGGCGAAGGTCGGGGTGGCCGGTAAAGCGGATGCCGAGGAGATCGAAAACCTCCCGCTCATGCCAGTCGGCGGTGCGCCAGATACCTGCCACAGTTGGCAGTTCGGGTAGTGGCTCCTCGTTGCTGTTGTTGCGGGGCAGTTCAACCTTCAGGCTCAAATGAAGGTTATAGGGAATGGAATACAGGTTGTAAACCACTTCCATAGTTCCTGCTTCAGGACCATTGTCAAGGCCTGTAATACAGCTTAGCTGATCGAAATAAGTCTTTTCCCGGGTGTGCAAAGTCTTGCATACCTCAGCAATCGCTGCCGGAGCAACTTTTATAGCTGCCGGGCTGCATTGCTCATCCCTTCCCCTTATTTCCTCTCCAAAGCCGGCAAGGAGGTGCTGGTAAATATCTTCAAAAGTTGTATTCATGATGCCGCCTGTTTTCTTTGTTTAATCCGCTCCAGGGCTTTGGGTGCCATTAAAGTCTCCTGCCGTATCTTTTCCTGTAGTTTCATTACGCCGCCAATCAGCGCCTCGGGGCGTGGGGGGCAACCAGGCACATAAACATCCACAGGTACAATACGGTCCACTCCCTTTACCACATGGTATCCATGCTGCCAGTAAGGCCCGCCACAATTACTGCAGCTCCCCATTGAGATTACATAGCGGGGCTCGGGCATCTGCTCATACAACCGGCGGAGGCGGTCGGCCATTTTAAAGGTAACTGTGCCTGCTACAATCATTACATCGGAGTGGCGGGGCGAAGGCCTTGCCAGCACTCCCAGGCGGTCCAGGTCATAACCCGATGTAAAAGAGCCCATCATTTCAATGGCACAGCAGGCAATACCAAAGCCCATAGGCCACAGCGAAGACAGCCGCGCCCAATTAATCAGATCATCCACCCGTGTAATGATCATCCCCCCCTGTCCGAACTTTTGATCGAGTAAACCCATTTTTTCAGATAAGATGTTAGATATGAGACATGAGATATGAGACTGTGAATGAACACATGTCACTTATCACTACTTCCCACTTTTTTATAAAGTTCCTCCGGTACTACTCCTTTGTAAGTGGAGCGGATATTATCCGGTTTTACCCAGCTGAGGTAGCCTTTGGCCCATACGTATGCCAGGCCAAGTGCCAGTATTCCTATAAACAAAAACATTTCTGTAAGGGCAAACCAGCCCCACAGGCCATCTGTAGCCTCAACAAGCTTCTTCTGACCAAAAACAGTTGCCCATGGAAAGAGGAAAATAATCTCCACATCAAAGAGAATGAATACCAGCGCCACAATGTAAAAGCGGATATTGAACTGGCCCCAGGCAGTGCCTGCAGGCTCCTCCCCTGATTCGTAGGTAGCCAGCTTTTCAATGTTAGGGCGATTAGGGCGTATTAGTGAGGCAGTGAGTAAGCCTCCCAGCACAAAAACAATCCCGCCAACTATATAAAGCAGTATTTCTCCAAAATCAGATATCCCCGGATCAATCATATTTGGTTATTAGTATTTTAAAACAAATATAGGCAGGAAAATCGAAAAAAAGAGGCTGCCCGGAAACACATCCCGAACAGCCTCTCCTGATCTTTATATTACTGTATCAGCAAAATATGCTGATTTAGAAATTATTCAAAATTGAATTAAGCGTTGCACTTGGGCGCATTGCTTTTTCTGTTTTCTGAGCGTCAGGGTGGTAGTAACCTCCCAGGTCAATAGCTTTGCCCTGTGCTGAATTCAGCTCTTCCACAATTTTCGCTTCGTTCTCAGTCAGATCTTTTGCAAGCTTCTCAAATTTCGCTTTAAGCTCCCCGTTTTTGGTTTGCTGAGCCAGCGCCTGTGCCCAGTATAAGCCAAGGTAAAAATGGCTTCCGCGGTTATCAAGCTCCCCAACTTTACGCGATGGCGACTTATCCTTATCAAGGAATTCTCCATTTGCTTTATTGAGCGTTTCAGCTAGAACCTGCGCTTTTTCGTTGCCGGTTTTCTGAGCCAGATCTTCCAGAGAAACGCCAAGGGCAAGAAACTCACCAAGAGAATCCCAGCGCAGGTGGTTCTCTTCCACAAACTGCTGCACATGCTTAGGAGCTGATCCTCCCGCACCGGTTTCAAAAAGACCTCCACCTGCTAAAAGCGGAACGATGGAAAGCATTTTTGCACTGGTTCCTAATTCAAGGATCGGGAATAAGTCTGTTAAATAGTCGCGCAATACGTTACCGGTAACAGAAATGGTATCTTTGCCCGCTTTTGCTCTTTCGCAGGTATAGCGCATAGCCTCTACCGGCGACATAATTTTAATTTCCAGTCCGCTGGTGTCATGATCTTTCAGGTAACGGTTTACCTTTTCGATCAGATTCGCATCATGAGCTCTTTGCGGATCAAGCCAGAAGATGGCAGGTGTGTTGGTAATTCTCGCCCGGGTAACGGCAAGCTTAACCCAGTCCTGAATAGGCGTATCTTTGGTCTGGCACATCCTGAAGATGTCTCCTTCTTCCACTTTTTGCTCAAGCAGGGTATTTCCTGAAGCATCCACCACGCGCACGGCACCGCTTTCAGCCATCTGGAAAGTTTTGTCGTGCGAACCATATTCCTCTGCCTTTTGAGCCATTAAGCCAATATTAGGCACAGTTCCCATAGTGGTTACATCAAAAGCTCCGTTTTCTTTGTGGAATTTGATCACCTCCTGGTAAATACCGGCATAGCTCCGGTCCGGAATAATAGCTTTGGTGTCGTGCAGCTTGCCGTCAGGTCCCCACATTTTGCCTGAAGAGCGGATTGCTGCAGGCATAGAAGCATCAATAATTACATCGCTTGGTACATGCAGGTTGGTAATTCCCTTATCCGAATTTACCATTGCAAGCTCAGGACGCTTTTTGTAAACCGCCTGTAAATCTGCTTCAATTTCAGATTTCTGCGCATCCGGCAGGGTCTGAATCTTTGAATAAAGATCACCTACTCCATTGTTAGGATCAACACCCAGTTCTTTTAATACGGCAGCGTGTTTTTCAAAAACATCTTTAAAATAAACAGTAACTGCATGGCCGAACATAATCGGGTCCGACACTTTCATCATAGTAGCTTTCAGGTGAAGAGACAACAGAACACCGGATTCTTTGGCTTCTTCTATTTCTTTCTCTAAAAATGCACGCAAAGCTTTTTTGCTCATTACAGAGGCATCAATCACTTCGCCTGCCTTCAAAGAAGTCTTTTCCTTCAAGGTTTTAGCATTCCCATCGGCACCAACAAATTCAATTTTCACATCGCCGGCTTTCTCTACTACTACAGATTTTTCACTTCCGTAAAAGTCGCCACCCGTCATGTGGGCTACATGCGATTTAGAGTCTGAGCTCCACTCTCCCATTGAGTGTGGATTCTTCTTTGCATATTCCTTTACAGGCTCTGCCACTCTCCTGTCGGAGTTTCCTTCTCTTAACACAGGGTTTACAGCGCTGCCTAATACTTTGGCATAGCGGGCCTTAATTTCTTTTTCAGCCTCGGTTTTAGGGTCCGACGGGTAATCAGGAATGTTATATCCCTGTGATTTCAGTTCTTTGATAGCTGCATTCAACTGGGGAATTGATGCGCTGATGTTAGGCAATTTGATGATGTTTGCTTCAGGCGTTTTTGCAAGTTCTCCTAAATACGCAAGGTCATCTTCCTGCTTCTGCTCATCGGTAAGGTTTTCGGGGAAGGTTGCAATGATCCTTCCGGCAAGCGAAATATCCCTTGTTTCCACAGCAATGCCTGCTGTTTGTACAAACGTTTTAACGACAGGCAATAAAGAGTAGGTTGCTAAGGCAGGGGCTTCATCTGTTATTGTGTAAATAATTTTTGATGCTTGTGTTGTCATTTTCTTGTTTAAGTTTATGCTATGATGAACACCAAAGAGCGTGGATCATAAATTAATGATACTTATTTGTCCGCGCAGGCTAAAAAACTTCTGCGCCCGCAATTTAAAAAATTGGAAGGGGTAATAATAATAATTTGAAACCAGAAATTAAAAATTTGGCTAAACGATGCAAATATAACAGCCCGTTTTTGATTTTCCGCTTTTAAATATGCACATCAGCACATAAATTCACCGGCGCATCAATAACTTTCCTTTTCATCCGGAAAGGAGGAGGATTTTACATCGGAAATGTAACTGGTAACAGCCTCAGTCATTACTTTATTCAAATCTGCGTAGCGGCGCAGGAAACGGGGCTTAAAATCTTTGGTTATCCCGAGCATATCGTGGACCACCAGCACCTGGCCATCTACATAAGGACCGGCACCAATGCCAATTACCGGTATCGATAATCTTTTGGCCACAGCTTCCGCCAGTTTTGCCGGTACTTTTTCAAGCACTACCGAAAAGCAGCCACAGGCTTCCAGCAACACAGCATCATCAATCAGTTTCTGTGCTTCCTCCTCTTCCTTTGCGCGCACGCTATAGGTACCAAACTTATAAATCGACTGGGGGGTAAGGCCAAGGTGTCCCATTACAGGAACGCCTGCACTGATAATTTTTTCTACAGATTTTTTTATCTCGCTTCCGCCCTCCACCTTCACTGCATGGGCTCCTGATTCTTTCATGATCCGGATGGCCGAACGAAGGGCTTCATTGGAATCGGACTGGTAGCTGCCAAAAGGAATATCGACCACTACAAGGGCACGCGAAACTCCTCTTACAACACCGGAGGCATGCCATATCATGTGATCGAGGGTAATAGGAAGTGTGGTTTCATGACCTGCCATTACATTGGAAGCAGAGTCCCCAACCAGCAGCACATCTATTCCGGCTGCATCCAGAATTCGCGCCATCGAGTAATCGTAGGCCGTAAGCATGGATATTTTCTCACCACGGCTTTTCATTTCCTGTAACTGGTGAGTAGTAATTCTCTTGATATCGCTCTTGTGTATGGACATGCTGCAATTTAAATATCTTTTGCAGGAAGACAAACAGAAACAGCAGGCTAATTACAGAAGACGCTTTATGACTTAAAGGAGAGATTAAATTTCGCTGCAGGGAAGACAGAAATGCCAGGCAAAAAGCAGGAAAGGCTGCAGCAAGGAAGATAGATATTCAGCTCACAATGTTCTGTCCTCATTAAACAGCCGGAATGAATAACAATACAAGAAAAAATAATGTTGCCATGACAGGTGAATTAAGTAGCACGACAGAATTATTTTGCTGATATAAAGCTAGCCTTGTCATGTTGACGTTAGGAAGCGGTCCGCCGCTGCGGCATCTTTCTTCGTTAGAAGCCTTTAAGGAGCAATTAATTTGCAAGATCCGGCATCGGCCGTCCGACTCCTGTCGTCGGGATGACAAAGCAAACTATTTATGTGTAAATTAAATATGTCCAGTTACTTAAGTAGCACGACAGGATTCTTTTACAGATAAAGCCCAAAATAAAGCCAGATCGATATTCAATGGTTTTCCTGGAAAAACCAGCCCATTGGAGCTTTATTAACAGGTTTCCTGCTGAATGACAAATAGAGTTTATACATAAAATAAAGGATTCTCAATACTTCTAAAAATAATTCTTACTCAGGATAAACGAAGCTGTTTGGTACCCTTACGGTAAATTTAGTGCCTGCATCCTCTTTAGACTCCACCTTTATGGTCCCGTTCAGTTTCTCAAGCACATTCTTTACAATGTACAGACCAAGCCCGGAGCCTTCGCTGTTTTCCGAAGCCCTGAAGAACATATCAAAAATGGAATCCAGCTTTGATTCTGAAATTCCCTCTCCGTTGTCTTCAATGATCATCACGGCCTCTTTTTCATTAACCACTACTTCCATACGAATAAAGGAACACTCGCGGGAATAGCTCCTGTACTTAATGGCATTGGATATAAGGTTATTCAGGATAATACGGATCCGGGTACCATCAGAAACAAAAGGACAAGGCTGCCTTACAATTGTAGTGATCTCCAGATTTTTAGTATCCGCCACATGGTAAAAATTGGTAAACGAATAGTGGATCTCATTTATAAAACTAATGGAAACATGAGGATCATTAACCCTGTTGTTCCTGCTCATGCTCAGCAGATCCATCACCAGGTTATCGAGGCGTTTGATACTTCCCTCGATCATATCCACTACATTTTGCTTGGCTTTTTCATTGGTTTCTATCCGAAGAATGTTGATCAGGCCGAGAATAGAGCGCAGTGGTGAGCGCAGGTCATGGGAGGCATGGTACACGAAGTTATCCAGCTCAAAGTTAACCTTTTGCAGCTCCAGCAGGTTTTTCTTGGTTTCGGAAATATCCTTCAGCACGCACTCCAGAAAACCTTCTTCAGCATAGTAGCAGGCCGAAAGGGAAACCCATAACAGTGCACCGTCCCAGCGCTTTACTTCAAGCTCATGGTTTTCGATGATCATATTCCGGAGAAGCTCTTTCAGGGAATTTTCTCTTTCCAGCTCATTGGTAAAAAAGTCCTTCAGGGTAAGACCCTCCTGTGGCTCCATACCGAATATTTCCCAGGCTTTGCTGTTAGCCTCGATGATTGTGCCTGTGCGTACATCTGCCCTGAACATTCCCACCAGGGAATTTTCGAACAGATTCCTGTATTTTTGCTCGCTCTGAATTAAAGCTTCCTCGGCCATTTTTCTTTCAGTTATATCTGTATGTGAGCCCGAAATCCGGTAAGGCTTTCCATTTTCATCGCGCAGAACCCTTCCCCTGGAGTTTATCCACCTGTAGCCTCCCCCTTTATGTCTGAGCCGGAATTCAAGATTATATTCGTTTGCCTCCCCTTTTAACAGGCTGATAAACGACTGAATAGCATTTTCATTATCTTCCGGATGGAGCAGTTTTTTCCATTCATCCATACTATGGGAAATCTCTGAGGCCTCGTACCCCAGCATCTTCTTCCAGGGATCAGAAACAAATATTTCCCCTGTCTCCATATCCCAGTCCCACAAACCATCATGAGCCCCGTTGGCAGCCAGTTCATATTTCTGAAGCTTTTCCCGTACAACCCGCTCCCGCTCAGTTACTTCTTCAAGGGATGCAGAAAGCTGTTCTGCCTTTTCGCGGAGTTGTTTTATCTCCTCACTTTCATTTTCAGAAAACATGTCTGCCATAAATTAAGCACAGCCCCCGGGGTTCAGCCATTAAATTTTTCGTACTTTACACCAAAGGATTAACAATTTTGAAACATAAATTTAAAGAAATTCATATCCGGAAATCACTAATATACCTTGAAATTATTGCAATGTAATATTCACTGCTCTTATAATAAAAACAATGCATAATACACTGCATCACGGGGTAAACAAACAGGCTACCCCTTCAGCTTTGTGGCTGCATCAGGGCCTGTTCCGGTTATTCCCTTCATTTGGTGCTGATATATATGAAGATCGCGCTGAGGGAATGGAATAGTAATGCCGGCTGCATCGAATTCGTATTTGATTCTTTCGTGGAAATGAAAATTGACCGCCCAGTAATCTTCTCTTTTCACCCAAATCCTTGTGGAAATATTTATAGAGCTCTCCCCCCAGCTGATCACCACAATCTGAGGAGCAGGTTCTGCAAGAATCCGCTCATCCGCTTTTACCTGCGTTTCAATAATTTCTTTTGCCGTTTTTATATCATCGTCATAATGAATACCGAATTCCATTACCAGGCGGCGTGTAGGTTCTACGGAAAAATTTGTAATAGTTGCTCCCGCCAGCTGACCGTTAGGAATAAATATGGTCTGGTTATCGGGGGTTTTCAGGACTGTATTCAAAAGATTTATAAGGTTAACAGTTCCGGTAACACCCATTGTTGAAATGAAATCTCCTTTCCTGAAGGGCTTAACTGTCAGGAGCAGCACCCCGCCTGCGAAATTCGACAAGCTTCCCTGCAGGGCCAGACCTATTGCCAGACCGGCGGAGCCTAAAACAGCCAGAAAGGAAGCCGTTGGCACACCAAGTATGGAAATAACACTCAGGATCACAATCACCTTCAACCCGATACTTAAAAGGCTCTTCAGAAAAGGCTGCAGCGATTCATCCACTCCCCTTTTCTGCATCAACTTTCCAACAAGATCAATAAATTTACCAATTAACCAGAATCCCACCACCAGGATCAGGATTGACTGCAGAAGATTTAAACCATACTGCACACCATAGACCACTACCAGCTTTTCCAGCTCAGCAATGTAAACACTAACACTTTCCATTTAAAGATTTATTTTTCAAGAATCAAGAAACAAGAATCAGGAGCCGGAAATATTAATTTGAAAGCAGAATGACAGAATATAAGGAAACCAGCCCCTATTCACTCATTCTAACATTCATTTACTTTAGGTACACCGCCATTTCACCTTCCTGAAGCACTACCTGAATATGTTCCGTTAAGGTAGTAGCCAGCTCATAGCCGGTATATTTCGCCTGTACAGGAAATGAGGTATGGCTGCGGTTTACCAGCACTGCTATTTCCAGCTTTTTCACTGGCTGCTGAAGGAAGGGCTTCAGGCTGTACGCAAGGGTTTTTCCGGTATTCAGCACATCATCGGCCAGGATAATCGCCTTGCCATCGAGGAAACCATCAGGGCAATCGAGCTGGATAGCCGATTGTGAAGGGGCTGATTTATCAAGACTTACCTTTACCAGCTTCACCTCTTTCCCTGAAATTTCATTTATCTGTAACTGCAGCATATGCGCGAGTTCATACCCCTGCCCCTCAATACCTGCTATTACCAGCTGGTTTTCTTCGTAATTATTTTCATATATTTCATAAGCAATCCGCTTTATTTTTTGCAGGATCTGCTCCTGGTTCAGTACCTGGTTCATAAATGAGCTGAGAAAATTAAAAATGAAGAATTAAAAATGAAGAATCAGGAGTCACACACAACTCTGTTACCACATTAATATTTCCTTAAATTGCCTGTTTGTTAAATCAGTAATTGCAAACTCAAATATACAATGCTTTGGGGCAAAAAATAAAAAAAAGTCTTTGTTCAGTTACAAAGACTTCCTTATACAGGTACTATTTTGAGTAAATCTTAATCCGGAAGGATCAGACAGGCATGCTTTTACTGTCCTTGAAGGTTGACAGGATCACCATTGACTGCAGGTTATCCACTACCGAAATATCACTGACCTTTTCAAGCATAAGGTTCTGGTAAGAAGAAATATCCCTTGCAATTACTTTCAGGATAAAGTCTCCGGAACCGGTAATGTGATGGCATTCCACCACCTCATCTATCTGGTTAATAGCCTCAAGAAATATATTAATATTTTGCTTATTATGTCCCTTTAAAGAAACATGCACAAAAGTGGAAACACCCATTCCAATTTTATTCGGATCCAGCTGTGCATGGTAGCTTTTTATAATTCCTGTTTGCTCAAGCTTTTTTACACGCTCCAGGGTTGGCGCAGGGGAAAGTCCTATTTCTTTTGAAAGCTGTGCATTGGTAATTTTTGCATTCTTCTGCAGAATGTCCAGTATCTTACGGTCTATTTGGTCGAGTTTAATGCTCATCAGTGATTAATTTTATCATGCAAAGTTAGCTATATAACAATTAACCTGTACAACTAATTGTGTTTTTGTCGCAAAAAATTAGCCTGACCGATGCCCTCAGCAAGCCAAAGTCACAAAAACATCCTGAAAATTAAGAAGTTCCACTATAAAATTTCGCGCAGAGGGCGCAAAGGATTTTTTCGCAAAGGGCGGGAAGTTTTTTTAAGATATTGGTGAGCACTGCACTCCTCCTGCCACCGCTGCTTTACTAGTTCTTCATAAACCGGTAGCTCTTTTCCTCTCTGCCGTACCTTGCCCGTACAAAATAGATTCCTTTTCCCCAGCTGCCAATATGCATTTCATGCTGGCTATACCCCCCAGGCCTGCTCTCCAGCTGAAGCGTCTCCACCAGTGTTCCCTGCGATGAATATACATCAAGCGCAATTGCTCCGGCGGCAGGCAGCACAAAGCGGAACATCACTTTATCCGTTCCCGGATTCGGATACGGCTCCTGCATTACAAATACCTGGTCGAAGCTAAGGCATTTTTCATTGTTCAGCACCGACAATTCCTGCTGCACCAGGGTGAGCACAGGCTTCAGCTTCACACACACAAAGCTGATCCTGCGTCCGCCACTTTCCAGAAGCTGCATATTCATGCTGTAATTTTCAGCCTGTCCTATTTCGAGGGTACTGTTAAATCTTTCTGTAAGAGTATATTCATTATTAATCTGCACCTCCACATTCATATCGGTTACCCTGATGGTGCCTTTATTTTCCAGCGCCAGCACCACCTGAATCCGCCCCTCCTCCCGTATTAAGTGCACATCATTCAGCACCACATCGTAATTCGGGTCAACCACCGATATTATCTGAGTAACGGTATCGCTACACCCGGCCCCGTTAAAGGCTACCATCTCCACAGCATAATCCCCGATCTCAGTAAAGGTAAATGCAGGGTTTGCTTCCGTGCTGCTGCTCTGTCCTTCATCCTTAAAGAACCAGCGGTAGCTGACTGCACCGGAAGACCCGTTTGAGAACTGCACCTTAAATGGCGGCACTCCTTTAAAACGATCTGCCGTAAAGGCAGCAAGCGGCGGCTGTCCCACTACCACCTCTCTGCTCAAGGTATTCATACAACCTTTTTCATTTACTACGGTAAGACTTACCTGGTAAGTACCTTCCTGCCTGAACCCATATTCCAGCTTCCGGCCCTCTCTGGCAATAATCTTTCCTTCCACATTCCAGATGTATTCAGCTGCAGGCACGCCGGCCTCAAAAAAGGCAGTTTGTCCCTCACAGGCTCCGCTAAAACTGAAATCCACAGGAGGAAGCGCATCCACCACCAGCTCGCGGGTTCCACTTACGCTACAGCCATTGGCCAGGTTAAGCTGCAGAAAAACCTCATAGGTTCCTTCTGCCGGAAAAGTGAAATTAACAGTTTTATCCGTAAACACCCTGTCGCCAATTCTCCAGTACCATGACTGTACAGGCACTGCACCTGCTACAGTGGCATCTGTTAAGAGGGACGGAGTCCCGAGGCAGCCCCCCTGGATATCTATTTCCACCAAAGGCACAGGATCCACCACCACCGTTTTCCGGATCATGCGCCTGCAGTTCCAGGTAGTGGTCGTTGTTAGTGCCACCTCATAGGTTCCGGCTTTGGCATAAGTAAAGGAAGGGTTCTCCTCCTCCTTCTTCACCACACTTCCCCCTTCCTGCTCAAACTCCCAGCTCCAGGCGATAATATTGCCATCTATATCTGTGGTAGCATCTGTAAAATAGATTTCGTTACCTTCACAGGCAGGGCTTACCGCAAAGTCCGGCACCGGGTTGGAATATACCCTTACCGTTTGTGTATGCGAAGTAACACAACCAAGGGTATTTTCAGACTCCAGCCGCACCAGGTAAGTTCCGGGAGCATCATATACATGCACAGGATTTTCCACCTGCGCGAAGGTATCATCCCCAAGGTCCCAGCGGTACCCCTTAATATCTTCGCCCGTCGTTTTATTTTCAAACACCACCGTCCCCTCATCACAAACCGGTTTGGCAGCGAACAGGGTTTGCGGCCCCGCCTCTACCTTTACCCTTTGGATAGAAGAGGAAGTACAGCCCGGGATAGAGGCAGAAAGCTCCACCAGGTAAGTCCCCGCCTCCGCAAAAGTATGCTGCGGGCTTTTCTCTGCAGAGGAAGTGCCATCCTTAAAATCCCATGAGTAAGAAATCACTGAATCTGCCGGAAAATCCGTTGCATTGGTGAAGGTCACTGCTGCATTTGTACACACCAGGTTAGCCGAAATATTGTAGGCCGCCTGTGGCTCAGGGTACACAGTAATTTCCTTTTCCACAAAATTGCCACATCCTCCATCGCTTTCAACATTGAGGCGAACTTTGTAGGTACCTGGTTCTGCAAATTTATAGCTGGCCTCCGGAGTAGTTTGGATTGAGCCATCGGGAAAGGTCCAGGTGTGGGAGGTAAGGGTTTGGTCAGGGGTGAGGTTTTGGGCGGTGAGGGTTACTGGGTTGGAGAGACATTGGTTTTCTCCAGAAAGAGCTCGAACTTGAGGAGCTTTATTATTAGTTACATTAACAGTCTTAGTA
>JAFMYY010000023.1 GCA_017948555.1 Cesiribacteraceae bacterium YIM B00369 | reverse complement strand
TGGCAGGCATGCACCATCCGCACAATATCGCGGCGCACCTGCTTAGCTGTTTTTTCCAGTTCTTCTATATTCATTTTAGTTGTTCGTTGTTGGTTTTCAGTGGTTCGTGGCTGGTTTGAATGAAGAATGTAAAATTAAGAATGAAGAATTGAGGTCTCTTTTTAATTCTTCATTCTTAATTATTAATTCTTATTAATACTCCAGTCTCACGACTCAATACTCACTACTCAATACTATATCGCGTCCTCAATCACATCGCCCATTTTCTTCGCATCGTCAAGGAACTTAGCCAGACCGATANTTTTCTTCGCATCGTCAAGGAACTTAGCCAGACCGATATCGGTAAGCGGGTGCTTTAATAAGCCAAGGATGGAATCAAGAGGGCAGGTACATACATTAGCACCTGCTTCGGCACACTGGATGATGTGGTTAGGGTTACGGATAGAGGCCGCAAGAATCTCTGAAGCAAAACCCTGTCTTTCGTAAATATCAGCAATCTGCTCGATCAGCTGAACGCCATCCCATCCGCTGTCGTCGATACGGCCGAGGAAAGGAGAGATATAAGTAGCACCGGCTTTGGCAGCAAGAATAGCCTGACCCGCAGAGAAGATAAGGGTACAGTTGGTGCGGATACCGTTATCGGTAAACCACTTAATAGCCTTGATGCCTTCCCTGATCATAGGCACTTTTACCACTATGTTTTCATGGATAGCAGCCAGTTTTTTTCCTTCCTCCACAATTCCTTTGAAGTCGGTTCCAAGCACTTCCGCACTGATGTCGCCGTCAACCATTTCGCAAATGGTTTTGTAATGCTGCATAATGGCTTTCTCTCCTTTAATGCCTTCTTTGGCCATAAGGGAAGGGTTGGTGGTTACCCCGTCAAGAATACCAAGCTCGTGCGCTTCTTTGATCTGAGCCAGATTGGCTGTATCGATGAAAAATTTCATAAGTGTATGATTTAGATTGGTTAGATTATTTTTCTGAATGATATTTCATTACTTCAATAAAAATTATAGTCTGCTTTTCGCCCTGAAAATCCATTCTGCCGGCTTAATGGAATATTTGACAGCTTTAAAAAATACTCCGCTCCTTACTCCACTGTTCTTTTTTTAAGCTATAAAAATTGCATAAATTATACAGGCTCTGATTTTTATCCGGTCAAAGCGAAAATAAAACAAGTACCTTTAAACAGGTACCTCTTATCCTAAAAACTTTGCAAATATAGCAATATAAAGCTTGGAATTCCTGACAATTGATTATAAAATCATTATGAAACATTTGCAACAGGAAAAAGCCAGGTGAAGCACCTGGCTAAAATTTAAGGGGCAGAACATTTTTACAACCGGCAGGAACACCAGGATTTTTTAATTCCTTATTATCTCCCCCGATCCGCTTGAATGTACTTTCCGAACTGTTGCATTTCCTCTGTATTGGATATTTCCTGAACCTGACATTCCTGCTTCTATCACTTCGTTCGCTACTATTTCAACATTGCCTGATCCGCTCATTTTAACACTGCAAACATCGGTTATAAGCGCAGGTGCTTCTAAATTACCTGAGCCTGATTTGTTAACTGTCAGCTTCTTTGCCATACCTGAAGAAGCTTTAAGGTTTCCTGATCCGGACATTGACAGATCTGCCTCCTCCGCCTCAAGGGAGTTCAATGCAACATTTCCACTTCCGCTAAGATCGACGGAGACTTTCTTAGCCTTTAATTGCCCATGGCATGTGGCATTGCCTGATCCGCTATTATTGAATATGAAAGTTGCCGCCCGAAGATCCGACTTGCACAGCAAGTCGCCGGATCCGGAATTACTGATCTCTTCCAGTTCCTGGTAAGTGACATACACAGTGGCATAGTTGTAGGAATGATTTCCCCTTTCCATATAAATATGCAAGGTTTCTCCTTTCACTTCTGTCTTAATTTTATCCTGATCAATGCCCTTCGACTCAATGGTAATATTGTTGCCCTTTCCCTGTTCGAGCACCACATTCAGGCTTCCGCCAGCCTGAACTTTTGTAAATGAAGATACTTTCCGCGTAGTTCTGTCCTGAGCACATGCTAAATGGGTAATAAGCAACAGGGCAAATAAAAAGAGGCTTTGGGTAAATTTCATGGTATAAAAAATTTAAAAGTTTGAGTGATGTCTGTATATCAGATGCAACTGAACCCTCAGTGGTTGCAGCACATGCGTTTTATTTGAAAATAAATATCCTCCCGAAGATTGTTTTTGAAAAAGAACCGGCTTCGATAGCCTCTGCCTCACCGGTGCGAAAAGCCTGACTTTTACATCAAGGTACTCAGGCACTACCTGATCCTTTTGAGCAGCTTTTAAGTCCTCAAGCTCTCCGCAGGGTTCCGCAAGGCAGCACGGACAGACTGAGTGCTGATGGTAAGGAGGGCAATACCTGCCGCCAACACCCCTGCCAGCAGGAATACCTCCCACCCTATTTCAATCCGGTAGGCAAAATCCTCCAGCCAGCGCTGCATCATAAACCAGGCAATGGGTGATGCAAGCAGCAGGGATATGCCCACCAGTTTCAGAAAATCAAGGGTCAGCAAGCGGTAAACAGTACGGAAAGATGCTCCTAATACCAGGCGAACACTTATTTCTTTAGCACGCTGTTCCGTCATAAAAGAGGCGAGTGCAAACAAACCCAGACAGGCAACTATGATGGCCAGCATGGCAAAGCTGGTAAATATGTGACCCATCCTTTGCACATCTTCATACATCCGGGCATAATTATCATCCAGAAAAGAATACCTGATTGGCTGGTCCGGAGCAAAATCATCCCAAAGCTCCTTAACAGAATGGAGAAAGACCGGCATATCTGCAGTATTTACTTTTACAGACATAATTCCGGGACTATTTCCTAATACCAGGCAAATTGACCGGATATCATCTTTAAGGTTCTCGAAATGAAAATCCTGAACAATTCCTATTACATTCCATTTGTCTCCATTCTTAATATGAGGGTCAAAGGGCAGACTAATGTTGAGATTTTTAGCCATTGTTTCGTTTATAATCATGGCGGAGGAGTCGCTTGCTATTTCAGAGGAAAAGTCTCTTCCCTGCAAAATTTTCATGCCCATAGTCTGAATATAATCCTGATCTACTCTCCAGATCTGGGCCGGTTCCCGAAGCACATTCCCCTCAACATTTACATTAAAAGTATTTCCATTTCTCTTCGTCCCTGAAACTGGCAGGTAGTCACTTACAGATACACTTTTTGTATCAGAAAATTGTAAGAGTGCCTCCTTTAGCGTTTGTACTTTATCCCCCAGCGTATGAGTCCCGTGAAGCAGCAAAACCTGGTCTTTATCGAAACCAATTTTTTTATTAAGAATGTAATTCATTTGCTGGTAAATAATCAGGGTCCCGATTATCAAAATGATAGAGGTGGTAAACTGAAATACCACTAATACAGAGCGCATGGCAGACCCTTTACTCCCTTTACTCAGGCTTCCTTTCAATACACTGATGGGTTGGAATTTTGAAAGGTAAAACGACGGATAGCTTCCGGCTAAAATACCTGTTAAAAAGGCCGCAAAAATCAGGAGGGGAAAAAACCACCATGCAGAAAATGGAATTGAGAGAGATTTTCCGGCTAAGGCATTAAACCAGGGCATTAATAGACTTGCTAATAGTATACCTATTCCAAAGGAAATGAAACTGTAAAGCAGAGATTCTAAAAGAAACTGTTGAATGAGTGTGCCCCGGCCGGAACCTATGGTTTTCCGGAGCCCGACTTCTTTTGCCCTGTTGGCTGATTTTGCGGTGGAAAGATTTACAAAATTAATACCTGCCAGCAGGAGGATAAAAAAAGCAATAGCTGCAAACAGCCAGATAAACCGCCTGTCTCCATGGGATAAGCCATCACCTACTTCGGGCTGAAGGTAAATATCCTTTACTGCCTGAAGCTCAAACCAAAAAATGTCTGAAATTTTTTCTGCATCCGGATTCCCATAGCTGATCATTACCGGTTGAATATATTCTTTAACTAATCCGGAAAGTTTCTTTTCCAGCTGTTTTACATCTGTTCCCCGCTTTACCATTATATAGGTAGGGTAGTTTTGAGCATTCCATCCCTGGTAAAAATCGGCTTCTTTCAGGGTAAGAAAAAAATCGAAATGAAGATGGGAGTTGTCCGGAAAATCCTCCATCACTCCGGTAATTCTATAAGTCTGGTCTTCATTATTATTGAAGACTAAAAATTTCCCAACAGGATTCTCATCTCCAAAATATTTTTCCGCCTTACTCCTGCTGATTACCACTGTTTTGGGTTCAGTAAGGGCATTTTCCAGATTACCATATAACATGGAAATCTGAAGGATTTCTAACAGGTCCTGATCCGCATAGGCAACCCCCTCCTCATAAAGACTTTCCTTTCTATCAGCCCTCCTGATCTGGGCATTGCCTGCACCAAAAAGTTCAGAAGAAAGATAAGAACCTGCTTTTTCAATTTCAGGATAATCTTCTTTTAAAGCTGCAGCCAGGGGAGATTCACTATGAACGCCCCTATATACTTCTCCCTCATAAATATTTGTTCTAACCACTCTGAAAATCCTGCCCCCATCCGGGTAATGCTGATCATAACTCAGCTCATGCCGGATAAATAAGGCTATCAGGAGGCAGGCGGCTATGCCCAGGGCAAAACCTCCAATTTTAATGGCGGAGTACATTTTACCCTTTACTATATTTCTCCAGGCGATTGTAAGGTGATTTCTGAACATAGGTTTAGTGTGTTTATTATTTGTTGTTTTGGTTAGAACGATGCCTGAATTTATTTTTGCTTTGAACTTTATTATCCTGATCCGATGATAGAAGAGGAAATGAAAGTAATTACCATTATCAAATCCGGTTAATCCTAAAATCCGACAAATCCTGATTCAGACACTACTCATACCTCAGGGATTCTACCGGATTTCTGGTGGCAGCCCGCCAGCTCTGCCAGCTGATGGTGAGCAGGGCCACTGCCATGGCAAAAATTCCTGACAGGGCAAATATCCACCAGGGGATTTCGGTTCTGTAGGGGAAGTTTTGAAGCCAGGTATCTACAGCATACCAGGCAACAGGGCAGGCTATTATAAAAGCCAGGAGCACCCACTTCAGGAAATCTTTGTTGAGCATGATAAGAATCTGCCAGCTTTCTGATCCGTTTACTTTCCTCACGCCTATCTCCTTCTGCCTTTGCCTGATGTAGTAGGTGGCCATGGCCAGCACACCCAGGGCTGAAATAATAATGGCAAGGATCGTGAAGAACCCAATAATCTTTGCTGTATTTTCTTCCTGCTGGTACCATTCACTGATGGAATCATCCATAAAACCATGTTCCATCGGCTGCCCTCCTGTAAAATCTTTGTAGGCCTCTTCTATCCTGCTCACTGTTTCCTGTATATTGGCTCCCGACACCTTAACCAATATCTGCCAGGGGTAATCTTCAGGAGTCATTTGAAGAATGGCGGCCGGGCCAATGGTTTCATAAAGGCTCTTAAAATGAAAGTCTTCCACAATTCCATACACCGGAAATTCCTCTTCATACCATTTTAAACTGACAGGTAATTCCTCTAACTCCAGCACTTTAACAGCCTTTTTATTAAGCCACACCGCCTCTTTTGATAAAGCAGCTCCGGTAGGTGTAAATGGGATATTCAGCATTGAAAAAAAAGTAGAATCTACTGTAAAAGTCTGGAAGCTAACCGGCTTTCCTTCATGCACATAAGATTGGTTATTGCCGCCATCCAGCGGACTTCCGGCCACATAAGCCACATTTTCAACTCCCGGTATATTTTTTAATATCTCCCTGAATGCTTCCTTTTCTTTTGCATCAATTCTGCTGGTAAGCCACAAAATATTTTGCTGATCAAAGCCCAAAGGATATTCCCGCAAAAACTGTGTTTGCCTCACGATCATCCAGGTACCTATCAGCAATACTATGGCAATGCAATATTGAAAAGCAATTAGTCCTTTTCCATAAACCTGCTTCGATTTTCTTCTGAAGGAGCCCTTTACCACCTCTATTGCTTTGAAATTTGTAATCGCAATTGCCGGAACAAGTCCTGAGATGAAGCCTGTTAAAAGGAGAATGCCTGTTAAGGAAATAAAAGTCATTCCACTGAAATCCTGAAGGAGGCTTAAACGAATCCCTAATAAATTGTTTACGAAAGGTTCGGCCAGCAAACTTAATAAAACAGTTAATACGAAGGCCAGCAGAATGATGGCCACGGACTCGGCAATGAGTTGAAAGAAAAGGCGCTTACGGGAGCTGCCTACTAATTTTTTAACCGCAATTTCTTTCCCTCTGAAACCGGCCCGGGCAAGTGTCATGTTAATGTAGTTGGCAACAGCCAGGAGGAGAATCAAAATAACTATCCCTGATAATATTAACACCTGGCTCTTACTGCCGGTTTTTTTGGCAGGGCTGCCTGTCTGGCTGAAATAGGTTTCTTCCAGAGGTTCGAAAATAGCTTTCTTTGCCCTGCCCTCCTTAAAAATCCAAAAATCCTTTCTCAGATCCTCTTCTACCAAAGCAGCTTTAGCAGGTAGGTTTGCATTATCCCGGGCAAGGAAATAAAGTCCAAATGAACAAAATCCATATTCATCCTCCCCCCCTTCCCAACCCCATATATCTGCCAGGGCATTAAAGTTAATAATAGCGTTGCTGCTTTTTATGTGGGTATTCTCCGGCATATCCTCCATTACCCCTGTCACCGTAAAGGCCAGGTTCTTATTAAGGGTGATTTGCTCTCCAATTGGAGACTTCTCCCCAAAAAGGCTACGGGCATAGGTTTTGCTTAAAATTATAGAGTGCCTGCCCTTCAATACTTCCCCGGGAGAACCTTCCAGCAGGGGGAAAGAAAACATCCTGAAAAATGCAGAATCGACGGCCAGAAAATCTAAAGTAAACTGTTGTCCACCAGCAATTTTTACTACCCCCTGCTCATCTTTTAAACGGGTAAAGGTCTCCACCTCCGGCAGCATGTCCATCAGGCGTTTCCCCATGGGAGGAGGGCAATGTCCGTCATTCTCATTCACAAACCGGTATATCCGGCTCTTATGCTCATGAAATCCATCTACGGAAAGCTGATGCCGTACATAAGTACCTATAAGGATCACAAACATCAGGGATACAGCAAATCCAAATATGGTAATGAGGCTGTATAATTTATGATGCCATAAATGCAGAAAGAACCTTCTTAGCTGAGAAAACCACATGGCTTGCTGTTTAAATTTTAAATTGATTGGATTGCTTAATAAGGGTGGAGGGGGCTTAGGCAAGTCCTATTTTAAGCTTAGCTCTACACTTCCCAAACCACCATTTACTTCGACCTCTATATTGTTAGCAGTTTCCCCATACAGGTCATTTACATAATACCCGCCATCCTTTCTTAGCTCATGAGAGTTTACACTTCCCAGGCCATTTGCTTTTACCCTTACCCCTGTCCGGCGGGGGAGCACAAGATCAATGGCCCCTACTCCCCCATTTATAATTGCTTCAAGGTTTTTATCCTGTTGGCCCGACAGGTCTATGGTCATCTGTCCTACCCCTGCACTCACTTTCAGTAAGGACAAAGAAGCATTGGCAAGGTTTAATTCCAGCTGGCCGGCTCCCATTTCCACTTCTACTTTGTTTAAGCTTGAGCCGCTCAAATTAACATTACCCTGGCCAGCCCCCATTATGATTTTGAGATCTGAAGGAAGTTTTTTTGGTAATACCACCTTCCATGCGTTTTGATCCCCGTCCTCCATATTTGAATTCTTATCCTCAGGCTGACGGATGGATAGTCTGCTGTTTTGCTGATCCATGAATATCTCCGGCTTCCACCTTGCCTGTGTATAAGTTGCATCTAATGATGCCCGGGATGATGTATGCGTACTAAGATGGAGCTGCCCCGCATTGAGCTTTATTTCCGCCTGCAGTTTTTCCAAATCCTTCAGCTCTACTTCCTGGGCAAAACTGAATTCCTCCTTTTCCAGCTGAAAGGATGCAATGCCGGACGCCAGTAAAAGCAGCAACAGTAAAGGCCTTAACTTGTTGATTTTATTTGAGTAGTTCATTGTGTTCAATTTCAGGAAGGAGTTGTGAAGTTTAATGCTTATTATCAGGGCTGTTGAAGTAATGGATGTCCGGGAAAAATGTCTGAATCAGGATTCGCCGGATTATAGGAATTGAGAAGTAAAAAAAGATCCTGAAAATCCTTTAATCCTGAAAATACTGATTCAGACAAATACCCATTCTACTGATACTTCAAGTTCACACTTCCTCCGGAAGTGGACATCACTACCGGAATACCTCCCCCATTCATGCTTCCTCTGATCCGGTCTTTTTCTGCTTCACCACTAAAGTTTTGCAGTTTTGTATTTACACGGTTTCCTTTAAGATCGAGGTCTAATCCTAATCCTCCGGGGATTACTGCGTTTATGCTGCCGCCACTGGTATGGAGCTTCATGTACTTTGTAAGGGTCAGGAGATTGGCTTCAATTCCGCCGCCACTGGTGCTGGCATCAATGCTTCCTTCCACATTTTTTATCCTGATGCCCCCTCCTGAGGTGTATACTTTCAGATCCCCTTTTGCATCCTGAAGGTGAATAGAACCTCCGCTGGTATGCGCATTTAAATTACCGGCATATCTTTCAATATGGATACTTCCGCCTGAGGTATGTGCATCCATCTTTCCCTCAATATTTTTCAGTTCCAGACTTCCGCCACTGGTATTTACATCCTGCTTCCCTCTTACTCCATCCAGTACTATTGAGCCTCCGCTGGTTTTTAAGCTGGCAGACATTTCCTCCGGCACATATACCGTAAATGAAATGCTGGTGTTATTTACGTTAAACCAGCCTCCTAAAGAGCTCTCCCGCTCAGCGATAGCCTTTACGGTACTGCCGGATTGGGAAATATCGATGGTAAAATCTTCCAGAAGCTCTGTTGCTTCCCTATCGCCTGCAATCATCCATTTTCCATCTTTGCGCACATACATCTCTACTTTCACTTTATTTCCTGCATGTGCAGTAACCGAAATACTCCCTCCGGAAGTCTGCACCTGCAAATCTCCGGGGCCATTAACCGTAAAATCCTTAGTCAGATAAGGCGTCCCTCCATTCTCCATAGATGCCGCACATGCGCCGGACATTATCCATGCAAGGGACAAAAAGCTGAGAAAAATTTTTGATGTAGATTTCATAATCTGTTTGTTAAAAAGTGGTTAAGTATTTACTTAAAATCAATATTGTCCTGAACTATGATTTGTCTGATTATATGATGGGCTATGATTTTGAGGAGGTGAGTTTCCTTTCAAGAATCATTGCCTGGCATCAAATTATTTAATCATACTTCAGACAACTCACGACATTTTCTTCATTACTCTTTTAAACTGAAGACTCTTGCTGCCAAAGTTGATTAACAATCCAATCTCCATTTTATAGGCTTTCAGATAGTTAATGGCCTGGGCTAAATGCACCTCTTCCAATAAGATAACTGCTTTGATTTCTACCATTACTGCATTCTCCACAAAGAAGTCGACCCTTCGGGTACCAATATGCTCTCCTTTATAAAACAATGGCATTTCAAACTCACGTTGAAAACCAATCCCCTGCAGCCCAAACTCAATTGCCAAAGCGCGTTGATAAACCACCTCCTGAAAGCCATTCCCCAAAAATTTATGAACCTCCATGGCGCTACCAATTATTTTAGATGTAAGAGCCGAATACTGATACTTTTCATTTACATGCATAATTTCTACTCAAAAAAATCAAAAACACCCCAAAAAAATCAGAGCCTGTCATTAATTCACACGAATCATAGTTCAGACTATACCCCCACCGCATCAGGGTCCATCACCTCCAGCTTCCTTTTCTGCTCCTCGGTAATAATTTTTCCGTCGAATAAATTGATTACCCTGTGTGCAAAGCCGGCATCCCTGTCGGAGTGGGTAACCATTACAATGGTGGTGCCCTCCTTATTAAGTTCGGTGAGGAGCTTCATTACTTCGAGGCCGTTTTTGGAGTCGAGATTACCGGTAGGTTCATCAGCAAGAATTAGTTTTGGGTTAGCTACCACGGCTCTGGCTATTGCTACGCGCTGCTGTTGTCCGCCTGAAAGCTGCTGCGGAAAATGATTTTTGCGGTGGCCGATCTTCATGCGCTCCAGCACACTTTCCACCCGTTGTTTGCGTTCAGAGGCTTTCATTTTAAGGTAGATCAGCGGAAGTTCCACATTCTCATACACATTCAGCTCATCGATAAGGTTAAAGCTCTGGAATACAAAACCTATGTTTCCCTTGCGCATAGAAGTACGGTGGCGCTCCTTAAAGTTAGATACTTCCGTTCCGTCAAATTCATAGCTTCCTCCTGACGGATTATCGAGCAGGCCGATAATGTTCAGCAGTGTTGATTTGCCACAGCCGGATGGCCCCATAATGGCGACAAATTCTCCTTTCTGCACATGAAGGTTTACTTTATGCAGGGCAGTGGTTTCCAGCTCTTCAGTGCGGAATACCTTCTGTAGTTCTGTTGTTCTAAGCATCGGAATAAGATATTTTAAGGTTATAATGTAATCATTTGACAGGACACTTTTCGCTGTTTATTGAAATTGATTTTTGTTACATTGCCGATCAACGCAGTAATCAATGAAAGGGCTAATATCATAATGCGTTGATATTAAGGATCTTACAATACACTTCTATATACAGGTGTCTGTTTTTTTAACAGTTGGATTTCGGATCTTTTACAGTTGGTGAATATTTGTCGGATCTCCTCAATCCTCAGCGATCTCTGCCATTTATTTCTCTCACTAAGATATTAACCTCCGGCAGTTTATCTGCAATGAGAGGTCCGGGAAGAAAAGGAATTTTGCCTAAGCTGACTTCCCCCCCTTCCTTGTGAGTGAGCAGGCGGTAAATGCCAGCTCCCTTTTCATAGATCTTATCAGTATTCAGCTCCTTCAAAAAGATGAGGCAAATAAAAATTACAGTTAATATACCTGCCGTGAACCCTTTAATATTCAGAAAGAAGTATTTGGCTGACTTTTGAATTCTTCTAAGACAGATCCTTAAATGACACATTAATATAGTGGCTGCTTCAGCCATAAAAAAGCTATTCTTTTTCATAAATGTAAATCTGATTTTGATTTTCATCACTCCAGCTAACCTCCTGGTTCTGAAAAATACAGCCTGTAGTGGAACATCTCTCACAACCATCTGACCTTCGGTTTACTCCAGTACCAGCTTGTCGTTATCCCCGAATACATCGTAGCCGGAGATAATTACCCGCTCCCCCCTGCTCAAACCTTCCAGCACTTCGTAGTAACGCGGGTTTTGTTTGCCGATGCGGACAGATCGTTTCACTGCGGTTGCTCCGTCTTCCGCCAATACATACACCCACTGTCCGCCGGTAGACTGGAAGAAGCCGCCCCTGGCCAGCAGCAGGCCTTCCCTGGTTTCGCCCAGTTGTAAGCTGAGGTGGTAGCTCTGGCCTGTGCGGATGTTTTCCGGCAGGTCTCCGGTAAATACAAGGTCCACCTCAAACCTGCCATCCCTCACTGCCGGATATACTTTTTTTACCACCAGCCCATACATGCCACCCTGGCGTTCGAAAGAGGCTGTTAAACCTTTCCGGATGCGGTCAATATAATGCTCATCTATCTGTGCTTTTATTTTATAAGAAGTCAGCACATTTACCTGGCCTATGCGTTGCCCCTGGTTTATAGATTCCCCAAGGGTTGCATCAAGCAGGCCCAGCTGGCCGTCGAAAGGCGCTTTCACTTTCAGGTTTTCCTGCCGCTGGTACACCAGGTCCATATTGCGCTCCATATTCTCCAGGCTGAGGTTTATTTTTCTGATCTGAGACTCCCTGAATACGGAATCCTGGTTGTTACGCTCCAGACTAAGGTCCATCAGTTTTGCCGAAAGCTCATATTCTTCCTTTGCCTTCAGGAATTCGTCGGTGGAGATAAAATTCTGTCTGCGCAATATTGTGCTATGGTCAAACTCTCTTTTCTTTCGTACCAGATCAAATTCAAGCGCTATCAGGTCCCGCTGCAGGCTTAGCTTTTGCTGTTCCATGTTAATGTAGGTTTCCCGCAAAAGGTTTGCTTTCTCTGCAAGTTGCGCTTCTGTATTAAGAATAGTCATGTTCAGGTTTGGATTACTGAGGGTCAGGATTAAATCGCCTTTTTTCACCATGCTTCCTTCCTCAATGAGAATGTTTTCAACTATTCCACCTTCCATAACATCCAGGTAAATGACGGATATAGGCTCCACTACGCCCGATAAGCGTATATAGTCTTCAAAGGGTCCGGATTCCACTTCTTCAATGGTTATTTTTTCCTTCTCTACCTGCAATGTACTTGCCGGATCGCGCAATGCCAGGGCTGTACTGAGCGCGGTCAGCAGCAGTGCCGGAATTATAAACTTCCAGTGCCGTGGCTTTATCCATCTTTTATCTTCAATTTTCCTGTCCATTTTACTTCCTGTTTTCCGGGTTCAATCAAGAAACAGCTCCCCCGAAGGACACTGCCTGCATAAGCTGATAACTTAAGCTTTCCAATCCTGATGCCACAAATGCATTTTACTGATTTACAGTTACTTAACTTTTCACCTCCTTTAAAGGGTGTCAAAATATTTTACACTCCCCCGTAAATATTTTTAACACTTTCCTGATGGGAGCTAAACTTCCTTATTTTTGGAAAAAGCCACCACCAAAAATCTTCAGTTACATGAAAAGCGGAAGCATCCTTGTAGCAGATGACAACAAAAGCGCCCTCAGCGCTCTGAGTCTCCTGCTGCAATTTGAATTTGATACTGTAAACTGCATTTCCAATCCTAACCAGATTGCCTCAGAGCTGCGGAAGAAAGATTACGATATAGTGTTGCTGGACATGAACTTCTCGGCCGGCCTGAACAGTGGCAATGAGGGCCTGTACTGGCTCAGTGAAATTAAGAAATACGCACCCTCCACCGGGGTTGTAATGATTACCGCCTATGCCGATGTGGACCTGGCTGTTAAAGCACTGAAAAAAGGTGCCACCGATTTTATTACCAAGCCATGGCATAACGAAAAACTTGTAGCAACCCTTAAAGCGGCACTGAAATTAAGGCAGGCAAACCAGGAACTGCAAAGCAGCAAAAGCAGAGAGATCAGCCTGAAAAAAGAGCTGAACAAGGAGCAGGAATTCCTTTGGGGCTCTTCCCCCGCCATGCAAAAGGTAATGCAAATGGTGGAGAAAGTGGCTAAAACCGATGCCAGCGTACTCATTACCGGTGAAAATGGAACAGGAAAAGAACTGATAGCCCGAAAGATTCACGAGCAATCGCCCCGCCATAAAGAGTTGCTGGTAACTGTGGACATGGGGTCGGTACCGGAGCATTTATTTGAAAGTGAACTGTTCGGCCACAGGAAAGGAGCGTTTACCGATGCCCGCGAAGACCGTACCGGGAAGTTTCAGCTCGCTCACGAAGGCAGCCTTTTCCTGGATGAAATAGGAAACCTGCCCCTGCAACAGCAGGCAAAACTTTTAGTGGCTTTGCAAAGCCGGGTAGTGGTACCGGTAGGTTCCGACAAAACCATGCCGGTTGATATCAGGGTGATAAGCGCCACAAACTGCAACCTAGAACAGCTTATTGCTGAACAAGCCTTTCGTGAAGATCTTTTATACCGCCTCAATACCATCAGGATAGAATTGCCCCCACTCCGGGAAAGAGGCGAAGATATTGAGCTGCTGGCCTGCCATTTTCTGCAGCAATACCAGCGAAAGTACCAGCGCAGCTCCCTGCGCCTTAATTCCGGAGCCATAAAAAAGCTCATGAGCTACAGCTGGCCGGGTAACATAAGAGAGCTGCAGCATACCATGGAAAAAGCAGTGATCCTGAGTGATGGGGACGTCCTGAAGGCCGAAGACTTTATCTTTAAACCTGCCGGAAGAGCGGTACAGACCATCCAGCCCACTCTTGCAGATATGGAAAAGCAAATGATTGAAGAAGCCCTGGATAAATACAATGGCAATTTATCTTTCGTGGCCGATAAACTGGGCATTACCCGCCAAACCCTCTATAATAAAATCCGGCGCTATGAAATTTAAGGAAATGAATACAGGCCTGTTCTGGCGCCTTTTAATTTTTGGTGCTGCCGCAGGAGGCTTTACCCTGGCAGTGGCAGGCAGCCAATGGGTTATGGCAATTCCATTGTTTGCACTTATAATAGCCGTAACCTGGAACCTGAGCTGGTATGTGAACAGCGTAAACCGCAAACTGGCCTTCTTTTTTGATGCTGTACGCAATGAGGACAGCACCCTTCATTTTCCCGAAGGAGCCGGGACTAAATCAATGCAGCAGCTGCATAAAAGCTTCAACAGAATAAACCAGATCATATCGGAAATCAGGATCCGGAGCGAGCATAATGAGCGCTTCTTTATGGAATTTATGAAGCATTCGTCCACCGGCTTAATGGTAGCTGATGAAAGGGGCTACATAGATATTATCAACGACAAAGCCCTGAAATTCTGCCAGCTTGGTTATATCCCGCACATCCAGCGCCTGAAACAAAGTAATCCTGTCCTTTACGAAGCCCTTACTGAAATAAGTCCGGGGCATGCAAAAACACTTAAATGGCTGGAAGGCCCAGAAATTCAGCAGGTATCGTTGAAAGTAGTGAGCATCACTTTCCGTGAAAAGCAATACAAAATTTATTCTCTTTACGACATCCGGGCAGAGCTTGAAGAGAATGAGCTGGAAACCTGGCAAAAGCTTATCCGGATTATGACCCATGAGATTATGAATTCCATTGCGCCCATTACCTCCATAAGCAATACCCTGGGAAAGTTTTTTGTAAAGGAAGACAGAATGGTTTCCGCTGCTGAAGTTACTCAAAAGCAGATAAGCGATACCATTCACGGGCTGGCCGTTATAGAAGAACGGAGTGAAGGCCTGATGCACTTCGTGGATAATTACCGGAAGCTGACTAAAATTCCCAAACCCTGCTTTAAGCCTGTTCCTGTAAAAGAATGGATGCAGCGGATCAGCCTGCTGGCTGCCAAAAGGATAGAGGAAGAGCATATAGATTTATCCATCCGCTACGACTACGCCGGCAGCACCTTTCCCGGCGATGAAAAACTACTAACCCAAGTGGTACTCAACCTGCTCAATAATGCCGCTGATGCACTTTCCCGGCAGGAAAATAAAAAGATCGGGATTCTCATTTCCCTGAATAAGGAAGGCAAGCTCAGAATTTCCATCAGCGACAACGGCCCCGGCTTTACCAATGAGGAGCTTGACAACATCTTCATTCCCTTCTATACCACCAAAGAGAACGGCTCCGGCATAGGCCTCAGCCTCTCCCGCCAGATCATGCGTCTCCACAAAGGCAGCATCTCCGCAAGCTCCGTTCCGGGTAAAGAAACTGTTTTTGAATTGGTTTTTTAAGGGGCTTTACATTCTCAGGTTTGTTTCCCTGGTTAAGGGGCTTCAAATGAAAAGTTCACACTTCGGGAACTGGTTTTCAAGAAAAACTGCTGCTATCCGTCATGGCGAGGCACGAAGCCATCTCTGCTTCCGTGGGAACAGCAGGAAGAAGAACTGTTTAAGATTCCGTAATTTCCCCGTAAAGATCTTTCCATTCAGGGTTGATTGATTCTATTAGGTTAATCTTTACCTTTCTGGATCCTCCTTTTAGCTGTTTTTCCCTTGCTATCGCTTCTTCTATGCTATGAAAACTCTCAAAATATACTAATTTACTCAGATTATATCTGGCGGTAAAGCTTGCGGGGTAAAGCTTTACTTTATGCTCATAAATTCTGGAAACTAAATCTGATGTAACCCCAATATAGAGAGTCGTATTATTCCTGTTTGATAGAATATAAACAGCTCCACCTCTAATCATAGTATTGACTCTAATAGTTATTCAAATTAGTTCTTTGGCGAGTGATTTATCAATTAGCACCTGATGGATAACACAAAGTTGAGAGCAATTTGAAATCAGATTGCTTCGTGCCTCGCAATGACGGACAATAGCTTGCTAATCGGAATAAAAACCCTATCACCCGGAAAAAAGGAGTTTATTATCCGGCATCTGGTCAACCTTTTCTATTTACCTGCCGCTCACAACCACCCTCCGGCCCGCAGCCAGTTTAAACACGTTTCCGGCCAGGCTTTTTCTGTTCCTTCCCTGCCAAGGGCAAACCCATGGCCGCCTCTCTGGTAAATATGCAATTCGGCAGGTACCTTATGTTTCTCCAGGGCTTCATAATAACGGAGGCTGTTCTGTACCGGCACTACTGTATCGTCGGTGGCGTGTACCAGGAAAGCTGGCGGGGTATTTTTGCTTACCTGCAGCTCATTGGAATAGTGCTTTACTTTTTCAGGCGAAGGACTGTTACCTATAAGGCTAACTCTTGAGCCCATATGGGTGATTTTTTCATCGAAGGAAATAACCGGATAAATAAGCAGCGAAAAAGCAGGGCGGGCGCTTATTTTCTGCTGCTCATAAACTTTTTCATTATAATGATTGGATAAAGTTGCCGCAAGGTGGCCGCCTGCTGAAAAGCCCATCACTCCTACTCTGGCTGTATCAATATTCCATGTGGCTGCGTTTTGCCTGATCAGACGCATAGCTCTTTGCGCATCCTGGAGGGGGCCAATCGTTTTATCTTTCATACCAGCATCGGAAGGAAGGCGGTATTGAAGAACAAAAGCAGTTACCCCCTGTGCAGCAAGCCATTCGGCAACATCATAACCTTCCTTTCTCACGCAAACCACTCTGTAGCCTCCTCCGGGACATATTAAAACGGCCGTGCCATTTGCCGTGCCCTTTTTGGGAAGGAAAACATTAAGCTCCGGATCATTTATTCCGTCGATACAGCCTGCTCCCTCCGCCCCCACCGGAGTGTTACTTCTGTTTGTGCCTGTAGCTCCCGGAATTTTGTCTGGCCATAATTTAATGGTCTGGTCCTGCGCCTGAATATTTGATGTAATCAGAAGCGCTGTAAAAAAGGAAAGAAGGGTAAGTTTGAGGTTCATGATGCACAATGGTTAGGATCAAAACTGAAATATATCAAAAATTCAGTCATGGCACCACCCTTTCACAGCAAACAAACAGCAGTTATTTATTATGCCGTACTTTCCTTTCTCAGTTACTGAATCAGCATAAGGTCGCCTGTTTTATTAATGGTCTTTCCATCATTAAGCTCAGCATGAATTTTATAAATATAAATACCTGCTACACAAAGCCTTCCTTTATAGTAGCCATCCCAGCCCTTATTCACATCCTGTGTTTCATACACCAGCTCTCCCCAGCGGTTAAACACCTGCATTTTATATTTTTGCACGCCGCCCCTCAGCACCGGATAGAATACATCGTTCTGGCCTGCCCCCTCAATTAATCCTCCATTGCTGCCGGATTTTCCGGGAGTAAAAGCATTAGGCAAGGTAACTGTTCCACCCCCTTTTGCAGTAATGGCCCTGTGCACAGTTACTGAATCCATACATCCCTTTTCTGTCTGCACCACCAGTTTTATATCATAAACTCCCGGATTTTTATAGTAGTGGATAGGCTCAAAATGCTCACTGCCCTCATATATAGTTCCGTCTCCAAAATCCCAGCGGTACCATACGGCTCTCTCCGAGTAATTAGCCACCACCACAGGTTCCTCCGGAGCATAAATCACCTCCTTACGTATTTCAAAATCTGGCCGTGGCATCGAAAACACCCGCACCACTTCCTCTGCCATGGCATTCGCAATTTTAGTCCCTGAGGCATTTACCGCGCTGAGGGTAACTTTGTAATTGCCCGGTTTTGTGTATATATAAACAGGGTGGTTTGCTGTGGAGGTCCCTATTCCATCGCCAAAATCCCAGAAGTAGCCCGACTCATTTGCAAAGCGGGATGTATTCGTAAAATTAACAGTTACGGGCCAGCAGCCTTCAGTTTTTCCTATGGCAAAACTTACATCCGGTATTGCATCTTCCACATTTACCTCCATAGCAAAAGATTCTGAACAGAAGCCGTTAGAAACAGTTAGGGTAATCATGAATTTACCAAAGTTGGTATACTGATAATTCCCTGGCTGTATTGCGCTGCTGGTATCTCCGTTTCCAAAACTCCAGCTGGTACTCCAGTTATCCGCAAAAGGTGTTGTGTTCGTAATTTGAAACAATGCGTCTGACAGGTCCTTTTCGCGGCTGTCCAGGGTAAAAGAGGGTTGTAAAGCAGGATACACCACCACCTCCACGCTATCACCGGCACTACAGCCTGCAGCACTTTGCCCCATTACCTTCACCCTGTATCTTTTTACCCAGCCTGATGTGTTTTCAAATTTATACTGACGTACTCCGCCGCTGTTGCCTGCTTCTGTTTCCGGTCCGTAAATTATTCCTCCGTTTTTCACATCTGTTACCGTCCATGTATTGGCAATACTATTTTGAATGGATTTACTGATTGTAGCAGTAAATGCACCACAACCCTCTGCAGGATATGCACTTATTTTTACAAGAGGATCCGGGGCAACAGTAACAGGAATACCTGCTGAAAAGGAACGCTGGCACTCCCCTTCTTCCACCCCCGCGCTCACTTTTAGCCAGGCTTTAAAATTACCCGCCTCCCTGAAGGTATAGCTGAATTCGCCCTTTACTTCCCCTTCAATATCATTATCATCAATTTTTACCATGGCAGAGGTGGCAGTATTCTCGATATAGAATTCGTACTTCGCTTTGGCATTATCGCCAATCGTTTTATTCAGAAAGGTCGCTCTTACCGGCCGGCAGCCACTGCCTGAAATTTCCTTCAGTTCCAGGAGGGGCTTATGCACCACAACCGGATTTACCGTTACTTTTTCGGTCCATTCGCCACTGCAGCCATAAAAGTTTGTAGCCCTGAGGGTAATTGTATATTCTTTTGGCTCTTCACCAAAAGCATTCCTGTTCCAGGAAACAAAGAAATGATCGTCCTTCAGGCCGGTGGCAGCGTCATTGGCAGGTTGCTCTGAAAACTCCCACTGGTAATCGCTAATTCCGGGCGGGAAATTTACCTTTAACTCATACACTACAGAGTCGCAGGCATAAAGTGCAGGGGTTGCAGTGAACTTTGCTACAGGATTAGGATAAACGCGGTAGGTATTTACTGCCGGATTAATACATACCCCTTCCTTTTCCGGAGAAAGGATTACTTCATAATCAAGGTATTTTATTCCGGTATTAACAAAAGAATATTCAAGAGTCTCAAAAGAAGGGTCGCCAGAGCGCTCCTTACGGATTTCGTCCACTATTTCTCCTTTCAGCAAAATGGTCCAGCGATAGCTTTCCGCCTGAAGCTCCCGGGTGGCCTTAGTTGTTTCAAAATAAAATACTTTTGGAGAACAATTTGGCCCGAACGGACTGTAAAAGGGTGTGGTGGTATAGCCTGCAGCTGCTCCATGGCGAACTTTTACCTTAACAGGCTCACTGTCCAGTGCACAGGTATTTTCGCCGATTCCTTTTGCCCTTAACCAAACGCTGTAGGTGAGCACATCATTATCAGGATTGTAAAAATGAGGATAATCTATATACTCCTGCCCTTCTTTAAAAAGAACTTCTTTAGTAGCCACTCCATCTGAAACCATTAAAGTATAACTTACTCCTTCGGGAAACAACGCAGCTGAATTTGAAAGGAAAGATTCGTTGGTAAACCTTATAGTATCGAGCGGACAAATAAGGTGGCCACTGTAATTACTGCTAAGCAAGGCTACAGGACTGGCTTTTACCTCGAAAGACTTAATTCTAACTGAGCTGCAGCCTGTACCATTGGTAATTTTTAAAGCAATGGTATAAGTTCCGGCCTCATTATAAATCCAGCTGAACGTTTCTTTGCCGCTTTTATCTGTGTTAAATGAATTTTGTTCCCTGTTTTCAGCGGTATAGTCCATGTCCCACTCCCATGAAACTATTTCATCGCCGGGAACCGGGGAGGCAAAACTGGCATCGGTAAAGGAAACGGGCAAACCGGCACAAAAACCTTTGATGGTAAAATCAGGAACAGGATCTTCATAAACAGCCACTCTGCTCTCTTCAACAGAGCTACAGCCTGTGGAATTATTTTTAGCCACCACTCTGAGCCTGTAAAGCCCCGCCTGTGTAAAAATGAAACTAACAGAGTCCTCCCGCTCTATTCCGTTTACCCCGCTTTCCTCCGGAATGTTCAGGGCACTGTCCGGGCTGTTGGCAGTACTGTTCCTTTTATACAGCTGATAGGAATACGTAAAGTCTTCGCTGCTGCTTATCCTGTGTTTAAAAGTAACAGGATACTCTATATTACCATCACTTCCTGCACAAAATGAAAGTTCGTTAACCTCCTGTCCGTTAATTTCCGAAACTACTGCAGGAGCATCAATAAGTTCGATTGTTTCCTCCGTAGTGCTGAGACATGGGCCGGTGTTGGCTTTGCGGTTCGATACTTTTAGTATTACTTTCTGAAATCCCGGCTTTGGAAATCCATTTGCCAGATTTACAGTTCGGGTATCATCAAACGTCTGAACAGTTTGGGTACGCAGATCAGTAATCTCCCAATCGTAACGCACATCTCCGGCATCCACTTCACCGGCATCCACCCTGTAGCTTCCTGTAAGGATAATTTCCTCATTAGGGCAAAATGCTGTGGCGTTATTTCCCGGCTTATTCTGAATAGTAATTTCCCCCACAGGTTGAGCTACAATTTCTATAACTGCCTTTTGCTGTATTGGATCATCGGGGCGCTGGTTGCAGTAGTTCCAGTTATTCAGAGTAATTTCAAACTTTTCCCCCACCTGTGCCGTGGCAGGAATAGTTATTCTTGCCGATTTACTAAAGGGAAGTGAAGGCTTCTGCGCTTTTTCCTCATGTTCATTTACAGGCCCTTCCAGTGGCCAGGCTGCTATTAATTCCTCATTTACTTTTACAGCCCCGGTTATGGTGTTGGTAGTTCCATACACAAACTGAGTGCTGCGCGAAGGCCAGTTCATATGGATTTTCTCCTGGTTTGGAACACAGTTCCAGGTACTTTTATCTTCAAACTCTACCAGAATTTCGGAGCCGGGGCAGGCAAAATACTCCTTCGGATTGATTACCAGGCTACCACCATTTGCATTGTCCTTATCCCAAACAATTACCGTACTTGTTTGCATGGGAGAGTTGCAAACTTTTTTATCGATTACCGCCTTTATTGTAACGGGGTAGCTACACTTAGGATTTTTACGGTCTGCTTCATAAACATAAGTTGTTTCCGGCAGGCGGTATTCCCAGGCTTTGAGGGTTGCGTTGTATCCAACCGCCTCAACTCCTTTGTACCTCTTCTTCGATTCCCCCCAGTTAATTTCCACCTCCAGCTTATCCGTAGCTACTTCCTGCAGGGTGTAAAAAGTAAAATACTTAACTCTGCCCGTTACCGGGGCACAAAACCCAATCTGGTCGAAGCCGGCCTCACTGCCGGGTGCCAGCACATTACAATCCTGGGCTGTTACACTGTGCCAGTGCAGCAGAAACAATAAACTGAAAACGAGATATGTGTTTATATTTTTAACCATCCTGTGTTGCTCAATTTTCCGAACGCTTATCATACGTGAGACAATCGCTCTGAATTCATCTGTAAATATACAGGGATAAGAGATGGTTTTTCTGCAGGATAAAGGGCTTCAACTTACAGAGATGGGGAATTCGTAAAACTCTCATTTATTGAAAGTTCATTGCAAAATCCCCTGGACCTGGCTGCATAAAGCACTTAAAAAAGAAGCAGAACCTAAACAGAGTTCCTATACCAAAATAAGAAATTTTCCTATTGCTTATAACTAATTTTCGTCAGGCTCTCTTTTTACTCCCTCTTTTTCAATCTTCCGTAAAAATGGAAAAGTATCTTATAAATAGTCTTAGAAAGTATTTAACTAAAAAGGTACACACAAAAGCCATCTTTCTTTATTGAGAAAAGGTGAAAAGTCCTTTTAATATTGTCATCAGAAGGCAAAACAAGCACCGCCTGATTAAAGCAGGATTAATATAAAGCCAAGAGGCAGCAGTCAAAATATTTCTTTATTATTTTAACTTTAAAAAAGGCCTCAAAGAAGGATAAAAAAACCGTTGCAGTAACTGCAGGGCTGCATTCTTCTCTATTAATCTTCATAAACGGGAAAAATACTTATCTTTAGAAACAAACCTTCTTTCATATTTTTATTTATATAAATAACACAATGGTCAATCAATTACTTTTAGCTGTTTTTGTTGTTTCTGCACTTTTTATTCCTATGCAAACAAACGCCCAAAACCAATCGTCAAACAGATACTTCCACCTGCTAACCGGCACCTATACTTCGGGGAAAAGCGAAGGCATTTATGTATATCGCTTCGATTCCGAAACAGGTGAACTTACTCATGAATACACACAAAAAAATGTAGAAAATCCCTCCTTTTTAGCCGTAAGTCCTGACGGCAACCATGTTTATGCGGTAAAAGAGGTATCAGGAGAAAAAGAAGGAATGGTTAATGCCTTCAGGTTTAATGCGGAAAACGGTAAGCTGGAATTTATTAACCAACAACCATCAGGCGGTGGTGATCCCTGCTATTTAACAGTAGATAAAAAGGGCCGGCATCTTTTTGCGGGAAATTACACCGGAGGCAGTTTATCAGTAATTCCCATTGCGGAAAACGGAGCACTGGAAACGCCTGCTCAAACCATACAACACAAAGGAAAAAGTATAAACCCTGAGCGCCAGGAAAAAGCGCATGTACACTCAACTGTTTTAAGTCCTGATGAAGAGCATCTTTTTACAGGAGACCTGGGGGTTGACAAGATCTTTATATACAAATATAATCCCGGGAACCCATCTCAACCACTACAGGCCGCCCGAACGCCTTTTACCTCTGTTAAACCCGGCACCGGCCCACGCCATTTAATATTTGATAAAACCGGGAATTTCGCCTATTTAATTCAGGAGCTTACAGCGGAGGTAAGTGTTTTTGCCCATAAAGATGGAAACTTAAAACACTTACAGACTGCCAGCCTTGTGGATAAAAATTTTAAAGGAGAGGTAAGCGCTGCGGAAATAAAAATATCTCCGGATGGAAATTTCCTCTATGCTTCTAATCGTGGCGACGCAAATGAAATCTCTGTTTTCAGAATCGATCAGAAAAAGGGCACCCTCAATCTGGAAGAACGTCAGCCTTCTTTGGGAAAAACTCCCCGGAACTTCATCATTGACCCTACAGGAAATTTCCTCCTGGTAGCCCATCAGGACAGCGATTCTATAGTTATTTTTAAGCGAAACAAATCAACCGGAAAAATTACTCCCACCGGCCGGAGCATTGAAGTTGGTAATCCGGTATACCTGACCATGATTCCTGCAACAAATTAAAAGCCGGAGCTCCGGCAAAACCTGTCCCCGTTTTTACACAGCAGGTTTTATTACAACCTGCTATCAAACAATCAGACCCGCTTCGCAGCGGGTCTTTTTTTTATCAGGTCCTGCGTTGACCTCTTAATGATAACGCTATAAAAAAAACAGAATGTTACCTTGCAGGCATATAGATTTTATAATTAATTAACATATATTAGTACCTGATTATACTACATGATTACCAGATACTTATACCACCAAATATGCTCCCGGATAAAATAAGACATATAAATTAAAAAGAAAAAGGAGATCCTACTCTGCCCCAGGCCATATATTTAAAATCAATAAATTCTATTACCACCCTTTTCCGGAAATTAACTGTCCTGTTCCCGGCATAATGCACCGGAGAATGTTCCGGTGACTTAACCTGCCCTTAATCTGAGATAGTTTTTTCCTTCTTTCCTTACAAAGGTGATTTTCCCCTAAAGGAAGTCCGAACAGCTAACCGTGCTTTAAATAACTTTAAACTTAAAATAAAGTCAGCTCCCTTTAATGAGTTCAAAATTTATTTATATCCTCCTCTCCCTGCTACTGGCTTTAAACTTTGCTTTTGCCCAGTCTCCGGAAATTAAGTTCAGGCACCTTAATACAAGGGACGGACTGTCCCAAAGCACTGTTACCTCTGTTTTGCAGGACAGCAAAGGTTTTATGTGGTATGGAACCCAAAGTGGCCTGAATAAATTCGATGGCTATGTTTTTACCGTTTACAAACATAATTACCTCGACTCCACCAGTATCAGCAGCAACAGAATTGCAGATATTATTGAGGACAGAGAAGGCTTTTTATGGATAGCCACTTCAGATGGCGGATTAAATAAATTCGACAGAACCACAGGTACTTTCAGCCGTTATCTGTATGATGAAAAAAACGTTAACAGCTTAACTAATAACAATCTCCTGACTGTTTATGAAGATAGTAAAGGCAACATCTGGACAGGGTCCTGGTATGGATTAAGTAAAATTAATAAAGCAAACAACAAGGTAACCAGGTACCTGCAGGATCCTGCTGACAGTACAAGCCTTACCTATCATGCTGTGTCTGTATTATTTGAAGACAGTAAAGGAAATTTCTGGGTTGGCACAATGGGAGGAGGTCTTGGCCTCTTTAATCAGGATACCAATAAATTTACTCACTTCACTCACAGAAATGACAAAAGAAACAGCCTCAGTGATAACAACATAAAAGATATACTGGAGGATAAAAAAGGCAACCTCTGGATAGGCACCAACCACGGCTTAAACCTGTTTAACAGGGAGAGTAAAACCTTTTCTCATTGGTCCCACAGCCCGGAACAACCTAATTCTTTAGCTCATAATATAATTATGTGTTTAACTGAAGATAAGGAAGGCCGGATCTGGATTGGTACAGAAAATGATGGCATCTCCATTTTTACACCAGCCACCAATCATTTTCAAAAGATTTTAGCCAATGAAATGGATCCGGGAAGCCTGCACGGTTCCACCATCTATTCCCTTTACACAGACCGCAACAAGAGTATCTGGGTGGGAACCTTTAACGGCGGATTGAACTGGGTGGACCAAAACGCAAAAAAAATTAAACATTATAAAAGAAACCTGCTGGAACTAACAGGGCTGAGCAGCAATGCAGTCAGCGATTTTGCCGAAAATACTGACGGAACAGTTTGGGTGGCGACCGGATGGGGCCTGAATTTGTTCAACCCTGCAAACGACAGCTTTACTGTTTTTCATCACCAGGACCACAACAATAACAGCCTGAGCACTAACTCCTTAACCAAACTGTTAAAAGACAGAAACAATAACCTTTGGGCAGGAAGCTGGGGAGGTGGTATTACCGTTATCAATCCTGAAAGAACTGTTTTTACCAGGTTTCTGCATGATGAGGAAAACCCGAACAGCATTGGCAGCAACAATATAAAATCCCTGGCAGAAGACGGGGAGGGAAATATCTGGATAATTGCCCATGGCCGTGGTCTTGTAAAATACCATCCGCTTACAAAAAATTTTACTCTCTTTGAAAGTAACTGGGACGATCTTTCCAGCATCAGCTCAAATTTTAACGCATCCTTATTGGCTGACAGGGAGGGCAATATATGGGTGGGAAGTGAAGGGGAAGGAATCAGTTTTTTGAAAAAGAACAGCACAGATTTCGTCCGGTACAAAAACAACAAAGGCGAAGCCGGAACATTAAGCAACAATTTTATCAATACTATTTTTGAGGACAGTAAAGGCACCATATGGTTTGGTACTGTTGACGGATTAAACAGGTTTGATGCCAGCCTTCAAACCTTCAGTACATACCGCGAAAACGATGGTCTTCCTAATAATAACATCCAGTCCATTGAAGAAGACGGGCATGGAAATTTATGGATAAGTACATTACAGGGCATATCAAAATTTAATCCTGCCACTGAATCGTTCAGGAATTTTACACCAGCAGACGGGCTCCAGGGAAATGAGTTTAACAATTCATCTATCAGAACCAAAAATGGCGAATTATACTTCAGCAGCCCAAATGGTTTCAATGTATTTCACCCTGACAGCATCAGGAGAAACACCACCCCTCCTCCGGTCTACCTCACAAATTTCCAGCTCTTTAACCGTGATGTAAAACCGGGAGATAAAAACTCACCATTAAAAAAGGACATCAGCGAAACAAGGGAATTAACCCTTTCTTACCTGGAATCTGTAATTTCCTTTGAGTTTGCAGCTTTAGATTTTACCGCTCCACGGGAAAACCAATATGCTTACAAACTTGAAGGTTTCGATAAAGACTGGGTATTTACAGGCAACAAACGGACTGCCACCTATACCAATCTGGATCCGGGAAGCTATACTTTTAAAGTTAAAGCATCGAATAATGACGGGGTATGGAATGAAGAAGGTACCTCCCTCAGCCTTATTATTACGCCTCCATTCTGGCAAACATGGTGGTTCAGGACCTTCATGGCCTTACTCATGCTAAGTGTTTTGTATGGCATCATCACATGGCGGGTAAACTCTGTTCATAAAAAAAAGAAAGAACTCGAAAAGCAGGTACAGTCCCGCACTTCAGATTTAAGAGTAGCTCACCGCGAGCTAATGAAGCAGAAGGAATTTCTTCAGGAACAGGCCGAAGCTCTGCAATCCCTGAACGAAGAGCTGGAGGAGCAAAAGGAAGAAATACTGACTGAAAGAGAAGAGGCAGAAAGAGCACGGAACGAAGCCGAACGGGCAAACCAGGCAAAGAGCACTTTTCTCGCAACCATGAGCCACGAGATCCGGACACCCATGAACGGAGTGATAGGTATAAGTGCCCTCCTCTCAGATACTGACCTGGACCAGGAGCAGCAACAGTATGTTGAAATTATTAAAAGCAGTGGAGAAGCACTTCTGACTGTGATAAATGATATCCTGGATTTTTCTAAAATAGAATCCGGCATGATTGATCTGGAGAATAAGAACTTTAACCTCCACAAATGTGTGGAAGAAGTTACTGATCTTTTTTCCGGAAAAGCAACAGAAAAGCAGCTTGAGTTATATTACCACACAGACCACAGAATACCGGACCTGATAATTGGTGATGGCCACCGGCTCAGGCAAATCCTCATAAATCTTGCAGGAAATGCATTAAAATTCACTGACAGAGGCGAAATTTATATAGGTGTAAACCTGGTCCAACAGGAAAAGGACCAGGTGATGCTCCGTTTCCAGGTGCGTGATACCGGAATAGGAATTCCCCTGCACAAGCAATCCGAATTATTTAAAGCATTCTCACAGATAGACTCATCCACCTCCAGGAAATATGGCGGAACAGGCTTAGGCCTTGCTATAAGCAAACGCCTGGTGAACCTGATGGGAGGAGAAATTGCTGTGGAAAGCTACGAAGGAACAGGAGCTAAATTCAGTTTTACAATTCCGTTCCGGCAAACCGGTCAGGCAAAAAAAGCAATTCAGGCAACTCCTCCTGATTTTGCAGGTAAGAATATACTTGTGGCAGACGATAACAAAACCAGTCTTGCCATATTAAAAAGCCAGCTGGAACAGTGGAACCTTAATCCTGTCTTAACGGCTTCAGCTAAAGAAGCATTAGCTTTACTGCCGGGCAGCCCTGCATTTGATCTTGTAATAAGTGATATGCTAATGCCTGAAATATCCGGAATTCAGTTTGCCGGTGTCGTGAAAGAAAAATATCCACACCTGCCGGTAATCCTGCTAAGCTCTGCAGGAGCGCAGCTCGATGAAAAGGACAAAAAACTGTTTTGCTCAGTTCTTATGAAGCCTGTAAAGCCACGGGACCTTATAAAAGTCATTGAGCAACAACTCAGGAATCAGACGATTACTCCGGCAGGAACTCCAGTCCCTGCCCAGGAGCCTTTATTTTCAGTGGAATTTGCAAAAAAACACCCCCTCCGGATACTCATTGCGGAGGACCAGCCGGTAAATCAGGTTCTGGTTAAAATGTTATTGAATAAGTTAGGTTATGAGCCTCTGCTGGCCAGCAATGGTAAGGAAGTGATAAGTTTACTGCAACATCATCAATTCGATGTTATACTGATGGACGTTCAAATGCCAGAAATGGATGGACTGGAAGCTACCCGTACTATACGGCTTCTTTCTGTTTATCAACCTTCAATTATTGCTATAACAGCAAATGCACTTAAGGAAGATAAGGAAATATGCCTGAACGCCGGCATGAACGATTATATTAGCAAACCAATTAAACCTGAACAACTAAAAGACGCCCTCAGGAATGCCTATGCGAGCCAAAAAAATCAGGAAACAAACCAGCAATAAAGCTTTTTTCAGGAAAAATTGAATTTTATAACAAAGCAAAGGATTTATTACAACAATTTAAACCTCTTTACCTTTCCGGAGGAGGTTAGCATAAACAAATTCTTTCCCATTTTTTTAAGGTCTGGTTCTTCAATTTCCTCCGGCAGTTTTAAGCCCTGAGGGCATGGCTTTCCATATGTAATTCTTTTTCAGCACTTCAATAAGTTTTTTCTCCTGATTTTCTTTTTTCGTGTTTGCTGCTCTCCCCGCCACCAATTAAACATAAATCAGATTAAGTTCATATTTTCTTTTAGTTAATGCAAATTTACTTACGGAGGTGATTTGTTAGTGATTCTTAAGAAACATCCTTATTTTTCTTAAATTACCTTTAACATAAGTAATAAGCTATAAAGTGATTTTAAACTTATCCGGACATGAAATTAAGGGCCTCCTTTTACTTTTTTATACTTCTGCAATCCTTTGCAATGATCAGCTTTGCCCAAAGACCTGATTTAAGATTTAATCATTTATCGGTAGCAGACGGGCTCTCCCAGAACAGAGTGCAATGCATATTAAAAGACAGCAAAGGATTTATGTGGTTTGGCACCCGTGATGGATTGAACCGTTACGACGGATATAACTTTACAATATTTAAAAATAATTCTCAAAACCCCGCCAGCATCAGCAGCAGCTATATATGCGATATTTTTGAAGATAAGGAGGGCAGTTTATGGATAGGAACACGTGTTGGTCTGGACAGGTATGACAGGAAAAAAAATACCTTTGTCCACTACTACACCCCCGACAGCACCGCAATAAACATAAGAGATATTTACCAGGACAGCAAAAGCCGGATGTGGGTGGCAACAGCAAATGAGGGTCTTTTACTGTTCAACCCTTCCGACGGTAGCTTTAAAGCGTTTACGCACAATAAGCAGAATGAACAATCAGTTTCCAGCAATGAAGTTAACAAAATTGTAGAATTCAGCGAAGATGTTTTATGGGTGGTAACACGTTACGGATTAGATGTTTTTGATGTAAAGAACGAATCTTTTAAACACATGCGCCCCGATCCGGCACGTCCGGAAGGAATTGGCAGTGACAGGATCCGTGACATTTTCAAAGATTCCAAAGGAAATATCTGGCTCAGCTATTACCGGAAAGGCCTTGCTTTATATAATGTAAAAGAAAATTCATTTTCTGAGTTCCTTCACAATCCTGAAGACCCCAACAGCCTTCCGGAGCCATTTATTTTGGCTATTACAGAAGGCCCTGATGGAAAAATATGGCTTGGACTGGAAAATAAAGGGCTTGCATTATTTGACCACAAAAAAGACCTCTTCTACTCCTACGAATCCGACTCATATGATGCTTACAGCCTTGGTCACCACTTTGTACAAACTATTTACCGCGACAATTCCGGCAATATGTGGTTAGGCACCCAGGCCGCCGGGGTAGATTTTTACACAAGGGCTGGCAAAAAATTTGTTCATTATACCCAAATACCAGGTAATAAAAACAGCCTCAGCAATAAAAATGTGTACTCTATTGTGGAAGATAGTCAGGGAAAAGTCTGGATAGCAACAGATGGCGGAGGACTAAACAAATTTGACCGCAATACAAACACATTTATGCATTACCGGGCGGCTGATGAAAGAACCGGCAGCAATATAAGCTCCGATTATGTATATTCTGTTGCGGAAATAGAAAAAGGAAAATTAGGCCTTGGCTATAACAGGGACGGTGGTTTTGATTTTTTTAATCCCGCCGCCAATACTTTTACCCACCACTTACCGGAAGGAAGTAAAACAGATACAAGCACAATTGCCGGCAAAACCATATCCTGTATTGTTAAGGACCATGAGAATAACCTCTGGATCGGGAGCTGGGGCGCAGGCCTGAACTTTTACAATTCAAAAACAAAATCCTTCTTCAAATATAAAAGTGGGCCCGACAAGCCTCATGGCATCAGCCACAATGTAATATTCGCTGTTTATGAAGACAAAGCCCGGCGGATTTGGGTTGGCACGGAAGATGGACTGAACCTTTTTGATAAGCAAAAAAAGGAGTTTGTTCATTTTAAACACGACAGCAAAAACAAACAAAGCATCAGCAACAACATTGTAAACTGCCTGCTGGAGGATAATCGCGGGAATTTTTGGGTGGGCACCAACAGCGGTCTTAACCTTATGGACAGGAAAAATAATACTTTCATCACTTTTAACGAAGCCGATGGCCTGCCAAATGAATCTATAAAAGGAATGCTGGAAGATGACCACGGCAATATATGGATCAGCACCAATAAAGGTATTGCCCGTTTCACCCCTGAAACCAAAATGTTCAAGGTGTATGATGTTTCAGATGGATTACAGGCTGAAGAATTTACTCTTGGCGCCTGCTACAAAAATAAAAATGGAGAAATGTATTTTGGCGGCATTAACGGGTTTAATATTTTTCATCCCGACAGTCTTATAGAAAACACCTATATTCCTCCTGTGGTAATCTCTGATTTTCAGATCTTCAATAAGGCTGTTTCCATTGGAGAAGAAGATTCTCCTTTAACTCAACACATCAGTGAAACAAAAGAGCTGGTGCTATCATATACTCAATCAGTTTTCTCTTTTGCTTATGCAGGCCTGAATTTTGTTAATCCTCATAAAAATAAATATGCCTATAAGCTGGAAGGTTTCGATAAGGACTGGAATTATGTGGACGGGCAACGGAAAGCGACTTATACCAACATAAACCCCGGAGAATATCTTTTTAAAGTTAAAGCCTCCAACAACGATGGAAAATGGAATGAAGCAGGTACGTTTTTAAAGATCATAATTACCCCTCCTTATTACCAGACCTGGTGGTTTAAAACTTTACTTGGACTGACTGTTATTGGCGGTGCTCTGACCTTTTATAAAGCAAGAATGAATGCTGTAAAGGTTCAGAAAAACGAGCTGGAAAAACAGGTAAAAGAAAGAACTGCTGAGGTTGTTAAACAAAAAGAAGCACTGGAATTACAGGCTGAATCTCTCCGTACAATGAATGGTGAGCTTCAGGAAAAACAGGAGGAAATACTCCAGCAACAGGAAGAAATGCAGGCCCAGGCGGACCAGTTAATGAAAACAAATGGTGACCTTCTGGAAAGCCAGCAGCAAATTGCCATACAGCGCGATAACCTGGAAAAAATAAATGAGCAGGTAATGAGCAGCATCCAATATGCTCAGACAATCCAAAAGGCTATACTGCCCTCCACCCAGAAAATAAGCCAGGTATTTCCGGAGCACTTTATCCTGTACCGGCCAAAGGATGTGGTATCCGGCGATTTTTACTGGTTTGCACATTTACCAAAAGAAGAAAGCGGCCTGCCGGCAGACCTTAACTTTATAGCGGTTGTCGATTGTACAGGCCATGGGGTACCGGGTGCTTTCATGTCCATTATTGGCAACACCATTCTAAACGAAATTGTAAACCAAAAACAGGTAACTGAGCCTGCCACTATTCTGGAGTTACTCAACGAAGGAATAAAACAGGCCGTGGAAAAAACAGAAGGCATGAATACTGCCGGCATGGATGTTTGCCTGTGCCTGCTGGAGAAAAGCGATGACAACACTGTGAAGGTACAATTCTCCGGCGCTAAAAGAAACCTGCTTTTTGTGCGGGCCGGCAGCAAAAGAATAGAAAAGCTGGTGGCCGACCGCCGGTCCATCGGAAGTACCTCTGCCATTCCTTTTACTACCCAAAACCTGATCCTGGACAGTGGCAGTATGCTCTACCTGACCTCAGATGGATATACAGACCAGAATAATCCTGCCCGTGAAAAACTCGGAAGCACCAGACTTTATGAAACCATTAAAAGTGTTTCCGGACTTGCTCCTGCTGAGCAGAGAACTGTATTTGAGCAGGTACTGGATGAGCACCAGAAAGATTCTGAACAGCGTGATGACATTACCCTGTTCGGGCTAAAGGTTTAAATAATGAATATTGTTAAACAGAAAACATTTACAGATTGTATTAAATATTACAAGCAAACCACCATTATTTTATTATTAAATTATTCTCCCGGGAACTACTTTAATTTTAAGCTTTAAAGAGCCTGTTTCATTATATTTTCCTGAATCAGCAGGATTGCCTCTAAAAAACGTACATCCGGCCAAAACAGATAAGCAATTTTAACTGACTCCCGAAAACGTTAACATAACTATTTGTACCCCATTGCACGGCTATAAACTACTAAACAAATATTCGCTCCGGCTGAACCGTGTTGAAGGGTGCTAATTATTCATAATCTTACAGGGGTACTTTTGATAAAAAGGTAATCATTCAGAGCTTTCAGGAATTTATAATTTTGTGTATGGGAAAATTATAAAAAAGAAGTAAAGTTAAACTATCGCTTCTGCTTTCTCCACTTATGTTAAAGGTGATATTTTGAGCAAAATCAGGAATCAATTTCCCCAATAGTTCTTTCCCGAAAAATACGTGGTCCCTTTCCTGAACCAGGGCTGGGTTTTAACAGATCCCGGAAGATTAACGGACAGGTATATCAACCTGCAAAAACAAAAAAGTACAATTATTTATAATCCGGATATTTAACAATGAAAAAATGAATACTAAACAAAGTATCTTAGGCTATAATGAAATGCTGGATAAGGAGCATATCCTGATCTGCTACAAAGGCCCGTTCCTGGACAGGGTACTTACCCTGCTGGGGGAGAAAATAAATATTTTGATAAGTGAGGACCCCCGCCTTAACAAAAAAGTTTTTTCCATCTTTATTGAGCTGGCGCAAAATATTGCCTACTACTCTGAAGAAAGGTACCAGATGAAGGATGCAGGAGATAAAACTTTTGGAAAAGGCACTTTTATAATCAGCGAAGCAGAAGCTCATTACACTTTAACCTCAGCAAATTTCATTAAGAAAAGCTGGGTTCCGGAAGTACTGGAGAAATGCGAAATGATCAATAAACTTGATATGGAGGGGCTGCGAAAGCTAAAAAGAGAGCTTCGCAACAGACCAAGGCACGAAGGCCAGCTGGGAGGAAATATAGGCTTAGTTGACATTGCCTTAAAAGCCGGAACCTCATTGAACGTTGAGATCAGGAGTGTGGATGACAATTTCTCATTCTTCTCCCTGTCGATTGATGTACCTAAAGACCTGAACTAAAACACATGAGAACTAATAAAACCAAAAGAAAGATATGGAAGATTTATTTATTAAAGGAGAAAAAGGAACTTTCTTTATTCCCAACGTTCACTTTTCTGCCTCTACCGGAATCTGTGAAGTTAATGGAGAATCTTACCTGGAGAACACATTTGCATTCTATCAGCCACTGATCGACTGGGTAAAAGAATACACCACAGCTGTTCAAAAGCCTCTTACCCTGAACTTTGGACTTACTTATTTTAACACAGCCTCTTCCCGCAGCATACTGGATTTACTTATTGTAGTAAAGGAATACCAGGAAAACGGAGGAGATGTTACTGTAAACTGGTCGGTACAGTCATGGGATGAAGACATGCAACAGGAAATTGAAGATTTTGCCATGGATGCAGACTTAACAATCAACATTCTCCAGAACGGATAGCTGTTAATGGCAGTTATACTGCAAAACCAATAATCCTGCCGTCCGGCAAAAAGAAGAGGTCCTGCACAATTCCTGCAGGACCTCTTCTTTTTCATCAATAAAGCAAATTTTATTTACACCTCTCAGGCCCTTACCTGGCCTGTGCCCCGCACAATCCATTTATAGCTTGTAAGCTCCTCCAGTGCCATTGGCCCTCTGGCATGCAGCTTTTGAGTGCTTATACCAATTTCGGCGCCTAAACCAAACTGTGCCCCATCGGTAAATGCAGTGGAGGCGTTGGCATAAACAGCGGCGGCATCAACAGCTTTAAGAAACATATCTATGTTCTCTTCCTTTTCAGAAATAATAGCTTCGCTGTGGCGGGAGCTGTAACGGGCAATATGCTCCAATGCTTCATCCATGTCTGTTACCGTTTTTACAGCCATTTTCAGAGACAGAAATTCTATACCAAAGTGCTCCTCAGTAGCCTTATGCAGCTTACCGGCAGGATAAGTTTCCTGCAATGTCAGGAAAGCCGATTCATCAGCATAAATCTCCACCCCTTTTTCTGCCAGCAGCTCTCCTATTTCCTGCAAATCCGGCAGGCGCTCTTCGTGAATAAGCAGGCAGTCAAGTGCATTACACACACTTACCCTTCTTGCTTTGGCATTCGCAATTATTTGCTTTCCCTTTTCCAAATCGGCAAACCTATCGAAATAAGTATGTACAATACCTGCCCCGGTTTCAATAACAGGTACTTTGGCATTTTCCCGCACATAATTTATCAGCCCCTGGCTTCCACGCGGAATAATTATATCCACATACCCTACAGCATTCAGCATCTCCCGGGTGGCTTCCCTGTCAGGCGGCAGAAGCTGAACAATGTTTTTATCCACACCATTGCTTTCCAGTACCTCATGAATAATTTTTACAATGGCTGAATTGGAATCATGAGCATCGCTCCCTCCCTTAAGCACTACCGCATTTCCGGACTTAAGGCAAAGGCTGAAAACATCTAAGGTTACATTAGGCCGTGCCTCGTATATAACCCCAATCACCCCCAGAGGAACGCTTACTTTCCTGAGCTGAAGCCCATTTTCCAGTTCCCGCTCCGAAAGCACTTTTCCCAATGGAGAGGGTAGCTTTGCTACATTCCGGATATCGGAGGCAATGCCTTCCAGCCTTTCTTCTGTTAGTTTTAGTCTGTCGTATTTCGGGTCCTCCGGGTCCATCCGGTCCAGGTCTTTCCGGTTCTCAGCCAGAATTGTTCCTGTACTTTCCACTGCGCGGAGGGCAAGGTCCTGTAAAACCTTATTTATCTTTTCTTCAGATAAAAGGTTAAGTTTCCTGCTTGCCTGCCTTACATCTTCAAAAACCTGTTGCAAACCCATTGTAACTAAATATTTTCGTTTTGAAATAAGTATAAATAATCGTAATGAACCAGAGGTTTCTGGTTATTCAATCCTATTTTTTCTGTTGCGGTTTTGGCTCCGTATTCTGCTTTTCCAAGGCCAATCTTTTCCCCCTGTGCATCCATTATTCTAATAACCTCCCCTTTTGAAAAGTCTCCGTTTACCGCAATTATGCCTACGGGAAGCAGGCTGGTAACCTGGCGGGAGAACAGTGCATTTTTGGCCCCTTCGTTAATAATAACTTCTCCTTTAGAATAATTGTCGCTATGGGCGATCCATTTTTTCTGATTGTGCTTTATGCGTTCAGGCTCAAAATAAGTAGCTCTAAGCCTTTTATGGTAAAAGTCCATCAGTATGTTGTCCCTTTTCCCGTTTGCAATATACACATGTATCCCCAGGTCTGCCGCCTTTTTGGCCATACTCATTTTAGTAAGCATACCCCCCCTGCCAAAGGCCGACTTTGCTGTGGATACATACTTACTAACTTCAGGCATTTTCCTGCCAACCTTTTCAATCAGTTCTGAGCCCGGGTCATCAGGATGTCCCTTAAAAATACCATCTACATTGGTTAAAAGAATGAGTGTATCGGCATCCACCATAGCGGCCACCAGACTTGCCAGCTCATCATTATCGGTGAACATCAGCTCGGTTACAGCCACCGCATCATTCTCATTTATTACAGGAATTACCTGATGATGCAAAAGGCCTGTAAGGCAGTTTTTCATATTCAGGTAATGCTTCCGGTCGCGAAAATCCTCCTTGGTTACCAGGATCTGAGCTATCTGGTACCCTTCCTGCAGGAACAGTTCTTTATAAGAACGGATAAGCTCGATCTGCCCCACCGATGCCAGTACCTGCTTCCGCACCACCGATTCACTTTTATCAGGAAAGGAAATTGCCTTTCTTCCAAAAGCCACTGCCCCCGAAGACACCAGCACAACCTGAAGCCCCTTCTCCCTCAAAAAGACTATTTGCTTCACTAAAGAAGCCATACGTTCCTTATCCGGTGTACCATCATTTTTGGTGAGTACGTTAGAGCCGACCTTTACTACCGCAAGCTGCGCTGCCTGATCCATTTTATGTGTTTATAAGGAAATTACTATTTTGCGACAAAGACGCACAAAAATAGGAAGGATAATTAAAAAAGCACAGCATATTTAAGAAAGGACAATTCTTTTCTTTAATTACAATCCTGCCCCTTACATAGTACAACAAATTAAGGTTTATTCGCGGTATTTTATATATTTATAGCAGAATTGTTCTGCTTGAAGAATAAAACAATAACATTAAACCTCCGCTATGAAAAAACAATGCCTTCTCCTTATTTTTACTTTTCAGCTCTTTGTTTTTTCCGGCTGCAGTTTATTTAAAAGCAACCTATCCGGCAGCTCCTCCCCGCCTGCCATCCTGGTATTTACAAAAACAAGCGGTTTTTATCACAGCTCAATCCCTGAAGGTGTGGCGGCTATTCAGAAACTGGGAACAGAAAATAATTTCAGGATCGATACCACCAGGGAAGCATCCTGGTTTACAACAGACAGCCTTGCTAAGTATGCCGCGGTGGTTTTCCTGAATACTACCGGAGATGTATTAAACCCGGAGCAGGAAAAGGCATTTGAAAATTACATTAAAAGTGGTGGTGGTTATGTGGGTATCCATGCCGCAAGCGATACTGAATTTGAATGGGAATGGTACAACCATCTGGTTGGTGCCCAATTCGAAAGCCATCCGGAAATACAGGAGGCAGATATACTGATAGTAAACAGGAACCACCCCTCCACCAGCTTTCTTCCCGATACCTGGCACCGAAAGGATGAGTGGTATAACTATAAAAATATTTACCCGGGCATAAAAGTATTAGCGCGGCTCGATGAAAGCAGTTATTCTGGCAGTAAAAACGGGAGACAACATCCTTTTGCCTGGTACCACGAATATGACGGAGGCAGAGCTTTTTACACAGGAGGAGGCCATACTGCCGAAAGTTACAGAGAGCCGCTCTTTCTTCAGCATCTTTTAGGCGGAATTAACTACGCTATAAAGCATGAACCATCAAAATAATCAATTGCATTCCCTTACCGGTACGGCGGAGTTTACCGGATTAACTATTGCTTTTCCTGCCTGCCTTACACGGAGCGTAAATAAAATAGCAGGACTATCTACAGGGAAAGAAGCACAGCCAGGGAACCAGATAACAAAAGTATCCCGGCATAAGTCTTTAAAAAAAACCTGAAGGCAAATACTATTAAATTAATAACAATCAATTGTCTCTGAACAACCAAAGAATAACAGATTATGCAAACAATATTAGGAGCAGGTGGTGCTATTGGTACGGAGCTTGCCAGAATCCTGCCACAATACACCGACAAAATACGGTTGGTAAGCCGAAAACCGGTAAAAGTAAATGCGGGCGACGAGCTGTTCGCCGCTGACCTTACACATCCGCGCCAGACCGACAAGGCGGTGGAGGGCTCAGATGTGGTTTACCTGGTGGCCGGCATTGAATATAAAACCAAAATATGGGAAAATAACTGGCCTGTAATTATGCAGAATGTTATAAATGCATGCAGGACTCATCATGCCCGGCTGGTCTTTTTCGACAATGTGTATATGTACGACAGCCAGCACCTTTACCATATGACGGAGGAAACCCCTGTAAATCCGTCCAGCAGAAAAGGAGCTGTAAGAGCCTATATCGCAAAAATGCTGATGGATGAAACTGAAAAAGGCGAACTTACTGCCCTTATTGCCCGTTCGGCCGATTTTATCGGGCCTAAGAGCAGCATACTGGTGGAAATGGTGTATAATAATATGATTAAGGATAAAAAGGCAATGTGGTTTTCCGACGCCGGAAAAGTACACACATTCACCTTTATTCCTGATGCAGCCAAAGCAACAGCCCTGTTAGGGAACTCCTCCGAAACATGGAACCAGGTATGGCATTTACCAACCGACCAAACCCCGTTGACCGGGCAGCAATGGATAACACTTTTTGCCGGAGAAATGGATGTTGTGGCTGACTATAATATTATTAAAACCTGGCAAATGGGTGCTCTGGGTTTATTTGTTCCCGTTTTACGGGAATTAAAGGAAATGGCTTACCAGTACGACCGCGACTACCTTTTCGACAGCAGTAAGTTTGAAACAAAATTTCAGTTTAAACCAACAAAACCCGGTGAGGCAGTAAGACAAACCATTAAAGCACTGCAGGGAAGCCTTTAGTTCCCCTTCCATATTACCTTACTGTTGCCTTTTAAGCAATTACCTGGAAATTTCCACCTTAAAAATCAACAAAACGATAATTCTGACAAAACCTGTTCCTTCATTTGATTTACTAGTTTTACACCATCAAAATTAATTGAAAACGGGCATGAAAAAAGTTGTAGAATTTAAGTCATTTGTTTCTCTTACTAAAATTATTGAAGCAAGTAAAGCTTATTGTCAGAAGCAGGATCTGGAACTCACAAAAGCACATTACGAGTTATTTATTGAGGCATTACCGGAAAATTTACAATCTTACTTTATAAATAAAGGATTCAAAAAAACCTGTACAACTTATGTTTTCAGGCGTTTCGTTCTTGAAATATCCGGCAATAGTATGTATAGTTACCTGGCTGAGTACTTAACAGCCGAAGAGCTTGAAATATGGGAGGCTCAGGACCAGTTCTTCAGGAAACTGCTTACTTCTGTAAATTAATGTAAAGCAGCAATGCTGCCATAAATAATTCCCCGACTCCGGCCATTGAAAATATGTCCGGAGTTTTTTTATTCTGAAATACCCTTTCCTGCCGGAATATGCATCCGGGAAATTAAATATTAACAAAAAACCATCTATATTCGCCCGGTTAAATTTTATAATAACATGATAAAAGCAAACGAATATTTCGACGGAAATGTAAAGTCTCTGGGCTACGCATCTGCTGAAGGCAACTCTACCGTAGGCGTAATGGAAGAGGGAGAATACGAATTCAACACAGGAAGTGCAGAAGTTATGGTTGTAATCCAGGGGCAGCTCAGTACCTTACTTTCAGGTGAGCAGGAATGGAAAACCTACACAAACGGACAGCATTTTAATGTACCTGCAAACTCTTCCTTCAGGGTAAAATCAAAAGGACAAACTTCCTATTTGTGCAAATTTGAGTAGGCTCAGTTAATTTGCAGCACCTGCACGGGGATTAAGTTTCCTGTATGAATTTTACAATTACATCATCGCGGCTTCCTGTAAAAAAACAGGAAGCTTTTTTTTGCTGCCGGAGCCTGTAAAAAATGTTAGCTGTTAAAATTTCCACTTCAATTCCTGCTTACTGAGCAAACAAACTATTTCTATCTGCCTTTAAGTAAAGAACACTTTTGTAACATATCAAAGTAAAATTTAAAGCAGATCATTATGAAAAAATTATTCTTTATTCTTTGCCTTTTCACCATTTGCCAGGCTAATGCCCAGGATTATGGAAGTAACAATATGGGATTTTTTATTGGGTTTGGGAGCAATCAGGTCAGGCAGGGATCAGGGGATGGCGGCCCCGTTTTTGATACAGGTGGCAGTTTCCAGTTCGGGCTTAGCTATAGCAAATATTTAAATAGTAATCTGGCTGTTGAAACTGCATTGAGTTACCTGGAAACTGAAATTGAAAGAAGTCCGGCTGCAGGCTTAGGTCTATCGCCAACTACGCTTCCATTAGAGCTTGTGAGCCTGCGGGCAGGGCTTAAGTATTCTTTTTTAAGGTTTCTTTTCGTTAATGGCGGATTACTGCTGGATTTTGATGTTGAGAATGATATAATCGACCCCCAGACCGGCCTTGGATTTGGCCTTGGCATTGGTGCTGAATATATCTTTAGTTCAGGCTTAAACATTTTTGTAAACCCTTTCCTGAATCAACACGCAATTATTCCTTTCCGGAAAGAGGATTCTCATCAGCGCCTCCTGGATGGTGGCGTTAAACTGGGCGTAGGATACCGTTTCTAGTTTACCCGGTTTTAAATTTAGCCCGGCAGGCAGAATAAAGCCTGCCGGGCATTTTATTTTACCACCTGATTGGTTTAAATTTCCAGGAAAGATTAAGAAATATTTCGTATTACTTCAGACCTGACAAACATTTCATGCAGCAAAAAGCCGGCCCTATCGGGGTTTTTGATTCAGGCTATGGAGGCCTCACGGTATTTAAGGAACTGATCAGGGAACTTCCTCAATACAACTATTTATATCTGGGCGATAATGCCCGGGTTCCCTATGGAACCCGTTCCTTTGAAACGGTGTACCATTATACACTGGAGTGCGTTAACCACCTTTTCGATCTTGGTTGCAATCTCGTTATTCTGGCCTGCAACACTGCATCTGCCAAAGCACTCCGCACTATTCAGCAAAATAACCTCCCGAAGAGGAAAGATTACCGGCGGGTTTTAGGAGTTATTCGCCCTACTACAGAAATTATAGGCGATTTTTCGCAAAGCGGACATATTGGATTGTTCGCCACGCAGGGCACCGTAATGTCTGATTCTTATGTAATTGAAGTAAACAAATTCTTTCCTTCCGTTAATGTACACCAGGAAGCCTGCCCCATGTGGGTGCCACTGGTGGAGAATAACGAACACCTATCCGCCGGAGCCGACTATTTTGTAAAAAAGCACATTAATCAGCTCCTTCGGAAATCGGCTGACATTGATACTATTTTATTAGCCTGTACTCATTACCCACTTCTGGAGCCAAAGATCAGAGAGTTTCTTCCTGATCATATAAAGCTGGTTTTACAAGGGGAAATTGTGGCAAAAAGCCTTACTGATTACCTGATGCGGCATCCTGAAATGGATGAATTGTGTTTAAAAAACAGGGAAAGAGATTTTTACACTACAGAATCTGCAGAAGGGTTTAATGTAAAAGCAAAGATATTTTTAGGAGAAGATGTCAATGCAAAACACCTTGGTTTGTAAAAAAGACCGGAGCCTGCTGGTCCTCCTCTTTCAATTCTCCCATGCCTGGCTTACCTGCCTCACGCAGTAGCAATCAACCCTATTTAAATAATCTTTCATTAAAGTTAAAAGGCAGCACTTCCAGTATTTTTACTTCCGGAAAACGGGGATGCCGTGGATTGAGCAGATAATTAAACTCTCCGTCCACCAAGGCAGAAGGGACTTTTACAAGCAGGCAACCTTTTTCCTTCAGGAAAGAGTCACCAAGATATTTGGTTTCTTTCCGGTGGGGATATTTTTTCCAGCCATCAGGCAGCTCCTCCGGCATTACTGAACAAATGCAGGACAGGTCGCCGGGCACTTCAATAATGTTGAGCACATAACCTTCAGGAACAAGCCCGGGAGGTGTGTAGGCTACTATTTCCGTTACAGCCAGGGCCCTCGTTTCAGAACAGTACACAACAGGAACCCCTTTGCTGTTCCAGCGCCCGCCATACAGTTCAGCCCCCTTACCGGAAAGGTCTCCACCATGTTCTCTGCGGCTAAAACGGTAAAGGATCATGCAAAAATTCCGTATTCGATCTGCCCCAGGGTATTATCCACCAGCTCCAGCCCAAAGCTGGTATCCAGCAGCGATTTCGGCTTCACGCCACCTGTTACCATTATCCGTGTATCCAGCCAGTCGCAAAATTTATCTTCATCGCGGAATACCTCCACCCCTTTCTGGTACAACTGCGTAATCCTGATTACTTTATCTGTAGCCGTAGTGCCTAAGCTTTTATTCTCTTTCCGTATCCTGATAAGAGTACGCTCAGATACCCCCATAAAATTAGCCCACTCCTGCAGGCTGAAAGGTAAACGGGCAGTAATTTCTTCAAATGTCTGGTAATCCAGACCGTCCCTGCTAAGCTGGATCAGCTCATCCAGTGATGTATTTTTAAATAAAGGAAGTCCCATGTCATGACAATTTTCTTAAAAATAAAGACAATTTACCTAACTAACAAAAAAAGACCTCAGGAAGTTTAATTTTTCAGACAGGAGATGTGAGATTTGAGACATTAGACATGAGATTTGAAATTGGGGAGTGAGATACAGGATAGGTACCCGGGAGAAAAAAAAAGAGCTGAATTGCTCCAGCTCCCGTTTTTTTGATTTCAGAATTCATTCTGACATTATTAATTCTATCATTCTATTACTCTATCATTCAATCATTCCACCCCTCACTCCTGCCTTGCAAAAACTCTTTTCAGGAGTTCGGTGGTCCGGGCTACCGGGTTTTCACGGATGTTTTTCTCTTCATCTGCAACCAGCAGGAACAAGCCATCGATAGCCATGGTGGTGGCATAATCTTCAAGGTCAGGATTTACACGCTGTACTCCCGGCAGGCGGTTATAAGTAGTAACAATATCGCCATAGTACTTAGTGGCCTGCACCTTGTCAAGAGACTGGCTGATTACCGGTTTAAATTTTGCCCTCAGCTGCTCGCCGGTTGTGCGGCGCAGGTATTGAGTAGCAGCATTATCGTCTCCTTTTAAAATATTCCAGGCATCCTGTATTGTCATGCTCCGGATGGCATTCACAAAAATAGGTTTCGCTTCTTTGGCAGCATCCTCCGCTCCCCTGTTAAGCGTAAGAATAAACCTGTCCACTTCACTTCCCAGGCCTATCTGCCGCAATTTTTCCTCCACTCTGCGGGCATCTTCAGGAAAAGGAATCCGGAGTCTGGGATTTTTGTAGTATCCATCTTCCTGCGAGGCACTGGCAGCTCCTTTGCTGATACCTTGGGTAAGTGCCTGTTTTAAACCATCAGCCACCTCCTGGCTGCTAAGGCCTCCTTTGCTGCCCTCCCCTAAAACGTCTCCAATCCCGCCAAGGGTCTGGTTAATTTGCTGGGTAGTACAGGCTGCTGCAAAAAGGAGCATAGCCATAAACGCCAGATTACGGAAATAAGTCATAAATGTCGGTTTTCTTTTAGTAAACATTAACTTTTTAAATTGTTTATAAATTACTTGCTAAGCTATTTTATATCTTAGAGCACAATACACCTTAACAAAAACTTTACCACCCTGTTGCTTTGCACTGAAATATAGTATGAAAAAAGAAATAAGAGTAGAAATATTAACCATAGGCGATGAAATTCTTTACGGACAAATAACCGATACCAATTCCCAATGGATAGGCGAAAAAATGAGTGCTGCCGGTTTCAGGGTTATCCGCAAAACCACCGTTGGCGATGGAGAAGACATTATACTGCAGGCTTTTGAAGAGGCAGAAAAACGGGCAGACATTGTTTTAATAACCGGCGGGTTAGGCCCAACTGCCGATGACCTTACAAAACCCATGCTATGCCGGTACTTTAACGGCAAACTTGTATTGCACGAAGATGCACTGAGCAGCCTGGAGGAAATGTTCCGGCGCAGAGGCTTTGAGCTTACTGAAAGAAATAAGCAACAGGCTTACCTGCCCGATAACTGTACCTATATTCCTAACCCCGTAGGTACAGCTGCAGGAATGTGGTTTGAGAAAGATGGAAAAGTCTTTATGTCCATGCCCGGTGTGCCTCATGAAATGAAGTATATGATGGAGCATACGGTAATACCAAAGCTGATCAGCGTTTTCAATCCGCCTGTTATATACCACCACCTGATCCGCACTTGCGGCATTGGGGAATCCTGGCTGGCAGATACTATTAAGGAATGGGAGGAACAATTGCCGGACAATATGAAACTTGCTTACCTGCCGGGACTGGGAGAAGTAAGGCTACGGATTACCGCCTTTGGCGATAAGCGCGAAAGCCTTGTGGAGGAGGTGGAAGAACAAAGCCAGAAACTACTTCCCCTGATTCAAAAGTGGGTATACGGTTACAACAGCGATTCCCTTGCGCGTGCCGTGGGACGCCTTTTACTGGACGAAAAGAAAACTGTTGGCATAGCCGAAAGCTGCACCGGAGGATACGTATCCTATCTGGTTACCTCTGAGCCGGGCAGCTCTGCTTATTTTAACGGAAGCGTGGTTGCTTATTCAAATGAAATTAAAGAAACTGTTTTGGGTGTACAAAGGGAAACCCTTATCCGGTTTGGTGCTGTAAGCGAACAGGCAGCAGCTGAAATGGCCGAAGGAGCCAGAAAGGCATTGAAAACTGACTACGGCATGTCGGCTACCGGAATAGCAGGGCCGGGAGGAGGAACTGCCGGAAAACCTGTAGGGCTTGTCTGGATTGCAATTAGTAACGGAGCGCATACCATTACCAAAAAATTAAATTTAAGTAAGGAACGGGATACAAACATCCGCTACACAGCCATCGCCTTATTAAACTTATTCCACCAAACTTTGACTGAAAACGGTTGGCAAAGCCAATGAAAATATTAATTTTGTAGAATCCCGTAAAAATAAAAACAAAATAAACTATTTATTTCATTTGTTTTTAAACCCTATTTTATCTGATTAACCTGCTATAAAAACAAAACATCAGAATAAAATTTTGTTAAAAGCTATTTTATAATAAATTTTAAATGGCAACAGTAGAAATGATCATGCCCAAAATGGGCGAAAGTATCATGGAAGGAACTATCCTTACCTGGCTTAAGAATGAAGGAGATCCGATTGAACAGGATGAGTCGGTACTGGAAGTGGCAACCGATAAGGTTGATACAGAAGTACCCGCCACCCATGCCGGAATCCTTGAAAAAATTCTTATTCAGGCAGGAGAAGTCGCTCAGGTAGGAGCACCGATTGCCATTATCAATATTTCAGAAAGTAAAGAACCAACAGGCAGCGGGGAAAAAGATGATTCTTCTTCAGGCAGCAGTACCCAAAAAATACCGGCAACTATTCCGGCTCCTGAAGAAGAGGAAATAGCACTGACTCCTATGCTCTCCCGCAACAACGAAAGCATTGCTGCGGAAGCATCTCACCGCTTTTACTCTCCCCTTGTACTAAATATTGCCCGCCAGGAAGAAATTCCTATGTCGGAACTGGAAAAAGTATCGGGCAGCGGAAAAGACGGAAGAGTAACGAAGGCTGACATACTTAACTATGTGGCAAACCGCCCGAAAGGAACAGGCCTGGCGGCCGGAAACGCTTCCACACAAGCCTCTGCACCTGCTGCAAAAGCCTCGGTATCTGTCAGTGCCGGCGACGAGATTATTGAAATGGACCGTATGCGCAGGGTAATTGCAGATCGCATGATCGAAAGCCGCCGCATTTCGGCCCACGTAACTTCTTTTGTTGAAGCAGACATGACAACCATTGTATTCTGGCGAAACAGAATGAAGAATGAGTTTAAGGAAAGAGAAGGAACCAACCTTACCTTTACTCCTATTTTTATCGAAGCGGTTGCAAAAGCCATCAGGGATTACCCTATGATCAATGTTTCTGTAGATGGAGACAGAATTATTAAAAGGAAAGATATCAATATAGGCATGGCCGTAGCCTTACCAAACGGCAACCTGATCGTTCCCGTTATCCATCATGCCGACCAGATGAACCTTGCCGGGCTAACCAATAAGGTGAATGACCTTGCAAAGAGGGCCCGCGATAATAAGTTAAAACCCGATGAACTGACAGGCGGTACCTATACCATTTCTAATGTCGGGTCTTTCGGCAATGTAATGGGCACCCCTATTATTGTACAGCCACAGGTAGGGATTATGGCCTTTGGAACAGTAGTAAAGAAACCTGCCGTTATAGAAACCCCAACTGGCGATGCCATTGCCATACGCCATAAAATGTTCCTGTCCCACTCTTACGACCACAGGGTGGTGGATGGCTCCCTGGGAGGAATGTTCGTTCGCCGGGTTGCTGACTATCTGGAAAAATTCGACATAAAAAGAAGCTTTTAAAAAGCAGATTGAAATATAAAAAAAGTGGCCTCTGTTACCGGAAGCCACTTTTTTTATGCCAAAGGCCGCGCGCCGGCACGGCTCACAATTGCTCCAGGAGTTTTTCTATTTCCACATAAATGCCGTCTAATTCTTCTGAAGTAACTACATAAGGAGGCAAAATATAAAGGGTGTTCCCGAGAGGCCTCAACAGAATATTCCGCTCCAGAAAATATTCGTAAAAACTGTTTCGTCTGGAATTAAAATAAGAGGTTTCCTCCCCGGTACGGATATCAAGGGCCATGATAGTACCTGTTGAACGCACCTGCTCTATTTTAGGGTGGTCCTTCATACGCTCCACAAACAGGGAGTGCTGGTAAGAAATGGCAGCAATCTGTTCCTGGCAATCATCAGAAAGAAGCAGATCCATACTCGCATTGGCCGCTGCACATGAAAGCGGGTTTGCAGTAAAGGAGTGCCCGTGAAAAAAGGTTTTCATGATGTCAGGATCACGAAAAGCCTCCTGAATTTGCGCAGTACAGGTCGTTACCCCCAAAGGAAGGGTTCCGCCGGTAAGCCCTTTGCTCAGGCAAAAAATATCCGGTGTATGACGGAGTCCGCTTGTGGCAAAAAGTTTCCCTGTTCTTCCGAAGCCGGTCATTACCTCATCTGCAATACATATAACCTGCTGTTCCTTTGCTATCTCTAACAGTGCATCCAGCAACTCCGCCGGATACATTCTCATTCCGGCAGACCCCTGCACCAGGGGTTCAAAAATAAAAGCAGCCACCTCTCCCCCGGCAATCAAATCCCTGAACCTGTCACGGACAAGCTGAAAATTATCAGTATCGGGCAGGGGAATAAATTCCACATCGAACAGGAAGGGAGCAAAAGGTTTTACAAAGGAATTGCGGTCACCTACCGACATGGCTCCAAAAGTATCGCCATGGTAAGCCCCTTCCAGTGCAATAATTTTTGTTCTTTTCACCTCTTTATTATACCAGTACTGAAGTGCCATTTTTATAGCTACCTCTACTGCCGTACTGCCGTTATCGGAATAAAAAACCTTCGACTGACCGGCAGGAAGTATAGATAACAGGCGCTCAGCGAGCCTTACAGCAGGCTCATGGGTAAAGCCTGCAAAAATAACATGTTCCAGTTCCCTTGCCTGCCCGGCAACAGCCTCTGCAATATGCGGATGAGCATGCCCGTGCAAATTAACCCACCAGGATGAAATAGCATCCAGTACCTGTTGTCCGTTCTCCAAATAAAGATAAGCCCCTGAGGCCCGTTTTACAGGCAAAACAGGCAGTCCCTGCAGCAAAGGAGTAAAAGGATGCCAGATCACTTCCTTATCCCGCTGCTGTAAATTATGTGTCATATTTTTCTTTTTTCTGCTTTCAATCTTCAAATCCCCGACACTATTCTGTCATTCAATCAGTTCTTCACGCCCTCATTTTGTCGTTAAAAACGCCTTCCCTTAGTTGATCCGCATAACTACAGACTAATGCCTGATCAATTTCCTTATGCTGTGCTATCCGCAACAGACATGGATATTTTGTACGCTCAAGGATAACCTCCTCCGTACCCGGCATTGGGTTTCCGTTAAAAATAATTCCGGCCACAGGATATTTACGCTCCTGCAATAAGGCTGCTGTTAAAAGGGTATGATTGATGGAGCCGAGGTAATGATTTGACACCAGGATCACCTGCGCGTTCAGCCGGGGCACCAGATCTATAACAGATTCGCTGTTATTGACGGGCACCAGGCAACCACCTGCTCCTTCTATAATAAGAGGTTCCCTTGCAGCCGGCGGCAGCGATATTTCTGCCAGTTTTAATTCCCTGCCTTCGTCATGGGCAGCTGCATGCGGAGATGCAGGCATCTGAAGGCGCACCGCTTCCGGATGAATAACAGTAAAAGGGTTGGAAATCAGTTCCCTTACTCTATCGCTGTCGGTAGGCAGACCTGCCTGTATGGGTTTCCAGTAATCGGCCTGTAAAGCCTCTGCCAGTATAGCACTTACCAAGGTTTTACCACTATCGGTACCTATGGCTGTTACAAAATAGTTCATGATAAATATCGGGCTATCGCCTTTATAAGATCTTCAATTTCCTTTTCGGTATTATAAACATGCAGGCAAATTCGCAGGCGTTCTTTGCCTGCAGGTACCGTAGGTGCAAGAACAGCTTTTAAATTGAATCCTTTTTCCCTCAGAGCACGGGCCAAATTCCCTGCCTCCTCATTCCCGGGCACAACTATAGGCTGAACAGGACTGCTGCTTTCAGTCTGCAACTCTTTTACAAGCATAGGCTCCAGGCACGCCTGCTTCAATGTTTTAAACCAGTTTATTTTCTTTTGTAATACCGCTGCCAGCTCAGGATGCTTTCCAATATGATTAAAAGCAGCCTCAAGACTCAGGAGCGTATGTACGGGCAATGCAGTTGTATATATAAAAGGCCGGGAAAAGTTAATAAGATAATCCTTTAACTTTTGCGAGCCTGCCACACAGGCCCCATGGCAGCCGATAGCTTTCCCAAATGTATGTACCCTTGCAAAAACCTCCTGCTCCAGGCCGAGTTCACATACCAGCCCGCTCCCCTGGCCGTAAATTCCTGTACTATGGGCCTCATCCACTATCAGGGCTGCCCCAAACTCCTTGCAAAGCGCGGCAAACTCCTCCAGGGGAGCCACATCACCATCCATGGAATAGACAGATTCTATTACCACAAATACCTGCCCTGCAGCCTTTTCCAGATACCTGCGCAGCTTATCTGTATTATTATGCTTAAAAGAATACCTTTTTGCCATGCTAAGGCGCACACCATCTTTTATAGATGCATGGGCCAGCTCATCATAAAGTACAGTATCGTTTTTTTGAGGAAGAGCAGAAAGGATACCAAGGTTTGCTGAATAACCGGAATTGAATAAAAGACAGGCCTCTGCCCTGAAAAAAGCTGCCATTTGCAATTCCAGGGCTTCGGCCGGTGCAGAATTTCCGCTTAATAAGCGTGACCCTCCGGAACCATTGGAAACCGGTAATTCCTTTAACCTTTCCTGCACGGAATCAGCCAGTTCACTGCTTTTCGCAAGGCCCAGATAATCATTAGAGGAGAAATCCACTCCACCTGCTTCTCCGGCGGAAAGGGTCCTGAATGAGGCCGCTGCCTTTCTTTTCTCCAGTTGTTCTGTTATTCTTTCATCTAAATTTTGCACAGGTACAGGTTTATCCGCATTCTAAATTAACCTAAAAAAAACACAAGTAAGTAAAACGAAAAAAGGGTCTTGCCGTTATGTAAGCAATTATTTACTTTTTTTACATTATGAAAAAACTATTTTTAATTGTTGCCCTATGTGGTTTAGGTGGCTTTGCAAAAGCACAATCAGTTGAACACGGCTTAAAATTTGGCGCCAACCTGGGTACCGCCAGTGTAAATGAGATCAGAGAAGGCTGGGAAAGCGATGGTATAACAGCAGGGATCCATGCCGGCCTGTTTGCTAAACTTGGTCTGGGTCCTTTGTACCTTCAGCCGGAAGCCTATTATACCTTTACAAAAGCCCGCCTTAGCAGGAACTCCACCCAGTATGGAACCCAGGATCTTCAAATGGATTTCCACAGGCTTGATGTGCCTGTTCTGGTCGGATTCCAGATTCTTTCCAACCTTCGTGTGAATGCCGGACCTTTTGGCTCTGTATTAATTGATGCTAATGCAGAAAGCCCTCAGGAGACCATTGAAGACCAGGCCAATGACTATTATAACAGAGCTACCTGGGGCTGGCAGGCAGGACTTGGAATGGACTTCCGCAGCCTTACTTTTGATGCCCGCTATGAAACCACTGTCGGAGACCTGAGCGACCAGGATTTCCGTGATCCTAACCTCCTTAACCATATGCCAAGAGGCCAGCAACAAAGGCAGATTGTGGTAAGTATCGGAGTTAAATTCTAAGTAAAAATTCAGCCATTCACCCCTCCCCATGCGGAGGATCAAAAATAAGCTGAATTCCGCATCTGCGGAATTCAGCTTATTTTTTTCAGCTCCCTTAAAGACCCTGAATTGTTATTGGGCAGAAGGTATCTGCTCCCATTTCACTGCTTCTTCCTGTCCTTTAAAGGACTGACGGGGCTTAAGGTTAAGCACCTGGAACATTTCCTGATCCGACACCACATTAGGGTTAGGAGTAGTTAACAGTTTATCGCCGGCGAAAATACTGTTGGCACCAGCCATAAAACACAGCGCCTGCTCTTCAGTATTCATCCGCACCCTGCCTGCAGATAGCCTTACCATCGCTTTTGGCATGATGATACGGGCAGTGGCAATCATGCGGATCATTTCCCACACCGAAACCCTTGGCTGCTCTTCCAGAGGAGTACCCTCAACAGGAACAAGAGCGTTTACCGGTACCGACTCCGGGTGCTCCGGCAAAGTGGAAAGGGTATGGAGCATTCCTATCCTGTCTTCCTCTGCTTCGCCTAATCCGATTATACCACCTGAGCAAACAGATATTTTTGCCTGCCGCACATTCTCAAGGGTATCTAAACGGTCCTTATAGGTTCTTGTAGTGATGATGTCGCTATAATGTTCCTCGCTGGTATCAAGATTATGGTTATAGGCATATAAGCCCGCATCCTTCAGTTTTTTAGCCTGTTCCTCTGTAAGCATCCCCAGGGTACAGCAAACCTCCATTCCAAGCGTATTGACTCCTTTTACCATTTCCAGCACTTTGTCGAAATCGCGGTTATCCCGCACTTCCCGCCAGGCAGCTCCCATGCAAAAGCGCGTACTTCCGGATTCTTTTGCTTCAAGGGCTTTCCCCAACACTTCCTCTACCTCCAGCAGTTTATGAACTTTTACATCAGTATGGTAGCGGGCAGCCTGCGGGCAGTAAGAGCAATCTTCAGGGCATCCTCCTGTTTTTACTGACAGTAATGTACATACCTGCACTTCCTGCGGATCGTTATATTTCCGGTGCACAGTGGCAGCACGGTAAATAAGCTCAAGAACAGGTGTGTTATATATCGCTGCAATTTCCTCGCGCGTCCAGTCGTTTCTAATCTCACTCATGTTATTACACATTTGGGTTTAAAGCCAGAACATGAAATAAGGAATTGCAGGCAGAAAATCCAAATAATACCGCGGGATAATTGCAGGCACTCAATTGTTATTCCTTCTTCCTGCCTCACACCTTCTGCTTGTTCCGGCAGCAAACAAACGTTTACCTCCTGACAGCTCAGCTTCTCATTGTATTTAAAAAATCCGGCCATTCTCCTCCCGGCAGCACATAAAAAAAAGCCGGATCACTCCGGCTCTTCTTGTACTTCTGTTAATATTGTTCTTCTTTTTATTCAACCTCAAGTGGCATAAAGACAACCTCCGCACATACTTATTCAATATTGATGTCAAAAGGCATTCTTGCCTGTATCCCGCTGTATTTTTTCAGCTCTCTCAACTGCTTCACATAAGGATAAAGATCGCCAAACTGAAGCTCCATAGCTTTAGCCTCAGCATTTCCGCTGAACTTATTGAGCAACTCTTCCAGGAAGCCTTTCTGCTCCGGGTAAAAACGAAGGCGGTAATCGCCTTCTTCAAGTTGTGCTTTTGAAGCAGCAATCCGCACAGCATCATCAAAGCTGCCCAGCACATCCACCAATCCCCTGTCACGGGCCTCTATGCCGGACCAAACCCTGCCCGATGCCACCTCACGCAGCTTTTCCACAGGCATATTACGGCCCTCAGCTGCTTTACGGGTAAATATCTCATACCCTTCTTCCAGGGCATTCTGTACAATGCTTTTTTCAAAGGAATTTAAAGGAGCCGTTACTTTAAAAATATTCGACAGCTCACCAGTTTCCACCACATCGGTAGTTATTCCCAGCTTATCGTTGAGGAGGTTCTGAAGGTTAAGGATCACTCCAAAAATTCCTATTGATCCGGTAATTGTGTTTGGCTGCGCCACTATAGTATCGCACCCCATGGCTATATAATACCCCCCTGAGGCGGCCACATCAGACATGGAAGCAATAATAGGCTTTTCAGCAGCTGCCAGCACCACTTCCCTCCAGATCACATCACTGGCCAGGGCGCTTCCGCCCGGAGAGTTAATACGTAAGACAATAGCCTTAACCCGGTCATTCTTTCTTGCATCTCTTATTTCCTTTGCAAAAGTATCTGAACCAATGGTCTGGTGGTCGCCCTCCCCACTTATAATATCACCACTTGCCACAATTACAGCAATCCGGTTCGAAGAGGTATTTCCATCTTCAAAAGACTTCTTATACTTTCCATACTTAATAAAATTAATTTTATCTTCCTCATCCTCCAGCCCCAGTTTAGTACGCATACCGGCCAGCACTTCATCAAAATAAGCAAGCTTATCCACCACCTTCAGCCTCACCGCATCCTCCGGCTTACGCACTAACATTTCATCTGAAATACGTTCAAGTTCATTGCGGTCTAAATTCCGGCTTACGGCCACATCTTCCAGAAATACATTGTAAATATTATTGAGAAAGGCATTTGTCTGTTCCCTGCTGGCCTCGCTCATACTGGTACGGATAAGCGGTTCCACGGCACTTTTGAACTCTCCCACTCTGAAAACCTGTGGCTCAATCCCTAATTTATCCAGCGCTCCTTTTAAAAACACCACCTCCGAAACCAGACCATTCAATTCCAGTGCCCCAACAGGATTCAAATAAATTTCATCGGCCACCGATGCAAGGTAATAATCCTTTTCAGTAAATATTTCGTTGTAGGCCACTACCCATTTTCCACCTGACTTAAAATCTTTAAGTGCATCTCTTATTTCTTTAAGGCTTGCAAAACCAGCATTCACAAATTGGGCATCAAGGTAAATCCCCTTAATTTTATTATCATCCTTTGCATGCTTCACCACTCTTAAAATATCCATCAATCCATGAACTCCACCATCAGCACCCGGCACCAGATCCGACGCAGATAAAGGAATATCGGACTCCCGCTCCACAACAGGCTTATTCAATTGTAAATGAAGTACGGAATTGTCCGATACCTCAACCTTATCATCCCCGGAAGCAATAACTCCCAGTATAACACTCCCCACAATCAAGGCGAGTAAACTAAAAATAATGAGCCCGACAATAGTAGCCAGCACTCCTCTGAAAAACTTGAGCATATTTGTAAATTCTTTTTAAACCGGTATCTAAATTATAGATTCGTGTTATAATATAAAAACAAATACATGACAAACGGTATATATCTGCTATCAGGCAGCAATATAGGCGACAGAATGGCTAACCTCGCCGGAGCAGTGGATTTAATAGAGAAAGAGGCGGGAACAGTAGTTGCACAATCGCAACTTTATGAAACTGAGGCCTGGGGCATAGAAAAACAACCCCTGTTCCTGAACCAGGTTATAGAGATAGCTACAGATTTAAACCCACACCTCCTCCTGCATCACTTACTGGATATCGAAAAAAAAATGGGAAGGGAAAGAGTTATAAAATGGGGCGAACGGCTGATAGATCTGGATATCCTCTACTACGGAAATACCGTTATTGAGGAACCTGAACTTAAAATACCTCATCCCTATATTTCGCAGCGCCGGTTTACCCTCATACCGTTATGTGAACTTGCTCCATTGCTGGTTCATCCGGTGCTCAAAAAAAACCAGCTTGAACTGCTAAATGACTGCCCCGATCCGCTGAAGGTAAAGATTTATAATACCTGACAGTAATTAACATGTACACTTAACAGGTACATTAAAAGAAATTTCAGCGGAACAGAGAGAAAAACAATTTATGCATTTTATCCTGAATTACTTTGTTTTATACAAAGAAATTCCTGTATTTTACCTGCAAAAATTTCCTGCAGATCAGGGCCCTTTTTTTATTATAAAAGCAGGTTTTTTTTCAGCCTGATCACACGCAGCTAAAACCACCAATAAACACCAACAAATCTTCCGGCAGGATTATAAAAGAGGCTGCAGCAGATAACATTATGCCAATACAGCTAAAACACAAATATCAAAAAAATTGCAACAAGCAGGAAAATACTCAAACTCTTTGGTGCTCTTACTGTTATCATAACAGTTGCACAAAACTTAGACAGTTTTTTTTATAATTTTTTTAGAAATTTTTTAAAGGATGAGGACCGGGAATCTGAGGAGACGCGTGCCTTTTTAAATTTTTACCTAGCTAAATACGAACAATGGAACAGAGTGTATATATACCGGAAAAGTGGAAAGAAGTAGATTTCCAAACCAATCTTGCTCATGCAAAATATGAAGTTTCGACTCATGGAAGAGTCAAAAGCTATGCAATAGATAAAGACAAAGGACGAATAATCCGGGGAGGAAACGTAGGGGGATATAAATCCATTACAGTTAAATTCGGAGGCAAAATTGTACGTCAGTTTTACGTACACCGCATAATTGCAGAAACTTTTATTGACAAAGCATCACAGGACCAGTACTATGTAATCCATCTCGATTACAATAAGGAAAATAACCATATCAGTAATTTAAAATGGGCAACAGAGGCCGAGCTGGTAGCGCATAACAACAAAAACCCTGAAGTACTGCGAAGCCGGACTACCGGCTATAAATTAACAGAGCCGGATGTGAGAATCATTAAAAAGCTTTTAAAGTCAGACAAGACAAGGCTTAGCATGATTGCCAAACGATTTGGCATAACTCATACCCAATTGAACAGGATCCGCTCCGGCGAAAACTGGGGCCATGTAAAAATAAGTTAATTGTATGGTGCAACCGTTTGACAGTGAACATTCATTAACCATCAAAGGTCTGGCTGCAATATGAAGCCAGACCTTAATAAACTAATAAACAGGATAAGGGAGAGCCCCCTGTTAAAAGACGTTCCGGAAGAGCAGCTGTTATGGCTTGCCGATAATTCGGACTATATCCATATAAAAGAAGGTGATTACCTCTTTAAGGCCGGTGAAGCTGTGGACAGAATGTTCATTCTTCTTAAAGGCCGCATCTCATACATTCAGAAACAGAACGGCAATACCCGCACTATTGATGAAGTACATACCGGTGAAGTTACCGGCGCACTCCCCTACTCAAGAGCAAATTCAGCCATTACCGACGGACTGGTACAGGAAAGCACTGAAGCCTTATGCCTGCATGAAGAGCACTTCAGGGAAATGATCCTGAACTACTACGAACTCACCGAGGCACTGGTACATATAATGACCACCCGTGTAAGAGAATTTACAAGAACCCAGCAGCAATCTGAAAAAATGGCTGCCTTAGGAAAATTATCTGCAGGCCTTGCACATGAGCTCAATAACCCTGCTTCTGCAGTTGTAAGGAACTCTGCCAGCATGAAAAAGCTGCTAACCTCTTTTCCTGAAGCCCTGCAGCATTTACTCTCCACAAGACCAAAACCGGAAATCTTTAAAACGCTGAAAGAGCTTTTTTCACAGGAAGAGGAAAAGGATTCCGGCAACTCACTAAGCCTGCTGGACCGCAGTACACTTGTTGATGAACAGGCAGACTGGCTGGAATCACATGGCTTTGAACATCCGTACGAACTTGCCGAGGCATTTTCCGGATCCGGAGTAAACCTGCAGGAACTGCAACAGCTGGAAAAGGAGCAGGAACTGGATGATGCTCAGCTAAAAGCGGTTTTAAGCTGGTTCAGCAAGATGCTGGACATGACGAAGCTGGCGGAGGAAATTCATTTTTCATCGAAAAGGATATCTGAGCTTGTGAATGCAGTTAAAACCTACTCCCATATGGACAGAAGTCCGGAAAAAGAAAGTGCAGATCTTACAAAGGGAATAGCTGACACCCTCACCATGCTTAATTTCAAGATCAGGAAGAAAAATATAAAGGTAACTACCAGCTTCCCGGACGATTTGCCTGAGGCATGTGTTTATGCAGGAGAGCTTAATCAGCTATGGACAAACCTGATCGATAACTCAATAGATGCACTGGATGAGGGTGGTGAAATTTCCATTGCACTCAGCCACGAAGAGGAAAGCATAAAAGTAACCATTCAGGATAATGGCGAGGGTATACCTCAGGAAATACAAGATAAAATATTTGACCCTTTTTTTACCACAAAAACACTGGGGAAAGGATCAGGTATGGGGCTGGAAATTGCGAAAAATATTGTGGAAGACCATGACGGGAGCATCAGTCTTGACTCAGAGCCAGGAAAAACAGTTTTCACTATTCACCTCCCTCTGTAGCGGCACAACACAATAGAAAATCACAATACGCTAAGCCACTACTTGCTTACCAGCTGTGGTTTCTTTTGCATGACTTCTTCCAATAATTCGGGGTCGAGTTGCGCAAGATAAAGTGTTCTGGCTTTTTCAAGCTGCTCTAAGGTTAAGCCCACTGCATTTCGCAGGTCGGCCTTATACAAATTAGCTCCTGTAAAATCCGCCCCGGTTAAATAAGCTCCCCTCATATTGGCCTCCATCAAAAAAGCCCTGGTAAAATCTGCCTTAATAAAGTAAGCTTTTTCCATTTGGGCCTTTATAAGGAAAGAATCAGTAAAATTAGCTCCATTGGCATAGGAAAAAGAGAGGTTTGCCTGGTTAAGAGTGGCATTGGAAAAATTTGTCTGGTTCAGGCGGGAATAGCGGAAATCCGACTCTATCAGCTGCGAGGAATTAATATCGGCCGAATTCAGGTTTGCCTCCACCAGAATTGCATAATTAAGGTTGGTGCGTGTTAAATAACAGTTTACAAGGTTAAGGTCATATATCTTATGCATATTAAGGCGCTTGATATTACCCACTGTTCTAAAGGCAGCTTCCTCCGATTTCCACAGCCGGAAATCATCTATTTCATCTTTATAGGTTTTAATGCGCTGCCTTTTTTCGCCACTCTTATTTAACCACAGAATAAGGATACCAATTACAGCAATGTCGAAGATCATACCATGCGCTTCAGCCAGCACCTGTCCGTAAAAATTATAAAAATCGTGCAGGTAATATGGAAGACTAAGACCTAAAACTAAGACAGTTATGATTACCAACACCACAAAAGAAGTCAGCACAGGCTGCTCAATTACTCCTGCATACCATTTGGCAATCTTTTGAAATGCACTGCTTTTTTTCATATTTATTCAAAAAACTTACCTATCCTGCTTAGCCGGTATAATTATGACATAAGGTTTTTTAGCTTTTCAACTAATGCTTTGTTGATCTTTACATATGATTCATGCGTCCAGCCGGCAACATGGGGAGTAAAAACAACTTTATCGCTATTTACAAGGTAATCAAAATTTTCTTTCTGAACAGGTGAAAGTTGTTGCAACTTTTCATTTTCCAATACATCAAGGGCAGCACCCCTTACTTTACCATTTTCCAAAGCCTGACGTAAATCCTGCAACGGAAGAATTTCCCCTCTTGCTGTATTTATAATGAAAATATTCTTTTTGAAGCGGTTTAAATAAGAAAGATTTACCAGGCCTTTGTTCTCTGCAGTAAGAGGAATATGCAGGCTTAAAATGTCTGCCTCCCTGCAAATTTCATCCAGCGTACTTTCCTCCACCCACTCATCGGAAAATCCCGAGCGGACCCTGTCGTAGGCAAGAATACGGCAATCAAACCCCCTTAGCCTTTGGGCAAAAGCCTGCCCCATATACCCATAGCCAATTATGCCAACTGTTTTACCACAAAGCTCCAGTCCACGGTTCCCCTCTCTGTCCCAGACTCCCTGACGTACCTGAGCATCGGCAAGCAAAATTTTATTGAACAGGCTCAACAGCATTCCAACCGCATGCTCAGCCACAGCATCTCTGTTCCCTTCAGGCGCATTTATCAATACAATCCCCCTGTGCCGGAGCGCCTCCACATCCACCTGGTCGATACCTGCACCGGCCCTGCCTATCACTTTCAGCAATGGCGCATGTGCCAAAAGTTTATCATCCACTGATATTTTGCTCCGCACAAAAAGAATTTCATACTCCCCGATTACTGAAAATATTTCATCAACCGTAATTTCCGGACGGTAATCTGCCTCCAGACCCAGCTCACGAAGCATTGCATGAATGCTCTCATGCATTTTATCTACAATAAGTACTTTTTTATTCTGAAACTGCATTTGATTAAATATAGGATACGGGATTTTAAACCACAATCAGGCATGAAGGGTTTGGTGGCAGACTTTCATTACTGAAGGAAAAAAGTCAGGGTCTGAAACCGGAAACCTGAGTCTTCCCTCTTCAATTGCTCTGCCTGAGTAAATAAGAGGACTATACATCAAAAGAAACTAATTCTTAATTCTTAATTCTTAATTAAATATTATAAAGCAGGTGGGCAACAGTAAAATATACCCCCAGGCCTAAAAGATCATTGGCTGTGGTTATGAACGGACCTGACGCAAGGGCCGGATTTATTTTAAATTTATCCAGCACCAGCGGGGTAATAGTTCCCATTATGGAAGCCAGCAAAACCACATTAAAAAGGGCTATGGCAACGACCATTACCAGTTTTGTTTCAAAACCCATAATACTTACCACCACCAGTAAAAAAGCAGCAAGCAGCAGGCCATTCAGCAGCGCCACAAGTAATACTTTTAAAAGGCGCCTTCCTACACTTTCGGTAAATACCGACGGGTTGGCAAGGCTCTGCAGAATAATACTGCTCGACTGAATACCCACATTCCCGCCCGTGGCAGTTACCAGAGGCATAAAAAATGCCAGTGCAGGTATTACCTCAATGTCTTTTTCAAAATTCCCGAGGAAAGTAGCCGCCAGCAACCCACCCGTCATCCCGATGAGGAGCCACGGAAGTCGGGCCCTGCTGATCCGCCATACAGAGTCTGTTTCCTCCACATCTTCGGAAATACCGCTCATCAGCTGCCGCTCCTCTTCAGCCATTTCCGTAATTACATCCACAATATCGTCGATGGTAATCCGCCCTACCAGCTTATTCTGCACATTTACCACCGGCACCGCTTCAAGGTCATACTTTCGCATTACCGAGGCAACTTCCTCTTCGTGGTAAAAAGTTTGTACGCTGATAACTTCAGGATCGAAAATGTCGGCAATTTTTGTCCCGGCACGGGAAAGCAGCATCCGCTTTAAAGATACTTTCCCTACCAGCTTTTCCTCATCGTCCACCACATAGACAGAGTAGATCTTGTTTACATTCTCGGCCTGCCGCCTTATCTCTTCAATAGTTTGAGTAATAGTCCAGTTAATGTTGGCCTTGATCAATTCCTTAGCCATCAGGCCTCCCGCACAATCCTCATCGTAATGCAGGAGGTCCACAATATGATCGGCCTTTTCTGTATTATTAAGGCTGGCAATTACCTCCTCACGGGTGCGGACAGGTTGCTCATTTAGCAAATCCACCGCATCGTCTGAGTCCAGCTGATCTACATAAGGAGCAATTTCATTGGAGGAGAAGTTCTTCAGAAAATCCTTCCGCACATCTTCATCCAGCTCACTCAGAATTACCGCGGCTTTTTCAACTGGGAGCAAATCAAAAATGTACTTACTGTCCTCTGCATCAAACTCATCCAGGATGGTGGAAATATCGGCAGGATTTACCGGGGCAAGGCTGTCAATGATAAAGTTATTGTCATGTTCCTTTACTGCCCGCTCAAGTCTTTCTAAAAACTCTTTACTGAGCTCAAAATGAGTTATATCTCCCTGTTCCACTACTCTTTAGTTTTTTTGGTTAACTCCACAAAATCCTGTACCGATAACTGCTCTGCCCGTTTATCCATTACCGGCAACTCATTAACTCCGGCTGATAAATTCAGGGGCTTAAGGGCATTCCGCAATGTTTTTCGCCGGTTCTGAAAACCTTGTTTAACCACTCTGAAGAACTGCTTCTCGTCGCAATCGAGCTGAACGGTATCGTTGCGCCGGAGGCGGATAACAGCGGAGTTTACTTTAGGAGGAGGATTGAACACCCCCGGAGGCACGGTAAATAAATACTCAATATCGTAATAAGCCTGCAGCAACACACTTAGTATCCCATAAACCTTATTTCCGGGCCCGGAAGCTATCCGCTGCGCCACCTCCTTCTGAATCATCCCTACCACCTCCGGTACCTGCTGACGGTGGTCCAGGACTTTAAAAAATATCTGCGAGCTTATATTGTAAGGGAAATTACCAATAATAGCGAAAGGTCCTGAAAAAAGTTCTCCTAAATCCTTTTTAAGAAAATCCTCCTCATACACCCTGCCTTGTAATTCAGGAAAATGCTGGTTAAGGTATACCACCGACTCTGAATCAAGCTCTACCGCATGTGTGGTAAAGCGCTCATCCTTCAGCAGGTATTGGGTAAGCACTCCCATACCCGGCCCTACCTCCAGGGCCTGTTCATACCCTTTCCAGCCGGTAAGCGCCTCCGCAATTTTCCGGGCAATCCGCTGATCCGTTAAAAAATGTTGCCCCAGCCTCTTTTTTGGCCTTACCTTTCCCTGGTTATCTTCCATGTTTTAATTCCCAAATAATGTCCTAAATTTGTAAGACCAAAAGTAATAAAATCATGCAGCCTTCCATACATATTCAGCAAACCTTTTCTACCGCCAAAAACCTGATTTACCTGTTAAAGGACCAGCAGGAACTGACGGAGCTTTCCCTGAGTGAAGTGGAAAACCGTTATGTAAGCGAAAAACTGACTCAGGATAAGACTATCATCAGTCTGAACAGGTACGATTCCTTACTGTTCATCATCCGGGTAAAGGAAAAGGAAGAGCATCATTCCACACTGGAAGCATACAGAAAAGCCGCCCCTGACCTGCTGGCTCTGCTCAGAAAAGAGGGCATCCGCGAAATTCAACTTGCCTCCCAAAAGGTAGCCGGAGCATACGCGATTGCCTTCCTTGAAGGCTTAATGCTTTCGAGCTACCGCTTTGAAAAGTACAAAAGCAAAAAAGCTGATGCAGCCCAACAGCCGGAGCGGATAGAGTACTTCCACCCTGAAGCAAAAGAAGAACAGCTGAATGAAGTTGCCAGACTGGCGCTTGCCACCTGGGCAGCCCGCGACCTGGTAAACGAACCTGCAGTATACCTTACAGCAACACAGCTAAGCCGGGAGATAGAGCAACTCGGAGAAGAGGCCGGCTTTAATGTGGAAGTGTTCGAAGAAGCAAAGATCCAGAGCCTGAAAATGGGCGGACTTCTGGCAGTAAATGCAGGAAGCCAACAACCTCCCACTTTTACCATACTGGAGTACAAACCCGAAAATGCCGTTAACCTGCAACCTGTTGTACTGGTGGGAAAAGGCGTGGTATACGACACAGGCGGTCTCAGCCTGAAGCCCACTGCAGGAAGTATGGATATGATGAAAAGCGATATGGCCGGAGCTGCAGCAGTAGTGGGTGCACTATATGCCGTGGCTGCCAATAACCTCCCGGTGCATGTGGTTGGCCTGATCCCTGCCACCGACAACCGCCCGGGCGAAAATGCCATCACTCCCGGCGATGTTATTACAATGTGCAACGGTAAAACGGTCGAAATCCTGAACACCGACGCAGAAGGAAGGCTTATTTTAGCCGATGCGCTAACCTATGCCAGCCGCTACAATCCGCTGCTGGTAATTGACCTGGCTACCCTGACAGGATCCGCTGTAAGAGCTATAGGGCCCGAAGGAATTGTGTGTATGGGCACTGCAGACCCTGAACAAAAGCAGGCGCTCTTTGAAGCAGGAAAGCTGGCATATGAACGGCTGGTGGAATTTCCGCTCTGGGAAGAGTATGAAAAGCAAATAGAATCTGACATTGCAGACATCAAGAATATTGGCGGGACGAATGCAGGGGCTACCACTGCCGGAATGTTTCTGAAGCATTTTGTAAATTTCCCCTGGATGCACCTGGATATTGCAGGACCAGCCTTCCTCACCCGCCCCGACAGCTACCGCGGAAAAGGAGGAACAGGAGCTGGTGTACGGCTGCTGTATCAATTCATTAAAAGTTTTGAAAAGAAGTAAATGAACGACGATAAGTTAATAAAACCTGTTGTAGGCATTAGTTTAGGCGACATTAATGGCATAGGCCCTGAGGTGGTAATTAAAGCACTGGCCGATGACCGCATACTGGACATGATAACGCCTGTTATTTATGGCTCAGCCAAAGTTCTCTCCTATTACAGGAAGGCGATGCGCATTAATGATTTTAATTATTTCCAGCTGCAGGAAGGTGCACAGGCAAGCCCCGGCAAAGTAAATGTTTTTAACTGCTGGCAGGAAATGATTGAGATTACCATGGGGCAGGAAACCCCTGAAGGTGGCCGAGCTGCCCTGCTTGCCCTGCAAAAAGCCACAGAACACTTACAGAAGGGTATTATTGACGGGATTGTAACGGCCCCTATCAATAAAAATAATATCCAGACGGAGGAGTTTCGCTTTCCGGGCCATACAGAGTATTTTACTGAAACTTTTGGCGCAAGAGACAGCCTGATGCTGCTTTGCTCAGAAGGACTCAGGGTTGGAGTGGTTACAGGACACATTCCTGTAAAAGACATCAGCACACAACTAACTAAAGAAAAGGTCCGCAGCAAATTAATGATCCTTGACAAAAGCCTCTCGAAAGATTTTGGTATCAGCAAACCTAAAATTGCAGTACTGGGCCTTAACCCCCATGCCGGAGAAGGAGGATTACTGGGGAGTGAGGAACAGGAAATTATTATTCCGGTAATTAACGACCTGAAAGAAAAAGGAAAACTGATTTACGGCCCCTTCCCTGCCGACGGGTTCTTTGGAAATGACCAGTACAAAAAGTTTGATGGCATCCTGGCGATGTACCACGACCAGGGCCTTATCCCGTTCAAAACACTGGCATTTGAAAGCGGGGTAAATTATACCGCCGGTCTGTCCATTGTAAGAACCTCTCCGGACCATGGCACGGCTTATGACATTACAGGAAAAAACCTTGCCAGCGAACAATCTATAAGGGAGGCTATTTACCTGGCCTGCGATATTATAAGAAAAAGAAAGGATTAAAAGAGCTGTTTTGAATAGTTTCAAGACTATTGCCAGAGCTTTAACCGTTTTAGTCAAACAGGAAAAGGCCGCCCCTCATCAGGAGCTGGCCTCAGATAAAATTTCAAACAGGGAAGAGCAGTTTTTAACTTATTTCCTTAAAATAGTGTTTAGGTAAAAAGAAGCAGGCAGCCTGCCACTCCCACAGTATTAAACTGTGGAGGAAAAATTAACTGTTTTACCATGCAGACCTGCTCATATAAATGATATAAGCATCATCATTTATTTAATATATTATGAATACTGATATAAGAAATATTATGAAAAAGAATTTTTTAAAAGGATCAGCCATAGCATGCAGTCTGTTCCTGATTACCGCCTGTGGTGGCAATAACACAAACGAAGGCGATGGATCGGGCAAGATTTTTGACCGGCACATGGAGCAGGAAGATTTGAGTAAAGCAAAAGTAGAAGACAATATAAAGGGCAATGAAAACATTGAGGCCTTTGCCAACTCAGCCCCGGAACTGCAAAACCAGGTAAAAAATCTTTTGAATGATTACCTGCAGGTTAAAAACGCTTTAGTGGAAAGCAGTGCGGAAGGAACCAGCAAAGCTGCCAGCCGGATGCTGAACAATATAAAGAATTTCAATACAGGCAACCTTCCGGAAGAACAGGAAAGCTTTTACAAACAAAGAGTGAATGGCATGCAGAACGATATCCGCTACCTTACCCAAACCAATGATGTAAGCAGACAGCGTGATCATTTTGCATTGATTACCCGAAACACCTATGCACTTGTTAAAGCATTCAATCCAACTGAAGAAGCTGTTTATTACCAGTTTTGCCCGATGGCTTTCGACAACAGCGGTGGCTATTGGCTGAGTGCGCAGGAAGAGATCCGCAATCCTTATTTCGGCGACAAAATGCTGAAATGCGGCCGGGTGGAGGAAACCATAAATTAATAATTCTGATGAGTGGGTATTGAGTATTGGGACAAAAAGCTGCGAGGCAATATTTTTCAAATCCCTCACCAAACGCCAGGTACTCAGGACTCAATACCCAAACTCAATTCTTAAAGAAAATGCCTGAAAAGCTCCTGCATATAAAAAACATGGTTTGCCCCCGTTGTATAATGGCGGTGCAGGATATTCTTGAGAAAAAAGCAACTGAAGGAGTGGAAATACTTAAGGTGGATTTAGGTATTGCAAGGATTAATGCACCGGATACATTTACAGCCACTTCCATTCAGGATGAACTTCAGTCTATAGGCTTTGAGCTGCTGCAGGACCCTGAAGAGCAGCTAACTGAAAATATACGGATCAACATACTTAAATTCCTGAAGCTGAATGAAGAAGGCAGTCTCCACCTGACCCTTTCCGGATTCCTGACAGATGCACTTCATAAAAACTACACAGCTCTTTCCAAACATTTTACCCGCCAGACCGGACAAACTATCGAAAATTTTTATATCCATGCAAAGGTGGAACGGGTGAAGGAGCTCCTGCAGGACAGTCAGATGAATGCGAGCCAGATTGCTGATAAGCTAAACTACAGCAGCGTACATTATTTGTCAGGACAATTTAAAAAGGTAACAGGGGTTTCCATCTCAGAATATAAAAATCTGGTAAAGAACTCCAGAACCCCACTGGATAAAATTTAATCAAAACGTCAGCTGATAAACACCGGAAGCAGAGAACTTTTTTACCGGATGATCGATTATTACAAAAGACTTTATATTTTCTTATAATATTGTGAAACAACCATGAGCCGCCCCTCTTTTTTCCGCAGCACAAAAACAGCCTGTACGGAACAAATGGAGCTGTTTATTATAAAAATGGATTGTTAATAATTAAAAATAAATGAAAGGTTTTTACTGAAAAAACAAGAATCCTTTTATTACAGAAAATAATTTAATAAATTTGCGATCTTAAATTTCCAAAAAGTGGAAACAAAAGTTAAAAGACTATATGACATTGACATCTTCAGGCTCGACAATGGTGAACACCAGTACGATCTGGAGGTAAATGATGCTTTTTTCGGCTTGTTTGATTACGGTTTGATAGAGAAAGGGCAGGCGCGGGTAACGGTCGACCTTCACAAAACTGAAACCATGATAACCATGGATTTTAACATCCGAGGTGCTGTGGAATTAATTTGCGACAGGAGTCTGGAACCGTTTGACTACCCGATTGATCTGGACGAGCGTTTACTTATAAAGTACGGCGAGGAAGAGGAAGAACTGGATGATGATCTTTTGATTATTACCCAAAATACCCAAAAAATAAACGTCGCTCAGTTCATTTATGAAATTATAGGTATATCTTTGCCGATGAAAAAAATTCATCCTGATTATCTTGAAGAAGATGACGGGGAGGATTTTGATGATCTGAGCGAAGGAAAACTGGTTTACAGTAGCCTTGACAACGATCAGGAAGACGAAACAGAAGACTCTGCAAAGGAAGAAGATGCAATCGACCCCCGCTGGAGTGTTCTGAAAAACTTAAAGAATAATTAAGAAATCATAATTTAATAGCTTAGTAAAATGGCGCATCCTAAACGTAAAACCTCCAAATCCAGAAGAGATAAGAGAAGAACTCATTACAAAGCAACTCCTAAACAAGTTGCAATTTGCCCCACCACAGGCGAACCTCATCTGTGGCACAGAGCTTACTGGCACGAAGGTAAACTCTATTACAAAGGTCAGGTAGTTTTGGAAAAAGAAGTATTAGCTTAACAGTATTTTATATACTTAACTCAATGAGCCTTACCTTATTCAGGTAAGGCTTTTTCTTTTCCTGAAAGAAACTGATATTTTTCTTCAATGCAGGTCATATAAGTACAATATAAGGGTGTACAACTTTTATTTCACTCTCATTGCACTTAATTATATATATATGAGTTGCATCTTTGGCTTTAAGCACTCATTTTTGCATAATATACTTTTGCCAACCCGGTGTCGCCTTATGCAGTCAATGCGGAGCGGGGCACTGAGTTCGCGTAGCGTAAAGCTTTACCCGTACCCTCTTATATATGAATAAAATCAGAGCAGCAATTACAGGTGTGCAAGGTTATGTCCCGGATTACATCCTTACAAATAAAGAACTGGAAACAATGGTCGATACTTCCGACGATTGGATTACCTCCCGGACAGGCATAAAGGAAAGGCACATTCTGAAAGGCGAAAACCAGGGTACTTCAGTAATGGGCGTTAAAGCTGTTCAGGGCCTGCTCGAAAAAACCAATACCCGTCCGGAGGAAATTGACCTCCTCATTTGCGCCACCGTAACCCCTGACATGATGTTCCCGGCCACGGCCAACCTTATTTGCAGCGAAATAGGAGCTGTAAATGCTTTCAGTTACGACCTTATGGCTGCCTGCTCAGGCTTCTTATATGCACTCAGCACAGGCTCTCAGTTTATTGAATCCGGCAGGTACAAAAAAGTGGTAATTGTGGGAGCCGACAAAATGTCTTCTATCGTCGATTACCAGGACCGCACCACCTGTATTATTTTTGGCGATGGTGCCGGTGCAGTAATGCTTGAACCTGCCAGCGAAAACCTGGGGATAATGGACCATATTCTTAAAACAGATGGTTCCGGAGCCCAGCACCTCCACATGAAAGCCGGTGGCAGCAGAAAGCCGGCATCTGTCGAAACCGTTGCCGCAAAAGAGCACTATGTTTACCAGGAAGGTTCTGCCGTATTTAAATTTGCGGTTACCAACATGGCTAATGTATCGGCAGAAATAATGGAAAAGAACAACCTCCGGGCAGAGGACATATCATGGCTCGTTCCTCACCAGGCAAACAAGAGAATTATAGACGCCACTGCCAACCGTATGGGCGTAGGTGCCGATAAGGTAATGCTGAACATCCATAAATACGGAAATACCACCAGCGGCACTATACCTCTTTGCCTTTGGGATTACGAAAAGCAATTAAAAAAAGGCGACAACCTTATTCTCGCTGCTTTCGGAGGAGGTTTTACCTGGGGTTCGGTATGGCTGAAATGGGCCTATGATCCCGAATAATGAACATATTTTTATTTTTAAGGATTGATTACTAAATTGAACCTTTAATTTAATAATAGTTTAATCTGTAAAAGCTGAAGCATTTTTTAATAATCAACTAAAAAACAGCTTTTAATACATTATATAGCACAACTTGTCCCGGGTTGCGGGATAACCAAATTTGCACAAAAATAAATGGCATCAACTGCAGATTTCAGAAACGGACTTACGATAGAGTTCAACAACGACCTGTATACTATCACAGAGTTCCAGCATGTGAAACCGGGCAAAGGACCGGCCTTCGTGCGTACAAAGCTTAAAAGTGTCAGGACAGGAAAGGTAATTGATAATACATTTTCCTCCGGCACAAGAGTAACTACTGCCCGTATTGAAAAGCGGCCACATCAGTACCTGTACAGGGATGATCTTGGTTACCACTTCATGGACAGCGAAACTTTTGAGCAGACTCAGCTTGAAGAAAAGCTAATCAATGCCCCTCAGCTGATGAAAGAGGGCCAGATAGTGGATGTTTTTTACCATGCCGAGACAGAAACTCCTTTAAGCTGTGAGTTACCTCCTTTTGTAGACCTGCTTGTAACTTATACTGAACCGGGCCTGAAAGGCGATACTGCCACCAATGCTTCCAAACCTGCAACACTGGAAACAGGAGCCGTTATACAGGTTCCACTTTTTATAGACCAGGACGAACTGATCCGGGTTGATACCAGAACAAATTCATATTCGGAAAGAGTAAAAAACTAACTATGAAACCTCAGGAAATTCAAGAGCTGATAGATTTTATTTCAAAATCAGGACTGGACGAAGTTAACATCGAAACCAGCGATTTTAAAATTGCCGTTAAAAAGCATTCGGCCGTGCAGCAAGTGGCTCAGGAAGCCGCTCCCCGTGCAGCAAGCCAGCAGGCACCAGCTCCTGCTCAGGCTACCCCTGCCGCTCAGCCCCAAAAACCAGCTGCCCCTCAAAAAGAAGAGGCCAGCAGGTATATCGAAATAAAATCGCCTATGATCGGTACTTTTTACCGCTCTCCAAACCCGGAGTCAGAAGACTTTGTAAAACCAGGTGATGCTGTAAAACCGGGACAGACAGTTTGTATTGTAGAAGCTATGAAGCTTTTCAATGAAATTGAATCGGAGGTTTCTGGTACTATCGTAAAAATTCTTGTGGACAATGCTTCGCCGGTGGAGTACGACCAGCCTTTGTTCCTGGTAGATCCTGCATAAGATAAATACTGGTTGTCAGCGGTATGCCGCTGCAGTTTTAAGTTTATAACTGCCGCTGTTATTGCCTGCTTTTTGTTCTTTTTCAAAAAGCAGGCAATAACAGCGGAAACAACGAACAACTGCTAACGAATAACTTGTTTCTTACAAACAGATTGACTTAACTACCTAAGCTGTGTTTAAAAAAATACTTATAGCCAACCGGGGCGAAATTGCCCTGCGCATTATCCGTACCTGCAGAGAAATGGGTATCAAAACAGTAGCAGTGTATTCCACTGCTGACAAGGAAAGCCTGCATGTACGGTTTGCTGATGAAGCTGTGTGCATTGGTCCTCCTCAAAGCTCCCTTTCTTATCTTAACATACCAAATATAATTGCCGCGGCAGAAATCACTAATGCCGATGCTATTCATCCCGGCTACGGATTCCTGTCGGAAAATGCAGGTTTCAGTAAAATTTGTGAGGAAAACAATATTAAGTTTATTGGTGCCAGTGCAGACATGATCGACAAAATGGGCGACAAAGCAACTGCCAAGGCCACCATGAAAGCTGCCGGCGTTCCCACCATACCGGGCTCCGAAGGCCTCCTTGCCTCTATTGTGGAAGGAAAAGCCATTGCAAAAGAAATGGGGTATCCCGTTATACTAAAAGCCACAGCTGGTGGTGGCGGTAAGGGGATGCGTATTGTAAAAGACGAGAAGGATTTTGAAAAGGCATGGAACGATGCCCGCCAGGAAGCAAGTGCTTCTTTCGGGAACAATGGTCTTTACCTTGAAAAATTTGTAGAAGAGCCCCGCCACGTGGAAATTCAGATAGTAGGTGACCACACAGGCCGCGCCTGCCACCTTTCTGAACGCGACTGCTCTATTCAGCGCCGCCACCAGAAACTGGTGGAGGAAACTCCTTCACCTGTACTGGACCAGGACCTGCGCGAAAGAATGGGTGCTGCGGCCATTAAAGGAGCTCAGGCAATTAACTACGAAGGTGCCGGTACCATTGAATTTCTGGTAGATAAGCACGGGAATTTCTACTTTATGGAAATGAACACCCGTATACAGGTAGAGCACCCGATTACAGAAGAAGTAACCGATTTTGACCTGATAAAGGAACAGATTAAAGTAGCTGCAGGTGAGAAAATCAGTGGCCGCAATTACTTCCCGAAAATGTTCTCTATGGAGTGCCGCATAAATGCAGAAGATCCGGGTAAAGGCTTCCGCCCTAACCCCGGCACTATTACCAATCTGCACATTCCCGGTGGCCACGGAGTACGTATTGACAGCCATGTTTATGCCGGCTATACCATTCCTCCTAACTACGACAGTATGATTGCAAAACTGATCGTTAGTGGCCAGAGCAGAGAGGAATGTATTACGCGTATGAAACGGGCACTGCAGGAATTTGTAATTGAAGGGATTAAAACCACCATCCCTTTCCATATCCGTTTAATGGATGATCCTAACTTTAAATCAGGTAAGTTTACAACGAATTTTCTCGATTCTTTTGACCTTACAGGTCTATAATAATCACCAGAATGGTATTAATTTAAGCCCGGGTAATTACTCCGGGCTTTTTTTATGAAAAAAATATTTTACACTCCCTGTCTCCTTCTGCTTCTTTTGCTCCTTCATAATAAAAGTAAGGCTCAACAGCCTCTTTCAATGATTTATGGAGGATTCAGCATAAATAAGTATTCCGGAGATTTAAGTACTCCTAACGCCAAGTATACAGGATCGCTGGCGCTGGGGCTTCAGTTCAACCGCAAAGAACGCTTTAACGGAAGCTTTGGCATAAGCTATGGAAAGGTAACAGGACAAAACAGCTTGTATGTTTTCGAAGCAAATGAGCAGGCAAGCCCTAATCGTTTCTTCAGCAGCTCCCTCTTTACGCTTCAGTACGATCTGCACTGGAATCTCCTCAAGAAGGAAAAATATATTTTATATCTGAGCCAGGGCTTTGGCATCCTCCGCTTCAATCCGCAGGACGACCTTGACAGGAATCTTCTTGACCGCTTTGAAACCCGCGCTCCTAACGAAACTTTCAGCAACACATCTGTAATGATGCCCACTAACCTGGGACTTATTTACTTCCTGCCAAACCACTGGGCCCTCGGCTTGCAGGCCGGCTACATGACCCCCCTTACCGACTACCTCGACAACATTGGCCAGTGGGGCAACGATAAAGGCAATGACAATGTGCTAAAGTTTAGATTTGCTGTATATGTACCTGTGAAGCCGGTAACACATTAGAAATGATTGGATTCCAGCCCGAAAAAAGACTGTTCAGATCTATCTTTATAATTTACAGGAGCTGATCTCTTTGTAAACTCCGGCAATAAACAGCTAATCAATAAGTGATGAATGTGGTTTTGACACATTACATATTTAATTTAGGCTGTGTCTGATGAATACCTTTAAGCATGATTTTGTCATTTCGACGACAGCGGACGCCGCGCGGGAGAAATCTTTCCCTATTTGAAGTTCTGAAGGATTATTTTACTTGGAAAGATGCTTCCTGACGTCAGCATGACAGCAAAATTTGATTCATCAGACATAGCCTAGTTCTCCAGGTTCAGGTGATATACTTTTGATGCTTCCTCTAATTCTTCTGAAAAATTCCCATCGTACTTAAAACTGTAAATTTTCCATTTTTTGTCCGGCTTGTAAAATTGAAATATATACCTGATTGGCTGCCTGTCATATTTTACTAAATAACTCAGGAGGTGATAACTTTCTGAAAACTTCTTTTCAGTAATCATTTCATAACCGTAAAATTTACCAACATAATCTTCATTTAAACCCTGCATTTGACTTTTAAGGTTGGTTAAAGCGTCTTCGTTGCGCTTCATCCATTCATTTGTTCCATAGAGATTATCTAAAGCAGTTGACACCCCTTTAGATTCGTATTCTTTGAAAAATTTCTCTACCAGCTCCTTAGGCGTTGTTTGAGAAAATACTGAGGTGTTTATAAGAAAAAAGCAGATTGTAAATAAAGCATTCCGAATAATAAGTCTATTCATTCCCTGGTATGATTAAGGCATTAACTATAGTTTTGAAAAATTAAATTTACTGTATTTTCAATAAAAAGAAAGCTAACGGCAGGCCTGCTTTGAGCAGATATTTGCTACAAATTTATTTCCTCCGGGTTATCAATTGCTTATACTTATCACTGGATATTAATTATTATCAGGAGATTTGATTTTTCATGAAATAATGAATCAGAAATCCCAATAGCATCTTAACCTTTGGACACTTCTCACATCTGCAGCAGTTCATGCCTTTCCATATTGCGTTCCATTGAAAATGGAACGATTCCACTTATGCTCCTACTCTCTCCTTTCTGTCTGCTAATCTAAAACCGGCCTTGGAATTACAGCAGGGCGCAGGAGCTTAAAGTCGTAAGGCTTGTCTGTTTTTCGTAATAAGCTCCCTATCTGGCCGCAATGCCACATAGTATGTTTGATGTTCCAGGACAGAGCCTCTATTTTGTTCTTTGCTATTGGGTGAGGGATGGGTGTTGGCTCCAAGCCGGCCATTAAATCTTCCGGCTGTAAACCGGCTATTATTTCAATTGTCTTAGCCTGAACCAGCTGCAAATGATCTTTCAGTAAGGGAACCGACACCGCCCCCTCCCTGACTAAATCAATATGATCGCCAAAGGAAAACAAAGCTGAATATTTTTTGAAAGGCATTTTCGCCAGCAATTCGTTTTGCAGCCCGCGGATAACCATAATACCATGAAAATGATGGCTTACCAGGATATGCCCGACCTGCCATACAATGTTGTACTCAAACCCATCGGGAAAAATAAACCACTTGTCCTCCGGCACCTTTTCTATCAGCTTATTTGTCCAGCTGTGTGCATCCTCAGTTTGTTGCTTCAAAAGCGTCAGTGCATCCATATTACCTTAAAAATTAAAAAATCCCTGAAAAAAACCTCTGGCCGGCGAACTCTCTGTCAGGATTCGTACCAGCCTTTACTCAACAGCAGGTTTCTATAACAGGATTCAGTAATAGCAGATTCCTGTTTTTTACCCAAGGCTCAATTATAACAGGAAAAACCCAAATTAAAAAGTAAATTTTCCACGTTAACAACAAATATACCTTTGCGCCGGAATGGGTCTAATGCTCCCTTAGCCCCTGCTTTTCCACTCATTTCGCGTAATTACCAGGACCTGAGGAGGAAAATCCCGAACAGTATAGGCAGAAAGTGAGTTCTAACAGAAGGGCTTTTGCAAAAATAATTAAGCCCCGGGCCAATGCCAGGCAGCAGGACTGCTCAGGCAGATGGTAAGGGAACAGTAATAATATGCAATTTTTCAGGCAATCGGGCAAGAGAAAAATTTTGAAGGCTGGTTCTTCTTCCTAAATTTGAAGTTTTAAAAGTACCTGTAGTGATAAGAATATTTTACATAAAGGATAAAGAAATACAGTGGGAGAAAAATCCTGATAAGCTATTTCCTGAACATGGAAAGCTGGTTTGGATAGACCTGCAATCCCCCAGTGCCGAGGAAAAGAAATGGGTTGAGGACTCCTTTTCCATGGAATTCTTCACTTCCCAGGAAGCTGCCGAAATTGAAAGCAGCTCCAGATATATTGAGGACCTTCATAGTATTGAGGCTAACAACTCTTTTATTGTATATGAGCGGCAATCGTACCGTGTAGAACAGGTTTCCTTTATTTATAAAGATAACCTGCTGTTTACTCTTCGCCATGCCGACCTGAAATCATTTGCAGAAACGGTAAGAAAGCTGAAGGGTATTATGAGCGTACCTGCAGAAATTACCGGTCCGCATATATGGCTAAGCCTTCTGGAGTCCCGTATTGACCTGGATGCAGATTTTATTGAAAGCCTGAACCGCCATACAAATGCAGTCAGTAAGAAGCTGGTAAAGGAAAAATCCTACGATGAGGATGTATTAATCAGAATAACGGAATTACAGGAAAACTGTATTCTAATACGGGGTAGCATTGTTGATAAGCAGCGCCTGATTTCTTCCCTGCTAAAAAGCTCTCTGATCTCCGATAATGAAAAGGAGCGGTTACGGATTATCATGAAAGATATTGTTTCCCTGCTACAGCATACTGAGTTTGTGTTTGAGCGGCTGGAATTTCTTCAGAATACTTTTGTGGGTTTAGTAGGCATTGAACAGAACCAGGTAATTAAAATATTTACCGTGGTAACGGTGGTTTTCATGCCCCCAACCCTTATTGCCAGTATTTATGGAATGAACTTTGAATTTATGCCTGAGTTGAGCTGGCGGTTCGGTTACCTCTTTGCAATTGTGCTAATGATCGTTTCCTCGCTTGTTTTCCTCTGGTATTTCAAACACAAGCGGTGGCTGTAAGATCTTATCATACAAGCCTGATTATTACAATTTCCTGCGGCTTTATTCCTCAGGCCTTATAAGGTAAGCTTTTGGCCAGAGCTTACCTGTAACTAAAATGTCTCCGGTTTCAGAATTGTACGCAATCCCGTTCAGCACATCAGCCTCCGGATGGGTTCTTTCAATGCTGTTTACCAGTGAAGAAAGGTCCAGCACCCCAACCACCTTCCCGTTATCCGGATCAATTTTAACAATGAGGCTGGTTTTCCAAAGGTTAGCATACAGATACCCTTTAATAAACTCCAGTTCATTTATATTTTTAACCGGAATATTACCCTCCCTTACCACAATTGTTTTTACAACTTCAAAAGTAAGTGTATCCAGAAAACGGATATTTTCTGTACCGTCACTCATTATAAGGTGTTGCTGATCCGTAGTCAGTCCCCAGCCTTCAGAATTATAAGAAAAGCTGCCAGTGTTTTTAAAGGTTTTGAGATCATAAATAAAACCTGTGTTCTCCTTCCATGTCAGCTGGTAAAGCTTATTATTCAAAACACATATTCCCTCTCCGAAATACCTGCTGTCCAACTCCACTCTTTTATGCTGCTCCCCATTATCCAGATTCACTTCGGCAATCCATGATGGTATCTGATTATGGAAGCCGGTGCTTTCATAAACTTTATTCTTATGAATTACCAGCCCCTGGGTAAAAGCAGTTTCATCATGCGGAAATACCATTTTTACAGTATACTCTATCCTGTTCTCAACATTTGTTTCTAAAGCCTTCTGGTACTTTTTTGATTCACAGGAAAAGATAACTAACAGGATACAGGATAATGTGGCGAATCTGTTAAATTTTCGATAAATTGCTCCCATAAATGCTCTTCGTTCCAGCATCTTCAAAGTAGAGTAAAGGGGTGAAATATTCATTAATACAACAATATGAATTCAAAAACAGAAGATTTATTCAAGGCCTGGCTGAAACTGGATGAAAACGAAAAAAGGGATTTCATAAAGGAAGTTCTGAACTATAATAACCTCCCTGAAGCCAAAAAAAAGGCTGTTCAAAAAGCATATGAGAAGGAGTAGTCAGAAGTAAGTGAGGACTGAGCTTCATGACAGCAAAATCAACAGCATAAAGGCAATAACAGATACTTTATCTTTATGCTTTTTTAGTCCGCATCGCTTTTACAATTTTCAGCTTACTGTCTTCTGAGTAATTCTTATACTCAATTGTTTCACAGCCGAACAAGGCTACTTTTCCTTCTTCATTGCTGTGTATTCCCCAGCCGTACCTTTTTGTTAAGGGAGAGGCACGAAAGCAGGGCTGCCCTTTGGAAAAAAGCTGCTCCCGCTCTTTTTCAACCTCACTATCCGCTATTTCTTTTTTAGAAGCGTGTACTTTAAAGAGAACATCATCGGAGGTGTAGCGATAGGGATTCTGACTGATCAGTTCATATTGCAGATTAGCAACTGATTTTTTATCACCCTTTAGTGGAGGCACTTCCCCTGAACAGGCAGGGCAGTCTTCAGCAACTTCCACAAATGTATTAATGTAGTTTGTTGTATGTATTTTCATCCTCTGTTATTGTCCTCGCCGGAAACCCTTCCCAACCTTCAGAAGCTTTTAAACGACTCCTGCTTTCCCGCTGTTTTTTCTTCTCAATATAGATAAGAAACGCTCAGTTTTACAACATTATCCGGGTTTTGACGGAGATTTATTTTTAATTTATGAGCGGAAGCAAAAACTATTTTCCGCAGAAAAAAAAGTAAATTTCCGCTGCAATAATTACTTAAAAACCGCTTTTGAATTTATCATTATTCATCAAAAATAATCTATTCCAAAAAATACAAATTTGTCATTAATCTATATTTTCAATATTTTAATATGTTAAAATAAAAGAAAACAAAGAGCTTGCTTTTTTTCTACTCCTGAAAAGGCATAGCATGGTTTTTTCTATTATATTTTTTAATTGATGATTAAAAAAAGAATATTCAACAGTGGTGAGAGTCAGTAACAACACTACTGACCGGCACACATCCTATAAAATATCCGTTTTGTTTTTATTACGAAACCAACTCAATCTTACATGCATTTGCAGTAAAAACCTGCGTACTCTGATACTTTCCATATTTTCCCTTTTTTTCCTTTTTACCGGCAGTGGAACTATGGCTCAGTCTTCAGATTTACGGTTCACCCACCTTTCTGTGGAAGACGGGCTTTCGCAAAGTACCGTGAAATGCATTTTAAAAGACAGCAGGGGCTATATGTGGTTTGGTACCCGCGATGGCCTGAACAGGTACGACGGATATAAATTCACGACCTTCAGGCGTGACAGGAATAATAAAGAAAGCCTCTCCGGTAATCTTATTACTGACCTTCTTGAAGACAGAGACGGAAACTTCTGGGTAGGAACCAGCGACGGACTTTGCAGATTCGACCCTTTGAAAGAATCTTTTAAGCGGTACAAAATCGGGAACTCCTCCCCCCGGTATATTGCCGATTTAATGGAGGACAGTAAGGGCACCATATGGGCAGGCACTAATAATGGTCTCTTCAGGTTTAATCCTGAAGAGAAAACATTTTCGGGCTATTACCATAATCCTGCAAACCCCAATAGTTTAACAGACAGCGGTATCAATAAAATTATTGAAGACCATAAGGGAAACTACTGGATTGCCACTCCAAAAGGCTTGGACCACTTTAATGCCCGTACAAATACCTTTACTCATTACCGGCACGATCCTGCCAATAAAAAAAGCATTGGTTCAGGCCTTGTTTCCAGTGTTTATCAGGACAGCAAAAAACGAATATGGGTAGCTACGTCTGAGAATGGAATTTCCCTTTATAAGCCTGAAGATAATTCCTTTATCCGTTTTATACATGAGCCAGCAAATGAAAATACTATCAGCCATAATGATGTACTCTGCTTTACGGAAGATGTAGAAGGCCGCTTATGGATTGGCACTCAGAACGGTGGATTATCCATTTTTGATTATGATAAGGGCAGATTTAAAAATTATACAACAGACATCACTGTTCCCGGCAGTTTAGGAGGAATTTCTGTTCATTCCCTGTACACTGATAATATTGGAAATGTCTGGATTGGCACATGGGCCGGAGGTATAAGCCTGTGGTCCAGGTATGGGGAGAAATTTGAGATCTACCGGAGAATACCAGGCCTGAAGTCTGCAAATGTTTATGCCGTAACAGGAGATGAAGCAGGCAACATCTGGCTGGGAATAGAAGACGCCGGTCTTTTTAGTTTTGACTCCGGAAAGAAAACCTTTCAGCATCATGCTCATCAGGCGGAAAGTAAAGTGCCTGCCAAAGTAATTATGTCTCTGAAGAATTATAATAAGGACACCCTTTTAATTGGATACCACCTCGGCGGCTTTGCTTTTTATGATAAAAGAAACGGCATTTTCACTCATCATCTTCCCGACCCTGCTAAGCCACACAGCATAGAAGGAAATGTAAAACCGAGCCTGATGGCAGACCGTGAAAAAAATATATGGATTGGCGACTGGGGAGCCGGTGTGAGTGTTTACAATATAAAAACAAAAAGTTTCACCACGTTCCGGCACGACATTAATAATCCCCTGGCCCTTAGTGACGGAGTAGTGCTGAGCATTTTCCAGGACAGTGCAGGAAATATCTGGTCAGGCACTGAAGGAGGACTGAATCTTTTTGATCCTGAAACAAAAACGTTCACCCGCTTTGTGCACGATGAGGAAGATATTAACAGCATAAGCCATAACTATGTGATATCCATTTTTGAAGACAGCAAGGGCAACCTTTGGGTTGGCACAGGCGGAGGGCTGAACTTAATTAACAAAGAAACAAAGTCTTTTACTGCCTATACCACAGAAGATGGCTTACCCAACAACGTAATTAACAGTATACTGGAAGATGATAATGGCAACCTTTGGCTGGGCACAAATCAGGGACTATCGCGTTTTAACATCAGCAAAAAAGACTTCCGTAACTACGATACCAGCGACGGGCTGCAGGGAAATGAATTTAACAGAAATGCCGCCTATAAAGCCCCTGATGGAAAAATGTATTTTGCAGGAACCAGAGGTTTTAATGTTTTCCACCCGGACAGTATAAAAGACAATCTGAATGTACCCCCTGTAGTGCTTACCGATTTGAAAATTTTTAACGAACCGGTACAGATCAGCGCAGAAGATTCTGTTTTAAAACAGGCCATTGGTTTAACAGAGGAAATTAATTTAAATAATAACCATTCTGTTATCAGTATTGGATATTCCTCTCTGAACTTCTCCTCCCCGGGTAAAAATAAATATGCCTACAGGCTGGAAGGCTTTGATAACGACTGGATTTATGCAGGAAATAAGCAACTGGCTACTTATACAAACCTGGACCCTGGCAGTTACACCTTCAGGGTAAAGGCCTCCAATAACGACGGAGTCTGGAATGAGCAGGGCGCCTCCCTGATCATTAATGTAAAGCCCCCTGTTTATTTCCACTGGTGGTTTAAAGCTGCCATTGCTGTGTTAGCCTTTAGCCTGGTAGTATTCCTGTATCAATACCGCTCTGTAAGTATAAGGCGCCAAAACCAAAAGTTAATGAAGCTGGTAGATGAGAGAACGGAACAGCTCCTGGCCAAGCAGGAAGAAATCAATGCCCAGAATGAAGAGCTGGTAACCAGCAATTTTGAACTTAGCCAGCGACAGGAGCAAATAGCCATTCAGCGCGATATATTAGTGCAGCAGAACCATAAACTTTCCCTTGCAAGAAAAATTATTGAAGCCCAGAATGAAAACCTGGATAAGGAAGTAAAAGAACGTACCCGGGAATTAGTGGAATATAACCAGCAACTGGAACAGTTTGCCTTTATTGCTGCACATAATCTCAGGGCCCCTGTTGCACGCATCCTGGGCTTAGGGCAGCTGGCGAAATTAAGCGGCGTATCGAAAGATGATGAAAAAATGATCACGGAAAAAATGGTTCAGACTGCTGAGGAACTGGACCAGGTTGTAAGGGATATTAACACCATTCTTGAGATCAGAAAAAACAACACCCTCTCTGTAAGCGAAGTAGATTTACAACTGGAACTGGAGCTTATTAAAGCCAATCTGGCTAATGAGATCAATGATACGAAGGCTGAAATTTCGTGCAGTTTTGAGCAGGTAAACAAGCTCAAAACCGTTAAGCCTTACCTTGACAGCATATTATTGAACCTGATCAGCAATGCTATCAAATACCGGCACCCTAAAAGGCCTCCCCGGATAGAAATATCAACATCACGCACAGATAATATTATCTGCCTGCAGGTAACAGACAATGGGTTAGGCATTAACCTGGATGCGCATAAAAAAAATATTTTCACCCTTTACAAGCGGTTTCATTCCCATGTCGAAGGAAAAGGAATGGGCCTTTACCTGGTAAAAACACAGGTAGAAGCATTAGGAGGAAAAATAACAGTGGACAGTAAAGTAAATGAAGGAACAAGCTTCCGTATCTTCTTCAGTTGTAAGCCGGATGAAGCTGCAATGGCGGAGGGGCAACAATTAAATTAGCTAATCCCAAACCGCCTCCCTTATTCCTCTTTTTCTGTTTTTATCTTCACTACCGAATTATATTTCAGGTACCCCAACTCTTTAATTTCTTCAGGGTCCTGAACTACAGTTACAGACTTCAGGTTTTCATGTTCAAGCTTCAAATCAGAGAACCTCGATATTTCCGTTGCTTTTCCATTTACAATGAACAGAACCGGTTCCTGTAGCGTATTAAAATTTACCGGTGGTATGGAAGGCTCGTAATTATTATAGATATCAAACTGCAGAGAATCAATATTTACCACAAACGAATTGTCCGGTACAACGTCTGCAGCCGCTGATTGAGCATTTCCTTCAGCAGCCACTAACAGGGCGGTTAATAAGAGGCTGATTTTTAAATAATTCATGTCTTAAATCTATAAAAAAATTATTTTATTAACACACTCACTGCATCCCGCTATGGTGCCACTAAGCCTCCTTTCTTATCAAGAAAGGAGGCTAAATTAACAACAGGCAAATTAAAACATTATTTTTAAATTTAAAAGAATAAAAATACTATTTAAGCCGCTCCAATTCTTCAGCTAAGTTCTTTTTTGCCTGCAGCTCATATTTTGAATAAAACTCCTTTGTTTTAAAAATCCTTTCCATATCAAGGAAATGCCGGAGTACCCTTTCCCGCCCCCTGTTGTAAATAAAATCAGGATAAACAGAGAATTCCTCCCTGATCTTTTGGGAGTACTCCCTATACTGCTGCGGACTTTCGCCTAAAACAGCAAGATCAAAATCTAACAGAAAGTTCGTATCCTTTTCTACAGATTCCTTATGAGATTTGGTGGCAATAATCTGGTTGTAACATTTTCTTATTTTCTCTGCAGGCAGCCCTATTCTTACCAGACGGTCCTGCGCTATGCCGGCACTTTTTTGTTCACTGTCCCGCCGCAGCGTATGGTAAACAATATCATGGTAAAAGGTGGAGAATAAAACAATATCAGGACCGGCCAGAGAACTGTGGTATTCTCGCGCTTTAGATACCATGTATTCCAGGTGAGCAAGGTTATGGTAGTGCCGGTTGCTTTGGGTATATGCAGCTTCAATTTCCGACCAGAGCTCATTAATAAGCCTGATTTTTCCAGTGTACCGGAACAATAACTCATTCCAGGTTTCTCTAAGATTTATCATTTTTAATACTATAAATAAATTCAGATGCTTAACCAAAAAGATGGAGCAAATATAGGTACAACCATCCGGGAATTTTATGGCAGCTACAGACTTCATTACCATAATCCTGTTCCTGAACAAAAAGCCTCTCTTTACAAATTAAAAAATAAAAGAGAAATAAGGCCTTCAAAACAAAAAACCGTAATTTTAACCAATGCTGCACTGCTTCTTCATTTAACAAAAAAAAATATGCCTCTCATTCTCCCTGTAAAAGGAATAAAACCTCACTTAGGTAATAACTGCTTTGTGGCTGAAAATGCTACCATAGCCGGCGATGTAGTGCTTGGCGATGACTGCACGGTATGGTTCAACGCCGTCATCAGGGGTGATGTAAACACCATCCGCATCGGGAATAAAACTAACATACAGGATGGAGCTGTAATACACTGCAGTTACCAAAAAGCCGCTACCACAGTAGGCAACAATGTTTCTATAGGACATAATGCCATTGTACATGGCTGCACTGTGGAAGACAATGTGCTTATTGGAATGGGGGCAATTGTAATGGATAAGGCGGTTGTTCAGAAAAACACCATTGTGGCCGCAGGCGCTATTGTACTGGAAAACACCGTTTGCGAATCAGGCTATATTTATGCAGGCATCCCCGCAAAAAAAGTAAAGCAGCTAAGCCCCGAGCAAATAGAGGGTCTCGATAAAGTAGCGAATAATTATGTAATGTATGGCAGCTGGTTTACAGACAGCGAATAAATAATTCTGCTGGCTTACAGCCAGGCAGATTCATAAAAAATAAAAAAGGAGTAAAGAGGTATCTCCATATAGTGCAGATACCTCTTTACTCCCCACCGGCGGCTCCTTTTTCCTGATAAATCAGAAAATACAGGATTAAATTACCGCAGAATTTCCGTCCTCTTCAGGATTCTCTATCTGTTTTACCAGCTCCCCGTACCAGTCCTGTCCGTACTTGCGGGTAAGAGGTTCCTTCAGAAATTTATATATCGGCACCTTCAGCTCATTCCCCAGCGTACAGGCATCGGAGCAAATACTCCAGCGGTCGTAGTTCAGGGCATCGAATTCTTCGTACTTATTAATCCTGATCGGGTACAGGTGACAGGAAACAGGCTTAATATAATCAATCTTACCATCGCGGTACGCCTGCTCGATGCCACACTTCAGAACTCCCTTTTCATCATATATAGCATAGGCACATTCGCGGTCCCCAATGGTCGGGGTGGAAAAATCATCCTCCCAGTCCTTTACCCAGGTTCCTTCTTTCTCAATAACTGCCTGGCCTTCTGCAGACAAATAAGGTTTTACCTGCGGGTATATTTTTTCCAGTATCTCCAGCTCGCTTTCTTCCAGTGGCGCCCCCAGGTCTCCCTCCACACAGCAGGCTCCCTTGCATTTTGTAAGGTTACAAACAAAGAAGTTTTCTTTGATATCGTCCGAAACAATGGCGCGGTCTATTATAATCATGGGTTAATGTAATTTTGAATGAGTGAAGGAATGAATAACAAAATGAATGATTGACAGAGAACCTCCAATGTCTGTTATCCATTTTACTGGCTCCTGAATTTCTTAAAGAGCACAAATATAAGCTAAAAGGTTCATATAGAAGGCAGGATTTTATACAGGCCCCTTTCCTGCCCCCGGGAGCTCACTTATCAGCTTTTCCACCTGTATAAGCGGTTTAAAAGGAACCATAAGGCTGCTTTTTAGCTTTTAATACCGGCAGGCTCCTTTACTGTTTTTCCCTTGCTGAAGCAAGCATTTAAAGCGGCCAGTTTGTAACTTGCACTTCCATACTACAAAAAGAAAGAACGATTTGGATTACCTGAAAGACCTTAATCCCCCTCAACGAGACGGAGTAACCACTACCGAAGGACCCTGCATGATTATTGCCGGTGCCGGATCGGGCAAAACACGGGTACTTACCTACAGGATCGCACACCTTATAAAAGCTAAAAATGTAGATCCTTTCAATATTCTGTCCCTTACTTTTACCAATAAGGCAGCCGCCGAAATGCGGCAACGGATTGAGAAGGTGGTTGGTACAGAGGCCCGTAATTTATGGATGGGTACCTTCCACAGCGTATTTGCACGCATTCTCAGGGCTGAGGCAGAAAAGCTGGGTTACTCAAGCAACTTTACCATTTATGATACCGACGACAGCAAATCGCTCTTAAAGAACATTGTAAAGGAAAAAGGGCTCGACCCACAGGTATATAAGCCAAATGTATGCCTGAACCGTATTTCAGGTGCCAAGAACAGGCTCATAAGCTGGCAGCAATATGTAAAAAACGCCCAGTACCAGGAAGAAGATATTACTGCAGGGAAGCCGCGCATGAGCGAGATATATAAAACCTATGTGGAACGCTGCTTTAAATCCGGGGCCATGGATTTCGATGACCTGCTGTTCAATACTGCAGTACTTTTCCGCGACCATACCGATGTGCTGCATAAATACCAGCACCGCTTTAAGTATGTGCTGGTAGACGAGTTTCAGGACACCAACGTGGTGCAGTACCTTATTACCAAAAAGCTGTCGGCGGTAAACAGGAATATTGCCGTAGTGGGCGACGATGCACAGAGTATTTATGCTTTCCGTGGTGCAGATATCCAGAACATCCTCAATTTTGAGAAGGATTTCCCGGACCTGAAAACCATTAAACTGGAGCAAAACTACCGCTCCACGCAAAACATTGTAAACTCAGCCAACGCTGTAATTGCCTGCAACCACGTTCAGCTCAAAAAGAACGTCTGGACCGACAATATAGAAGGCGAAAAGGTGGCACTGATTAAAGCTACCTCCGATAATGAGGAAGCCAAAATTGTGGCATCGACCATTTTTGAACAGAAACACCATAAAAAATTAAGCAACAGCGATTTTGCCATTCTGTACCGTACTAACAGCCAGTCCAGGGCAATGGAAGAAGCCCTGCGGCGGATGAACATCAAGTACAGGATTTATGGTGGCCTGTCTTTTTACCAGCGAAAGGAAATTAAAGATCTGCTGGCTTACCTCCGCTTTACAGTTAACCAGCTCGATGAGCAGGCTTTCCGCAGGATTATTAACCTTCCAAAGCGGGGCATTGGCTCCACTTCGGTAGATAAAATTGTGGTTGAAGCATTTGAGAACGGAAAAAGCATATGGGAGGTAGTGGAAGATCCTTACCGGCACCTGAGTGGCAGGGCGGCCACGGCAGTAAACGATTTTGCCACACTCATTAAAAGTTTCCGGGTGGAGGTAACAAGGAAAGATGCTTTTGAAGCAGCTTCCACCATTGCAAAAGGCAGCGGCCTGCTGCGTGAACTGTACGAAGATAAGACCATTGAAGGCCTTAACCGCTACGAAAACGTACAGGAATTACTGAATGCCATCAAGGAGTATGTCGACAATGAAGAAACTGCAGACAAATCGCTCGGCGCATTTTTGCAGGAAATTGCACTGCTTACAGACATTGAAAATGAAAAAGATGCCGATCCGGATGTAGTGCAGATGATGACCATCCATGCTGCCAAAGGACTTGAATTCCGGACGGTATTTGTGGTAGGCCTTGAGGAGGATCTTTTTCCCAGCCAGATGATGCTGAACAGCCGGGCCGATCTGGAGGAAGAAAGGCGTCTGTTTTATGTGGCCATTACGCGGGCACAGCACCATTTGTACCTGTCATACGCCATTACCCGCTACCGCTTTGGCCGCCTCAAAAACTGTGAGCCCAGCAGGTTTCTGGAAGAACTGGATCCCCGCTGCCTGCAGGTGAGCAGACAAACATCAAGCCGCGATACCGGCAACAGGGGCAGCTATTCTGATTTTGGCAATGGAAACAGCAGCAGCAACAGCACCCCTGCCAGCAACAGCAATTATGCAAAAACGCTTGTGGGAGGGCTAAAAACCCAGCCGAAAAAGCCGGCCGCTAATGTACCGGCCTACGTTCCGCCGGCCGATTTTAAACCGAGCGATACCTCCACTCTGGCCGAGGGCATGAAGGTGGAGCATCCTAAATTTGGTTTTGGAAAAGTAACAGGAATGGATGTAAACGGGGCAAACCGCAAAGCAACAGTTGCATTTGATACTGTGGGCGAAAAAACGCTCCTGCTCTCTTTTGCCAAGCTGCGCATACATGAGGATTAATTTTGTTTTGAATTTCTAATTCATCATTTTTAATTCATAATTCCTTAGAATAGCGTCCCTGCCTGAATATTTTTGTAAATTGCCGGGAACAGCCGCCGGAATCAGTTAAATGGAAACATTACTTTTCCTGTTCCCGCCCGCTGTCAGCTCCTCCTTCAGTAAAGGGAAGTGCCAAAAGAAAGTGCAGGCAACTAAAATTGCAGCAAGCGGGCTATAACAAGCGGCTGTAAAATTGATTATTTAAAATATGAAACAACCAACAAAAGATTTCGACTATAACGCAACACGCGACAACCTCATCCAGAAAGAATATGGACGCAACATCCAGAAGCTGGTAAAATATGTAAAAAGTATTGAGGATCGGAACGAAAGAACCAGCTATGCTTATACGCTGGTGGAGCTGATGAAGCAGATCAATCCGGCCATGAAAGAATCGCCGGAGTACAACCAGAAAGTATGGGATGATTTATACATTATTTCTGAATTTGACCTGGATGTGGACGGCCCCTATAAAATGCCTGAAAAAGGCTCAATTGGCAAAAGGCCACAGCCTATGCCTTACAATAATTACGCCATCAAGATCAAGCATTATGGCCGTAATATTGAAATCCTGATCAACAAGGCTACCTTGCTGGAGGGCGATGAGCGCGAGGAAGCCATTATTTTTGTTGGCCGCTTAATGAAGAGCTTCCAGGCAATCTGGAACAAGGAAACTGCAGATGATGCGCTGATCCTGAAAAATATTGAAGAGCTTAGCAAAGGTCAGCTCACCCTGCCAATTGAAAGAATAAGGGAAGAAAGCCTGTTCGACAGCAACCGCAGGCCATACAGCCCTCCTAATAAGCAGAATTCCGGAGGCGGAGGACGCAAAAACTTTTCATCAAATAAGAGACGCAAAAATTAATGTCGGCTTTAAAAATAACCGGAGGAACAAAATTATCCGGGGAAATAACTCCACAGGGCGCTAAAAACGAAGCTTTACAAATACTTTGTGCTGTTTTATTAACCAGCGAGCCCGTTACAATTCATAAAATCCCCAATATTGTTGATGTTAACAAGCTCATAGAGCTTTTAGCTTCCATGGGAGTAAAGGTAGAAAAGCTGGGCGCTGAGTCGTACCGCTTTACTGCCCGTGAAGTGGATCTTCATTATCTGGAAACTCCTGAGTATAAGAAAAAAGCAGCCTCTCTGCGTGGTTCTATAATGGTACTGGGCCCACTCCTCGCCCGCTTTGGAAAAAGCAAAATTCCTAAACCGGGAGGAGATAAAATTGGCCGCCGCCGGCTGGATACTCACTTTATAGGTTTTGAAAAACTGGGGGCTAAGTTCAACTACGAATCCGACAGCCAGTTTTACAATATTGATGCCTCTAACCTGCGCGGTACTTATATGCTGCTCGACGAAGCTTCCGTAACAGGAACAGCCAACATTCTTATGGCTGCTGTTATGGCCGAAGGCATTACCACTATTTATAATGCCGCCTGTGAGCCTTATATTCAGCAACTGTGTAATATGCTCAACCGCATGGGTGCCAAGATCAGCGGCATAGGCTCAAACCTCCTTACCATTGAAGGGGTTGCAGGCATGAACGGCACTGAACACACCATGCTTCCCGACATGATTGAGATAGGTAGCTTTATAGGCATGGCCGCCATGACAGGTTCCGAAATTACAATTAAAAATGTAAGGGCCGATATGCTGGGCCCTATTCCGGATGTTTTCAGGAGGCTTGGCATTAAGCTTGAAATAAAAGGCGACGATATATATGTGCCTGCTCAGGAACATTATGAAATAGAAACTTTTATTGATGGCTCCATCATGACCATTTCCGATGCTCCATGGCCGGGCTTTACACCTGACCTCCTCAGCATTGTTCTGGTTGTAGCCACCCAGGCAAAAGGTACGGTACTTATACACCAGAAAATGTTCGAGAGCCGCCTGTTCTTTGTCGATAAGCTTATCGATATGGGCGCTCAGATTATTCTTTGCGATCCGCACAGGGCTACAGTAATCGGGCTCGACCGTAAAATGCCTCTCAAAGGCATACAAATGACCTCTCCCGATATCCGTGCCGGTGTTTCCCTGCTTATTGCAGCCCTTTCGGCCAAAGGAACCAGCACAATCTACAATGTAGAACAGATTGACCGCGGGTACCAGGATATAGAAAGCCGTTTACGTGCCCTCGGCGCTCAGCTGGAAAGAATTGAAGGTTAATTTCAGAATAAAGATATCTTTCAGGCAAGGCTTTTTTTGCCATTCTAAAGAATCCCGGTCTTGAATTTCAGCATTTAAAAGTAAAAAGAGCCGGCCCTGTCAGGAGCCGGCTCTTTCATATTTACAGAGAAAGTACTCTGTTCATCTCGTATTTCTGTTGATCCTGTTTATAACTTAAAATATCCATGATTCGAGGGCAAGCATACCACCTATTGCGGAAGCTGCACCTGAAAGAAGAGCAGTACCTGTTAGCCACCAGGCTGCTGATGCCGCTGCTTTTCTTGTGTTCTCCGCCTGCTTTAAGGCTTCATCTTCAACCTGCTCCAGGCGTAGTTTAACTTCATTTTCCACCTGGTTTGCCTTCTCCTGAACATTATCACGGGCTTCTACCGCAACTGAAGCAATTTTGTCTGCTTTATCAGCAGGAATTGCTGTATTGTTCGCCAGAAAACGGCTCATCTCTTCTTTATTGTAATACTTCAGCTTATAAGTAAGTCCTTCATGGTCATCATCGGCAGAGCTGAACATAGAAGTAAACTCATTTTTGATGCTTGCCATGTTAAAATCCTTTTTATCCTGAATGGTGCTTAAAAAGCCCTGCAACTTAGCCTTTGCTTTTCCCTGCACAGATCCATCCTGCTCATCACCCTCTCTTACAATATTAATTTCTCCCGGTCTTCCATTTTCAGAATAATCACGGCTGTGTCCGTTTCCATTACCTGATCCGGATCCTGAACCGAGGTGCTTCTTAATCTGGTCTAATGCTCTTTCAGCATACTGTGCATATTTCTCTGCATCTTCACGGCTAATATCTTCACGGGCAGAAAGCACATTTACTAAAGTGTCATGATCTACCTTACTTGCTTTATTCTGTAAAATACCCCTTGCACTTTTAGGGTCCTTAAGAATAGCCTGAATGTCCTCACGGATTTTTTCCGGCTGAAATTCGCTCTTTTCCGTGGCGCTCAGGTATTGCACCACCTTATCCTTGAAGGAATCAATATCTTCTTTGCTGGCAGAGGTAAAACGCTCCACAGCCATCTTTCCTTTTTCCTCAGGGCTGCCATCTGATTTGGCTATTCCTTTTACCTCATCAAAAATGCCGGAGAGCTTCTTAACATCCTCTTTTGAAATATCAGGAGTGCTGCCGGCTGTTTCAATAAACATTCTGCGGGTAACACCTTCTTCACCTAATTCAGACTTTTCCTTGATCTCCAGGTCAGTGATTAAATCTTTCAGCTCTTTTTTGATCGCGTTAACGTCCAAATCCTGAGGACTTAAACGGTTTACATAATCATTCACCTTCCGGTCGAGATCGTTCCTGTTAAAAAGCTTCTGAAGTTCCTGGCGCATTGCCCTTGCATTTTCACGGGAGCTTACCTTCGCCACACTTTTAGCTTCACTTTCAGATGATTTTCCGAACACTCCGCTTACAGCACTTACTGAAGATCTTAAACCTGACACTACTGTGCTGATAAGACCTCCTACTAAAGATGTTACAGTCTTTACTTCCAGGTATAACATAGCTGGAAAAAAAGCTGCCCAAATAACAAGGCCTAAAGTTACGCCTATAAAATTAGCTCCTACAAGGCTCAGTTTTACAGCAAGAAAGCTTGCAAAGAATAAGGAAACAGAAACAGTAATCATAGTCCAGATACCAAAAGCACTGCTTATTTTCTGCATAACAGAAGTATCATCTGAACTGCTGCTATCCTTGCTGTTACCGGATGACTTATGTGCTTTTTTCCGGATGTTTCCTATTGCTGAAATTCCCGAAGCAACAGAAAGAGTGGTTAACAGTGCCTGAAAGCCAATGGCCAAAAGTACGCCTGCCACAATACAGATAAAAAAGCGCGGTACATTATCCACCATCGGTGTCACCAGCGCTCTCTCTGCCTGGGCCTGTACAAATAATGGACTCAGAGACAAAAGCCCTAAAAATGATAATTTTCTTTTCATGGTTCAAAAAATTTAGTTTCCAAAAAATCTGATTATATCAACGGGCTACTGCCACAGCAGTTACGTAAAAATCTAAAAATCAGGCGCTTTGGAAACTAAATTCAATCAAACCATAAATTTTGTTTAATAAAACTACGAACCGTTACGATATAACTTCAGACAAAATTTTTCAACCTGCTAACTCAGTAAGTCTCTGCCACAGCAGGTGCTTTCACCTTACCCTCTGCTTTCCTACCCTTCTTCGGTTTCTTCTTTCTGAGCTTATTAATCCAGATGATGGTACCTGTTACAGGTAAACTGGTTGCCACAAGGCAGGAGATAAAATACAGAATCTTGGAAAAGGTCCCGAATATTTCTCCTGTATGAAGTGCTTTTACAGAGGAAGCTATTTGCTCATTCAATCCTTTGTCTGAAAACCGCTCCACCTCTAATACCTTGCCGGAATATTGGTCCAGCTGAATTCTGTCGGCCCCGGAAGGAGCAAAAAATCCGGTTTTGTTCTTACTGACCGATACTGCTGCGGACGGGTCTGAAGGTAAAGACAATCTGTAATCCCCTTCATAAGGAAGGGCCTGATCTGCAACAGCAAGATAATCAGCAACAGAAAGCTTTGAGGCATCCTCTCCGGAGGCAGGCACTTCCGAGGCAACAGGGGAGCCTCCCCTTCCTCTTCCTCCTTCCACGCCAAGGAGGCTGTTAAACCCTTCTTTATACCATTCAAAAGACCAGGTAAGGCCGGTAAGGGCCATTACAAGCAGCAGAAAGGAAGAATAAAAACCGAGTGTATTGTGCAGGTCGTGATTAATCCGTTTCCAGTTCCCGCTAAACTTAATTTTCAGCCCCTGTCTCCACGATTTAATTTTCTGAGGAAACCATATTACCAGACCGCTGAGAACAATGAAAAAGAAAATTACTGTAGCCCAGCCTACTATCGGGCGGCCTACCTCTATATCCAGCAGTAGCCAGCGGTGCAGGCGGAACATACTCATAAAAAATTCCGATGCCGGACCATCCGTAGTACCTAATACCTCTGCTGTATAAGGATTTACCAGGTAAGTAGTCCCCCTGTTTCTTCTTCCGCCTCCGGGGCCTCCTGCCTGTGGTTTACCTCCCGGTGCAGCAGCTCCTTTTACAGCAGCTATTCCTTTATTAACTGCTTTTTCGTTACTGGTTGAGTCTGCCGCTGAAGGCAATGCCCCTTCACTTGTGTTACCGGCAGCTCCTTTTACAGCAGCTGAATTCCCAGGGGACTCTGTGCCACCTTCTTTCACTTTGGTTTTTTCCCCGGCCGCTGCTCTTTCACCTTCCTCTTTTTCATCCTTCTTAATATTCAGCTGGTAGGAGTGGCTTTTATCGGCCGGTATACTTACAAACTGTACAGTACCTCCGCCAAGGCTGTCTAAAACAGCTGCTACAATTTGCTCTACCGGCAGAGGTTGCTCCCCCGGTTGTGCCTCCACCTCAAACTTTTCGGGCTCCAGCATTTCCTGAATTTCATGGCTGAAGGTATAAATTGTTCCGCTAAGGCAAACCAGGAAAATAATGATGCCGCTTGCAATGCCCATCCACAGGTGAATATCATTAAAGAATTTCCTTACTTTTTGCCAGGCAGTTTTCTCTTTTATCTTTACCATAAAATTTAAAATTAATGCAGGTTTGTTCCGGAAAATTAAACGGCCGCCCGTTTTCTTATAAAAGCAGCTCTTTTTTATCTGATTAAGCTAAACCAAATATCCAATTCCGGCATGAATATACCTTAATTTAGACTTAATTAAAATACTACACGCAAAGTAAAGCTGTAAATTCCCCTGAAGCAATTGCCATTTGTAGTAAATAGCACTACTACTTCTAGTAGTTCAGATCCCAAACCACCATCAGCAAATTTGCTTTTTTTATAAAGCAGACAGCAGGATTCATTATCTCTTTCATGCTAATTCAGTAACTTCGGCTTATGCAAATCAATCTTTTCCCGACGGCGCAGGCACAACAGAAGCACTTTACTATTTACCGCTCCTCTGCCGGTTCAGGTAAAACCTATACCCTTACCCGTGAGTACCTCACCCTCGCCTTACAATCTCCTCAATATTTCCGCACCATCCTGGCGGTAACCTTCACCAATAAGGCTACCCAGGAAATGAAGACCCGTATTATCGAAACCCTGCACCAGCTGGCGAACGGACTGAGAGGTGGCATCCAGAAAGAATTAAAGGAAGCGACCGGACTGGAAGACCCCCTGCTGCAGAAGCGTGCCGGCGATGTGCTTTCCGCCATCCTGCACGATTACTCCTATTTTGCAGTAAGCACCATCGACAGCTTTTTCCAGACAGTAATCCGTTCATTTGCCAAAGAAGTAGGCCTGCAGGCTGGCTTTAAGGTAGAGCTGGAGCAGGATAAAGTGCTGGAAGAGCTTATTGACCTGCTGCTTAAAGATGTGGGAAACGACAGGTACCTGCGCGAGTGGCTTACCCAATATGCGGCCGACCGGGTGGATGAAGGCTATACATGGGATATACGCCAGGACATTAAAAACCTTGCCGGCGAAATTTTTAAGGAAGATTTTAAGAAGCATGAAAAGAAGCTGCAGCACATAGCAGCCGACCCACAGCATTTCCTGCACTTCCTGCACATGCTTAAGGAGCTGCGCCTGGGCTTTGAGAACCGGATGCAGAAAACAGCCGGAGAAGCCCTGCAACTAATGGAACGCTTCGGCCTTGAAGTGGCCGACTTCAGTTACGGCACCTCAGGGGTGGCGGGTTATTTTCTTAACCTGCTGCCGGAAAAAGGAAAATACGAACCCGGCTCCAGGGCACTGGCAGCACTCGATAATCCTGATAAATGGTACAGTAAGAGCTCAAAGAAGAAGGATGCCATTGAAGCTGCAGTATCTGCGGGCCTGAACGACCTCCTGGGGCAGGCAACCGGGTATTACCAGGAAGAACACCAGAAGTATGTTACCGCTCAGCAGATCCTCCGCTTTGTATATTCCTTTGGCATTCTGGCTAAGCTTACCGATAAGCTGCGCCACTACCGCGAAGAGCACGACCTGATGCTTATTTCCGATGCCTCCGTTTTCCTGCGCGATATTATTGGCGAAAACGATGCGCCCTTTATTTATGAGAAAACAGGGAGCCACTACCAGCACTTCCTGATTGATGAGTTCCAGGACACCAGCGGTTTTCAGTGGGAAAATTTTAAGCCCCTGGTTGCTAACAGTGTGGCGGCAGGCAATTATAACCTGGTAGTAGGCGACACTAAACAAAGCATATACCGCTGGCGCGGGGGCGACTGGCAGCTCCTGCTCAACCAGATTGAAATGGATATTGGTGCCCACCAGACAAATACGGTGGAGCTGAGCAATAACTGGCGCAGCTGCCGCGAAATTATTGCCTTCAACAACCAGCTGTTCTTCGAGTCGGCCGCAGCCTTAAAACAACTATACCTGGAGCAAATTGCCGGCATTGATGATGATGCAGAAAGGGGAACCCTGGAGTTTGAAGCCCAGAATATAGCTGATGCTTACAAAGATGTTTTTCAGCATTTCCCGGCAGTAAAAGCCCCTACAGCCCGCTGTGGCTTTATCAATCTTCAATTCCTGGAAAATAAGCAGGAGGAAGAGGAAACAGAAGAAGAAAGCGGCGACTGGAAGGCCCAGGCCAGGCAGAACATGATCCGGACAGTGGAGCAGTTGCAGGACAAAGGATATCGCTTAAAAGATATTGCGCTGCTGGTACGGACTAAAGGCGATGGAAAGGAACTGGCCGATGTGCTGCTGGAAACAGAGGAGAACAAAGCTGCCGGCAGTCCTTACTGCTATCAGGTAGTGTCTAATGAATCCCTTTTCCTGGACAGTGCCGCCTCTGTATGCCTGCTCCTGAATATTCTGCGCTACATGAACAACAGTAACGACCTTGTAGCACGGGCAAATATGGTATATGATTACCAGATGTACATCCTGAAAAATACAGACAGGGACCTGCACACCCTTTTCCGCAGCGCTTCGGAAAAGGAAAAAACATACGAACAGTACCTTCCGGATTCCTTTATCGAAAAAAGGCCTTACCTGAATAAGCTGCCGCTGTATGAGCTGGTGGAAACCCTGATCCTTGAATTTGATCTCCACAAAATAAAGAGTGAGTGGGCCTACCTGCAGGCATTCCAGGATGCTGTGCTGAATTTTACCCAAACCGAAAGGGGCGACATAGTTACTTTTCTGGAATGGTGGGAAACCACGGGCCATAAAACATCAGTACAGCTGAGCCAGTCGCTTGATGCTATCAGGATCTATACCATCCATACCTCCAAGGGATTGCAGTTTAAGGCTGTAATTATCCCTTACTGCAACTGGAAGCTCGACCATAACACTCAGTTCAACAACTTTATATGGTCAGAGAAAGAGGAAAAGCCATTTAACAAGCTGGAAGTCCTTCCTATTAAATATACCGGTAAGCTCAGGGAAACCATTTTCCGGCAGGATTATTACAGGGAGCAGATGAAGGCTTACCTGGACAACCTTAATTTACTTTATGTGGCCTTTACAAGGGCGGAGGAATCCCTCTTTGCCTGCGCTCCCCTGCCGGCATTCGATAAAAAAACAGGTCTGGCAAAAGCAACAGAAATTAATGGTCTCCTGTACCGCCTGCTCGAAGGACAGGCCTCTCCGGAAGCTACAGGCAGTGCAGCAAAAGAAGCACAAACAGATCTTTCTGCGCACTGGAACCCTGATAGCCACTGCTTTACCATGGGTGAGCTGGAGCAGGCACAGCATAAGGAAGAGAAATCGGATATCCAACAACTTGAGCTCCGCCATTACTACACCCAGCGCTGGCGTAAACGCCTGGCTGTACGGAAGCGGAGCGGCAGCCTGTCTTATGCCAAAACGGATACAGAAGCTGCCGGCATAAACTGGAACCATACCATCCATGCTATTCTGGCCAAAATCAAAACCCCGGAAGACCTCACACCTGTGCTCCAGGAAGTATACTTCGACGGGCTCATCAGCCAGGAAGAACAACCTGTGATCCGGGAAAAGATAGAAAGCCTCTTCAGGCATCCGGTGGCCGGAGAATGGTTCAGCAAAGACTGGAAGGTACGTACCGAGCTTCCTATTTTAGCAGCCGGAGGTTTTATTACACAGCCCGACAGGGTTATTACTAATAAGCAGCTGGCAATAGTAATCGACTTTAAAACCGAAGCCCCTGAAGAAGACAGAGATGACAGTAAGAGCATCCACATCTACAAAAGCCTCCTTAAACGCATGAATTACCAGCAGATAAAAGGCTACCTGTTTTATTTAGATGAGGAAAAAGCAGTAGAAATTTAATGTAGAATGAAGAATTAAAAATGAAGAATGAAAAACCGCAAACAGGGAAACTTATCAGAGTCCGTTCAGATGGTTGGCTCTAATCTTTCCAGGAAAAATTTAAATATAAAAATTGAGGTAGGCTTACCTGAATTCAAATTTCCACTTCTAAAAAGAATTTCTACATTCTTAATTCTACATTCTTAATTCTACATTCTTAATAATATAAAAATGAAACCCTTCCTGGAAGAACTGGCAGAAGAGATAGCAGCGGCATTCAGTAACCAGCTGGATGAGATTACCTTTGTGTTCCCCAACAAAAGGGCGGGCATATTTTTCCGGAAGTACCTGGCGAATAAAATAAAATCGCCTGTATGGTCGCCTGAAGTGCTGCCTATGGAAAGCTTTATCAGGAGCATGAGCACACTGCAACAGGCCGATTCTTCCCTGCTGGTTTTTGAGCTTTTCAGGATTTATAAAACCCTGGCACCTACTGATGAAAGCTTCGACAAATTCTTCTTCTGGGGCGAAATGCTGCTTTCTGACTTTGATACAGTTGATAAATACCTTGCAGATGCGGAAATGCTGTTCATTAATATTACCCAGCTCAAAGAACTGGATAGCCTGGATTACCTGCTGCCTGAACAGATCGAAATTATCCGCTCCTTCTGGGAAAGCTTTGGTACTGAGCAGAGCCGCCATCAGCAGGAGTTCCTGTCTATATGGGAAATTCTGCCGGAAGTTTACCAGCGCTTCCGCGACCGCCTGGAGGAACAGCATATTGCTTATGAAGGAATGATTCACCGGGAGGTGGCACAAAAAGCTATTATTGGTGAACTGCCGCACCCTTACCGGCAGGTTATTTTTGTTGGCTTCGATGCCCTTACCAGGTCCGAAGAAAAAATAATGGAGTACTTCGTGAAGCATGAAAATGCTCTGGCTTACTGGAACGTGGATGCATGGTATATGCTGGATGAACGGCAGGAAGCTGGCCGTTACCTGCGCCGGTATGCCCAAAGCCCTGTCCTGGGCAAAACCTTCCGCCAGCCTTTCAGCAGCTACCTTACCAGTAAAGAGTTCAGGAAAAACATAGAGTTTGTGGGGGTCCCTTTACAGGTGGGGCAGGCAAAAGCAATGGGCGAAAAACTCCTGAATTGCCTGGAGCAGCAGAAAAGCATAGATCTTGAAAACACGGCCATTGTCCTGCCCGAAGAACACATGCTCTTCCCTGTTCTGCATGCTGTTCCGGAATATTTTACAGGCCCCGGAGGAGAAAAAACTGAAATCAGTACCATAAATGTTACCATGGGGTACCCGCTCCGCAACACTCCTCTTTACAGCCTGCTGGAAAACCTCATCGACCTGCAGCAAAGTGCTAAGGAGCTGCGCCATGGCACCAGCTTTCATTACCGGCAGGTGCTGGCCCTCCTCCGCCACCCCTACATTTTTTATTATGAACAGGACCTGGCCCGCAAAAACCTGAGCTATATTGAAAAGGGCAACAGGATCTACATTCCCGGCCGGAATATGGAACAGGATACCCTGCTCTACCCTGCCATTTTCAGGAAAGCAGAGGCGGTAAACGATGTTTTCGATTACCTGCTCGACATCCTGATGATTATTAACAACAGCATTGACGAGGAGAATTACGAGCAGCCTACCCTCGAACAGGAGTATATTTACCAGTTCTTCACCCAGCTGAAGCGTCTGCGGGAGCTCATCAGCGGGGAACATTTACAGCTGAGCCTGCCTGTTTTCCTAAAGCTCTTCCGCCAGATAATCCTTAACCTCCGGCTCCCCTTCAGCGGAGAACCGCTGCGGGGCCTCCAGCTCATGGGAGTCCTGGAAACCCGGAACCTCGATTTCGAAAACCTGTTTATACTTTCTGCCAATGAAGGAAGCTTCCCTCCTTCTCCGGGCAATCACTCTTTTATTCCTTACAACCTGCGCAGAGGGTATGGCCTGCCCACCCACGAACGGGAAGAATCTATTTATGCATACCTGTTCTACAGCATGCTGCAGCGGGCAAAGAACATTCACGTATTTTTTAATACCGAAACAGGCTTTAACATGAACGGGGAGATGAGCCGTTTCCTTTACCAGCTCCTCTTTGAAACCGGCCTTCCCATTTCGCGGCAGGTACTTTCTAATCCGGCACAGCTGGCAAAAACATTCCCCATTTCTATTGCCAAAAATCCGGAGGTTTTAAAAATATTACAGAAGTACATAGTAAAGCAGGGCGGCTCATACCGGCGGTTAACCCCCTCGGCCCTTAATACTTACCTCGACTGCCGTCTTCGCTTTTACTATAAATACATTGCCGGAATAAGCGAAGCCGATGAGGTACAGGAAGATGTAAATGCCATGGTATTCGGTAATATCCTGCACCTGAGCATGGAACTGCTGTACAAATCCTTTATGAAAAGGAAAGGCACCGCCCTGGTAAAACCGGAGGATTTTACTATGCTCCGCCAGCTGTCTTCCATCGTAATTGACGAGGCTTTTGCAGAGCAGTATGGCGATGAAAATGATTTTGAGTTTGAAGGCAAGAACCTGATCGTCCGCTCTGTTATTCAAAAATTTTTACTCGCCATCATTAAATGCGATGAGCAATATGCTCCCTTTGAAATTGTATCGCTCGAAGCCGATGATGACAATTCCTCCGACACCGACGAATCTTCAGGGTTTAAGTTAAACCTGCCCATAGTGGCCGGAGGCAACTCCATTACGGTTGGTTTGAAAGGCATCATTGACCGGGTCGACAGAAAAGAAGATAAAGTAAGGATAATAGACTACAAGACAGGTAAGGACGAAAAAAAGATTGCCGGCATCCCTTCTCTTTTTGACAGGGAAGACAAAAAAAGGAATAAAGCCGCCATGCAGGCCCTTTTCTATGGAATGTTGTACCGGAATAAATTTCCTGCAGAAGAAGCCAGAATCATTCCCGGCCTTTATAACAGTAAAGAGCTCTTCTCCAAAGGCTTCGACCTGCGGCTGGAAATACAGGATGAAAAAGGAAAGTACCTGCAGATTAATGATATAGATCCGTACCTGGACGAATTTAAACTCCATTTGAAAGGTATGCTGGAAGAGATATTCAGTCCCGATGTTCCCTTCAGCCAAACGGAAGATTTGAAAAAATGTGGTTTCTGCACCTTCAGGAACATATGCCACCGCTAAGGCTTTTCTTCCTTTTGTTCCGATGGCTGCACCTCATAATGAATGCGGTATAGCTATAGTTATGGAGGTGCAAAAGCTTAGCAATCACTTAACCGTTCCTTAACTGCCTTTTGTTGTTTCTACCCTGCCATAAAGCGATTTTTGGATACTTTTTACCAAACAACAAAAGGGATATGAAACCTGAATTTTTATCAAAAACAACCAAAACCACAGCCCTGGCTTTTATGCTGGGCGTCACAACATTATCTGCCCAAACCGGAAAAGGGTTATTAAACAGGGGCGACAAACTTACAGGAAGGGCAGTATTGCCGGCCGCTACTTTTGCAAGCGGCCCAACTTCAGGTAAGTATATAGGCGAGGGCCCTATAAACGGGCAGGAAGTTCCTTTTATCAATAAGCAGCCTGTACAGGGAGTTTCCGCTCTAATCCATAATGGCGACGGCACCTATATGGCCCTCTCAGATAACGGCTTTGGAGGCATTGAAAACTCGGCAGACTACCACCTGCGTATTTATCATATCCGTCCGGAGCTAAAACCCCGCACTAAAGGTACCGGCGAAATTGAGGTGCTTGGATTTATTGAATTAAGCGATCCTGACCACAAAATTCCTTTTTCCATTACCAACCACTTTAGTACTGAAAGAATTTTAACCGGTGCCGATTTCGATCCTGAATCCTTACAGAGAGCTAAGGATGGCACCTACTGGATTGGCGATGAATTCGGACCATTCCTCCTCCATTTCGATTCGGCAGGCCGCCTGCTCGATGCTCCCATTGCCCTGCCTGATTTTGATAACCCGGGGCAGGAATTACGCGCACCTCAAAACCCTTATAATGAAGAAATCAGTGCCCTGCGCGTAATGAACGCCGTTCGTGCTCATGCACAAAAGAATGGAAACAGCCGGACTCCTGTATTCAGCCCATGGTTTGTTCTCCTGGCCGATAATGATCCTGCTACTTATGATGCCAGCAGGCAAACACCTCCTGCCGGACTTGCACCTGCTTCCAGCGAAATTTTTAACATCCGCCAGATGCAAAGTGCAGGCTTTCCTGTTGTGGCATGGACGGTAAACGACTCTGAGCAAATGACCAGGCTCATGCACTTAGGTGTCGATGGTATTATTTCCGACCGGCCCGACCTGCTCCTGGAAGCTGTAAAAAACTTCGATGGCAATAACGATGGCCAGCCTGATTTTATGACTCCTGATGGCTTAATCGACATCAGTAAATTAGATGCACAGGGCCACAGAGGAGCCAGAGACCTGCGTCCTGAAAATACCCTGCCAGCCATGGAGGCAGCACTCGACTACCTGATGACCACACTGGAAACAGATTTTGGAGTTACTAAAGATGGATTAACTGTTTTAAACCACGACCCACACATAGAATCGGCTAAAGTCCGCAGAGCTGACGGATCAGCCTATACTTACAGCGACGAAGTTTTGGTCAAGGACCTGACACTGGCCGAAATCCAGTCGACCTATATAGCAGATAAACTTCTGTCCGGCCGCCCTGCCCAGTCAAATGATCTGGCCCTTTCCCCTGTCAGCGCAGCTTTCGCTGCTGAAGAAGGAATACATCCTTATGCCATGCCATCACTCAATCAGCTGTTTGAGTTTGTGAATTATTATGTGACCTACTACCAGTCAGGGCCGGGCAGTACACATCCTGAGGCTTCAAAAAGGTGGAAAAACGCCTCGCAGGTGAGGTTTAATATCGAAACCAAGATAAACCCACGCACTGATACTGATGAGCGGGGAGATGTTTTTGCTGAACGTACTTTAAGCCCTGAGGCATTTGCTCAGGCTGTTCTGAAAGAAATAAAAAAGTATGGCATGGAGCAAAGGGCTGATGTGCAAAGCTTCGACTTCCGGACGCTTATTTTAGTTCAGGAGCAGAATCCTGCTATAAGAACAGCTTACCTCTTCGGCGATTTCCCTAAAACAGGCAACAGCAGCGATGGCACCAACCTGCAGGACCAGAATGGAGCAAATACCCCATGGCTGGCAGGATTGTACTGGCCATATCGCCAGACAACCCAACAGGTTCCGTTCAGAGTTCCCGGCAGCGGTGGCTTCGAAGGAATGGCGCTTTCCGCAGATGGAAAGAAGTTATTGCCGCTACTGGAAAAACCTCTTGTAGGAGCAGAGGGCAGTTATCTCCTGATCCACGAATTTGACCTGCAGGACAAGGCTTATACAGGCAAAAGATACCGCTATGAGCTTGAACCAAAAGGATCTGCTATTGGCGACTTTGTTATGTTCAGCGCAGAAAGAGGTCTTATTATTGAAAGAGATGGCTCCCAGGGAGATATGGATGGCCACAAAAAGATCTATGAAATTGAACTGAACGGTGATGACGAAGCGGTAGAGAAATGGCTTGCTGTGGACCTGCTGAAAATTAAGGACCCTTATGGAATCAGCAGGAACGGAATGAGCGGTGATGTAGGCATAGGCGAGGATTTTGGCTTTCCATTTGTAACCATTGAAAGCGTGGTAGTGCTGAGCAGGAATAAAATTGCAGTGATGAATGACAATAATTATCCATTCAGCATTGGCCGCCATGTGGGCGCTGGCTTGCCTGACGATAATGAATTTATTACAATTCAGTTAGACCAGCCGCTGGGTATTGCAGGAAAAAGAGCTCAGCTGGAAGAAAAATTAAAACAGCTGATTGAGTTTTACCAGAACTACCCTAATCCGTTTACCTCCTTCACTATAATACCTGTTATCAACCCCTTAGAGCAGGAAGTGGAAATCAGCATTTATTCGGAAGATGGTGAGAAAATTAAAACAATCCACAGCGGCAGTCTGGCAGGAGGAGCTCATTCTTTTGAGTGGGATGGTACCGACAGCAATGGCCGGCAGGTAAGTACAGGGATGTATGCCTGTAAGCTTAAGACCAAAGAAAAAATGAAAACTCTGAAATTAATAAAGCTGTAAAGCTGCCTGAATAAACAGCTTTCTTTTTCCTGCCATCCGGTGCAACTTAAAAACGTAAAGGAAAAGGATAAATAAAAAAGCGGTGAGAATTAACTCTCACCGCTTTTTTAATGTTTTTTTTTTGCAACGATCCGAAATTTCCGGCTATGTTGCTTTGTACAGGCATATGGCTCCTGTCCTGATACCGGGTACTGAATACTTATAACTATTATGCCAGCTGGGCATCAAGCTTCTGAGCAAGTACATTTTTAGATACGGCACCAACCTGCTTATCTACAATTTCTCCGTTTTTGAATACCAGGAGGGTTGGAATGCTGCGGATACCAAATTTAGCTGAAACTTCAGGATTTGAATCCACATCTATCTTTCCTACCACTGCTTTGCCATCGTATTCACCGGCAAGTTCTTCCACTACCGGACCAATCATTTTACAAGGCCCGCACCATTCTGCCCAAAAATCCACTAATACCGGTTTATCTGAATTGATAACTTCGTTGAAGTTAGCGTCTGTAATTTCTATTGCTTTTGCCATGTTATAAAAATTTAATAGTGACATTGATTAAGTACCGGACACAAATATAAGACAAAAAGTTTCCTAATTCTTTGTATTCCCTTATACCTAACTCCCCAACCCCCTCTTCTTGTTTCGGTTAATTACTGAATATCTGCACTTTATGGAGAAACAGGTAAAATTAAAAAAGCGAAAAAATTAAAGTTTATCCTTTAAAACCTGCCCCGCTTAAATAGTCTTGACAGCAATGATTGCAATATCATCATTTATCTCCTCCCCTTTCACCCACTCCCGGCTTAATTCCTCCATTTTCCGCACAATGTTTTCAGCAGGATCATTTACCACCTCAGCGAAACGGTCCTTTATCCTCGGGTAATCCAGCATTTCTTTTTCTTTGTTAAATAATTCAGGGAGCCCGTCCGACATGGCCAGCAACACATCGCCGGGTTTTACCGTCAGTTCTTTCATTCCTGCCTTGGTCTGCAGGGAAGAGCCCAGGAACAGGCCTTTTATCATGATCTCTTCCACCTCTCCCGTTTCTTTTCTGTAAAATAACAGTGGAGGCATTCCGGAGGAGGCAACAGTCATTTTATCACCCTTTATTCTCCAAATGGTTAATCCCATATACATATTACGTACCTGCAGGCTGCGGATTCCCTCACCTATTCTGGCAATCATTTCGGCAGGGGAAAGGTCGTGCCCCAGGGTATGGAAATAGCTTTTTACCGTAGCCACCACAATACCGGCACGTACGCCGTGGCCGGTGGCATCTCCTATAATAACGGTCAGGTTGTTATCAGCATCAACTTTATAATCGTAGTAGTCCCCACCTACCTCAACGCATGTTTTCATGAACATGGCCATATCCAGGTTAGGTAATTGTGGTGGCACGTGGGGGAGCATCGAAAACTGCAGCTGCTTGGCATCTTCCAGTTCCTGGCTTTTCCGCTGGCTTTCCTTTTCAATATCCACCATCTCTATGGAGGTTTTCAGCTGCATTCTGATGAGCTCCTGCTGCCTTTCCCGCAATAACTGGTTAGCCTCTTTAAGGCTTTCGTTACTCTTCTTCAGCTCATAGCGCTTTTGCTTCAGTTCTTCCCTGATCTCTCTGCGATGAATGGCAACATCTATGGCGTGGCAGATTTCAGACGGCATAAACCGCCCCTTCTGCAGATAATCCATTACCCCACTCCGGAACGCCTGAACCACTATTTCTTCGTTGCCTGAGCCTGTAAGCAAAATTACACACATTGTTCTGTGGTACTTCCTGCGGAACACTTTCAGTGCATCAATGCCATTAGCATCAGGAAGCACATAATCCAGCAAAATACAGTCAGGAGACTCTTTATCCATTATGGAAAAGCCCTCCTCCAGGGTAGAGGCCTCCAGCAATTCGTACGGAAAGTTCTCCTGTAAATTTCCCTTCTGCAGATATCTTCTTATAATATCCCTGTCTTCCGGATTATCGTCAATTATAAGAATTTGTTTTTTACCAGATTGCTTCATTGTCAGTTAAAAGTATTTCCGGATTAAGAGTTCCGGTATATTGAGCCGGAAAAAGTGCCTGAAAAATTTGGCTGTCATTAGTTCCTGAATCCGGACATAATATTACAAAGGTCCTTTCAAATAGAGAATCCTTTTGTAGAAAAAGTATTTAAAAGGTAAAGTAAAAACAGCTTCCCCGGTCCAACTCAGAATTTAACCAGATTCGCCCTCCATGCCTTTCTATAATTTTTTTAGTAATTGTTAAACCTGCTCCCGTACCTCCTCCATAAGCATCACGGGCATTTAACCTTCTGAAGATAGTAAAAATCTCTTTATGAAACTTAGGATTGATACCAATACCATTATCCTGAACAAAGAAAACGTACCCGGAGGGTGATTTTTCATCTTCCCCGGCTCTTCGGAAGCCTATTGTAATCCGCTTCTCTTCTTTACTATTATATTTAATGGCGTTGGATATTAAATTCATGAACACTTCACTGATCCGCAGCTCATCACAGCTGACGGTTGGCCATACGCCATTCTGAATTTCCAGCGAAATTCGTTCTGTGGTAAAGCGGGGCCTGAAGATATCCACTACATCAGGCAAAAGTGCATTAAGATCTGTATCGGAAGGGTTAAGTTCCATACGCCCCATGCGGGAAAACTGAAGCAGGGAATCCACCAGTTGCTGGGTACGGCTACTCAGTCGGATCAGGGTTTTTAACTTTGCTTTTCCTTCCTCGTCTAAAACGGCGCCATAATCCTCAAGCACAAAACTGGCATAGGTTTGAATGCCCCGCACAGGCTCTTTCAGGTCATGCGAAGCAATATAGGCAAAAGAGTCCATTTCACTTTTGCTGGAATTCATCTCCTCATTCAGGCGGGACAGGATATCTGCTCTAAGCTTAAGCTGCCCTGACATGCGTAATACAATATCCACAATGAGGCCTCTCAGGTCTTTGGCTGCCTCCAGTTCAACAGCTAACCATTTTTCGGACTTGTTCCTGACAAGTTCCGCCCATGCTTCAAAGGAATTCCTTGGCGAAAGCTGCTCGTCACCTGCTTCAACAATGTTCTTTTCCTGCCTTCCGGCCCAGGTAACTGTATGTACCACCTCAGGTCTGAACCATATTATGTATTCCTTCTGAACCTGCGAAATGGCTATGGCAAGTATACCACTCCCTGTATCAGAAAACTTCTCACCTTCCGGATAAAGGTCCGGAAGCTCCCGGGAGGAAAACACTTCTTCCTGAATATTCTTTTGCAGCCAGTCAATAAGGGCCAGTACCTCCTCTTTAGGCGGAGTTATTCCCAATGAAGTATATCCTTCGCCAAAGCTCACCACACAACCCCCACACCTGATAAGGTCCATTACAGTAGGTGTTCCGTTATGCAGGCCATCTGTAAAATTTTCTGCTTTGGAAATATTCTGAAATAAAGCTTTTTTCACTTCCTGCACCTGCTGGCTGTACTGCCACTGTAGAGCCTCCTCCTTCTCGCCCAAAACCATGGCAAATGCCCTGGCAAGAAGCTCGCACAGCTGCCTGTATGGATATGATATGTGGCGGGCTACAGGATGGTGGCAGGCAATCAAGCCCCACAAACGGTTCTTTTGTATAATGGATACCGACATAGATGCACCTACTTCCATATTCTTCAGATATTGAATATGGATTGGCGACACACTCCTCAGGCTGGCAAAAGAAAGATCGGGCGACGGGCGTTCAGGACCATTTTCAGGAACTGATTTAATTTCAGAAGGGGTGTAATGTACATCAGGAATAATCCTGAGCGGATTCTGCAGGTATAATTTCCGTGCCTGCTGTGGTATATCAGTGGCAGGATACCAAAGCCCCAGAAAAGGATCCATATCCTCCTCTTTTTCTTCGGCAAACACCACTCCACTGCCATCTTCGTTAAACCTGTACACCATTACACGGCCAAAGCCGGTTAACTGCCTGATTTTCTGCGCCACAATGTTTGCAAGTTCTTCAGGCGATACTGCCTCCTGCAAATGCTGCATGCTTTCATTAAAATAATCAAGGTCTACCGCAGTACCTTTTCCTTTAACTGGCTCTAATTCTAATATATAAACCGCATTATGAAGGTGCAGCTGAGCATCGAAAAGCTGAACTGTTCCGTCTTTCTGTGAAATTTCAAGAGGAAAATACTTCTTACCGCCTGAATTCTTCCGTTTCTCAATAACAACGGCAGCGGCCTCCTCTCCTATTATTTCCCGGAGATGGCATTCCCTTTGAAGGGATACTGTTTCACCAAAAAAATCCTCCAGGTTAGCACTTTTATACAGCACTTCCCCTTCTGCAGAAAATCCTATTAACACTCCATGCGGCTGAATGCTGCCGGGAATATGAATAGGCTCTTTATCGCAGTTGTTCAGGTTTACAGATTCCCCCGCTGTGAAATAACTCCCCCTCTCCTGAAAATTGCCTGTATTGCTAAATGAAGTCATATAAATAAACAGCTACAAAATTATTAACAGCAAAAAAAGGCGCTGTTATTTTTTAATTTGTTTTCGCCTGCCTTACAGGAGAAAAACCGGAAACATACTTTAAAATAATATTCCCTTTGCAGCTTAAAAATATACAAACTTATCAACATAAAAAAATCACAGCCTGATCACCCTCAAACAGAGCAGTTATTCAGGCTCGCAGAAAAAAAGGGAAAGCTGTCCCCCATGATTAACTCAATGTCCTCCAGACTAATTTCGATTGTATCAGAATATTTTCTTTTCATCGTTTTTTTTGAGAAAGGAATGGTTAGCAAACCGGTTGGGGGGCTTATTTATTGGAGAAATCATATCCACCTGCTGTGGAGTTCATAAATGGCTGTGGAGGCAGCATTACCAGAGAATGCCCAATAAGCTGTTTGTTGGATTGTGGCGTGTGTCTTTTATTTTAGGTCGGGAAGGTCAATTAATCCACAGTTGACATCTTCCATTTCTGAGCCTGTCAATTGTCCCGGCTTTCCAATCACCAGCTCTTTATCTATGGTCGTAATTTTCGCCAACCGAATCAGTGAAGTCTTTTTGAGTCCACTTTCTCCAGATGGCTTCAGTCTTACATGAACTTTTCCTGCCACTTTAGCTGAGTAGTAATAAACGAAAAAATAATGTCCTCATCAGAATTAATTAATATTAAGACAGGTCTGTTTTTAGTTCCGGTTAAATCTGTAAAAGAAAAGGAATTAGAACAATGTCTCCCTTTTTCATTTGTAGCTCTCTTTCAAGTCCGATGCGGAATATAGGTCTTCCTCGTCCTCCAGGAATTTGAAAGATTTAGAATCCGCTGCTAACTGTTGAATTCCTTCAGTCAAATCTCTGTCCTCAATCTTGCTTAAGAGGAATTCTGCAAAATCTGACACTTCTTTCAATTTTTGGTCAGGAAGCTTTGAGAGGCTATCTATCGTTTTTTCTATTAATTTTTCTCTTGTCATTATATCATCTTATTTTTTTATATAACGAATTTTCAGCCCCATTTGTGCTATCTATACTGCTTTTTGAACGATGGGTAACGGCCTGCAAACTGGGTGTTGGGCATTAAATGGCACCTCAATTTCCGGTTGCTGTTTAGTTTGTAAATGGCTGTAAAACCTGAATTAACAAGTCTATGCCCAATAACCTGTTTGTTTTGTGTGCGCTCGGTATGCGCATCTGGTACCTAAGGTATCA
>JAFMYY010000022.1 GCA_017948555.1 Cesiribacteraceae bacterium YIM B00369 | reverse complement strand
AGGGACAGGCTATTTTTGTTTCTCGCAACTTGAATTAATTATCTGGTAATTTACAGAATTCTGACTGAATCTGGGAATAGGTTTATTGAATACGATGTATGGTTCAGGGCCTGAAAGAAAAATCAGCCTGTTGAAAAGCTCCATAGTTCCTGTCCCTTTTATGAGCATATTTTGCACTGTTGTCCCTCTCCGCTTCTGTCATTCGTTCATTCCTGCATTCTCTCATTCTGAATTTCCTCCACCTCAGGACTCACGACTCACTACTCAGGACTGGTCACAACTCACGGCTGATTTTAAGAAGCTTCTCCTCCAGTTCCTGCATGCGGTTTTCCAGCTGGAACATACGGTTTTCCATGTGCATGGGAGGGGCAAGGTATTCGCTCCAGAAGCCGATGGCTTCCCAGATCTCCAGGATTTCCTCTGCCGGAAGGCTGGTGTTGTCGAAAGCCGGATTGTCAGCTTTCAGCTCAATGCTATTATTACTGGCACCGGCGAGCCTGCGGGTAACGATTCGTCTCGGGGTTACCACCACATACACATTTCCGCTCTTTAGCTTTGCCGGTTGGTCCTTCTGCCGGAAGCTGCACAGCAGAATATCATCCTGGCGTATTCCGCATTCATTGTGGTACATCTCCTGCCCGCTGTGGGCAAATGCCCGCTGGTTGCTTTTTAACTGGTGGGGCAGTAATATTTTAGGGAGTGTGCCAATAAAATCCATATTACCCAGGTTTACAATATACTCCAGGTTTAAATCGCGGGTAACCAATGGAACGCCTGTATCAGTGGCCGGTGATTTTAAAGGCTCCTGCACAGGCGTGAGGGATTGTTTCTGGCTTTTGCCCAGTGCAGGGGGCAGTTGGGTAGGGTCAAACTCTCCTTTAAGTATGTCGAGACTGTAAAGCTCATTTACCGTTAGCTCTTTTCGTAGCAGCGCATCTATAGAAAGGCCAAAATGGTTGGCCATGGCAATAATGGTGTCAATTTTAGGCTCTGTCCTTCCTTCCTCATACGCTCCCACACTTGGCCTTGCCAGGTTGAAAAGTTCTGCAAACTGGGCCTGGGAGAGCTTTTTTACAGTCCTGATCTTTTTGATATTTTTTCCTATAAAAGACATATGAAAAATTTTTGCTCTTTTTTTGAGCATTCTATTTTTTTTAGCAACTGTTTTTTATATATTTACGTAAACACCATTGAGAATGAAGCCAAAAACTATAAAAAAGCCGCCATAATATATAAGAATAACAAAAAACATAATATTCAAATGATAATATTTTTTACATTTGGATATTAACCGATTGCTAAAGTATAACTTTTGCCCATATGAACTGCTATTTTGATAAAGTTAAAGAGTTTTTGCTGGAAATGGGATGTACCATCCGGCATGTGAACGGTGATGACGGACTGTTTGTGGTGGATAATGAAGAGATGGGGATACGTAACCTGGTAATTGGCTGTGCGGACCCTATCCTGATTATTGAACAGTTTATCTTTGAAATAGGGCAGGAAAGCATAGAGTTGTACAAAAGCCTGCTTCAGAAAAACAGGGATATGATAGCAGGAGCGTTCGTGGTGGATGATTCCGGAACGAAAGTGCTGTTCAGGAATACCCTGATGCTGGAAAACCTCGATTTAAACGAAATGGAGGGAACCTTTAATGCTCTGGGGCTTTTGCTGAGCGAATACTCCGACGAGCTGCTGCGGTTTGCACACCAGTAAGGCAGGTATAATGCTGACCGGAGAAGTTGCGCCGGTCAAAGGAAGAACCAGGCAAGTTTAACATTATGGCTGCTATAAAGCACATCCTTCATTCTCAACGGGTGCTCATTTTATGAGCAGTGTTTAAACTTTAATGTTCACTTTAAAATTAATCAACATGAATATTTTCACAAGACTTTTTAAAATCGGCCAGTCAGAAGCACATTCTGCTGTAGACCAGCTGGAGAATCCTATCAGGCTTACAGAGCAGGGAATCCGCGATATGAAGGAACAACTGGATAAAAGCCTGCATGCGCTGGCAGAGGTTAAAGCACTTGCCATCCGCGCCAGGAATGATGTCGAGACTTATACCAATATTGCAGGTGATTATGAGCATAAGGCAGTAATGCTTTTGAAAAAAGCGCAGGCAGGAGAAGTTGCCTCTGAGGAGGCCGACCGCCTTGCCGGTGAGGCTTTATTAAAAAAGGAAAATAGTATACAGCAGGCGCAACGGGCAAAAGAGGAACGTGAGAAGTTTGAGCAAAGCGTGTCGCAGCTTGACGGGAATATTAAAACCATTAAGAGTAACATCAGCAAATGGGAAAATGAGCTTAAAACCCTCAAGGCCCGTGTTAAGGTGAGCGATGCCACGCAGCGACTGAATAAGCAGCTTGCCCAGATTGACAGCAGCAGTACTGTATCGATGCTGGAGCGTATGAAAGACAAGGTGGCGCAGCAGGAAGCGCTGGCAGAATCTTACGGAGAAATTGCCAATGAAAGCCGCAGCATCGATCAGGAAATTGATAAAGTACTGGAAAACACTTCTGCTTCATCTAAAACATCCGCTGAGCTGGCAGCGCTGAAGTCCCGGCTTGGAATAGGTGGAAGCGAAGCAGGTAAATAATTCCCTCTGCCTGGCAGAATAATTTAATGCCAGTATCCGCATAGCCCCGGAGGAGGATTGTAAAAAAAGGTTGGTTTCCGGGATGCGGGAAGGGTTGTGCTGTCTCTGTCCCTTTCCCGGAACTGACTCCGCCTGAAAAGATTTCAATCGATAATTATAACCACCTGACTCATGATTGAATTGTTGAATTTTGCCATTGCAGGGGCAAATATAATCCCCACCTTACTACTCATAGCCATTATCCTCTACTGGTGCACAGTATTAATAGGTGCTGTTGATCTTGATCTGTTCGATGTGGATGTAGACCTGGATCATGATATGGACGGCCATCCGGAAGGCGGGCTTGAATGGCTAAATAATATATTGCGCTTTTTCAACCTTGGCCGGATACCGCTTATGGTATTTCTTACCTTCATGGTGCTCCCGCTCTGGCTTTTCTGCATCCTGGTAAACGACCTGCTGGGCATTTATAGCCTCCTGCCCGGCCTGCTGACGCTGGGCGCAGGATTCTTCATTTCTTTGATGGCTGCCAAATTTCTCACCCTTCCATTTGTTAAACTTTTCGATAAAATGGAGGAAGAAAAGAACTATAGTGTAATAGGGAAAATATGCACCCTGCAAAGCAATCTGCAGGAGGGGCGCATAGGGCAGGCAGTGGTAATGCAAAAAGGTAATGGTGCCCCCATTATATTAATGGTCAGCAGTAAAGCCGGTACTGCTGTAAAAAACGGCGACACAGCCCTGGTGCTGGAGTACCAGCCGGATAAGCGCTGTTACCTTGTTGAGCCTTATATCTTATAAAATAACAAAATCTTTAACCAATTCATCATAAACCTTTAATTATGGAAAGCATAGCAGGAAATGCATTGTTAATGGGCGGACTGATCCTTATAGGGGTCCTGTTTGCCATAGCGATATTTATCGCTAAGCTCTACCGGAAGGCGGAGCAGGGTCAGGCGCTGGTAATAACCGGCATGGGCGGGCCAAAGGTATCTTTTAGCGGAATTATGGTCATTCCTGTAATTCAGCAGCTCGAAGTAATGGATATTACTGTAAAAACCATTATGATCAGCCGCACAGGTAAAGAAGGTCTTATTTGCCGCGACAATATGCGGGCAGACATTAAAGTAACCTTTTTCGTGCGGGTAAGCCAGACGAAAGAGGATGTAATGACGGTAGCTCAGAGTATAGGCTGTAAGCGTGCTTCCGATCCTCAGCAAATGGAATTGCTGTTCGATGCCAAGTTTTCAGAAGCACTGAAAGCGGTAGGGAAAGGCTTTGATTTTGTTGACTTATATACCAACCGTAAGGAGTTTAAAGACGAAATTCTGCAGATTATAGGAACTGACCTGAACGGTTATATTCTCGATGACTGCGCCATTGATTACCTGGAGCAAACGCCGCTGGAGTTCCTGAACGAAAGCAATATTCTGGACTCCGAAGGTATGAAAAAGATCATAGATCTTACGGCGAAGCAGAAAATGGAAGCGAACCTGATTGAGCGGGAGAAGGAAAAAACGCTGAAGAAGCAGGATGTGGAAGCCCGTGAAACCATACTGGCACTTGACCGCCAGCTGGCCGAAAGTGAAGAAAAGCAGTACCGCGAAATCCAGAGCATTAAAGCAAAAGAGGCTGCTGAAATTGAAAAGGTTCGTTCTGAGGAGCGCCTGAAGTCTGAGAATGCACGCATAGCTGCAGAGGAACAAATTGAAATAGCGGAGCAGAATAAGGAACGCCAGATACTGGTGGCCATGCGCAATAAGGAGAAAACCGATGCCATTGAGCAGGAGCGCGTGGAGCAGGCCCGCGGACTCGAAGCAAATGAGCGCGACAGAATAGTTTCACTTGCTCAGATCGAGAAAGAGAAAGCACTGGAAGAAGAACGTAAGAATATACAGGAAGTAATTCGTGAGCGGGTTATTGTGGAGAAAGGAACGGTTGAAGAGGAAGAGCGCATTAAAGACACCAAAGCACATGCTGAGGCTGAGCGCGTGAAGCGGGTGGCCATTATTAATGCCGAAAGGGAAGCTGAGGAGAGCCTGGTGAAACAGATCAAGTCTGCAGAGGCTGCACGTGATGCTGCTGAATTCCGCTCGAAGCAAATGATGATAGATGCAGAAGCCGAGCGCAACAGTGCCGATATGAAAGCTGAAGCCATCAAGATTATGGCACAGGCCGAAGCTGCGAAAGAAGCGGCACTTGGTATAAGTGAAGCACAGGTAATGGAAGCCAAAGCTGCCGCCTTAAGCAAGCAGGGTGAAGCCGAAGCCAGTGTTATTGAAGATACAGCAGATGCAGAAGCTAAGGCAATCAGGGTGAAAGGCCTTGCCAAAGCCGATGCCGATGTAAAACTGGGTGAAGCTGAAGCAGCAATTATCCGTGCCAAAGCCGAAGCTATTGAAATACAGGGTGCTGCCGAAGCACGTGTAATGGAGCAGAAGTTTGCTGCCGAAGCAAAAGGAATAGGCGAGAAAGCAGCTGCCATGAGCAAGCTCGACGGACCAGGCAAAGACCACGAAGAGTTTAAGCTGCGCCTGAACAAGGACAAGGAAATTGAAATGGCCAATATCGGAATCCAGAAGGATATTGCCGACGCCCAGGCCCTTGTTATTGCAGAAGCACTGAAGGCATCTAATATTGATATAATAGGTGGGGAAACCATGTTCTTTAACCAGATTGTTGGTTCCATAGCCAAAGGAAAAGCCATAGACGGTATGGTAAGCAAAAGCCCTACTCTCACGGATATGAAGAATACCTTCTTCAGTCCAAACGGAGGTACTGATTTTAAAAGCCAGCTGAAGGATTTTGTAGATAAATTCGGCCTTACAACTGAAGATATCCGCAACCTGAGCATCTCAGCACTGCTGGTGAAAATGATCAACAGCACCACTAATGAGCAAACCCGTCTGAGTCTGCAAAACCTGAGCAGCCTTGCCACTACCATAGGCGTTTCGGACAAAACGATTGAAATGCTGGAGAAGTAAATTTAAGGAGTGGGTGGGTGATGGAATGATAGAATGATAGAATTGAAAATTGGACTTGTTTTTTTTAATTTCATTTTCAGTCTGTCATTCATTTACTCACTCACTACTCCTTCTTTGTCCATTATCTAAAGTCTATTGTCTTGACTCTTGACTCCTGGTTCTTGAATCTTGTTTCATATCTAACATCTAAAGAAAAACAATTTTTTCATGCACACAGCATTATTAATCTTTTTGTTGCTGGTAAGCTGCCTGGTTTTATGGGCAGGCTGTATTGTGCGGTACCGGCAAAAGCTGGAGGTTTTGGTAGTCTATAATGCCGAAGCCACCACCGATAAGCCAGGACTTGCCCGCTGGGCAGGAACAAACCTGATGGTAATGGCTGTTTTACAGGCCATTTGCGGAGTAGCAGGGTTAATGACAGGACAGATTATTTGGGCTGCGCTTGCTTTTGCGGCAGGCAGCCTCCTGGTCTTTATAATATTGGCTTTAGGAACAGCCGATTATTCTAAAAAAAGCATCTGATGAGTGAAGATATAAATAAACAACAGCTGGAGACAGGTACTTACGAAATTCTTCAGGGCAGGCTTCAAAAAGCTGCGAAGGAACTGGCTGCAAAAATTGAAGGGCTGAATAACAGCCGTAAGGAAGTGTTCGGCTCCATTGAGAGCAAATTGCTTGCTACGGAGCGCATCAGCACGGAGCACAATTGCGTGCCGCAGGATATGATTCCGGTAGCTAACAGCTTTATATTCGGTTACAACGTACACCTGGGCCTTAAAGCACAGGCAGAGCTGCCCGATGTTTTCAGTATTTACAGGTATGAAGACCATACATTTTTCCAGGAAGAATATGGGCTGCTGGACGACAAAACCTTTCAGGATGATTTTCAGAAGCTATACAAGTATTATAAAGATACCCACTTTGTAAAGTTCGCTCTTGTGGGGCCGCATCTTTACATGGTTTTCCGGATTGGCAAAAGCCTCACTGATATAAAAGTATTTAAGTGGCTGGTGGAAGGAAGCCGGCTTCGCTATCTCGACAACCGCAGTGAACATGAGTTTGGTTTTCCTGATCAGCATGAATTCCGCTGGAAAAGGGCTACCCGCGATATGCACCGGCAGGGAACTTACCCCCACATTAGTATCGAAGACCGGCTTTTTGTGGAAACAGTGGGCGGCGACCTTACTATCAAGATAGAAGACAATACTCAGGAAGGGCAGGGGATTTATTCCGAAGCAGTGGAGAATAAAGACCAGACCCTCGACGATGCCGATATTCAGTATGCCTTTGTAGGCAACCTGGTGCTGCTGAAAATAAAGCCTTACCAGGAAGAGGCTTATCGTTACCTGGTGTATAATGCAAAAATTCAGGCTGTTCGCCGGGTCGATGCCCTTAAGGATGCCTGTGTGCTGCTTCCCGACGATCAGGGAGTTTTATTTCCGAACGGATACTACCTGCAAACAGGCGAATACAAGCTTTTTGAGCAAGTTACCAGTAGCCTGTTGTTTGAAAAGCGCATTGCCAGCCCTAACGGGGAGGATTACCTGTATGTATTTTATAACCGTGTGAAGGGGCTTTACCTGTTGCTGTCGTATAATCTGATTGAGCAGCAAATTGGCACTCCTATATATTGCCACGGCTATTCAATTTTCGAAAACGGTGAAATGTGCTTTTTCCGCGGCGACAAGGAAGCGGCAAAGCACCATGCTGTGCAGATCTGGCAAACCCCTTTTACCGGCACAAACTTCCAGCTGGCGCAAACCAGCGACTCTTACCTCTATAAAATAGGCAACCGCGAAATTGTGCGCGCCATTGCCGAGTCGAGGGAGCTGCTGAACCTCATCAATAAAGGCGATTCCTATGCTGACCTTTACCACGACCTTATAAGTAACAGTACTGCTCTGCTCGACCATTACCATTGGCTCAAGCACCAGGATGCCGCCTTGGAGGAGCCCCTTCGGGATATCAGGCATACCGCCTCCGCTGCGGTGGATGAGTTTGAAAAAGTAAACAGCATACGGGAAAATACAAAACGGCAGACGGGGCAGGTTTTAGGAGAGGCAGACGAGCTGATAAAGAAGATCAGGCGCAGGAAAGCCGAACATATACTGGACTTTGTGGCATCTCTGGCAGAGCTGAGGAGGCTGAGCGGAGCGGTAATTTCCCTGAAGGATTTGCGCTATGCCGATACTGAAGCTATCGGGCAGTATGAAAAAGAGCTGCAGAAGTTCAGCCGGGAGGTGTCGGCAAACTGTGTGAAATTCCTGCTGCGCGATGATGCGCTGAAGCCTTACCAGGAAAAGGTAAAAGAGCTTGAAAAAGCCATTGAGGAAGCGGCCAAAGTGAGCCGCATTAATGAGCTGGATGAGCAGGCGACCAAACTTTCGGGAGAGCTGGAAATGCTCATTGAAATTGTAAGTAACCTTAAGATTGAGGATGCTACAGAAACCACCCGTATCATCGATAATATATCGGCTATTTATGCCCACTTTAATCAGCTGAAAGCAGGTATAAAGCGGAAGCGCAGGGAGCTGATGCTGGTGGAAGGCAAGGCGGAGTTCAATGCACAGATTAAGCTGGTGGATCAGGGTGTAATTAACTACCTGGATGTTTGCGATACTCCTGAAAAAACAGATGAATACCTTACCAAACTGATGGTGCAGCTGGAAGAGCTGGAAGGGCGCTTCTCTGAGTTTGATGAGTATGTAGACCAGCTTTCCATAAAAAGAGATGAGATTTATAATGCCTTTGAATCGCGCAAACTAAGCCTTACCGAGGCGCGTAACAAGCGGGCTAACACCCTGCAGCAGGCAGCGGAGCGCATACTTAAAGCGGTGCAAAACCGCCTTGTCCGCTTTACGGAAGTAAGTGAGATAAACGGGTATTTTGCAGCCGACCTGATGATAGAAAAGCTCCGCAGCCTTGTACAGGAACTGAAGGAGCTGGGCGATTCGGTAAAAGCCGATGATATACAGAGCAAGCTAAAGACCATTAAGGAAGATGCCGTACGGCAGCTGAAAGATAAAAATGAGCTGTACGTTGCCGGTGAAAACACTATTCGCTTCGGTACACATCTGTTTACTGTAAATACACAGCCACTGGCGCTGAGTCTGGTGCAACGTAATGATGCACTATACTTTCACCTGGCAGGAACCGGGTTTTTTGAGGAAATAAATGATCCTTCCCTCAACAGTCTGCGAGGGGTGTGGGATCAGTCCCTGATCTCTGAAAATCAGCAGGTATACAGGGGAGAGTACCTTGCCTATAAAATATTACAGGCTGCGGAAACGGCAGCCGGGGGAGAGACTTCCCTGGCTGATCTGCAAAAAAAGACTGCCGATGAGCTGAGGCAGTATGTACAGCAGTTTATGGCCACCCGCTATAACGAAGGTTATGTTAAAGGAGTGCACGACGCAGATGCCACCCTTATCCTGCAGGTGCTGTTGCAGATCAGGCAAACAGCAGGGCTTTTGCGCTACGGCAGCGAAGCCCGCTCCTGTGCCATGATGTTCTGGCAGCATTTTGCCCATCCGGAGCAGAAAAAGAGTCTGGAGCACCAGTTAAAAGGTGCCGGTTATATTCTGCAGGTTTTTCCGGAAACAAAAGAGTTTGAAGGAATTCAGGAAGAGCTGAAAACAGCAATTCTGGAATATATAGCCGATACCCGCCTCTTCTCTCCGGAGTTAGCAGCGGAAGCGGCAGCCTTTCTGTTCCACTCCCTTGCAAAATCAGCGGCTTTTGTGGTGGCAGGAGCGGCGGGCACTTTATACCAGGCCTTTGCGAAACACCTGGAAAAAAAAGGAGCCTGGAAGGAGTATGAACAGTCTGTTAAGGCCTTGAAAGACAGTCCTGTGCATGCATATAAGCTGACTAGAAGCTGGCTGCGTGCCTATGCGGCAGGGCATCCTGAGCAGCTGGGGTGGATAGATGAAACAGCGGTGTGGCTGCTGGCGGGCGGTTACCAGGATGGGCAGGTAATGCAGGCTCATTTGCAGGAGGAGCTAAAAGGCTTGCAGGGAACCCATGGCCTGATAGAGAATAAACAGTATACACTTCGCTTTAATGAGTTTATGGCCCGCCTGCAGCACTTTGAGCAGGTAACCGTGCCGGCAAACCTGGCATTTACAGCGCTGAAGAAAGAACTTACCAGCCGTTTTGCGCAGGACCTGCGGCTGGAGGAGTTTAAGCCACGGGTAATGAGCAGCTTTGTTCGTAATCAGTTAATAGACAAGGTGTACCTTCCGCTTATAGGCAATAACCTGGCCAAGCAAATGGGTACAGCAGGCGAAAACAAGCGCACAGACCTTATGGGTATGTTGCTGCTGATCTCCCCTCCGGGCTATGGTAAAACCACTCTTATGGAGTACATAGCCGACAGGCTGGGGCTGGTGTTTATGAAGATCAACGGACCCGCCATAGGGCACGATGTAACGGCGGTGGATCCGGCGGATGCCAAAAACTCAGGTGCCAGGCAGGAGCTGGAAAAGCTGAATCTGGCTTTTGAAATGGGCGACAATGTGATGATCTACCTGGACGATATCCAGCACTGTAATCCGGAATTCCTGCAGAAGTTTATCTCCCTTTGCGATGGGCAGCGGAAGATAGAAGGTATTTATAAAGGCCGCAGCAAAACCTACGATTTCCGTGGCAGGAAAGTGTGCGTGGTAATGGCGGGTAATCCCTACACCGAAAGCGGTGATAAGTTTCAGATACCGGATATGCTTGCCAACCGTGCCGATATTTATAACTTGGGCGATATTATTGGCGACAGTGCAGAGGTGTTTAAGCTGAGCTATATTGAAAACTGCCTTACCTCGAATGCCACCCTTGCCAGGCTGGCAGGGAAGAGCCAGAAGGATGTAATTACCCTTGTAAAGGTTGCTGAAACCGGTTCGCGCGAAGGAATGGAATTTGAGGCCAATCATTCTCCGCAGGAAATTAATGAGTACATAAGTATTTTAGAAAAGCTGTTGAAGATCAGGGATGTGGTGCTGGAGGTGAACCTTGCCTATATCGCTTCTGCCGCCCAGGCAGAGGAATACCGGACAGAGCCTCCTTTTAAGCTGCAGGGATCGTACAGAAACATGAGCAAGCTGGCCGAAAAGGTAATGCCGGTAATGAATGAAAAGGAGCTGGAAACGCTCATTCTTTCGCATTATGAAGGGGAATCCCAAACCCTTACCACCGGAGCAGAGGCCAACCTGTTGAAGTTTAAAGAGCTGACAGGCAGAATAAGTGAAAAGGAAAAAATGCGCTGGGAAGAAATTAAGGCCATCTTTCAAAAAAGCCAGAAGGCAAAAGCTTTCGGGGGAAATAATATGGCGCAGATGCTGGCCCAGATTGAGAATGTAAGCCACGCCTTATACGGGATCAGGAGTGCCTTGTCAGATAAGCAGTTGTATCGTTTGAACGGAGAAACACCCTCTGTGGATGAGGTGCGCGGGATATAGTTTTTGTCATATAGGTAAACGGTAACTATATAAAGGATATAATCGATGTGAAGTTTAAGAAAAAGTTAATGTAATGTTGTGATTTGCAGAAATTTAAAGGTTTTTAATAAAAAGAATAGTTAGGGGAAACCTTACAATCGCTAAGCGAGTATAATGAGGTGTTGTGGAAATAATGCAACAATATTTTTTTAACCATTAAAACCAAAATATTATGGCTAGTGATAAATTAAAATCATTAAAAGATCTTTTTGAACACGAAATAAAAGACCTATATAGCGCTGAAACCCAGTTGTCTGAAGCTCTTCCAAAAATGGCTGAAAAAGCAAGTGACAGCAAATTGAAAAAAGCTTTTGAGTCTCACCTGGAAGAAACCAAAAAGCAAAAAGAGCGCATTGAAAAAATTGGCGAAATTTGCAACATAAGCGTAAAAGGCGAGAAGTGCGAAGCAATGGCAGGCCTTATTAAAGAAGGTGAAGAAATGCTGAAGATGGATGCCGAAAGCGACGTGAAAGATGCCGGCTTAATTGCCGCAGCTCAGCGCGTGGAGCATTATGAAATGGCAGGCTATGGTACTGCTCACCATTACGCAAAGCGTTTAGGACTTGACGAAGTAGCTGGTCTTCTGGAAGAAACCCTGAATGAAGAAAAGGCTGCTGACGAGAAACTGAATAAAATTGCGATCGACAGCGTAAATGAAAAAGCGCAGAAGTAATTATAGATTTAGCATTCTATACTAATGAAAAAACCCGGTGTAACAGCCGGGTTTTTTTTGTTTCAGGCTTTCCGGCCCTTGGTTTAGCTGTGGTTTGTGCTATGCAGGGGTTCTGATTTTTTACGGGCGTTGAGACTTTTGTTTTTGCTGCAGAAATTACCTTTACTGATTGTCATTTTTAACTGATAATGATTTTGGACCGGATCTGAAAATTTAAATTGAGGCATAGTGGACTTTTAATGCTGTTGATATCGCCTGCCTTCTGGAAAAAGGATAACAGTCCTTTTCTTAACTTTCGAATTCTTCCCGCTATGGAAGCTGTTTCCTTTGGTTTTTTTGCGTTTTATTTTGGTTTTTTGTGAAAGGGTAGAAAAAAAACTTATTGTTCTTTCGCATTATTTTCTTATTTTGGGCAATTGTTGGAATAGAGCACCAGCTATTTTTTTGTAAATTCCTAGTGATTAATTTCTTCTGATGTCAGGAAATCAAACAAACCTAAAAGAATTAAAAATGCCACCGGTTATTTATGGTACCAGTGGTTTAGGAAACCTCTATGTAGCCCTTGATGAAAAGGTGAAGCAGGAAATTGTGAGGCAGCATGTGCTTCACTCCCCTAAACCGGCAGTGTTTGATTCTGCAGGAAAATATGGGGCGGGGCTTGCGCTGGAAGCTTTAGGAAAGAGCCTGAAAGAGTTGGGGGTAAAGCAGGATGAGGTAATCATCAGCAATAAACTGGGCTGGGTACGTACAGCGCTTAAAACCCCGGAGCCAACATTCGAAAAGGGGGTATGGCGTGAGCTGAAGCATGATGCCGTTCAGAAAATAAGTTACGAAGGTATTATGGAATGCTTTGAGCAGGGAAATGAATTGCTGCAGGGCTATATTCCTCAACTGGTATCTGTACACGACCCTGATGAGTATATGGCGCAGGCGAGGAGCGAAGCGGAGGCAGCCAAGCTCTATCAGGATATTTTAGGGGCATACAAAGCGCTGGAGGAGCTAAAGAAGCAGGGGAAAGTGCAGGCCATTGGAGTGGGGGCAAAAAAATGGCCCGTTATTCAGCGAATATTCCGGGATGTAAAGCTCGATTGGGTGATGATTGCCAACAGTATGACTATTATGAGCCACCCCGAAGACCTTTTCGCTTTTATGCAAACGTTGGAAAAAGAAGTAGTGCAGATATTTAACTCTGCTGTTTTTCATGGAGGCTTTTTAACAGGCGGCGACTACTGTGACTATAAGCTGGTGGATGCGGCAAATGAGGAGGACAGGAAAAAATTACAATGGAGAGCTCAATTCTTTTCAATCTGCAAGGATTTTGATGTAAAACCTGCAGAGGCTGCTGTACAGTTTGGCCTGTGCGCCCCGGGGGTGGTAAGCATTGCCTTAAGCTCCTCGAATCCGGAAAGGGTAAAGGAGAATGTTGATATCGCCCGGGTGAAGGTTCCGGCTCCATTCTGGAAAGCAATGAAAGAAAAAGGTCTGATAAAGGCATATTATTCCTGCCCTGAATAAAAAAAAGTGTCTCCATTACCTCTATACTTACTACTTAACACCAAAGAAATATGAAGAACCGGTCCTCCAACACATCCCTCATCAGCGTAGGAAATGTCTGGCCTTTTATTCTGGTAACCAGTCTTTTCTTTTTATGGGGACTTGCTAATAATATGACCGATACCCTGCTGGCGGCCTTCAAGCGGATAATGAGCATGACCGATTTCCAGACCTCATGGATACAGGTGGCTTTTTATGGCTCTTATTTTTGTCTGGCCCTGCCTGCAGCCATCCTGATCAAGAAGTATACCTACAAAACCGGCGTTCTTTTAGGGTTGGGATTGTTTATCCTTGGGTCCTTATTGTTTTACCCTGCAAGCATAACCATGGCCTACAGTCATTTTTTGGTGGCGCTATTCGTTTTGGCAGGAGGACTTTCAATACTGGAAACCGCGGCAAACCCTTATATAGTAGCCATGGGGCCGGATGCTACCGGTACCCGCCGCTTAAATCTTGCACAGGCTTTTAACCCGATAGGATCCATAACAGGAGTATTCCTGAGTCAGGTTTTCATTCTTAGCCAGTTAAACCTGTCAGGTGCAAATGAAAGGGCGGGAATGAGTGAGGAGCAATTAGCCGCTATTCAATCCGAAGAGTTAACAGCAGTGATGGGTCCTTACGTAGGTGTTGCTGTTTTTCTAATAGTGCTTTGGCTGGTGGTTAAATTTACTGATATGCCCAAAGCTTCCGATGATGGCTCCAGGCTGGATTTAGGGCCTACTTTTAAAAGATTATTTAAAACACCTCATTATGTTTGGGCAGTGGTGGCACAGTTCTTTTATATAGGGGCACAAATTGGCATCTGGTCATTTACAATCCGCTATGTAATGCAGGAGCTTAGCCTTACCGAAGCAGGCGCCTCTGATTACTATATGGCAGCACTGGTTTTATTTATGGTGAGCAGGTTTGTTTTTACAGCTTTGATGAAAATTATTTCAGCAGGAAAGCTACTGCTTTTTGCTTCCCTGGCTGCTATGGCGCTGACACTTGTCGTTATATTTGGAGGCGGGCAGATGGCTGTTTATGCATTAATAGGAATTTCCGGCTGTATGTCGCTGATGTTCCCTACTATTTATGGTTTAGGTATACGGGGCTTGGGGAAAGATACTAAAATTGGTGGCTCCGGGCTGATTATGGCTATTTTAGGCGGTGCGGTTTTACCTGCAGTCCAGGGCCAGCTTTCCGATTTATCAGGGAGCATCAGCGATGCCTTTTATGTGCCACTGGCCTGTTTTCTGGTTGTTGCCTTATATGCACTTAAAGAAGGTAAACCGGAAGCAGCAGATCATCAGCACCATGGAGGCAGCCAGGAGGCTTTAACAGGCAAAGTCAGGCCAAAGGTGGTGTAAGGGTTTGATTGAAGCATACTGAGGTATAAACCATAAAATTTAATTCCCTGTCCTTTAGCTTGAAAAATAATTATGACCAGATATTGTTTAGCGCTTGATTTGAAAGAAGATACTGAATTGATAGCTGAATATGAGTATTGGCACCAAAATGGGTGGCCTGAAATAAAAAAGAGCATTCTGGATGCCGGAATTACTGATATGGAGATTTACCGGACAGGTAACAGGCTTTTTATGATCATGGAAGCAGACGATGCTTTTAGTTTTGAAAAGAAAGCAGCAATGGATGCTGGCAATCCTAAGGTGCAGGAATGGGAAGAACTAATGTGGAAATTCCAAAAGCCGCTCCCCTGGGCAAAAGAAGGGGAGAAATGGATCCTGATGGACCGGATTTTTAAATTGTAAAAAATGAGATTGAAGGAAATGCAAAGAATTGATTCGCACCAACATTTTTGGCAGTTTAACCCTGTGCGGGACAGCTGGATAACGGAGGAAATGGCTGTAATCCAGCGTGATTTTTTACCTGAGGATTTAGAGCCTGTATTGAAGGAGAATTGTATAGATGGGTGTGTAGTAGTGCAGTCTGACCAGTCAGAGGCTGAAAATACCTATCAACTTGCAAATGCCGGAAAGCATGATTTTATAAAAGGAATAGTTGGATGGGTGGACTTTTGGGCTGAAGATGTGGAAGAAAGGCTTTCTGCTTTGAAGCAATACCCTAAGTTAAAAGGCTTCCGGTATGTTTTACAGGGCGCAGAAGATCCGGCTATTATGCTGCATCCTGCTTTTATGAGAGGCATCAGCAAGTTAAGGCAGTTTGGTTATACCTACGATGTCCTCATATTTCCAAACCAGCTGAAGCCTGTCCGTGAATTTGTTGCAGCTTTTCCGGATCAGCCATTTGTGGTAGATCATCTGGCAAAGCCTGACATCCGGGGCGGGAAAATTGAAGAATGGAAAAAGGATATGCTGGCAGTGGCAGCAAATGAAAATACATACTGTAAGATTTCCGGTATGGTTACCGAGGCAGACTGGCAGAACTGGAAAAAGGAAGATTTTCGTCCTTACCTGGATGTGATTGTAGAAGCATTTGGTACTAAAAGAATTATGTTCGGCTCCGACTGGCCGGTTTGTCTGGTAGCGGCCTCTTATAAAGAAGTGCTGGGGATTGTAGAAGATTATTTTTCCTCTTTTACAGCTCATGAGCGGGAGCTTTTTTTTGGCGGTAACGCAACTACTTTTTACAAACTGTAAGGCAGGCGATTATCCCCCTGCAATAATTTAAATTGTTTACTGAAAAATATGAAGACATTAATATGTACCACCCCCGGAAGCTTCGAGTATACCGAGGGAGAAAAACCGGAATTGAAGAAGGGGCAGTCAATTATAAAAGTAAAACGAATTGGCATATGCGGCACCGATTTGCACGCTTTTGAAGGTACACAACCATTTTTTAGCTATCCTAGGATTTTAGGACACGAATTGGCTGGTGAACTGGTGGATTTTGATGATGCTGTTGGTTTTGAAAAAGGGGAGTCTGTAACATTTATTCCTTATTTAAACTGCGGGGAGTGTATTGCCTGCCGGTCAGGAAAGCCAAACTGCTGCAGTAATATTAATGTGTGTGGAGTACATGTTGATGGAGGAATGGTGGAATACCTTTCAGTTCCTTCATCCTCGTTAGTGCACGGAGAAGGGCTGAGCTATGATGCACTTGCTTTAGTGGAACCACTCGCCATTGGTGCGCACGGTGTCAGGAGGGCGAATGTACAGCCAGGGGAATTTGTTTTGGTTACTGGTGCAGGTCCCATTGGTTTGGGTATCATGGAATTTGCCCGTATTGCAGGAGCTAAGGTAATTGCATTAGATGTTAATGAAACCAGGCTCTCCTTTTGTAAGGATAAGCTTGAGGTGCCTTTTACTGTTAATGCAATGACGGAAGATGTGGCGCAAAGATTAAAAGAAATTACTAATGGAGATATGCCAACAGTGGTAATAGATGCTACGGGAAACCAAAAGGCCATCAATAATGCATTTTACTATATGGCTCATGGGGCCCGCTATGTGCTGGTAGGTTTACAAAAAGGCGATCTGGTGGTGAGTCATCCTGAGTTTCATAAGAGGGAAGCAACTTTAATGAGTAGCCGCAATGCTACCCGGCAGGATTTTGAGCACGTGGTAAGCGCCATGAAAGGCGGAAAGGTAGACCCTACAACTTATATTACACACCGGGTTTTGTTTGGACAGGTAAAAGATGAGTTTAAAAGTTGGTTGGATCCTGCCAATGGAGTAATTAAAGCTATAGTGGAATTAGATTAAGGTGTCGCCTCTAAGAGCAACAAATTTTATTTTTTTATATCTGTTATTCTATCCTGAAAATTGTTAAGGATTATTTTTCCTCTTATACGGCTCATGAACAGGAGCTCCTTTTTGGAGGTAATGCCATTTCTTTTTATAAGCTGTAGTATAGGAAAGATGAATGTTCTGGATTTTTATTAAAAACATATAAAAGTCAGCAACTTACCCAACAAAAACGGAGGAAATTAATTACTAATAGGACAACCTGACGAAAATGTTATTTTTATGGCTTCAATAATGCAAAAGATATTTCCGGGTTCTGCACCCGGAAAAGTAACAACTGGTGTGTACCGGATCAACACCGCCTATGTAAATGCCTACATTCTGGGCGAACCGGGAGGTTCATGGATATTAGTTGATACAGGCATGCCTTTTTCAGCAGAACAAATTAAAAAGGCAGTTGATGACCTTTTTGGTGTTCAGGCCCGCCCTGCAGCAATAGTGCTTACCCACGGACATTTCGACCATGCCGGAACAGTGGAAGAGGTATCGCGCTACTGGGATGTTCCGGTTTACGCTCACCCCATGGAAATCCCTTACCTGACAGGGCAGTCGGAATACCCGCCTGCAGACCCCACTGTAGGAGGTTTTGGCGGCCAGCTGAGCCGTTTCTATACCAACAAACCTGTAAATATTTCTGAACGCATTCATATGTTGCCTGAAGATGGCAGTGTGCCGGGATTAAAAGACTGGAAATGGCTGCACACCCCCGGCCATACTCCGGGGCATATTTCTCTTTTCAGGGACAGTGACGCCGTTCTGGTAGCAGGCGATGCACTTACTACTTTAAATATGAGAAATATGGGAGACATGATGTCCGGTAAGCCGGTACTGAACGGCCCACCTGAATATTTTACTCCTGATTGGGTAGCTTCTTTAAAATCTATTGATAAGCTGGCTTCTTTGCGTCCGGCCATATTGGCTGCCGGCCACGGAGAGCCTCTTTATTACCAGGGGCTTGATCTCGACCTGATCGATTTTGCTGATAGATTTCTGCCTCCGAAAGAAGGCCGTTATGTAGATACTCCTCCTCATTTTAATGAAACAGGTGTAGTGAGCCTGCCCCCTCCGGCAAATGATCCTTTGCCAAAAATTATTGCCGGGGCTGCCGCAGGAATTCTTGCTGCAATTACTACCTTCGGTATCGTTAAAAACCGCCGGAATAACCAATCCGGTCATTCCACGAAAAAAGACAGGCAGCCTGTAGTGGTTAGCCGAAAAGCTAAAAAGCTTCCTGAGCCGGAAAGCATCAGGCGCGTGCGTAGCCTCCGGAGCAGAGAAGAGGCTGTAAAGCCTAAAGAAAGGAAATTTATCTTTAAAACCACCACTACTAACAGGGAGCCGGTACGGGAAGCGGAGCCAGGTAGCGGAAAATGGAAGATATTCGCCTATAAAAAAGAGCGGAATTACTAAGCCTTAGTCCTGATTTTCTTTATGCTGAGGATAAAATAAAAGTACGCAGGTATAATATGTAGCTATTATGCCTGTTGTTGCTGTATCAGCAACGGCTTCCGGGCTTAAGCCAGGGTTTTCCTTAAATAAGGATGCTCTGCGGACTACGGTATGGGGTAATACCTGCCGCAATTTTTGATAAATGTCTGATGCATAGGAATAAAGGATAGAGAATATAGATAGTCATTTAAAAAGCAAGAGGCTGTTCCATTGGGGAACAGCCTCTTGCTTTTTTGCTTTTTATCTGCCGGGTAGTATTTAAGAGGGCTTACCCGTTGCTGGCAAGCTCAGCAGCTTCGTCGAATAACTCCAAAGCTCTCTGGAATACTTCATTTGTCTGGTTAAATATCGGGTAATATCCTTTGTTGCTCCAGATGCTCCTTGCTATAAGTGCTTTCATATGAACCCGAAGCAGCTCTTTGGATTTATTATATCCCTTCTCATCGAACTTTACATTCTGCTGTTTTCCTAAAGCAACCATTTCCTTTAACATCTGGTCCGTTACAGTAAAAGAGTTCTTAAACTGTTCAAAACCCATTTTCTCAAGCTTTTTGCGGTTGTCTTCGGTATAATTAAGGGTATATTCTCCCATTATATTATTAAGGAACAGCTTATTCATATACAATGAATTTTGGGTAGTGTCAAAAGGCACAAAGAAATCGGGCATAATCCCTCCTCCTCCATATACAACTCGTCCGTTTCTGGTTTCGTAGCGCAGGGTGTCGTTAAACTTAATGCTGTCTGCACTGAAATACTCTCCATGCTCAAAACGGGCATTAAGGTCGTTCCGGTAATCAGTATCAGGATCATAAGATTTTTGTATGGAGCGCCCGCTTGGTGTATAGTAGCGTGAGATGGTAAGGCGAAGCTGTGAGCCATCGGCCAGGTCAATTGGCATCTGAACCAGACCTTTGCCAAAGCTGCGGCGTCCGACAATAAGGGCGCGGTCATTATCCTGCAGGGCACCTGCTACAATTTCAGAGGCAGAAGCGCTTCCTTCATTTACCAGTACAATAACCGGCTGCTCCTCGAACATCCCTTTCCTTTGCGCACGCGACTGGCTGTCGTAGCGCGACTGTTTGCCATCGGTATATACAATCAGTTTGTTGCCGCTTATAAACTCATCGGCCATGTTAATGGCGCGGTCCATATAACCACCCGGGTTATCCTGCAGGTCAAGGATGAGCTTTTTCATGCCTTTGTTCTGCAGCTCACTCATGGCCTGTTTAAATTCATCGTAGGTGGTGGCTGAGAAGCGGGTAACTTTAATATACCCGATTTCATCATTTACCATATAGTTTACAGCCACAGAGTGCTGAGGGATTTTATCCCGTACTACTGTATAGCTTACCAGTTCTTCTTCTCCACGGCGTTTAACTCCCAGTTCAACTTTGCTTCCCTTAGGGCCACGGAGCAGGGTAAACACATCTTTATTGGTAAGGCCGGTGCCGGCAATTGTTTTGCCGTCCACTTTAATAATTTTGTCGCCTGGTTTTAAACCGGCAGTTTCTGAGGGGCCGCCACTTAAAGGAGCCACCACGTAAATGGTGTCCTTCATCAGGTTAAATTCCACGCCAATCCCTTCGAACTGGCCCTCCAGTTGCGATTTGCTTATTGCCAGGTCTTCCTTAGGAATATATACTGAATGTGGGTCCAGTTTATCCAGCATCTGGTTAATGGCTCCTTCCACAAGTTTATCGGTATCCACCTCATCAACATAGCTTCTCTCAATATGAGAAACAATGTCGCGAAACTTAAGAATAGCGGAATATGAATTGCGTGTATTGCTGCCACTGCTCATGGCTGCGCCAAGTAAAATGCCCGCTGCAATTCCTAAAGAAACAAGGAAGGGCATCCGGATAGAATATTTTGAGTTTTTGTATTCGGCCACAGTTAATTTTTTTGATTTACAGGTATTTGAAATTCAGTACCGGGAATGGGTAGTTCGGCTTATTTATATATGCTAACGATAAAAATAAATTTTACGTTTTTAATATTAAACAAAGATCGTGCAAATTTTATTTATTGATTGCTTTTAGCAGGCTCCTGCACTAAAGTTATAATATCTGTTATTGCAATAAAAACAGAATTAAACTTTTATAGTACATCAGGATTAGTTCCTGTAAAAGAAAAACACCATTTTGCTTTTGGTTTACAATATTTTTAAGTACGTTTTTGTATATTTGTAATCTTAACAGCGTGAGAAAGTGGAGTATAAAAAGTTTAAGATAACGGAGCTGATTGAGAAGAACTATGTGTTTGCCTCGGTGCTGTATTACTTTGGAATAGAATTTTACGACTATTCTGAACATACACTGGAAGAGGTATGCCGTGAGCGGGGCCTGAGTATGCAGAGTGTGATAAACAGTCTTGAAACGGCTACCCGCCAGGGAGATGTCCCAAACCTGAACAGCCTGCCTGTCGAAGTTATTATAGAATACCTTAAGCACTCACACTTTCTTTTTGTAAAGCATAAGCTCCCTTATATTGCCAAGCTTATTCATAGCCTTAGTACGAAGGAGGCTTCTACCTGCCCTCCAGCCGAAGATCTTAAGTTTGTCTTCCCCTTATTTATTGAAGATTTTATCCATCATATTTTCGAGGAAGAGGACACCCTTTTCTCTTACATTCTCCAGCTTAATAATGCCCTGAATGGCAACTTCCATCCGGGAAAGCTGTTTTATATGATGGAAAACCATTCGGTGGAGCACTTTGCTGTTGAGCACGATGTGCATGATGACGAAATGGCGGGGATAAGGAATATTACCAACGATTACCAGACAACAGAAAAAACAAGCCTGCTGGTAAAGGTAGTTTATAAAGAGCTGCAGTCTTTCGAGGAGAACCTTATTACACACGCTAAAATTGAAAACGAAATCCTTTTTCCTAAAGCACTGATGATAGAAAAGGAAGTAAAAAAGATTTTGCGCAACAAAGTAAACTTAAATTAATTTCATGCCCCGGATTTTGGCCATTGACTATGGCGCCAAAAGAGTTGGCCTGGCTGTAACTGATCCCCTTCAATTAATTGCCTCTCCGCTTGATACTGTGCACAGCAAGGACCTTGTTGATTATATAAAGAAATACATCGAAAAAGAAGCTGTTGAAGCATTTGTGGTAGGTATGCCTAAGAAACTGGATAATACCGATACCAATGCCACCCAAATGGCCAAAGGATGTGTGACCATACTAAGAAAGAATTTTCCGGATATTTCCATACATTTGCAGGACGAACGTTTTACGTCGCAAATGGCTATGAGTGCTATGATAGCCGGAGGCGTAAAAAAGAAGGACAGGCAAAATAAGGCAAATATTGATAAGCTGAGTGCCACTATTATTTTACAGTCATTTTTAGAAAGAAGCTCCCGTTTATGATTTATCCAATTGTGGTTTATGGCGACCCGGTACTGAAAAAGCCGGCCGAAGATATTGAAAAAGGCAGTATTGATGTAAAACAACTGGCCGAAGACATGTTTGAAACCATGTACAATGCCAGTGGTGTAGGGCTTGCAGGTCCTCAGATTGGCAAAAGCCTCCGCATTTTTGTGGTGGATGGAGAGCCAATGGATGAAGAAAATCTTAAAGGATTTAAAAAAGTATTTATTAATCCCGAAATCTTTGACGAAGAAGGCGATGAGTGGTCTTTTGAAGAAGGTTGCCTGAGCATTCCCGGTATCCGTGCCGAGGTTTTCAGGCCGGAAAAATTACACATCCGGTATTTCGACGAAGACTGGAATGAGCATGAGGAAGAATACGAAGGCCTTGCCGCCCGTATTATTCAGCATGAGTATGATCATATAGAAGGTGTATTGTTTACCGATCATTTAACAGGCCTTAAACGAAGGCTGCTGAAGAGCAAGCTTACTAACATCAGTAAAGGAAATGTAAAAGCGGATTATCGCATTGCTATTCCTCAAAAAAAATAACTTAACCTTAATATTACCGAAAGGCTGTCTGTTGGCAGCCTTTCTATTTTTGCAGCTACTTAATTTATGAGCTGGAATACTATTGTTGATTTATGAGAAAACTACCCTGTCTTTTTTTGACCGCCTGCCTGCTTATGGCTGCCTGTCATCCCCGGCAAACTGCAGCTGTGGGTGCTGCTGATGATAATAATGAAACGGAGGCCCCCAATTCCGGAGTAATTGCACAACCTAAGCTGGTGGTAGGAATTGTAATAGATCAGTTCCGGCCCGATTACCTGGCCCGCTACAGTACTCAGTTTGGTGAGGGAGGCTTTAAAAGAATAATGAGGGAGGGCTTTACCAACAGGAATACTCACTATAATTACGTGCCCACCGTTACAGGCCCCGGCCATGCTTCTGTATATTCGGGTACCACTCCTGCCATCCATGGCGTGGTGGGAAACGGCTGGTATAGCAGGGAGCTTGGGCGCAGCGTATACTGTGCGGAAGACAGCCTGGCAGAAGCAGTGGGCAGTAACTCCGGCGACGGGAGCATGTCATCCCGGAACCTGCTGAGCACTAATATTTCTGATGAACTGAAGCTTGCCACCAATCAGCAGGCCAAAGTGGTGGGGCTGGCTGTAAAAGACAGGGGAGCGGCTTTTCCTGCAGGCCATATGCCCGATGGCGCCTATTGGTTCGATAAAAAGTACGGTAAATTCATTTCCAGTACTTATTTTGTGGAAGAGCTCCCCGGCTGGGTTGTGGATTTTAATGATCGTCGCCTTCCGCAGCAGTATATGGACAGTACCTGGAGCCCACTTCTGGCACTTAATGAGTATGACAACCCTGATGATACTCCTTACGAGAGAATTATCCGTGGCAAAGAAAGGCCCACTTTTCCATACAACCTGGCTGAACTCAGGAACGCAAACGGAAATTACGATTTACTGACTTACACCCCTTTTGCTAATACCATAGTAACTGAACTGGCAAAGGCAGCAATTGAAGGGGAGCAGATGGGGGCAGACGAAGTGCCTGATCTTTTGGCGATCAGCTATTCCTCCACCGACATTCTTGGCCATAGCTTTGGCCCCAGGTCTGTGGAGGTTCAGGATATGTACATCCGCCTGGACAGGGATATTGAAGAATTGCTGCGGTACCTGGATGCTGAAGTTGGCAGAGGAGAGTATGTGGTGTTTGTAACGGCTGATCACGCTGCAGCGGAGGTGCCACAGTACCTGGCCGATAAAAATGTGCCTGCCGGATACTTTAGCCAGAAGGGAGGACTCAATGAAGTGTCGGCTTACCTGAAGAGTACTTTTGGGGTGGATGGCTTGATTGAATCAGCCACTAACCTTCAGTATTACCTTAACCACAAGCTTATCAGGGATAAAAAGTTAAAGCTGGCCGATGTGCAGGAGTCGCTCGCTGCTTATCTCAGAGACTTGTCAGGGGTGGCATCAGTATATACTGCAAAAGATTTACAGGAGCAGGGATTTACAGAAGGGGTGGCTCAGATGCTTCAGAAGGGCTATTATTATAAGCGTTCGGGCGATGTGTTTCTGGTGCTTGACCCTGGCTGGATGGATTACGCGAATTATGGAACCACTCATGGCTCATCTTATAATTACGATACCCACGTGCCCTTGCTCTGGTATGGCTGGGGAATTAAAGCAGGAGAATCAGTTAAGAGGCAACATATTACTGATATTGCACCCACCCTGTCCTTTTTATTGCGGATTGGCCTGCCTAACGGAGCCAACGGTGAGCCGATTATGGAATTATTGAAAGACTGATATCAGTTACTGAGGCTGGCAGAAGATACAGAAGGGGTAATACCGCTATTCAGACAAGGCCACAGAGGATTATAGCTTCTGCGGCCTTGTTTGTTTTAATCCGGGGGATATAAAGGTAAGGCAGCTGAGTTAAGAAAAACATTTTATCTCTTTCTTTTATGCTGCATTGTGGATATATTAAAGGTTGAAGTAGTGGTTGAGAGCCGGTAACAAGCTATTTTACTTCTTTATGTTTTTACTCCTTTTATTATTTATTACCATTCTCTTCATTACAGGGGCAGCGATTTCTTTTATGAGCCTCGCCAAATATTCCACTCTTGTTGAGACAGAGGGGGAGGTAACAGACTACCTGATGTGCAATCCTGATGAGGAAAGGCAATTGGAGGAGGCAGGCGAAGAAAGGGGGTCTGCAGCAGTAATTTCTTATATAGTAGATGGTAAAACCTATTTGCTGGCAACCAACATTAAAAAAATCCAAAAGAATGGAGCTCTTTCCAGCGTTAAAATCCTTTACGATCCGTATTTTCCCGGTCAGGCACAGCTTAAAGAGGGTACTCCCTTGTTGGGATTAATTTTAACGGGAATTTCCGTTATTTGCTTTGTGCTGCTGCTTCTCCTTTTTTAGAGGGAAATAAGCTTTCTTTTAAGCTTATTCCATATCTGCTCTGCGGCTTAAGCTTCAGCACATATAGCCAGCCTGGTGGCGGAAACTTTCTACTTTTTAGCTCTTTCCCTGGCTGCCTGCCTTGCCGAAACCGGAGGGCGGTCATTCCTTACTCTGTTCAGAAATACATTCAGCTCTTCTTTTACCAGGGGAGCCAGAAAGTACAGGCCCAGTATATTCGGAAAGCTCATTGCCAGGATCATGGCATCGGAGAAATCAGTTATAGCAGATAGGTTTAATGCGGAGCCTATTACTATGAAAATACAGAAAATAGCTTTGTAGATATTTTCAGTTGATTTCTTCGTGCCAAAAAGGTAAGTCCAGGCTTTCAGGCCATAGTAGGACCAGGAGATCATTGTAGAGAACGCAAACAGGATTACTGCCACGGAAAGGAGGATAGGAAACCAGCCGATAACAGTGGCAAAAGCGGCAGAAGTTAAAGCAATACCATCGTTGCTCCCTGCCTCTGTATAAGCGCCGGAAATAATAATTACCAGGGAGGTCATGGTACAGACCACTACCGTATCGATAAATGGCTCCAGTGAGGCGACAAAACCTTCCGTTACAGGAATTTTTGTTTTAACAGTGGAGTGAGCAATTGCCGCGGAACCTACGCCGGCCTCATTGGAAAAGGCTGCTCTCCGCACCCCCTGGATCATGGCTCCCACCACACCGCCAGCCATTGCCAAACCGTTAAGGGCACCATCGTAGATGGCATAGAAGGCTTCCGGTATTTGCCTGAAATGTACCCCCAGTACAACCAGGGCTCCCAATATATACATCCCGCACATAAAAGGAACAACCTTTTCAGTTACTTTTACAATACTTGTTATGCCGCCCAGGATTACAATGGCTACCAGTGCAGCCATTGCAAGACCGAAAATCCAGTTGTTATCAGCCAGAAAGCTGTCGTTGATGCCCGGAAGGCTGATAAACTGCGCAGCCGCCTGGTTTACCTGGAACATGTTACCGCCACCAAAAGAGCCGCCAACGCACAGTATACTAAACAGTACTGCCAGTACTTTGCCAAACGCGCCAAACCCTTTTTCTTTAAGGCCGCGGCTCAGGTAGTACATGGGGCCGCCATTGACGGTGCCATCTTCTTCTATAGTGCGGTAGCGGACAGCCAGGGAACATTCTGTAAACTTGGAGGCCATTCCGAATAAGCCTGCAATAATCATCCAGAAGGTGGCGCCGGGGCCACCCACGGCTACTGCAATAGCTACACCGGCAATATTGCCCAGGCCAACAGTGCCGGAAAGGGCAGCGGTGAGGGCCTGGAAGTGGGTAACCTGCCCGGGGTCATCATCTTCGGTGTATTTTCCCTTAATAATGTTGACGGCATGCCTGAACCCGCGGAAATTTATAAACTTAAGATAAATGGTGAGGATAATAGCTCCGGAGATAAGCCATATCAGAATAAAAGGAATAGCAACGGAATCTGAAAAGGGGATTTCCTTAAATATTATCCCTGAAACCAGTTCCGTGGCAGGTGCTACAAATTCATTTATACGGTCATCAATACTTTTACCGGCTGCTTCCTGTGCGTATCCTGTCAGAGAATTTGAACATAAAAATACAGGAAGCAGGCATGTGAATTTCTTCATGAACAGAGGTTTAAAAAACTGGAATATTGCTAAAATAAGCAATTTATCCTGTAAAAGCTTTATAAACCAGCTTTCAAAAAGCTTTTAGCCCTTTATTTGCGCTGCAAGAATGGCTATTCCTTCCTCAAAAGAATGAGGTTTATAACCCAGCTCTTCTTCTGCTTTTTTTATAATAAATCCGGTTTTGGGTGGTCTTTTAGCGGGTTGAGTAAATCGGCTGCTGTCTGTTCTGTGGATAAAGCTTTTGTCGAGTCCGAAAAAGCCGGCGGTTTTAATAGCCATCTCATAGGGGGTGAGTATATCCTTTCCTGATATATGCCAGATGCCTCCGGCTTTCTTTTTGGCAACCAGCAGGCAACCAGCTGCAAGATCTTCTGCCAGAGTGGGGGATCGTACCTGGTCATCAACCACCTGAATATCCCGGCTGTTCTCAAGGCTGTTTTTTACCCACAAAATAATGTTAGAGCGGCTGAGGGAAGGATTAATACCGTATACAAGTACAGTTCTTATAATTGCCCATGAGGTTTTGCAATTCTTTACTATCTCCTCTGCGGCAGCCTTACTCTTTCCATAGTAGTTTACCGGCCCTGTTTCATCTTCTTCGCTGTAGGGTCCTGCTTCGCCGCTAAAAACGAAATCGGTGCTCAGGTATATAAAAAAGGACTTATTTGCTTCGGCTGCCGCTACAAGATGTTCCACAGCAGTAACATTGGTTTTCCAGCAATTTTCCTTTTCCTCCTCGCAGGTATCGGCATTGGTCATTGCAGCAGTGTGGATAATGGTATCCGGCCTGAATCTGTTAATTACCTCATTTACCTGATCCTTATCCTCAATATCCATGCTTTTATAACTGATAGCACTGATGAACTTCTTTTCGCCCCTGGAGGTGGCCAGGGTTTCAATACCCTCCTCATGCTGAAGCATGCCTGCTAACTTCTGGCCCAAAAGGCCGTTTGCACCCGTAATTAAGATCTTCATCGTTTAAAAAATCTTATTTTTCAGTTTCCGGATAATACAATCCGTATTTCTTACTAAGCTCTTTTTTCTTTACTTCTTCCACCTCCATGGTCATGTACACATCCTGCTCGGGCCTGTCGCCGGCTCCTGTAACTACATTGGCAATGGAGTCAATAACCGGCAAACCTTCCACTACTCTGCCAAAAACAGTGTATCCGCGGTCGAGGTGAGGAGCCCCTCCTTTGGTGGAATATGCCTTTATTTGCTGTTCGTTAAATTCAAGGTCAGGGATATTTCCAAATTCCTTTTCAATCAGCTCCTCGGAGTTCATAATTTTTTCCTGCATCTGTGCATAATTGCCGCTTCTCTGCAGTTCAATCATTTCCTGTCTGAGGCCGGAATACTCAGGCTTTTCCAGGAGCCGCATAAATAACGACTGCATAACAGATAACTTCTGGTTATACACCATTGCATTTATTTCTTCTTCAGTAAACGTACGGCCATGCACAATGTAAAACTGGCTGCCGCTGCTTTCCTTTTCAGGGTTTACCTGGTCGGGCATGCGGGCAGCGGAAAGAACACCTTTTTCGTGAATAAGCGTATCGTTGAACTCGGCAGGGATGGTATAATTGATAGGGTTCGCCTCTTCTTTCGCATTTACATCTCCACCCTGTACCATAAAATCTTTTATTACACGGTGGAAGGTGGTGCTGTCATAAGCTCCGCTTTGGGCCAGTTTAATAAAGTTTTCTTTATGCAGAGGGGTGGCATCGTATAGCACTACCTTCATATCGCCAAATTTGGTGCGAATTGTGACAAGGTAGTCTTTTTCTGCGGCACAGCTTCCCAGCCAGGTGCTGATTACCAGGAGGAAAAATAAAAGGGTTCGTGAATTCATATTTATTGTAACCTTAAAAATGTCAGTCTCTTTTTTGCAGGGATTCCTGCAAATGGTTCAGGAACAAAATTAAATGTTTTTTAAAATTTACCAGCAAAGCTGTCTTAATATCAGGCTAGGCTAACAGGTAATACGCTATGCCCGAAGCGGCTACCTGTATGGTTAAATTATCAAGGCCATGGCTGCTTACAGCTTCCACCATCATGCCGCCCGCTCCACAGGATAAGCCGATTAATAGTACCTCACGGGGACTGGCGCCAAATGCGGCAAGGCCGGCGGAGGCTACAAGCCAGCCCACCAGGAAAACAGCTGCTGAGCCTTCCAGGCTGCGGGTGGCAGGTACTCCGGCCAGCGAGAGTACTTTGTAGCGGTGCTTTCCCCAGCGGGTGCCAACAGGTTCTCCAACCGCATCGCCCCAGCCTCCTACCAGGTAACCTATACTTGCAAAAGCGCCAAAGAACAAGTTGGAAAGCACACCACCCAGGGCCGTGGTAATAAGCGGAACAAGAATAAAAAGCTTCTGCTGAGGTGCATCGTTGGGGCGGGCAAGGGCCATGTAAAACGAGGACTGTTCGCCCTGGTAAACAGCGGCCAGCACAAAAAGGCTGGTAACCACTCCTAAAATAATAACAGCAGGCAGGCCGGCAGTAATCTGGAGAACGCTTGCGGTAGTGAAGATAATAAAATGAAAAACTTTTCGGGTATAAGGTGTTTTCCACTTTTTAGCAGCCTTCAGCCAGCCAGCGAACCGGCTTGCTGCAAAGCTTACAACCAGTGCAAGGGGTGTAAAGAGCAGCACGTCCTGCCACTCCGGCCATGCTCTCCGGATAAAATCTTCAATAGCCTCCAAATAAGAAAATGATAGAATGAAAAAGTGATGGAATCAGGTTAAATTTTTACACTCCCTGTTCTCCCTTAATTTCTTTCAGTATTCTGGCACCGCCGGCGGCAATTACTTTTTCTGCCAAAAGGTTTCCAATAGTTTCTGCGGCAGAAGGGTGACCTTTTTCTACAATATGTATGCGCGTTTTGCCATCAAGCGCAATCACTCCTCCTTTAATTTCCAGTTCCTCTTTATTAAGGAGAGTGGCAAGTGCATACACAGGTACGCTGCATCCTCCCTGGAGCTTGCGCAGGAAAGCGCGCTCGGCCAGCAGGCGGGTTTCAGTTTCGGGGTGGTTGATGCAATTACGGACAGCTTCCTTTTTATCAGCAGGCAGTTCCCTGCTCACTTCAATGGCCACACTTCCCTGGCCCACAGCAGGTGTAAACTGTTCCAGCGAAAGGGTTTGCACAATCATGTTATCATAACCCATGCGGTGTACTCCGGCAAAAGCCAGCAGAAGAGCATCGCATACGCCCTCTTCCATTTTACGGATGCGGGTTTGCAGGTTGCCTCTTACAGATACTGTTTCCACCTGCGGATAATATTTCCGTAGTGTGGCTACACGGCGGGTGGAAGAGGTGCCAAGCCTGATGGGGTTAGTGCCTCCTTCTTCAAGGCGGAAGTTCGGGTTATGGCTAACCACCACATCGTTTACCTGTTCACGTTCCGTAAAAGCTATCAATTCAAAATACGCAGGTATTTCCGACTGCATGTCTTTTGCACTATGTACGGCTATATCGATGGTACCTTGCAGTAACTGATCCTCAATCTCTTCGGTAAATACTCCTTTGCTGCCAATTTTGGCTATAGATACCTCCTGAATTTTATCTCCTTTAGTATCGATGGTAATTATTTCTGTTTCTATTCCTTGCTGGTGAAGGAGGTCAGCAACATGGTTTGCCTGCCACAGGGCCAGCTGACTGCCACGGGTTCCTATCCTTATTTTCATGGGCTCTTTTTTTTGCAAAGGTAAGGTATTCGAATATACCGGTTTCTAATGTGTTACTTTTTTGCGGGTAACTTTTGCTTTTGGCTGTCTGGTTTCTACAAATTCAATAATCCTGTCGGCTACATCTATATCTGTTGCTTTTTCAATGCCTTCAAGCCCGGGAGAGGAGTTTACCTCCAGAATAAGCGGGCCGCGGCTTGACTGGAGCATGTCGACTCCGGCTATGTGCAGTCCCATGGCCTCTGTAGCCTTTAAGGCGGCAGATTTTTCGGCCCTGCTGAGTTTTACTACTGTAGCTGAGCCGCCCCTGTGGAGATTGGAGCGGAATTCTCCTTCTTTGCCCTGGCGTTTCATAGCGCCAACCACTTCGCCGTTTACCACAAAGGCACGGATGTCGGCAGCTTTTGCTTCCTTAATAAATTCCTGTACAATTACGCGGGCTTTCAGGTTATGAAAGGCCTCAATTACCGACTGGGCTGCTTTTTTTGTTTCTGCCAGCACAACGCCCAGGCCCTGGGTGCCTTCCAGTAATTTAATTACAAGAGGAGCGCCGCCTACTACTTCCACCAGGTTTTTTTCTTCTTTGCTGTAGTTGGTAAAGGCGGTTTTGGGCAGGCCGACACCTGCGCGGGCAAGGAGCTGAAGGCTGCGCAGTTTGTCGCGCGACCTTACTATTGCCTGCGAATTGGTGGTGGTAAAAACGTTCATCATTTCGAACTGGCGCACCACTGCCGATCCATAAAATGTTACGGATGCTCCAACGCGCGGAATAATGGCGTCAATATCTGTAATCTTCTCGCCTTTATAATAAATAAGAGGATTGTTTTGCTCTATAATGATATCACATTTTAAGTGATCAAGTACCTGTACTTTATGACCACGCTTTTCCGCAGCTTCGGCAAGGCGGCGCGTGGAATATAAATTTGCGTTTCGTGATAATATAGCTATTTTCATCCGATTGATATTTTACTTTAATTGCCTGGTATCAGCTACCTCAAAAAATCTTTTTTATTGGATTTTCAGGAGACGCTCAGGTATGTATTTAACCCAAGGGCGATTTTTTTACAGAAGTTTACAACAAGTATTTATGAGGAACTGATGATAAAAAGCAACGATTAATTCTTTTACTTTTTACTTCCGGCTTTTGGTTTACTTTTTTTCTGTCAGTTCAGTTCTTTTTCTTTTCTTTTCTGAATAAGAAAGATCTTTTTGGGTTACATCCACAATAAAACGGTTCTGTAATAATTTCCGGCCCAGTAAAACAGGGAACTTCATGCTGCTCCGGTCGGCCAGTGAGAACTCTGCTCTTATTTTCCTGCCAAAAATGATGATCTGGGTTTTAATTACATACCGTTTCTGAATTTGTCCATTTGAGCTCCGGATGTTCTTTTCTTCAAATTCGGGTACTTTAAAATGGTGTAGTCCCTTTTCGTGCAGCTTGGAGCCGGGAATTGTAAAGGTTATAACTTCCGTTCCATCACTTTCTTTCTTTTTTTTTATACGGGAGCAGTGAATAGAAGATGTATAGGCTCCTGTATCTGTTTTTGCATCTACGTTGTGCAGCCCCAATTCAGGCATGTCAATAATGTCTGATCTGCCTATGATCTGCAGCGGCTTTTTACTCTTCATTCAGTCCGCAATATTGGTTGAAAAATTTAACCTGTAGTAAAGTTTTACATTAAAAAATTATGACCTGATAATTCCTGCAATTTGCAGCGATAAATCCAGAAACATTATTTTAGGGCTGGCATTCCGTTCAAGGTGGTATAAGGCTTCGTTGAGCTTTTCTGAGATCAGTTGTACCTTGTTCCACTGCATTACTTTGCTGAAACGCTCAACGAAAAGCCGCTCATCGCCCCGGAGTTTAACGTTCTCTTCACTTGTATAAGGGTAAACGAGGGTTTCCCGCAAAATGTTAAGTCCATACAGCAGCAGGGCTTTTTGTGCATCTTTACTAAACTGGTGGAAGTCGTCGGCCATTTGAATAAGCTGGCTGAAGTTCCTGTCATAGCAAAAGCGCATCCACTGGCTGTAAATGCCATGGCTGTCGTTTTTAACCTCCTCTGTGCCGTTGATTGCGGCAGCAAGGCTGCCGTTCGACAGGCGGGCAAGCTGTTCTGCTTTTTCAGGAGGCAGCTCCATTCGGGTAGTAAGGTAACGGGCTACCTCCTCATCTGTAAATGCCCGGATTTTAAATATCTGGGTGCGCGACAGAATGGTGGTAAGCAGTTTTTCCACATCGGAGCTTACCAGCAGAAAAACTGTTTTTGCTGGTGGTTCCTCCAGAATTTTAAGTATGCCGTTGGCTGCAGAAACGTGCATGTACTCCGGGAGCCAGATGAGCATAATTTTATAATTGCCTTCAAAAGCCTTAAGGGACAGGTTGCGCAGAATATGGCGGCTTTCTTCCTTGCTTATGTTGGCCTGCTTATCCTCTCCTCCATAGTGCTGCATCCACTGGCTGAGGTTTGCATAAGGATTTTTCTGCAGGAAGGTGCGCCAGTCGGGAAGATAGCTGTTGCTGATTACATCTTTCCCGCTGATATTTTTGGTGGCACTTACAGGAAAAACATAGTGCATGTCAGGATGAATGTATTTAGCCATTTTCTGGCAGCTGGGGCACTTGCCACAGGCATCTTCCATTTCTCCCGGGGCAGCCTGCCGGTTGGTGCAATTCAGGTAAGTGGCAAATGCCAGGGCCATAGCAAGGCTCCCGCTTCCTTCGGGGCCAAAGAATAGCTGTGCATGTGCCAGGTGGTTGTTTTTAACTGAATTGATGAGGTTGGTTTTTACATCTTCCAGCCCTGTAATATCGGCAAAGCGCATTTAATCCTGTAATTAAGAATGCTTTAAAAAGCAGAGTTAGTAAATATACAATAAAAGAAGCCGGAAACCGGGAGACCTGATTTCCGGCTTTCAACTTTTAATATCCATTTCCGGATTCAATCATTTTCTAATCAGCAAATTACCTGCCGGCAACATCAGCACCTGCTTTCGCATTAACTTTTTTCCCACACCCGGTACCGGGCAGTTTGCTCAAATACATGCTGTAAAATTTCTTTCTCAGTGTCGTCGAGGTTAATATGCCGGCGCTCCATTACACGCTCAGCTGTTTCGTACACTTTATCCAGTTTGTAGGTGGTAAGGCCGGCAGCCCCGCCCCATGAGTAGCTTGGTATAAACTGGCGTGGAAAACCGGCTCCGAAAATATTTGCCGATACACCAGCCACTGTACCTGTATTGAACATGGTATTAATGCCGCATTTACTATGGTCGCCCATTATAAGGCCGCAGAACTGGAGCCCGGTGTTTATAAATCCGCCTTTTTTGTAATTCCAGAGCTTTACATCTGCATAATTATTCTTAAGGTTGGAATTATTACTGTCGGCACCAATATTGCACCATTCTCCCAATACGCTGTTTCCTAAAAAGCCTTCGTGCCCTTTATTGGAATAGCCGGTAATTACTGAGTTGCTGATCTCTCCGCCTACTTTACTGTGCGGGCCAATGGTGGAGTCGCCGCGCATTTTAGCACCCGGATTTACATGAGAGCCTTCGCATAGCGCAAAAGGACCTTTGATAAAAGCACCTTCATGCACGCGGGCATTCTTCCCAATATAAATAGGTCCGTCCTCGGCATTCAGGATAGCCGCTTTAATTTTTGCTCCCTCTTCCACAAAGATCTGGTCTTCGTTATAAGTGCGGGTATGCGCATCGTTAATGCCTGCTGTTTTCCGGTTGCGGGTCAGGAGATCAAAGTCTGCTTTTATTTCTGCACCATTCTGGCTGAAAATCAGCCAGACCTGGTCTATAAGTGTAAAGAATGCTCCCCTGAAAGCGGTGCTGTTTTTGCGGAACGCTTCGGGAGCCTGTTCGAACTCCTCTATGCCTGTTTTTGAGCAGCGGCAGGCAATCAGTATATTATCTTTAATAAGACTTTCTCCTTCGCCCAGGGCTTTAATGGCCTCCAGTACCTCCGGATTCGGGCATAGCGCTCCGTTTACCAGTAAATTGGAGTTTCCTCTTTGCATCGGGAATTTTTTGCGCAGGTAAGGCTCTGTCAGGAAGCTTACATGAGAATCGGGGAAATACTTTTTCCATTTTTCTGCTATGGTTAAAATACCTACACGCAAGGCAGCTATGGGCCTTGTAAAAGTCAGGGGTAACAGCTGTTCTCTGATGTCTGGCTGGTCAAAAAGTATAAGATTCATAAGGGCAAAAATAGAAAAAGTCTCCACAGATAGATACCCGGGAGACTTTTAATTTTATATCAGGTTTTAATCAGTTATAAAGTCTCCCCTGTTTTAAACCAGGGGAGACAGATCTTGTTCCTGCTTTTTATTTTACAATTTCAAGGATCGTAAATTCCACACGGCGGTTAAGGCTGCGTCCTTCTTCTGTGGCATTGTCGGCCTCAGGTTTTGTGCTGCCATATCCTTTGTGAGTAATACGGTCATCTTCCAGTCCTTTCGATACAAGGTAGGTTTCCACTGCCTTTGCCCGGTCGCCGGACAATTTTTTGTTTGATGCAGCGCTGCCCACATTGTCGGTATGTCCGGCAATTTCAATCTTCATTTTTGGATTTTCCTTCAAAAAGGTAAGGACTCTTTCCAGTTCCGGATACGAATCTGTTTTAAGATTAGCCTTACCGGTTTCGAAGAAGATATTGTTCAGGCGGATAGATTGTCCTACTTCTATCGGAGCCAGGTAAAGGTCTTTCAATACCTTTACATTTTCCTTTTCTTTGCTTAGGTCAACCGTTTCAATCATCGGGTAGTAACCTTCTGCCTTGGCATTAATTGTATATTGCGTGCCTAGGGGAAGCTCTAAGCTGAAGGTGCTCGATTCTTCGTTAAATATAACGTCGGCTTCAATTTTGTCGTTAATGATAACCCGAAGCGGTACATCTGAAGAAAAAGGCTTACCTGTTTTCTTGTCATACACAATCCCGTTGATCACTGCTTTTTTTCCTTTGTCTACATAAAGGTCCTTGGTCAGTTCCTCGTATCCTTTTATGTGGCTGAGAACAAGAGTTTCTTTTTCTGCTTCAAAGCCATTTGCCTTTACCTCTATCTTATAATCTTTTCCGTAAGGCAAAAACAATTGGTAGCGGTTGGTTACAGGGTCTATTATTACAGAATCTGCCTCTTTTCCGTTTACCAGGATTTTTGGACTGGTAGCTGAAGGAATAGGAGTGCTGGAGCTGCGGATAAGGAGTTTGCCCTCCACTTTTGCTACCTGAACAGGTAAAATGTACAGGTCCTTTTCCATTTCAGTGTAATCAACCAGGCCTGCTCCCTCAATAATTGTTGTTTTTTCTCTGTGGCTTGGAGCGGTGGCCTTTAGCTCATAATTACTGCCAAATGGCAGACGTAATTCATAAGAACCTGCAGCAGCATCGTATTTAACAGAGTCTGTTGGTTCATTATTAATGTAAAAGGTAAGGGGCGTAAGGGAATCAAAAGGTACTTTAGCATCAGGTGATAATATTTTTCCTGTTACTAAAATATATGGTCTGGCTTCCTTCAGTTTTACCTGGTAAATATCGGCTCCTGTTTTCCTGTAGTTTCTGGAGAAGAAGCCATGAGTTCCGGCGGGGTTTGTGCTGAAATAAGACTCCCATGCCCTGGTATTTACAGAGTCGCCTACAGATTTTGGAAAAGACCAGTTGCGGCCTTTTTCATCCTGGCGCTCCAGGTAAAAGATCATATGATCGCGTGTTAAATCACTGGTTAAGTAGAGGTATTTACCATCTGCAGAAAGGAAGGGAGCATCCTCAGAGCCTGAAGTGTTAAGGTTTTTGTTCCTGATCTTCTTAGGCTTTGTATATTTTCCTTCTTTCTTCATTTGGCTTACGTACAATTTACTCCTTTTGCTGTTATAGCGCTTGCTGAAGCCATAAACCAGGTACTTGCCGTCGTTGGAAATAGTGGCGGTAGTGTAAAGCCCTTTATTCTTGCGCGCAAGTTTCTTTATTTTAAGCGGATAAGGCTTGCTCCATCCTGTTTCAGTTCTCTTGCTTACAGAAAAGCCTCTCTTTTTCCATATTGTACCTGCTTTGTTGTAGCGGCCGTTAAGTAACAGGCTGTTGCCATCATCAAAAACACCAAAAACAGCATTATAACGGTTCTTGTTAAGGTGATCAGGCATTCTTGCTGCTTCAGACCAGTTGCCATCTTCCTGCAGCTCACTAAACCAGATGTCCTGGGTTTGGTGAGTGCCGAAAGTATTTTCCGGGTGGTTCTCTCTTACAAAATAGAGGGTTTTTCCATCGGGAGAGATAACAGGGTTTATTTCGGGGTATGGGCTGTTGATTGCAGCACTCATTTTTTCAGTCGCATATAAATGTTGGGGCGCCTGAATTTTTTGCCCCTGCTGAGCCATAGCAGTTTGAGCCAACAGGCCCAGGCATAAGTAAAGAGTATATTTCAAGTTCATAAAATTGTAGCAGATTTAGTTGGCAGAAGGTAATTTGGTTTCACTTTTACGGTAGCCAAATACCATGTTAAACCCTAAGCGAAAATTAAAGGCTTTGGCGCTGCGGTAAAATAATGGGGTGCTGATAAGGTTATCGCTGACCATGTAAAACTGGATAGGGGTTAAGCGGAAAGCAAAGCCTGCTCCTAAATTATTGTAGCTTCTGTTAGATGCGGTATAGCTTACTGTTGTGCTTAAGCGGCGGCCAAAATCCTTGTTTAAGGCTGCAGAGAATGCAGGCATAAAGCGGCCATTGTAAAGCTCGGAGAAAAACAGACCATTTGCATGCAGGTTCCGTAGCAGTTCGTAACGGGCACTCAGGTAAAACTGGGTGGGAAGTCCGGTGCGGTAAGGCGCTGCCTCACGGTCTTCAAATTTAAACTTCTCTTCCAGTTCATCTGCAAATTCTCCAAGGCCATCCCCATCGTTAGCAAGTTCCTGCGCATCCAGTCCTTTAAATTCTGCAGATACTTCGTTCATAAAAAGTTCACCTACACCTGTTTTCCAGTTGATCCTGCCCAGGTTAAGGGCACTGAATCCAACTTCAAGGCGGGTGTTTACTTTGTAAGTAGCTCCAAGATCCATGGCAAATCCATTGTTTCTGAGGTCTGAATATGTGAAAGTTTCAGAGTCAAAATCTTCGCCGTCTTCCTTTATGTAATCATAAAAGCCTGCTGCTTTTACCTGCATATTGCCTGTAAGGGTAAGTGCGTACGTTTCTGCGTCAGTGGCAATGGTAAAGTCAGATGCCTCTGTGCGGATATTGCCTATGCCTTTTAAGAATTTAAAGCGCGTGCCTACGGTAAGTTTGTTGTTTATAATGTAGGAACCTCCTATAGCATTTTCAAGATAGGATATATGGTCTATCGCAGGGGAAAAAGCAACTTCCTGGCCTAAATAAGCTCCGTTTCCGCTGATGATCAGGCCGGTAAGCCCTTCAGGGTACATAAATCTGTTGTAAAGCTTTGCCGTGGAGTTAAAGGTAAGATACATGCGGGCATTTATCTTCATTCCCATGCTCAGCAGGTCGGTATGGCCAATCATTGAAATGTAATTCTTTTTGGCAAGGCCATTCTGGAACCGTACCAGATCCAATGCCTGCGGTCTTCCGTCAGGACCAAGGTCCACAATAGAATTATAGTTAAAACCGCTGTTGGCTATTGACAGATAGGTGGAGGAAATACCCGGTAGCCCCAGGTAAAACTGCTGCTGCGGAATAAAGGCAGGGTTAGTTGTTTGTGCCTGCGGAAGGCTTCTCATGCTGTGGAGTACAGCCTCCTGCTGGGCAAGAGAAGGAAGGCTGCCTGCAACCATTGCAATTAACAGAAGGTATATCTTTCTCATTTTATTATTCGTCGTTGTCTTCATTTAATTTTATCACAAGGTTATTGGCTGCTGCTTTTACACCCAGGTTAATGCTTAGTGTCTGGTCAGCTTTAATTTTTACATGAGGGTAAGTTCCGTCACCGAGCTGGCTGGTGGAAAGGTCGGCGCGTATGATTATTTTAGCTGCTTTCAAAATCTTCTCGAAGCGTTCGGCAGTAATGGATATATCATCATTATAAATTTTAGCTTTTACAAGGTCACCATCTGCATTTACCTCGCTGCCGGGAAGGATATTCAGGTAGTTATCACCTTCTGTAAACAGGGTTTCAATAATTTTATAGTCAGCATCTGTAAAATCAATCTTCACATTTGCGTTAAGCGGAAACCCATTTTCTATCCTAATTTTGATGGAGGCCTCTTTTATATAGTCCTGGTCATTTTCCAGTTCAATTCCCATATCCAGAGTATCGGTAAGGGTAAAGCCTTTCAGGTAGCCCCACAGCGGAATATTGGCATTAACCACTACTGAGGTTTCGCTTTTGTCGGTAAGGAAGTTAGGAGTGCCTGCAGGTACACCTTCATTTATTTTACCGGTTAGCCTGTAATCAATTACAGAAGGGGCGAATTTAATTACCTCATCTTCATTTGTTACATCGAGTTTAGTTACTGTTAACGCTCCGGGGGTGGCAGGGGCGGCAACATTTACCGGATTAGCGTTGGTTTGGATAGCCAGTTTATTTCCATCCCTGTTACGTGCTTCGAGCCTTTGTATATGAGCCTGCATAGGCACGCCGTTGGTGTTCAGGATATCGAAGCTGAGGGTGGCACCTGTAAGGCCAAACTGGTCCTTTCCAACTTTGCCGAAAATTTCATCGAAAGCGGCAAATTCAACCTCGTCGCTCGGCAGGTCAATCTCCAACTGTCCGAAGTAACCTTCTAAAAGGCTGTACTCAAGGTTCTTCATTTCCAGGAAAATATCCACTGCGCCATTGGCCAATAAGTTTCCGTTCTGGTTTGTGGCATCAATAGTGAAATCAACCGGAACTATATTGTTACCTGTTCCATAATCGCTCAGATCTGCCGAATATCCTGATAGGTCGATATATTGAGTTTGAGAACTTTGAGAGGAAGGAGTGAACTGAATTTTTTTAGTAAGAGCTTCTCCGTTTTTGGTAAGTGTGGGGAAATTTACAGTAACCTCCACATTTTCTCTGGCTGAATTACTTGCTGTAATGGTTACCATACCCTGTTTTAGCTGAATCCGGTCAAAATCAGCCTCCGGAAAATCAAGGTTCAGATTTTCGCGGTAGGTGCCGTTAAAAGCTTGTGGGGTGCCTGGTATACCGGTATATATAACCGGGTATGTCTCATCAATAAATAATGGCTCAAGTAAGAAATATTCAAGAATTGATCTTGAAGCAAGGGTGTCGCTATAAACAATGCGGATAAGATTGTTCTCGTCCGTATCTATCATAGAATTTTCCTCTTTGGGCAAGAGGTCCCTCATGGTGAGCTTACCGTGCACGAGCGGCAGAGCTACAGATGGTTGCAGCTTTACGTTGTCAAGGTTTTCAAAGTCAAAATTATTGCGGTCAATGCATGACTGCGCGCTCAGTAAAACTGCCAGTACAGGGAGCAGTTTTTTGGCGCCGGGCCTGATTTTTAACATATAATGAATTAGGTTTATTGGTTCCTCGGAGTTGTTTTGTTATCCTGTGGTTTGTGAATCACCATTTGGAGTTATAAAACTAAAAGAAATTCATGAGGTACTGTAATTCAGGTAGCTGGCAGGCTGAGGGAGAGGTGTAATGTTTTGGTGTTTTTTGATGAAAAAATAAGTTATTGTGCTGATTTATAGGCTAAAAGCAGGGGGTGGGCACAAAAAAACCCGGCCTTTTCAGGTCGGGTTAGTAAATGTCTTTCTAATGGAAAGCTTATTTCTTTTTGTAACGCTGGTTGAATTTCTCCACACGTCCTGCAGTATCTACGAATAGTTTCTTGCCGGTGTAGAATGGGTGGGAATCAGAGCTAACCTCTATTTTTACCAAAGGATATGTTTTTCCGTCTTCCAATTCGATAGTATCCTTTGTTGCTATAGTAGAGCGGGTAAGGAATTTGGAATCACTGGAAGTATCCATGAAAACCACTTCTCTGTAGTCCGGGTGAATATCTTTTTTCATTGCTTTATTACTTTTATAAACCGTTTACTTCTTCCAAAAGAGCCACAAAACTACTGGTAATAATTGGAAATATCAAATCTTTTCGGTCTATATGTATTTCTTTTCCTGAAATTTATTCCGGTAAACAGGTGGTTTTAATTTTTCGGTTTTTTAAAGGTTGTTTTTTAAGGCTAACCAATAGCTATTCAGGTTTTTAATGATTTTTAATTGCCTTTTATTCAGGTAAGTATAATGGTACTTTTTAATAATTATTTTGGATCGTTAAAGAACAGGTTCTTTGAGATTGTGCCTGCTCTTCCTTTGAAGTGTAAATATTCATGAGAGAACTGGGAGTGATTTAAGTAATGGAAATGAGCGGCGTGTTGAGGGGGTGTTATCTTATCAGGAGCAGTGCAGTTTAAATGAGAGAGAGTAAGGGATATGAGGTTATACTGGCAATTCTTAAATAAAAATATAAGCAGCTGTATCAGGATACTAATTTATCTTTTTAAATATGTTGTGGCTCTGTTTTAGTTAGTTACGTGGTTTTATAAGATGCAAATACCTGATTAATGATGGCCTGACCGTTAATATATATAATAAATAAATTAACGAAATGGAAACCTTAATCCTCTTTTGTAAGTAAAGTGAAAAAGAGAAGTATTTAATTTATATCCTTACCTGTTTAATGGCTCTGGTTGTTCAATCGTTTGAATATTACGGGTGATGGTTTAATTTTGTGCAATACGTGCTTTGTTTTACTGCATAAAGATGTAGTGAGGAAAAGTCTGACACAGCGTTACTTTAATATCATATTCCTGAATAGCTAAAATTTCGGATACATGTCAGCAATGGAAAAAATAAGAGAAGTGTTGTTTATTGATGATGATGAGATCAATAATTTCATTTTAAAGGAAATATTTGAAAGTCAGTATAATCTGAAAGTTAACTTTTTTACAGAAGCGGCAAGGGCGCTGGAGTATATTGATGAGCTGGTTCAGGAAAGGAGTGATAAATTGCCTGATATAATTTTTCTGGACATTAAAATGCCCGAAATGGATGGTTTTGACTTTATGGATGCCTTCCAGGGAAAGGAGTATAGCCGAGATTTTTCAACTCCTATTTTTATGCTGACTTCCTCGGTGAACCATCGTGATATTTCACGTGCAGGTACTTATAAAAATATTAAAGAGTTAATTACCAAGCCCTTAACTTTTGACAAGCTGGAGGACCTGGCGGAGAGGTATTTTTAAAGGAATGCCTTCCGGAAATTCTGTACAATTGTTTTCATTTCCTCAGTTAAGCGCGTTTCTGTCTGGTCCCATATTGTTTCCGGTATTTCTTTGTACCAGGCATGCGCCAGTGCTCCGCTTATGCAGGCTTGTGTGTCGGCATCTCCTCCAAGAGATACTGCCAGCCGGATGGCGCTTTCAACTCCACCAGCCTCCAGAAAGCAAATAATAGCTTCAGGAACTGAGCCCTGGCAGCTGATTTCAAAGCTGTAATCAGGTCGTATGTAGGTGGTGGAGCGGCTAAGGTTGTAACCGGTAAACTCTTCTGTCCAGGTTTTTATTTCTTTTTTCGTTTTGTTTTTCCTGCATAAGAATATAACGCCCGCAACAGCCTGTGCCCCTTTAATTCCTTCAGGGTGGTTGTGCGTTACCTCAGCACTCTTTTTTGCCTCTTCCAATGTGCGTTCCAGTGTGTCGAAAGCCCAGCCTATGGGGCTTGCCCGCATTGCAGAGCCATTTCCCCAACTGTTATAAGCAACTGAGCAGCGGCTCATCAGCCACTGGTAAAAACTTTGGCCATACCCTGCCTGCGGATATTTTCTTCCCCACTGTTTTAATGCAGCTGCATAGCTTTTACCGCTTAATAAACTGTCGGCAATGGCAATTGTCAGTACTGTGTCGTCAGTAAACCTGCTTTCCTCTCCAAAAAGGTCGAAATTGGTATGTTTTATAGGTTCGTGTTCATAAACAGAACCTATAATATCGCCGGCTACCGCTCCAAGCATAATTTGTTTTTTTTGTTATAAATTTACCTCCGGAACAGGCATTTTTTGCTGTTCTTATTTAACTGATACTTTAATGATGACGGAAAGGTTTACAAAATTAGTTTTTCTCTGCCTGATCTTTGGAGTGTGCCTGCAGTTGCCTGCTTCTTTAATGGCGCAAAGTGTTTGGGCTCCTCAGGATGCAGGATATTATCATTTGCTGGACAGGTACGAAATAAGGAACGGCCGGTTCTCCGATACTTATTTTACCGGTTTTAAACCTATAGGCCGGAAATCTATTGCCGCTTTTGCTGAAAGCCTTAAAGACAGTGCGGATTTTGATAAAAGTTCAGCAGATGAGTTCAATATTCAGTTCCTGCTCAACGATAACTGGGAATGGACGCCGGGCTCTGAGGTAATGAGAAAACCTGTGCTGAAATATTTCTACAAGGCAAAGCCTGATTTTTTCCACGTCCGTACTCCTGATTTTGATTTGCACATAAATCCGGTACTGCACCTGAAAGCAGGTGTGGAGCAGGATTCGGATGTAAGGCCAATGGTAAATACACGCGGAGTGGAAATAAGGGGTACTATTGATGATAAAGTGGGTTTCTATACTTTTTTAGCAGAGAATCAGGCTGTTTTTCCTGCTTATGTGCGGGAGAGAATCTGGAATCCGGAGCGGCGTATTGTGCCCGGGGAGGCTTTCTGGAAACGGTTTAAAGAGAACGGGGTGGATTACTTTACCGCCAGGGCCTATGTAAGTATAAAAGCCACCAAACATATTGGGGTGCAGTTCGGGCAGGACCGCTTTTTTATCGGCAATGGCGTGAGGTCTCTCATCCTTTCGGACTTTGGCAGTTCCTATCCTTTTCTGAAACTTCAGACACAGGTATGGAAATTTAACTATACAAACATTTTTGCCCAGCTTAGAGGAAACGTACCGGGCTCTCCGACAGGGAGTATTGCCAATATGCGGTATCCTAAAAAATTTATGGCACTGCATCACCTGAGCTTTAATGTAACCGATAATTTTAACCTGGGGCTTTTCGAGGCCATTATTTCCGGCGACAGCACCAATAATGGCTTTGATGTGGAGTACCTGAACCCGGTTATATTTTACCGCGCGGCAGAGCAGTATGGAGGCAGCCAGGATAATGCCATGGTGGGTATGGACCTGAAGTGGAATTTCCTGAATCATTTTCAGATATACAGCCAGTTTGTGCTGGACGAATTCCTGCTGTCGGCTTATACTGAAAATAATGGATGGTGGGCCAATAAATGGGCGCTGCAGCTGGGAACGAAGTATGTGGATGTTTTCGGGCTGCCAAACCTGGACCTGCAGCTGGAGTGGAACAGGGTAAGGCCATTTATGTACTCCCATTCGTCGGGCTATACTAATTATACCCATTACTCTCAGGTGCTTACACATCCTTTTGGTGCAAACTTCGATGAAAAGCTGGCAGTATTACGGTACCAGCCGGCAGGCCGCTGGAAGCTGGAGGCAACCTTTATGCAAACAGAATATGGAGAAGATACGGCCGACAGAAATTTTGGCGGTAATATATTCAGGGACTATACGGAGCAAAGAGCTGAGTATGGGAATGAAATCGGGCAGGGAATAAGTAATAAGGTGCAGTATGCTGATTTTACACTTTCCTATATGCCGGTACACCGTCTGTACCTGGAGCTGACCCAGACTTTCCGGAGGCAGGAAAGTGAATTAGCGGAACGGAACAGGCAGGGGAATATTACCCAAATAGGGATGCGCTGGAATTTTGCCCGCCGCCCATACCTTTTCTAGTATATATGGATATCCTTTTATTCTTTGACTTTGCGGGAACCTTTGTTTTTGCTATAAGCGGAGCTATTACTGCTGCCGATAAAAAGCTCGATTTAATGGGGGCGGCTGTAATTGGTTTTGTAACTGCCGTAGGCGGAGGAACAGTGCGCGACCTTTTACCGGGGATCCATCCTGTTAGCTGGATGCGGGATTCCCGTTTTACTATACTGTTTATTGTTGTTTGAGAATTATTTCCATTAAGTTTAATTTCAGGCTGCCGGTAATGAAATAATGAGCCGGCAGGAAGTGGCAGGGCTGTGGCAATTGCCTGCTCCGGGAGTTTCTTTGCCACATTAAATTCAATTTACCGTAACTTGCGGCAAAATTATTCAGAAGGGACAGGATGGACAACACCTATATAAGACTTATTTCATTTGCACGGCCATTAGGGTCTAAGCTGCCTAAATATATCGTTTTTACTTTCTTATCTATTATTTTCAGCTTAACCACTCTATCATTACTGATTCCTGTTTTTGATGTTATTTTCGAGCGGCTGACTCCTGAGCAGTTAATAGAATACACCAGGAAGCCTGAATTTACATTCGGGTTCGAATATTTTAAGAGACTTTTTTACCACTACCTTTATTTGTGGAAGCAGGAATACGGGCCTTTCGGTACACTCCTGTATGTTTGCTCCGTAATAGCAGTTTCATCTCTTCTGAGTAATCTTTTTAAGTACTTTTCGAATGTGGAGCTGTCGAAAATAAGAGTTACTGCAGTTACACGTATCCGTAATACCATTTTCGATAAGGTAACCAGGCTGCATATAGGGTATTTTACCAATGAGCGCAAAGGCGATATTATGTCGCGTATTACCAACGATGTGCAGGAGGTGGAAAATTCCATTGTAAATTCAATGACGGTTTTCTTCAGGGAGCCGGCAACAATTATTGCCTATTTTGCGGTTTTGTTTGCCCTGTCGACCAAACTAACTCTTTTTGCCATTCTGATTTTACCCATTTCAGGAGGGCTGATATCGGCCATTGCCAAGCGGCTGAAGAAGAAGGCGCGGGAGAGCCAGGAAACCCTGGGGAATATAGTTAATATACTGGAGGAGAGCCTCAGCGGTATGCGGGTGATAAAGGCCTTTACCGCCAGAGGGTTTATTTTTGGCCGCTTCAGCCGGGAAACACAACGCTATGCGGATATTACCATCAATATCGCAAAAAAGAATGAGCTGGCTTCTCCGATTTCGGAGTTCCTGGGTGTTTTTTTTGTTGCTGTTATATTAGTTTATGGCGGAAACCTGGTTTTAAACGAACAGTCGGAGCTGGATGCCTCTGAGTTTTTTGCTTACCTGGGCATTTTTACTCAGGTGTTGCAACCCGGAAAGGCCATTTCTAAATCCTATACCAGTATACAGCGGGGTTTGGCATCAGGAGAGCGTATTTTTGCAGTTATCGATACGAAGCCGGCTATTCAAAACCATCCGGAGGCTGCACCTGTGGAGGCTTTTAACGAAGGTATAGAATTTAGTAATGTGTCGTTCAGTTATGGCGAAGAGCTGGTGCTGAAAGATATTAACCTCCGCATCAGAAAAGGAAGTACAGTGGCGCTGGTTGGGCCATCCGGAGGTGGTAAATCTACTTTGGCGGACCTTATTCCCCGCTTTTACGATCCTGTGGGAGGCGAGGTGCGCCTGGATGGTAAGCCTCTGCAGGCTTATGAAGTGCAGTCGCTCCGTAAGCTGATGGGCATCGTTACCCAGGAGAGTATTTTGTTTAATGATACTATTTTTAATAACATTGCTTTTGGACTCCCCGATGCAAGTGAGGATGCTGTGATGCAGGCGGCTAAAATTGCCAACGCACACGACTTTATTATGCAAACGGAGCAGGGATACCAGACGAAAATAGGAGAGAGGGGAAGCAGGTTGTCCGGCGGGCAGCGGCAGCGCCTGAGCATTGCACGGGCAGTGCTTAAAAACCCTCCGGTCCTGATCCTTGACGAAGCTACTTCGGCCCTGGATTCGGAATCGGAAAAACTGGTGCAGGAGGCTCTCACTAATCTGATGAAGAACAGAACCTCGATAGTAATTGCGCATCGCCTGAGTACAATACAGCATGCCGATGAGATTGTGGTGGTGGAAAATGGCAGGATAGTGGAGCGTGGTAATCATAAGGATCTGCTTCAGCAGGATGGTTTGTACAGGAAACTTACACTTATGCAGTCGGTTTGATGAGGGGCGGGAGTTGTAACATTTTTCTTTAATTAAGATTACATTAACAAAGGTCCATTTAAATCAAGCTATGAAAAAAATCCGTATCGTACTGGTAGCACTTAGTGCAGTGTATGTGCTGCTTACCATTATCTTTTTACTGAACGACGATTCGCTCTTCAATAACTTTAACCTGCTTAAGCTTATCGATTACCTGCAGGCCTGGATTATTGTAGGTCTGGTGTTGCTGGTAGGGGTGATTGTTGCAGGTTCGCTGTATATACGTAATCTTAAAAAAGAGAACAGGCAGCTCGAAAAGGATTATAATGCTGTAAAAGCCCGCCTTTATGACATTGAAGAGGAGAGGAAGACTGAAATAACCCGCCGTCAGACAGAGGAGGAAGAAACAGAAAGAAAGCTGAATGCTTTTAACCAGTCGCTGAAAGATAAAAACAGGGCAGGAGATAACTATAATGCAGGTACTGGAAGGACTGATCCTGATAAGAATGCAGGCTTCGATAAGCGCGGCTACCAGTCAGGGGATACAAGGCCTTCTTCAGATGGTGATACATCTGTATAACCATAAAATATATGGAAGCAATAGAATTGATCAAGGGGCACCTCAAGGAGGCTGCCAATGTATTGGAGAATTTTCTGAATAACCCTCAGAACCTGCAGCGCATTCATAAGGCAGCCAGCATAATGGCTGTATCACTTAAGGGTGGCGGAAAAATAATAAGCTGCGGAAATGGCGGATCGCACTGCGATGCCATGCATTTTGCCGAGGAACTTACAGGCCGGTACCGCGAAGACCGGCGGCCTTTAGCTGCCATTGCTATTTCTGATCCTACTTTCATGAGCTGCACTGCTAATGATTATGGGTTTGAATATGTGTTTTCGCGCTTTGTGGAGGGCCTGGGAAAGCCTGGTGATGTATTGCTTGCCATCAGCACAAGTGGCAATTCCTCTAACATTATTCGCGCGGCCGAAGCCGCCAAAGCGCGGGGTATGCAGGTGGTTGCCCTTACAGGAAAAGGGGGCGGCAAGCTGGCTTACCTGGCCGATGCTGAAGTGCGGGTACCGCATAATGGGTATGCCGACAGAATTCAGGAAATCCACATCAAAGTAATTCATATTTTTATTTATCTGATCGAAAAATTCCTTCAATAATATGCTTGCAAAAACTTTTGGCAGTGCTGTATACGGAGTAAATGCAACCCTTATCACAATTGAGGTAAGTGTGGCACAGGGAACAAGATTCTTTATGGTAGGCTTGCCTGACAGCGCTGTAAAAGAAAGTGAGCAAAGGGTGGAATCGGCCATCAAAGAATACGGATATAAAATGCCGCGGCAAAAGGTGGTGATTAATATGGCACCGGCAGATATTAAAAAGGAGGGATCGGCCTATGACCTGCCCATCGCACTGGGTATTCTGCAGGCCTCCGGCCAGATTGAAGCTCCGGAGCTGGGCAATTACATTATTATGGGAGAGCTGGCCCTGGATGGAATGCTTCGCCCTATTAAGGGCGTTTTGCCTATTGCTATTGAAGCCCGCAAAAAAGGATATAAGGGATTTGTTCTTCCTGTTGAAAATGCTTCGGAGGCAGCCATTGTAAATAATATTGATATTATTGGTGTTACCAATATTAAAGAGGCGGTTGATTTCTTTGAAGGGAAGCGGCAGATAAAGCCCCACCAGCAGGATACGCGGGATATATTTTACAGCAAGCTCGATGAGTTTGAGGCTGATTTTGCCGATGTGCAGGGGCAGGAGAATATTAAACGGGCAATGGAAATTGCTGCAGCCGGAGGTCATAATGTAATAATGATTGGCCCTCCCGGTGCCGGAAAAACCATGCTTGCCAAGCGCCTGCCAGGTATACTGCCTCCGCTGAGCCTGCACGAAGCTCTGGAAACCACTAAAATCCATTCAGTGGCAGGGAAAATGGGTGCCCATGCTTCTTTAGTAGCCCGGCGCCCCTATCGTGCGCCTCACCACACCATTTCCGATGTGGCTTTGGTGGGAGGGGGCGGTAATCCGCAACCGGGTGAAATTTCCCTGGCCCATAACGGGGTTTTGTTCCTCGATGAGCTGCCGGAGTTTAAACGGACTGTACTGGAAGTAATGCGCCAGCCCCTGGAGGAGCGGCGTGTTACCATATCCCGCGCGAGGATATCAGTCGATTTTCCGGCTAATTTTATGCTCATTGCCAGCATGAATCCATGCCCCTGTGGCTACTACAATCATCCTGAAAAAGAATGTGTTTGCGCTCCCGGCACAGTGCAGCGTTACCTGAACAAGGTAAGCGGCCCGCTGCTCGACCGGATTGATCTTCATGTGGAAGTAACCCCTGTTTCTTTCGATGAAATGACGGCCAACCGCAAGGCTGAAAGCAGCCGGGAAATTCGTGAACGGGTGCTGGCAGCCCGTGAGCGGCAGGAAAAAAGGTTTAAGGATTATCCCGAGATCTTCTCCAACTCTCTGATGCCATCGCAAATGGTAAAAGAGGTTTGCCAGATTAATGAAGCAGGTAAAACCCTGCTAAAAACAGCCATGGAGCGCCTCGGTCTTTCTGCGCGAGCCTACGACCGCATTCTTAAAGTAAGCCGCACCATCGCCGACCTGGCAGGTACCGAAGAAATCAGGATTGAGCACCTGGCAGAAGCCATCCAGTACCGGAGCCTCGACAGAGAAGGCTGGGCCGGTTAAATGGAATTCAAATGAGCCTGATCCCTGGTTAAGAAAAAATTAAACCGCCGGCTCCTTTTAACTTCCTGACTTGTTACCAGCTTAATGGAAGCAGTAATGTCCTTGGGAAGTAAAGAAGATATGCTGTTTTCGAATCCAGATCATTAAAGGATTTGCTGCTGGTATTTTCCATACGGGCACCTTCAGGTAGCTGGTGGTATTTTATAATCCCGATAAAAACAGTGGCGAGCAGAAAAATGAATGCGATTAAGCCGATAAGAAGTTTGTTGCTAGTTTTCATTTTGATGTCCGTTTTGGGTGAATTTTGTATAATGTGTTTTTAAATCAGAAAAAGAAATGCCTAAGAGCTCCATGCTTTTAAAAAGTGTTGGCAGCTCTTCGCTGATAAACTGTTCCTTTTTTAAGGCCATGGATTTTGCAAAGCCCTCCTCCGCTACAAAATATCCTAAGCCCCGCTTATTGTAAATTATTCCCTTTTCCTGCAGGTAGCTGAAAGTGCGGAGGGTAGTATTGGGGTTTACTTCAAACTCCACTGCTGTTTCCCTTACAGAGGGTAGTCTTTCCTCGCTTTGCCATACCTTCTGTAGAATTTTCTCTACAAACTGGTCGGCAATCTGCAGGTAAATGGCCTGATTGTCCTTAAACTCTATCATACCTGCCTTTCTTTTAAAGTGAAGTAGGACATCAGGAGCATGTAGGGACCCAGAACCGCCCAAAATAGAAATTGAGTCGTCCCTTCCAGTAATCTTTTTGTTGTGTTATCCAAATTGGCATAATCATTCGAATTAATATTGAATACAAGCACATTATCTTCATTGAACATTAGAAAAGTCAGAAGGCCGGCAAACATCCCTGTCATAATAAAGAGTCCGATCAGGGACAGCACAGTTTTCATGAAATTATTTTTTCTGAAATAGCAGGCTCCCCAGAGGAAAATAGTCTGGATTACCATATAAGTGGCAATGGAATTCCCTAATCCGCTTGAAAAAAATTGATTAACTGCAATTGGTTCTCCGGCTATAAGAAAGCTTGAGCAATAAATAATAAAACTAATAGTCCAGAAAACAAATATGTAAATGGGCGAAGTAATAAGCCATGAGCCTGTTAGCTTTTCCAGGTTGGAAACGGGCAATGTAAACAGTGCGTAGCTTTTATGCGGGGAGTGCAATTCAGAAAAAACCTGACTGGTAAGTATTAATCCGCCAAAGAAAAATATGCCCTTATACGATCCCAAAATGTCGTAAAGATCAGAAGGATCAAGGATTGCTTTTCCAAATGAAATAAGAAGCAACAGACTGAATATAACTGCCGCCGCAATAGTCCATTTATTTTGGTAGACTGAAAATTGCCTCAGTATAAAATTATATTGCCTTTGGGTGTTGAATATATTATTAACAGACATAATCATTTTGTTTGCTTAGTTGGGCCTCAATGGCTGCGGGGTTTTTTATAATACCATTAAACAGGATTTCCAGGTCTACCCTTGATTCCAGCTGCGAAGTGTTCTTTACAATGCCGGCTTTTCTTCCGGCACCTTCTTCGCTGTACAGTACTTCTCCGGCTGGTATTGCTTTTACATCCTGCATAAAGCGCAGCTTTTCTGAGATGGTTGCAATATTATGATTGAAGATGATCTGCCCGCTTTCCAGTACCAGCACTGTATCGATAAGGTTTTCGAGGTCTCTTACCTGGTGGGTGGAAATTATCATCAGTTTCTCTTCTGTCAGCGCCGATGCAATTATTTTCCGGAACTGGCTTTTAGAAGGAATATCGAGCCCGTTGGTTGGTTCATCCAGTATCAGCAGCCGGGCATTGGTGGCAAGACCAAAGGAAATCAGAAATTTCTTCTTCTGCCCGTACGACATTGAAGACAGCTTCTCATCGGTATTTAATTCAAACTCCTGCAGGTAATGGTTTAGCTGATCCCTGTTGAAATCCGGGTAGAATAAGCCATTGATACGGGCATAGCGGTCAATGCTTACAGGAGGCAGTGCAAATTCCTCAGGAATTACATAAATATCCTGCAGCACCTCTGGCAGGCGCTCACTTACCCTTTGCCCGTTCACAAGGCACTCTCCTCCATTCGGGAAAAGCAGACCGGATATATGTTTGAGCAGGGATGTTTTTCCTGCCCCGTTCTTCCCGAGTAGTCCGTAAATGGAGCCTCCGCTAAGCTGCAAATTCAGGTCCCTGAAGAGAGGTTTCTTCTTTTTGTACCTGAAATCGATATTTATTAATTCCACCATCTTGAAAGCGTTTACTGTTCTAGTTGACTAGTACACTACAAACGTAATTTAAATTTTTATTGTTTCAAATTTTTTGAGCGGAATTTTTATGCTGAACCATAGCAGAATCTCTTTTTTTGAGTTTTCTTTGATACAGAATCTTTTTAAGTGCAGGTTTACTACATTTGCTTTTTAGCTAATTTTATTCAAAGCAGGAGTAATTATGCCAGCCAACGACATCTTTCAGCATTTTAAAAAACCACAGCAAAGCCGGACACAGCTGCATAGCAAGGCGCAGGAAATCTATTTTATGATAGGTTTCGATGATTATGGAGCTTTCCTGGAGGTGGTGGATGAAAAGGCAAAGCCTGTAAATGTCAGCTACGAGGAGTACAGCGGTGCAGAGCGGAATCTGCTGAAGTCGCTGGAATCCATACGGGAAAAAAGTGCTTTTGTAATTGATTGGGAAAAACAGGAAGATAAAATATACCTCAGCGATCATGAGCACCTGATGTGGCAGCTGAAGGAGCTCACGAACCTGATCGACAGTCAGAAAGGCTTCCTTACCCTTAGCAATGATAAGCTGCAGTATACGGTTAAAATAGAAGGGGAGGAGAATGGCACTTACCGGAGCCGTGTGGTTCTGCAGGGAGCAAAGCAGCAGCTTGATGAGTTTAATCCGATCCTGGAAGATTTTGTACTCGCAAAGGATACCATTTATGAAACGCTGCCAATAGGGCCCAACTACGGGCAGGTTACTTATTTTAACGGATCCTTTGCACCGGATGACCTTCCGCGCTTTTTTACCCTGCTGTACTCTTACCTCCCCGGCATAAAGGTGGATTTTGAAGGGTACACCACCTTTTTCTCCGATGAAAAAGTGGTTCCGCGGCCTGCCCTGATCATAGAAAAGATAGATGCCGACGATGCCCTTTACATGCAGGTAAGCCAGGTGCTGCCCTCTCTGGGTATGGATTTTTTTTCGGAGTTTCAGCCGGAGAAGATGGCTTCTGTAAATGAGCTGGAAAAAGTAATTGTAGTGCGCGATGTGGAGCAGGATACCCGGTTTGGGTATATTGAGCAGGTGGAAAAGCTGCTCAAAAAACACCGGCCAAAAGGAAAGGAAAAAAAGGAGCTTGATATTATTGTTGATGAAGACCATTTTATTGTTCCCCGCGAAATAGCAGGCAGTTTTATTTACAGTGAGCTGCCACAGCTTATGCAGGAGTACCAGGTATATGGTGCAGAAAAACTTAAGTCGTATAAAATAAGCGCCACCATGCCTAAGCTCAGCATGAAGCTTAGTTCAGGAATAGACTTCCTGGAGGGAGATGTGAGCCTGAGTTTTGGTGAGCAAAGCGTTTCTTTATTCGATGCCCTGAAGCAGTACCAGAAAAACAACTATGTGTTGCTGAACGATGGCACCCATGCGGTGGTAAATGACAAATATTTTAAAAAGCTGGAGCGTATCTTTAAAAAGAAAAAAGATAAGGCACAGCTTTCCTTTTTTGACCTGCCACTGGTGGAAGAGCTGTTGGAAGAAAAAATAGGACAGGCGGAGTTTAAAAAATCGAAGGAAGTATTTGAAGGCTTCAATAAGCTTAAGAGCAAGAGGTTTAAGCAGCCAAAGGTAAATGCTACCTTACGCGATTACCAGAAGCAGGGAGTTAAATGGCTCGATTACCTGCACGAAAATAAGCTGGGTGGCTGCCTTGCAGATGATATGGGTCTGGGTAAAACCCTGCAGACTATTGCGCAGCTAAGCTCTGTTTACCCAAAGGAAAAGCTCCCCAGTCTGATTGTGGTACCAAAAAGCCTTTTGTACAACTGGGCGCAGGAAGTGAAGAAGTTCGCTCCGGAAATAACAACCCATATTTATTACGGAACCAACAGGAACTGGGAGGAGGCTGAAAAAGCTAACCTGATTCTTACAACTTATGCCCTTGTGCGGAACGATATAGAGCAGCTGAAGGACAAGGAGTTCTATTACGTAATCCTGGATGAATCGCAGAATATCAAGAACCTGCAGGCGCAGGCTACCCAGTCGGTAATGTTGCTCAGCAGCAGGCACCGGCTGGCGCTCAGCGGCACGCCTATCGAAAATAACCTTGGAGAGCTGTATTCACTCTTCCGCTTCCTGAACCCTGCAATGTTCGGCTCCGCAGAGCACTTTAACCGGCATTATGCCACGCCCATTCAAAAAGGAGAGGATCCGGATGCCATAAGAGAGCTTAAGCTGAAGATCTACCCTTTTATTTTGCGCAGGCTTAAAAAAGATGTACTTACTGAGCTGCCCGATAAAACCGAGCAGGTTTTATATGTGGAGATGAGCGACAAGCAAAAGAAACTGTACGAAGAACGGAGGGCTTTTTATCAGGAGGCTATAAGGTTGCAGATAGCCCAAAAGGGGGTGCAGCAGTCGCAGTTTTTTATCTTCCAGGCACTGAACGAGCTGCGGCAGCTGGCCAGCATTCCGGAGGCCCGGACCGAGGGCGCTATAAGCTCGCCAAAGCTTGAGGTATTGTCGGAAAATTTATATTCTGCCCTGGCCGGCGGGCACAAAGCACTGATTTTTACCAATTACCTGGCTGCCATAGAGCATATCGGGGAGCAGCTTAACCAGGAGGGGATCGAGTATGTAAGCATGACGGGGGCAACACGCAACCGCCAGGAGCTGGTGGACCGGTTTCAGCAGGACCCGAACTGTAAGGTCTTTCTGCTTACGCTTAAAACCGGTGGCACAGGGCTAAACCTCACAGCTGCCGACATGGTATTTATTTTCGACCCATGGTGGAACAAAGCGGCAGAAAGCCAGGCGGTAGACCGGGCGCATCGTATTGGCCAGAAGGGTAATGTAATCAGCTATAAAATGATTACACAGGGAACTATAGAAGAAAAGATCCTGCTCCTGCAGGAAAAGAAAGGTGAGCTGTTCAATAGTATTATTTCATCTGACAGCAGTTCGCTGAAGTCTATGTCCGAAGACGACATTGATTTTATGCTCAGCAAATAGAGACGTGAGATTTGAGACGTGAGACATGAGAATTTTGACAACGGACAATAGACGATGGACAATAGAATAGAAGCAGGCTCAGGTCCTGATCACTGATTACAAGTATCGTGCGTCGGCCACCAGGCATCAGGCACAAACCACCAGCCACTAAAAGAAATAACTAAAACTGAACAACCAGACGACATGGATATCCGCAACGAATTAATGGAGGCTATTGACCTTAGTTTTACAAAGGAGCACCTTACAACCGGATACCTGCCTTATATCCTGAGGCTTTTTTCCATAGATAAGCTGCCTGTTGCCGATTTGCGTATTCAGCATTTACTCAGTAAGAAAAACAGGAATAAGGAAGAGCTGGTAACTTTGGTGGCAGCTGTATTCTCCGCCGAAGAGCTGTTCCGGGAGTTTTTTTCTATGATTCCTGAAGAGGTAAGGCAGCTTTTTGAAATTTTAATGTGGGAAGATGGTTTTTTGCATGAGGATGTGATTAAATTCGATTATGGGATAGAGCCTACTATTCATGATAAGGGGGCGGGTTGGAGAAGCGATAGTGAACTGAAGAAAGAGTTTCATTTGCTGAGTGCAAAGAAAGAGTATAACTGGACGGCAGGGTATCAGTATTTTTTGGGTATTCCGCAGCCTTTGCGGAAGGAAATTATTGATTATTTTGAAAAACCAAAAGAGTATTACCTGCAGCCGGTGATGGAAATTCCCGGGGAGCTGCAGCAGTTTAATGCTGAGAAAACTATTTTTCAGGAGCTTCCCCGCCTGCTGGTGTATGCTAACCAGGATAATATAAAGCTTACGACCTCAGGTATGCCGGTAGCCTCCGGTTATGCTAAAATGCGAAAAGCACTTAGCCTCCGGGAGTATTATGAGGAGTTGCCGAAGCCTTATGATACTATCCGTACCTCCCTTATTGCTACCCTTTTAGCCGAAAGTGCGAAAACGGTGGTTTCGCAGGATGGACTTCAGTCGTTAGAACAGCTGTTTGCTTATTTTACCAATAGCTTTTACCCTCTTCACCTCCTCCATCATTTAAAGGGGCTCTCTTATATAAATGATTATGATAAGTATAAAACAGGGAAGGCTTATATAGATATTCTCCGGGAATTTCCGGAAGAAGGCAGTTGGGTGAGTATGGATAATATTTATAAATTCAGCAGTTACCGCTCCATAAGTTTAAAACCTGCCGCTGATTACCCTTTAAGCAGGTACGCTTATTACCCTGTGAAAACGGATGGCTATACCCGGAAAATAGAGGTAAATGTTTACAGCTATAATAAGCTTATAAAAAAGCCGGTGCTGCAGGCCGGATTTTCCCTTTTTGCAGCTTTCGGCCTGGTGGAAGCTGCTTATGAGGAACCGGCAGGGGAAGAGGAGGGGGAAGAAGATAACCCTTTTTACCATAAACTTTCCTATGTGCGCCTGACCTCCCTGGGCGAATACCTCTCCGGCAGAACCAAAATATATAATCCTCCACAGACTGAGGATAAAGCCGAAATTCAGCTGCTCGGAGACAGCCTGAATATTCTCAGCGATAAGCCTTCCCAAACAGTTGATGTGCTGCTGGAGAGTTTTACGGTAAAGGTAGGTAGCAGCAGGTATAAAACAGATTTTGCTACCTTTATGAAAGGGGTGCGCAATGCAGATGATTTAGAGGCGAAGATCAGCCTGTTCCGGCAAACCGTCAGCAGTGATCTGCCGCCAAACTGGCAGGCATTTTTTAATACCCTGAAGCTTAAATGTGATCCCCTGCAAACCTTAGAGCCCCATGTGGCTTACCAGCTTTCGCGCGAAGACCAGGAAATGATTAGCCTGGTAGCTAAAGATCCGGTGCTGAAACAGCTGGTAATAAAGGCCGAAGGCCTGATTATTCTGGTAATGAAAAAAGACCTTACAAAATTTAAAAACCGGCTGAAAGAATTTGGCTATCTGCCCGAATAGGGATAAAGTGGAGTGTTTCCCCATAAGTAATTATTATATTATTGCTGAGAACAGCCTGCGGTAGTAATTATATGCCGGGCTTTACAGGAATATTTACCGCCACATAGGTACCCTTGCCCGGTGAGGATTCAATTTTAAAATGGCCTCCAAGCATATTTATTCTTTCCTTCATATTGCCAAGGCTGCTGCTGGCGGGTATTTCTGCACCGGAGGTGTTAAAGCCCTTGCCGTCGTCCTTTACAGAAAGCTCAATGTTCTTTTGGTTCTGGTGTAACTCTATTTGTACCTGCGAGGCCCGTGCATGCTGAATTGTATTGTTGAGGGTTTCCTGTACAAGCCTGTAAACAGTAGATAAAATACTGTTGCCTGCCTCATTGGCCCGGCCGGTGTAGTTAAAAGTAACTTCCATGCCGGTTAGTTTTTTAATTTGCCGGCATAGTTGTCTTATTGCACTTTCAATGCTTATTTCCTCTACACTCCGGGGAGCCATGTTAAGGGAAATTCTCCTGGCTTCTTCAATCGTCTTTTCTAACAGGCTTTCCACCTGACTTATTTTTTCTTCTCCGGGGGCTTTATCATAATCAAGGCTGGCTACTTTAAACTTCGAAGCTACCAGGAGTTGCCCTATGCCTTCGTGTATTTCCCTGGCAATTCTGTTCCGTTCCTGCATTTGCCCTTCCCACTTTGCTTCTTCGGCTACTTTGCGTGCTGTTACATCGTTAGCCAGTGAAAGTAGTGACTGGTGCCTTCCCTTTTCATCAGTAAAAATAGAATTGTACCATTCAATATGCATAATGGTACCCTCTTTTGTATAACTTCTGCAAACATAGAAGAAGGTATTGGAGGAGCTTTCAATGCTTTTCCTGAATGCCTTCCGGGCTTCTGCCATATCCTCAGGGTGTACCAGTTTCAGCTCATCAGGATGTTTACCTGTTGCTTCTTCTTCTGTCCAGCCAAACATTTTTTCTGCCTGCCCCGACCATCTTTTTATAAGCCCGGTACTGTCAGATTCTATAACCGCCAGGGGCGAATTGCTTATATGAAATTCCAGTTTCCGGAGTGCAGACTTCAGAGCCTGTTCAGTTTGTTTCCGTCGGGATATATCCCGCATAATAGCCTGAAAATATCCGTCAGTCGTTTTAGTTACACTTATTTCCACGGCAAAGACAGAACCATCCTTTCTTTTTCGCAGGGTTTCGTAATGCAACGATTCACCTGTTTCAAGTTTGCCGATGTCGTCAGTGGGGGAGGAAATTCCCGGAGGAACAACATCTTTTACGCCTAATCCCACTAATTCTGCTTTGGAATATCCTAATAACTGGCAGGCTTTTGAATTAACGTCTATAAAATGAAAACCTCCGTCGGTTATAAATATGCCATCGGCCGCCTGCTCTATGAGCTGCCTGTATTTCGCCTCGCTTTTTCTTAAAGCATTTTCAGAGCCGATCCGCTTTAATCTTTCTTCATTTTCGCGTAGGGCACTTATCAAAGCATTGGTAAGTCTGTTTAAATTATCTTTTAATACAAAGTTACTGGCACCGCTTATTAAAGTTTCGACTGCTTTTTCCTCTCCCAGAAAACCGGTTACGAATATGAAAGGGGTGCCATTCGAGTAGCTGTTTTTTAGTTCAAGTGCTTCAAGTCCGTTGAAAGAAGGAAGGTTATAATCAGATAAAATAATATCCGGCAGGAAATCATTTAATGCACTTATATAGGTTTCCTTATCTTCGACCCGCCTGATGGTAAAAGGAATTTTAGTCTTTTTCAGCTGGTATTTAATGAAGACGGCATCGTCTTCAGAATCTTCGACTAACAAAACTTTTAATTCATTTCCTTCTTTGAACCTTTTTAAAATATCCTGCATACTGTTTTATAATTGGGGAGGCTGGTTAGTTACCAGCCAGTAGTAACCTACGTCTCTTATTGCTTTAGAAAAATTCTCGAACTCAACAGGTTTTACAATATAGCTGTTTACTCCCAGGTTATAGGTTTGAATAATGTCCTGATCTTCGCGGGAAGAGGTTAGCATAACCACTGGCAGCAGTTTGGTTTCCTGCCGCCCTCTTATTTCCCGTAGTACTTCTATTCCATCTATTTTAGGTAGTTTTAAGTCAAGCAGAACTACTTTTGGTTTAAACTCAATGTTCCGGTCTGCATACTGGCCCTCGCCGAAAATAAATTCCAATGCCTCTTCGCCATCCTTTACCCAAACCAGCTTATTGGCGAGGTTGTGCTTTTTCAGCTCTCTTATCGTAAGGTTTGCATCATCGGGATTATCTTCTACCAAAAGAACCTCCACATAATCTATAGTTTTCATATTAAGTAGTTTTAGGTAGTGTAAAGTAGAAGGAGGCTCCATTGTTTATTTCGCCCTCTGCCCATATGCTGCCTCCATGCCTGTGAATAATTTTTTGTGCAAGCGCAAGGCCTATGCCTGTGCCAGGAAACTCTGCTTCGCTATGAAGCCTCTGAAATACATCGAATATTTTACCCACATATTTCATGTTAAAGCCTACCCCGTTATCCCGGAATGCATAAACCACCTCTCCCTCCTGAATAAAGCTGCTGATGGTAATTTCTGCCTCCTCCCTGTGGGCTGTAAACTTTACCGCATTGGATAAAAGGTTTGATACTACATGCCTGATGAGGGCAGGGTCCCCTTTGCTGTGAGGGAGAGGTTCTGTGTTGAAATTTATCTTTCTGTCGCGGTTTATGAATTTTAATTCCTTTACTACATCTTCCACCATAAGGTTCATGTCAAACTCAGAGTCCTTCTTTTCCTGCCGGCCTAAGCGGGAAAAAGCCAGGAGGTCATCTATGAGCATACCCATTTTGCTGGTATTCTTAATAATATATCCTGCTATTTCTTTCCCTTCACCGCCCAGCTTACCTTCAAAATCATTCAGCAGAATTTTTGAGTAACCGATAATGGCACGTAGCGGGGCCCGGAGGTCATGGGAAACCGAATAACTGAACGATTCCAGCTCTTTGTTGGCTGTTTCCAGCTTCAGGGAATTTTTTTTCAGGATTTCCTCCGCTTTTTTTCTTTCAGAAATATCCCGCGATACGCATAGAAGCTCTGTTACTTTTCCTGTTTCATCACGCAAGGCCTTACCGGTAGTTTCATACCAGATATATTCTCCGGCTTTGTTCCTTTTTCTGTAGGAGAACTGAATCTGGTCCGGCAGATCGTTTTCCGGGGAATGTAATTCAGTTACAGGCTCTATATCATCGGGATGAAAGAACTGAAAGGCAGATTTGCCCACCAGTTCCTCCGGATTGTAACCCAGGAGTGGCAGACTTGCAGGTGAGGCGTATGTGTAGGTGCCATCCAGTCTGTGTTTGGAAATTAAATCGGAAGCATTTTCAGTAAGCAGCCTGAAGTGCTCCTCCCGCTCCCGGAGCTCATCCTGTATTTTCTTTAATTCCGTAATATCCTGCCAGCATCCTCTGGTGGCAATCATTTCTCCGGATTCATTCTGGATAACAGTTGAACTCAGCAACATATCCAGTGCCTTTCCTTTTTTTGTTACAATTTTTAATGGTACGTTTTCTATTGAGCCTTTTTCTTTTAACTCTTCTATGGCAGCTTTTCCCTCCTCAAGAGTTTTGGAATAGTGAAAATTCAGAACAGGCTGGTCAATTACTTCATCTTTCGAATAGCCCAGTTTCTGTAAGAATCTTTTATTACAATTTATAATTGTTCCTGTTTTTAAATTAACAGATAAATACATTTCCGGTGCATTGTCGTAAAGATCCTTGTAAAGGTCACGGGCCTTCTGGAGAGCGTCTTCAGCAAGTCTTCTTTCAGCTACTTCTATCCGCAATCTTCTGTTTATTGCTGTAAGTTCTGCGGTTCGTACTTCCACTTTTTTTTCCAGCTGGCCGTTCAATTGCTGTAATGAGTCCTGCGACTGCTGCAGTTTTTCGTTAAGCTCAGTTAATTGCTCATTCCCTGCGCTTATTTCTTCCATACTTGCCTGTAGCTCTTCGTTAGCTGAAGCCAGTTCCAGATTTGCTTTGTGGATGGAAAGCTCAAAAGTATTTTTAACGCGCACGTGCTGGCGGTATAAAAAGTGGAGCAGAATAATTACCAGGAGGGCGATTCCGGTAAAAATGTAAATTGCTCTTAAAGTAAGGCGCCGGGTAGCATCAAGTTCCCCGCTGCGGGCAGTCAGGAGCTTTTCCTCCCCTTCTACAATTTTATTTAAGGATTCTTTAACGGCATCCATGCTCTGCCTTCCTGTCCCCTGGCTAAAGTGCACATGGAGCAGGCTAATATTGTTTTTGTTTCTCCAGCTGATTGACTGGTTCATTAATTTTATTTTATTATTCAACCGGTCTTTCAGGATTTCAACCTGCTCCAGCTGCCGGGGGGTATCTTTTGTAAGAAATGTCAGCGACTTCAGGTTTGATTGAACTGCCTGAATATTTTCTCTGTAATTTTTCAGATAGAGACTATCTGAGGTAATAATGTATCCCCGCTGGCTGCTTTCAGCTTCGTTGATTGTTATAAGAATTTCCTGACTTGTGAGAATAACCTGATTAGTGTGCTTTACCCAATGTTCTTTTTCTATGAGCGTACTAAGGCTCCGGTAGCTGAAAAAAGGAATGAAAACCAGCAGCAGGGCAATAAATGCATAAAAGAAAATAGCGAAATGCTGCCAGCGGGTAATTTGGCTTTTGATCATTGAAGTATGAATGAGTCAGGTAGTGATGAAGAAGTTTAAAAGGTCTCCTTATCAATTATATTGTAATTCAGATAATTGAGACAATCTTACGGGATAAGATTCTGTTTTTCAACTGTATAAGTACGGGTAGCCGGGAAATGTAATAAATTAAGGTGTAATGAGGAAAAGCAGAAATCAGCGGGCTGAAAAACGGATTAACTCCTCTTTTTTTAAGGCAGGTAAGGAAAAATTATATATTGATTGATAAAAAGTTAGTGACTGCCTGTTTTTGCTTTTGCACCGGCACATAAGGTACATGAGGTGCCGCAGGAAGGGTAATCCGGCACTTTATTTTACACTACTGATGTTTTTATCATTATCCCAGTGCCACATCCAGAATCATCATAATAGTAAAGCCGGAAATTGCGCCAAGGGTAGCCAGGCTGCGGTGCCTTTCCATTTGTGATTCAGGAATTAATTCTTCCACCACTACAAAAATCATTGCGCCGGCAGCATAAGAGAGTGCGTAAGGTAGCAGGGGGCGGATGTGGGTAACCATAAGCGCACCAACCACACCTCCTATAGGCTCCACAATACCCGAAAGCTGGCCAAACCAAAAGCTGCGGCCCCTGCTGTAACCTTCTCTCCTGAGCGGAACAGAAACGGAGGTGCCTTCCGGAAAATTCTGCAGCCCTATTCCAATGGTAAGGGCAATGGCACCGCCAAGGGAGGCGCCGCTAAGGTCACCATAAGCGGCACCAAAGGCTACGCCTATGGCAAGGCCTTCCGGAATATTATGCAGAGTAATAGCAAACACAAGCAGCAGGCTCCGCTGCAGCTTACTTTTTACACCCTCCGTTTTTTCAGGCTTAAGGCCCGGGTGGAGGTGTGGCAGGTATTTGTTCAGAATCCATAAAGATAATCCGCCCAGCATAAAGCCTATAGCTGCGGGTGCCCATTTAGGGCCATCGTTCACTTCGGAGGCCATTTCAATAGCAGGAGCCAGCAATGACCAGAAACTGGCTGCAATCATTACTCCTGCTGCAAAGCCCAGCATTGTGTCCAGCACCCTTCTGTTAAAGGAACGGAACAGGAATACAACGGCGGCGCCTGCAGCAGTTACGCTCCAGGTAAAAGTAGTAGCCAGTAAAGCTTGTAATACAGGATGTAGTTCAATAAACCAGAGTGGTGTGCTCATGGGAAAGGAAGAGCATAAAGGTAAAAATTGTTTACAAAAATATAAAAATTCGTTTATTTCTGCTTAAAATCTCCTCTTTTAATAGATTGAATAAAACGGGCCCAGTTAAGCGGGTTAAAGAAAGGATTTGAACGTATGGAACTGCCATAATGCTCCTGCATTATCTGCTGCTGCATATAAAATTTATAATTCTCGCTGCCATCCATAGGTGTATTCTGCATCATGTAGGCCAGTACATCCGGCGAGAGGTTCTTTTTCAAAAAATCCACCTCTTCCTGATTCGGTAGTTCCAGGGCAAGAATAGCTTCCTTAAACATTGCTTCGGTAGGGTAAGGGAATACGGCTATTTCCGGAAGGTAGGCAGTATCCTGGCTCATTTCAATTATTACCGTCAGCTGGTCGCCCCTGTCATTAGGAATAATGAAATGCTGTTTTTCGAAACCTACTGCGCTTACAACTACGCTGTCACCGACCTGAACGGGCATACTAAAGTAGCCCAGTACATTAGATGTGGTACCACGACCTGCTTTGGGCACATAAATGTGAACGCCCGGAATAATAGTACTGGTATCGTCGGCTGACAGCACAATGCCGGAAAATTGCACCACAGGAGGCTTGCCCTGAGCAAACAACCCGCTGCTTGCTGCTATTATTGTAAGGCAGGTACAGGCGGTATATAAAAATGTTTTTAGTAGTTGCTTATTCAAGGTAGCGGTAATTTTAGTTCTAATTTAAGGCGCCTTTTTTTAATATAATAATAAAATAACGTTAAATTGGTTCCTTTGCGTGTATCTTTATTCCTTCATTTTTGCATCCTATGCGGCTCAAGAACTTTAGTTTATCATACGGTACCCAAATTTTCAAGGCTTTTTCAGATGAGTCCCGTGTAAGAATAATGCACTTATTATACCAGAACAATGAAATGTGTATTTCTGACCTTGAGCTTACACTTGATTTTACTCAAACGAAAACCTCGAGGCATATTACTTATCTGAAAAATTCGGGCCTTTTAGGTTACAAAAAGTATGATTTATACGTTTTCTATTTTATAAAGGAAGAGGTATACGAAATTGTCAGGCAGGTGATAAAGTTCCTGGAAAAGGATCAGCAGCTGAGAGACGACCTTGAAGTATACCAGATCCTGTTTTCGAACAGGGAACTGGCTGCCAACAAAGTTAAAAGTAAAAAGTGGTCGGAGTCCCGTTAACAGCTAAAAGATGGCATTGAAGTCTTATAATAAATACAGATATATCTTTTTCGATCTTGACCATACGTTATGGGACTTTGAGAAAAATTCGGCAGATACCCTCTCGGAGCTATATCATAAACACGAACTGGCCTCTCTGGGAACATTTTGTGAAGATAGCTTTAAGCGGCAGTTCCGGGAAGTAAACAGCAGGCTCTGGACTATGAGCGACGAAGGAAAGCTGGACAAGGAAACATTGCGCAAAGACCGGTTCAGATTAATATTTGACGGGCTGGGGGTGGAAAATGAAGAAATGGCATTTCGCCTGGGAGAAGATTATGTAGCTCTGTGCCCTCAGAAGCCAGCCTTGCTGCCCCATGCCATGGCTATACTGGAGTACCTTCACAGCAAATATTACCTGTACATTCTTACCAATGGCTTCAGCGATGTTCAGGCGGTTAAACTGGCATCGGCAGGTATCCCTCACTTTTTCCGGCATGTATTTACTGCCGATGAGCTCGGGGCAGGAAAGCCCGACAAGAAATATTTTACACAGGTTTTGCAAAAGATAAGTGCAAAACCATCGGAATGTATTATGGTGGGCGATAATCTTAAAACAGATATTCTGGGAGCACAGAATGCAGGTATCGATCATATTTACTATAACCCGGCTAAACGATCTTATTTTATGGAGGTGCAGCATGAAATTAATTGCCTGTCGGAACTGAAGGAACTGCTGTAAAGATGCTAAAGTACCTGATTGAGATGGGAGACCTTTAAAAAAAAGCTGTACATAGTTTTCAGAGAACAGATTTGAAATATCTTTTATTCTGTCCCTGACTGGCTGCAGGCAAAAACTGCATTCTGGTTCCGGCTGCCTGCGGGGGAAGGGATAATTTCCTTTGGATGAAAATTTTTCTCCCGCGCTGATTTTTTTAACTTTATTGAATTCCATTCGTGTTGTATAAGCAGGGAATCTTAAAATCTGCTTTGCCTCAGTGCCTGAGATGGAAGCGGGCGCTGAACCATGCAGGCAGTAGGCTTTCCCTGACACTCTTTTGGGTGCCAAATTATGCATTTTTACACGATCAGCACTTATTGCATTGCACACATAATCATCGTGTAAAAACACATTTTTACATAGTGCAACATTATTTTTGAATTAAAACTTTTGTATTAAAAATTATTATTATGGCCAACGGATTTTTTAAAGTTCCATCCCGCTCAAATGAACCTGTACTGACTTATGCGCCCGGTTCTCCTGAGCGCAACAAACTGAAAGCGGCTATCGAAGAAATGCGCAGTGAGGAAGTTGATGTGCCTATGTTTATAGGTGCTGAGGAGGTGAGGACCGGAAACAGAAAGCCTATGAGTCCGCCGCATGACCACCAGCATATTCTCGGGTATTATCATGAAGGGGATGCTTCTCATGTGGAGGATGCGGTAAATGCAGCATTGGGAGCAAAAGAGCATTGGGAAAATATGAGCTGGGAAATGCGGGCATCCATATTTCTGAAAGCGGCAGATCTTATAGCCGGCCCTTACCGTGCTAAATTGAATGCAGCCACTATGCTGGGGCAGTCAAAAAATGCATACCAGGCAGAGATTGACTCAGCCTGCGAAATAGTGGATTTCCTGCGCTTTAATGTGCAGTATATGACTGAAATTTACCAGCAGCAGCCGGAGTCCTCCCCGGGGGTATGGAACCGGCTGGAGCATCGGGCGCTGGAAGGCTTTGTGTTTGCCATAACTCCGTTTAATTTTACCGCCATTGCAGGGAATTTACCCACCGCTCCTGCCTTAATGGGCAATACGGTTGTGTGGAAGCCTGCGGAAACACAGGTATATTCGGCCAGGGTTCTGATGGAGGTGTTTAAGGAAGCAGGAGTGCCTGATGGAGTAATCAATCTGATATTTGTGCATGGCCCTACAGCAGGAGATGTAATTTTTGAGCACCCTGATTTTGCAGGTATTCATTTTACAGGCAGCACGAAGGTTTTTCAGGCAATATGGAAGAAGATAGGCGAAAATATAGGGCGCTATAAAAGCTACCCGCGCATTGTGGGGGAAACAGGAGGTAAAGATTTTATTTTAGCTCATAAATCTGCTGATGCCAGAGCGCTTGCAACGGCTATAATTCGGGGTGCCTTTGAATACCAGGGGCAGAAATGTTCAGCCGCCAGCCGTGCTTATATACCTTCAAACCTATGGGATGAGGTGCGGGAAATTCTGCTCGCAGATCTGAAAACCCTGAAAATGGGCGGAGTCGAAGATTTCGGGAACTTCGTAAATGCTGTAATCGATGAAAAATCGTTCGATAAAATAAGCAGGTACATTGATGAGGCTAAAAGCTCTGAGCTGGTGGATATTCTTGCCGGTGGTAATTACGATAAATCCAAAGGCTATTTTGTTGAGCCAACCGTTTTAGTTGCCAGGGACCCTATGTATGCCACTATGTGCGAGGAAATATTCGGGCCGGTGCTTACTGTGTATGTTTACCAGGCGGAACGCTTTGAAGAAACACTGGAGCTGGTAGACAGTACCTCACCTTATGCATTAACGGGAGCTGTTTTCTCGCAGGACAGATATGCCATTGAACTGGCAACCAGGAAGCTGTCGCATGCAGCGGGCAATTTCTATATAAATGATAAACCTACCGGAGCCGTGGTGGGCCAGCAGCCATTTGGTGGTGCAAGGGCTTCGGGTACAAACGATAAAGCCGGCGCTATGCAAAATCTGCTGCGCTGGGTATCGGCCAGGACTATTAAAGAAACCTTTAACCCGCCAAAAGATTACCGCTATCCTTTTCTGGGAGAGGAATAGTACCGGGTACAGGATGAAGAACAAAAAAAACGCTGCCGGTCCGGCAGCGTTTTTTTGTGTCAGGATTAATGATTTACATGTTATTTTTCCCTGTTCCGGAAAGTGCGTATCCGGACGATGAGCCAAATCATAAGTATTAATACAAAAAACCATTCAGGAATTTGCCCGTTCAGGAACGTATTATTGAGTACCAGTATCAATACGCCCACCAACAGGATTATAAGGGGAGTCAGATTAGCAGGCATATATTTTTTCTTTATTTCTTTCGTTCATAAACCACCTTACCATCGGTATTCCACTCCTGGGCAATATACGGGTCGAAATTTTTAGTCCAGGGATCGGGAGCGTACTGGATGGTTTTTTTTCGCCTCTGCCGTAGCGGGTAGTACTCCGTCCATGATCCTGTTTTTTCATCGTACTGAAATTCCCCGCGTACAGCTATTTCGCCAGTAGGAAAAAATAAATAGTAGTTGCCTTCCTTTTTGCCATACTCCACAGGAATTACCTCTTTAATTTTAGTGGCCTGCCTGTCGTAGTAAGTGATCTTCGATTCTTTCGGCCAGCCCTTGCTGTACTTCTGCTTGGAATCGAGCACCATATAATCGTACATTTTCCGGTAGGTTACCCAGCGGCCATGTTTAGTGCCTTTATAGAAAATACCTTTTTCTATGATCTCACCATCCCTTTCAATGCGGTAGGGGCCATGGAGGAGCATTCCTTTGTCGGGAGTGGGGGTGCCCCCTTTTTTTACGCTTTTGCTTTTAAACTCATACCAGTAAATATCCCGTACATAAGGGTCAGGGTCTTCCCACTTTTTGAGAATATGAAAGATTTCTATCTTCTCGTTTTTCCCATATCCGCTTTTCGCAAATGCTTTCCTGGTTTTTATATCGAAAAAAACATTCCTCTTCCGCTTTTTCTCAGGTTCTTCCTCTTCCTCTTCTTCCTCCTCAGCGTTCAGGTCAATGGTAAGGGGTTTGTCAATTGTGCTGTCCAGGGAGGTGTCGTCTGTTTGGGTGGAGTCTGTCTGGGCCCGGAGGCTGGTGCTGCCCAAAATTGTACCCAGGAAGATGATAAAGTAGAAACCAAAATTTTTCATACACTGTGTAATAGTATACAGTATCATTATGTGTTTAGTAATAATGCCGGCAGGCACACCTGATTATGCTTTTCCGTTTTTGCAAGCCTTTTTTACAGGCTCTTCTCTTGCTATGGCTAAGTAGCAGGAATTTGTAATGCCGGAAATAAGGCCGGTCTTAATTAATTCCCTGCATTACCTTAACGCAGGAAGGCAGATTATAATTTACGCAATATCAGAATTTTAGTCAGGAAAGTAAATGAACAGACTTAAAAGAGAAAAAATTCGATTTTCCTTCGGTATTCTGCCCCGGGTATTACTGATAGAAATCCCGGGGCATAAAAAAGCCGGAGTTTAGTGCTCCGGCTCATGGAAAAAAAGAATAAGGAACTAACTACCTGGTAGCCAGTTCTACGCTGCGCTGGATAAAGGCCGTAAGGTCGGCTCCCTGCAGCATATTTTGCTGAAGTAAGGCAAGGTCAAATGCCTGCTTTGCCAGGTCCTTCTGCTTTGCTTCTTCTGTTTCTTTCAGGATTTTACCGGTAATGGCATGGTTGGCATTTATGGCAACTGTATAGTTGTCAGGCATGCTGCCAAACATTTGCATTCCGCCACCTGCAGCGCTCATTTCTTTCATGCGGCGCATAAACTCAGGCATTGTTACTGATACCGGCATTTCATCCGGTGCCATAGCCTCTACCTGCACTGCATAGCTCTTATTGTTAATCGCCTGCTCGAAAATGCCTTTTACTTTTTCCTTTTCCTCATCGCTAAGTACACTTTCTTTCTTTTCATCCTTATCAATAAGCTTGTCTATAGTGTCGGAATCCACACGTTTAAGCGAGGTTTTCTCAAGCTTCTGCTCCAGCTGGTTTATAAAATGGCTGTCTATAATGGTATCCATCTGCAGCACATCGTAGCTCCGTTTGCGGGCTGCCTGAATATAAGCATCCTGCTTGCCGGGGTCGTTGGTGTAAAGTAGTACTACATTGCCATCCTTGTCAGTCTGGTTGGTTTTAGCGTGTTCCTGGTACTCACTAATGGTAAAGTGTTTGCCTTCTGTGGTTTTGAGCAGGGCAAAGTCTTTGGCACGGTCGTAGAACTTATCTTCGCTTATCATACCATACTTCACGAACAGGCCAATATCTTCCCATTTCTTTTCGTAGCCTGCGCGGTCGCTCTTATACAAGTCGCCCAGTTTGTCGGCTACTTTTTTGGTAATGTGGGAGTTGATTTTCCTTACATTGGAATCGGCCTGCAGGAAGCTGCGCGATACGTTCAGCGGAATGTCAGGAGAGTCAATTACACCATGCAGCAATTGCAGGAATTCAGGAACAACATCTTTTACCTCATCGGTAATAAATACCTGGCGGCTGTAAAGCTGGATCTTGTTCTTCTGGATCTCAAAATCGTTCTTGATTTTTGGGAAGTACAGAACACCGGTAAGGTTAAAAGGATAATCCACATTAAGGTGAATCCAGAATAACGGATCCGGAGCAAAAGGATAAAGCTCTTTATAGAATTTTATATAATCTTCGTCCTTAAGGTCGGCAGGCGCTTTTGTCCATAAAGGGCTCGGATCATTAATTTGCTGCGGCTCTTTTGGTTTGTCTTCTTTGCCTTCTTCTCCTTTTTCAATTTCCCCATCGTTAAAGAATACAGGAATTGGCAGGAAGCGGCAATATTTTTCCAGGATCCCACGGAGGCGGAAGCTATCAAGGAATTCTTGGGAATCTTCGTTTACGTGCAGGATAATATCTGTTCCGCGTTCGCTGCGGCTGCCGTCAGTTATTTCGAACTGCGTGCTTCCGTCGCAAATCCAGCGGGCAGGAGTGGCTCCATCCTGGTAAGAGAGGGTATTGATCTCTACCTCACCGGCTACCATAAAAGAGGAGTAGAAGCCAAGGCCAAAGTGACCTATAATCTGCTTGTCTTCGCCTTTGTCTTTATACTTCTCTATAAATTCAGTGGCACCTGAAAAAGCAATCTGGTTAATGTACTTCTTTATCTCTTCGGCAGTCATACCAAGACCATTATCAGAAACGGTAATGGTTTTAGCTTCCTTATCGAGCTTAACAGTAACTTTTAAATCTCCAAGCTCTCCTTTGTACTCTCCGAGCTGAGCCAGTTTCTGCATTTTCTGGGCAGCATCCACACCATTGGAAACCAGCTCGCGCAGGAAAATCTCATGATCAGAGTAGAGGAATTTCTTAATGATCGGGAAGATATTCTCGGTATGTATTGAAATCGTTCCTTTCTCTTGCATGGTATATTTTAGTTAAGGGTTAATAATCTTTTGGTTCAGTCTCCAAAAAATGGTCCAGGCTTTAATTTACTGTTTAAAATGACAGTTTGTCAGTTGTGTAATTTTGCTTGCTATTTTTCACATTTTGCTGAGAATAGAAACAATAGCTTTATATTCTGAAACAAAACCAATGCTTATTGAATAAAGCTATGTGGAAGCGACTCAACGAAGTCTTTATATATTTTACTAATTTAGGTGTTAAAAGTGAGCAGAAGCTGGGGCTGGTAAAGTCAATTAAGATGATGAACCAGTTAAGCCTTGTTTGTGCCTTGTTCGGTATCATATTCTCTTTGCAGGTCATGCATTTAAAGCCTGGTTATCTGAGAATCATGGAAATTGTAGCCATTCTTTCTTTTGTTCTGGTGCCTTTCATTAACAGAGCCGGCTGGTATGGGGTGGCAAAATACTTCCATTATCTTGTTCTAAATGCCTATTGCTTTGTTACAGTACTTTCTTTAGGCTTCAAGAGTGGTTATGAATTATTATATATTCCCATTATTGCTGCTACCTCTCTGGTAGCAAATTTTCGTAAAGTTAGTTATGTAATTCATTCTCTGGGAGTTCCTTTTGTGTCAATATTGCTGCTTTTGTTTTTTAATGACAGCATGGCAATAAATCCGGGAGTTTACCAGGAGGAATTAGAGGTGTTGTACAGGCAAAATTTCATGTTTACAGTAATCCTGTCCTTCTTAGTTGCCTTCTTCTATTATAAAATTACCGATCAGCAAAATGGTATGTTGCGCGAATTACTTCATAAAGAGGGGCAGTTAATTGAAAATTTGCAGCTTAATGAGAAAAAATTACATTCGAACCTGCAATATTCCGATGCCTTGCTGGAGCGCCTGAAGGCCAGTAAGGATTATTTTAAATCTCTCCTTCAGAATGCTTCTGATATTACTTTTGTGGTTGATGAGAGTGGAGGTTTTAAATATTTAACCCCCTCCTTTTACCGGATGACCGGATTTAAGCCAGGGGATGTGTTCGGGAAAACGATGTATGATTTTATTCATGAGGATGACTTAGCTGAAGCAGCAGAACGTTTTAACCTCAGGAAAGAAGATACCCCTAAGCCCGGTTTGTTCAAGTTCAGGTGTAAAACGCAGCAGGGAAATTACCTGGTGCTGGAAGCGATTGGCACAAATCTTTTAAATGATGAAAATGTAAAAGGATTTGTGATAAACTCCCGGGACATAACCGATCGCCTTCGTTTTGAGCAGGAGGTGATATTGAAGGAAAAGAACATCCGCAGTATTCTGGATAACAATAATAATTTCATTTACCTGATCGACCGGGACTTTAAGTTGCTGGATTTTAATATTATGTATTCGAGGGCTATTTCCGGAACTTTTGGAATAGAACTGGAACGGAATATGAGCATCCTGGATCTGGCCAGGGATGGAGATTATGATAAATGGTTAATGCGCTACCAGACAGCCCTTAAAGGTGAGGAAAAGACTTATATAGATTTATATCAGCATAAAGGGTTTGAGTCTACCTACAAAGTTTCTGTGTTTCCTATTTTCGGTGCAGAGGGTGGTGTAGAGCGGATTACAGTGTTCCTTCAGGATATTACTGAACAGGTAAATATTGAGAAGGATCTTGTACAGGCAAAGGAAGCTGCCGAAGAGGCCACTAAAGCAAAAGGACTTTTCCTGAGTACCATGAGCCACGAAATCCGTACTCCTATGAATGCTGTAATAGGGATGACCCATTTGCTCCTGCAGGAAGACCCTAAGCCGGAGCAGGTGGAGAACTTACGTATCCTTAAATTTTCTGCTGAAAACCTTTTAGTGCTGATCAATGATATACTGGATTTCAGCAAAATTGAGGCAGGAAAGGTACAGCTGGAAGAAACACCATTTGATCCAGGCAGGCATATAATCAATATTAAAGATGCTTTACTGCCTGCGGCAAGGGAAAAGGAAGTGCAGCTGGATGTATTGCTTGATGAGGACCTGCCCGGACTTGTTGTTGGTGACCCTGTAAGGCTGTCGCAAATAATGACCAACCTTATAGGGAACGGGATTAAGTTTACTGAAAAAGGAAGTGTACAGGTAAAGTTAAGCCTTGCCGGAAGTAGCAAAGAACAGTTTGAAATTGATTTTGAGGTGAAAGATACAGGTATAGGTATTCCTGCAAATATGCAGGGCGAAATATTTGAAAGTTTTACCCAGGGGAGCAGCGATACCACACGGCGGTTTGGAGGTACGGGACTTGGCCTGGCAATTACAAGGAGGCTGCTCGAGCTGATGGGCAGTAAGATAAAGTTACAAAGTATGGAAGGAACCGGCAGCTCCTTTTCCTTTCGCCTGAATTTTAAAAGAGAGGATAAAACCTCCGTAATTATGCATACTCCTTCAAATAAAGAAGATTGTGCGGCCATTTTAAAAGGCTGCAGAATTCTTATGGTAGAGGATAATCCTTTAAATACTTTTGTAGGAACAAAGTTTCTGCAGAAGTGGGGGGTGGAGTTGGATATTGCTGAAAACGGACTCCTTGCCCTGGGAATGGTTATTGAGAACAATTACGACCTGATTCTGATGGATCTTCAAATGCCGGTAATGGATGGGTATGAAGCAACTATCCAGATAAGGCAAATGCAGGACCGGCAAAAAGCCGCGATTCCTATTCTTGCAATTTCCGCTGCTGCAGAGCAGCACATACATAATAAAGCAATGGAAGCAGGAATGAACGATTTTGTTAATAAACCCTTTATTCCGGATGAACTCCGGCAAAAGCTCGGTAGGTACCTCCTGCATAAAAGAACAATCAATCTGTAAAAAAAAAGCCTCTGAAGTATTCCTGCAGAGGCTTTTTAGTATTTGAATATGTTTATGTTCTAGCGGAAGCGGTCCGCAGAGCGTACAAGTGCTTCGTCTTTTCTGATAAAACGATTGGCCAGCATATTAAAAAGCAAGGCTGCAACCGGCAGGTAAAATCCTGTTAAATGTTCTCCTGAAGCGCCTGTTACCAGCATTTCCTCTCCTTTGTACTGGAGGTACATGGCGGCCACAAAGGAAACGCCAATCAGCAAAGAGTTAAGGGCTCCTAATTTAATTTGCAGGAGGCGGTTGTCGTAGCGGAAAATGGAATACAGAGCTACAACAGCGGCAAGGCTGGCAAGGATGGCAATGTACCAGGCAGCCTGCTGCTCCACAATGTTGGTTGGGGTGGGGTCTGTTGCTTCTTCCATCTGGAAGTGGGTTAAATAATAGGCATCAAGCCTTACCACCTCACCATCAGCAACACTTACTTTTTGCCATATGTCGAAGCCAAGCATCAGGGCCATACATATTGCCACCAGCAAAAGAAATATGGATTGTATCCTTTGTATCATTTTTAGTATAAGTTAATTTGCGTTGCAAAGAAAAGGCAAATTGCCTGAAAATAAAAATCGCTTTATTCCTCTGTTCATATATAAAGCAGTACGCTGCTGGCCGGGAGCTTATAAAAATCCTGTATTTTTGTATATGTTGTTGTTTTTGAAAAGCGCGGCCCCTCTTTTGGCAGCTCCGCAAAAGGGGGTGGGGCTTTTTCTTCAAGTTTTAAAGCAGTATTAATTTGAGATACTTTCTAGATGTAGCCTATGATGGCACTAACTACCATGGCTGGCAGGTCCAGAAAAATGGGAATACCGTACAGGCAGAGCTGGAAAAAGCACTTGGCAGGCTGTTGCGCAGGCAGGTGTGGGTAGTGGGCAGTGGCCGTACCGATGCCGGGGTGCATGCTGAGCAGCAGATGGTACACCTTGATGTTGAGGAACCACTGGATACCGAAACAATTCAATTTAAATTAAACTGCATGATGCCTCCCGATATTGCAGTTAAAAGCATAAGGGCAGTGCAGCCCGATGTCCATGCCCGCTTCAGTGCTCTCTGGCGTTCCTACGAATACAGAATTTATAAACAAAAAAATCCTTTCCTGCCAAAGCTTTGTTACGTTCGTATGCGCGCCCCGCTCGATGTTGCGGCAATGAATGAGGCAGCTGCCTTAATGCTGGAGTGGGAAGATTTCGAATGTTTTAGCAAAGTACATACAGAAGTAAAACATTTTCGTTGTAATGTAAAGCGTGCAGAGTGGGTTGAGGAAGATGACAGGCTTATCTTTTTTATACGGGCGAACCGTTTTTTAAGAAATATGGTGCGTGCTGTTGTAGGTACGCTCATAGAAGTGGGGGAGGGAAGAAGAAGCCTTGAGGGCTTTAAGGAGGTGCTGGAAAGCCGCGACCGTAACCAGGCAGGGCGCTCAGCTCCTGCACAGGGCTTATTTTTAGCGAAGGTGGAATATCCTGAAGGTATTTACCTCGGTTAATCTAATGAATTGGAAGGATTTGTAAGGGAATGGAAAAAGAAATACAAAGTGGAGATATAGTAGATGTAAAAGCCCTGAAAAGGCTTTTTGCTTTCGTAAAACCGTATATTGCCCGTTTCTGGGGCTTAGTGGTACTTACTTTTTTTCTGGCTATACTGGCGCCCCTGCGGCCTTACCTGATCCAGATAGCGATAGATAACTACATTTTAGCCGGCGATTACCAGGGCCTGCAAATGATGCTCTATATACTTATAGGGCTGCTTGTGCTGCAGGCAGTGGTGCAGTACCTGCACACCTATGCCAGCGACTGGCTCGGGCAAAATGTAATCCGGGATATACGCACTTCCCTTTTTCGCCACCTGCTTAAACTAAGGCTCCGCTTTTTCGACCGCACCCCTATCGGGAGGCTGGTAACACGGAGTATTTCTGATATTGAAACCCTGGCAAACGTATTTAGCGAAGGCCTTGCGGCCATAGTGGGCGATTTGCTGCAGCTGGTTTTTATTGTGGGCTTTATGCTCTATACCGACTGGAAGCTTACTCTGGTTACCTTGTCGACCCTTCCCCTGCTCATTATAAGTACCTATGTTTTTAAGGAAAAAATTAAGGTGGCATTTAACGATGTGCGAAATGCTGTGAGTAACCTTAACTCTTTTGTACAGGAGCATATATCAGGTATGAGTATTGTACAGATATTTAATAGTGAAGAGCGGGAATATCAAAAATTTAAAGAGATTAATAAAGACCACCGGAGGGCTAATCTGAAGTCGGTGCTTTATTATTCCGTATATTTTCCGGTGGCTGAGGTAATACAGGCAGCCGGAATTGGTCTGTTAGTATGGTACGGGGCAAGGCAGGTAATTTTTGAAGAAATTGAACTGGGTGTGCTGGTGGCTTTTATCCTTTATATCCAGATGTTCTTCCGGCCCATCCGCCAGATAGCTGACCGCTTTAATACCCTCCAGCTGGGAGTGGTAAGCTCCGAAAGAATTATGCGCCTGCTCGAAAGTAAGGAGCACTTAACGAATACCGGAACGTTTAAGCCTGAGGCTATTGAAGGTGAAGTGGCTTTTAAAAATGTTTGGTTTGCCTATAATGAAGAGGAGTGGGTGCTGAAGGATATTAGTTTTAATGTAAAACCAGGGGAAACCGTAGCTCTTGTGGGAGCAACAGGAGCCGGTAAATCTTCTGTTATTAACCTGCTGAACCGCTTTTACGATATTAATAAAGGGGAAATATGTGTGGATGGCCGGGATATAAAGGAATTTGACCTGGAAAATCTGCGTCAGAGTATAGGGGTTGTGTTGCAGGATGTTTTTCTTTTCTCTGATACTATCGGCCAGAATATCAGGCTGAATAATGATGATATAGACATGGAAAAGGTGCGGGAAGCTGCGCAGATGGTAGGTGCCCTGCCTTTTATTGAGCGGCTGCCGGGTGGTTTCGAATACAACGTAATGGAGCGTGGAGCCACACTTTCCGTAGGGCAGCGTCAGTTGATTTCTTTTGTACGGGCAATTGTGTATAATCCACGCATTATTGTGCTCGATGAGGCTACCTCTTCGGTGGATACAGAAACGGAAGAGATGATTCAGGATGCAATTGACAGACTTATGAAGGACCGAACCTCTATTGTAATTGCTCACCGCCTGTCCACCATCCAGAAGGCCGATAAGATAATTGTAATGGACAAAGGCGAAATCAAAGAGGAAGGTACCCACGATGAGCTGCTGGCGCTTGGTGGTTACTACACCCAGCTTTATAAGATGCAATACAAAGAAGTGGTGTAAGAAGAAGCAACAGGAAGCAGGAGGGGCTTAGGTTAGATTTCATTCCTTTGCCTATATTTGCATTTCTAAATGATGCAGGCAGGTTTTGGTGCAGAGAATTTGTGCCCCGTTTGCTGTGTCATTATTTAAGGTTTCAGGTTTACCAGATCAGGTATTGTTTCTTAATAATATGTCACCCAAAAAATACATTCTTCTTGTGGTGCTGCTAAGTGCCGTTATTGGCCTTGGAGGCTACTACTATTTTGGCGGCTTTACACCCCGGCAGCAGCAGTTGGTAGAGGTAAATGATTATTACTTAGTGGGCAGGCATTATAAAGGCAGGTTAGATAATAATGCCCTGGAAGAAATTTTTTATGAGGTGCGCAGCCAGCATGAAAAGGGTGAGCCATCCGGAGTACTTACGATAGTAACATTGAAAGAGCCCCTTACCGCAAAAGATACTGTTGAACAGTTTATAGGCCTGCTTACAGAAACTCCCTATGCCTCCCCGCTCCCTGCCGGCTGGGAAAGATTTACCCTGGAAACGAACCGGGCCGTGCGGAACACTATCCGGGCTCATAACCTGGTTATGCCTAAGCCCTATGAGATTAAGGAAGAAATTCAGGAATTCGCAAATAAGAATAATCTTAACCTGAAATCAGACGTGAGCATAGAGAAATATATGGGAGAACGCCACCTGGAAGTGGAGATTCCGGTGAGGGATTAGGATTTAGGGGGCAGGGTTCCGGCCTCTAATCAATCTGCAAAAGCGCTTTTGCCAGCCCGATCATTTTTTCGTCGCCGGTGTATTTTCCCTGCACATCCGACAATTTTACTACAGGAATCCACTGGCTGCCTTCCGGCTGGGTTTCGGTCATTTTGATTACCATGTTCATTGGAGGGAGCCCCACATCATTGGTTAAATTAGTGCCTATACCAAACGACATGCCTATTTTTCCTCTGCAGTACTCTGCAATCTGTACTACTTTGTTGTAATCAAGGGCATCAGAAAATATTATGTTTTTAGAGCGCGGGTCAATTCCTTTGCTTTGGTAATGCCGGATCATCTTTCCGGCAAAAGCAATAGGGTCGCCGCTATCCTGACGGACACCATCGAACAGCTTTGCAAACATTTTATCAAACTGCTCCAGAAATACGCCGGTAGTATAGGTGTCAGACAAAGCAATGCCCAGGTCTCCCCTGTACACATCCACCCAGTGTTGCAGGCTCAGTATGTTTGCCATTTTGAATCCATACCGGGCCGCATGGAACATGAACCATTCGTGTGCATGAGTGCCAATAGGTTTTACGCCGTGTTTCATTGCCAGGTGCACATTGCTGGAGCCTACAAAAGTTCCTTTGCCCCACTGCTGCAGGGTTTTTACAATAAGGTCGTGAACATGAAAAGAATGCCTGCGGCGGGTACCGAACTCAGCAATTACAGCGCCCATTTCCTTGTACTTAAGTATCTTTTCCTTTCCGGTATTTGAAACTTTCTCATCGCTTACCCTTTCCATTTTTTGGAGAGGGTAATAAAGTTCAGAGATGAGCGCCATCAAAGGTACTTCCCATAAAATGGTGCGGTACCAGTAGCCTTCCACCATAACTTTTAGCTGTTCACCATCCTGTTCAATTGTTACTTCGGCGGGGTCGTAGGTGTAGCCTTGTAAAAAATCAAGATAAACAGGGTCCAGATAGGGGCAGGTGGCAGCCAGGTATTTCTTTTCCTCCCTGCTCAGCCTTAATTCTGCCATGGCATCAACTGCTTCTCTGAGCTTTTCTGCAAAGCCTGCGGGAAAAGAGTGGTTTCCCCGGTTAATGAACTGGTATCGGGCTTTTGCCTTGGGGAAGAGTTTTACCACGCCATGCTGCATGGTAAATTTATAAAAGTCATTGTCGAGTAAAGAAGGAAGGCGGAGAGTACTGTCTGCGTGCATGGGTGAGCGTTGAAAATTCATCAATTAGTAAATGCCGTAATATGGCTGATAATAAATTTAGATAAAAGTGAAAAAATATGGGCAATCCGGCTCAATTATTTCAGAGAAACAAAAGCCTGCCCCTGCATGTATGGCCGGGCAGGCTAAGAGTTGTTTAAACTGATGTTTAAAACTATTGTAGTGTTGCTGTATTCTTCTTTATTGGTTGCCGGGCTCGTTCCGGCTTCCTTTTATTTTGTTCTCTGTGCTCCTGTTCCCACTTTTCCTGATTATGTAGTTCTTCCAGTTCTCTCGATTTAGGGCTGGATATTGCTTCTTTCATATCCATGTCCTCAATCTGCTCCTGTACTTCTTTAGCATGCTGCACAAGTGCTTTGAACAGGCGCCTTTGTTGTGGCCGTTGAGGCAGGTACTCAGGATGCCATTGCACTCCCACAATATAATCCTGTTTCAGGTTTTCAATTGCCTGAACAACATCGTTATCTTCCCTGCCTACAATCTCTATGTTTTTACCGGGCTTATGTACTGCCTGATTGTGTAAAGCATTTACTTCAATTTGCCGGGCTCCTATTACTCCGGCCAGTTTGCTGCCGGGTTTTAAATGCACCGTTTTTACAGGGAAAACGCTGGAAGGGTTAGGTTCTTCAAGGTAAAATGTATTAATATCCTGATAAAGGTTTCCTTTAAAATAAACATTCAGGAGTTGCGATCCCCTGCAGATGCCCATAACAGGTAAGCCTTTTTTTACTGCCTGGTCAATCAGCTGAAATTCCAGGTGATCGCGGTCACGGTCAAGACCAAAGCCTTTTTTACGGCTGAATATTTTCCGTACAAAAAAGAGGGCAGGATAATAAAGGAAGCGGGTAACTCGCTTCGCTTTCTGAAAAACGCTGTGTTTCTGTTTCCTGATGGTATGGTCCAGGTACTGCTCCACCAAATCATCATTCTGGTAGGTGTCAGGGTCAACATCCGCTCCGCCACCAATAATAAGGCCTTGTAAGCCATCGGCCGTACGGGGATTTTTAGGAGTAATGCGTACAGGCCATCCTCCGCCAATTAATACGCCCAGAGATGTGAAAAACCATGCCACCCCGCCGCCTTTATCGGGGCCTGTAATGCCTATGGTGGGTCTGTTTCGGTTAATTTTGTATTTTTTTATCAAGAAAGCCATTTATCTGTCTGTTTTATCCATTTGTAATCAAAGCCAATAATAGTATCATGTCTGAGGTCAAGATAATTACGGCTCAGCTGTTCAATTTTTTCCGGATCATAAGCCAGTTCCTCAATTATTACCCAGTTGTTCCATTCCCTTGCCAGGGACCAGTCCGGGGAGTCTATTAAACTGTTAGGAAGCCGGTAATGAAATGTTTCCCGTGGATTTACTTTACCAATGTCATGGTAGCTGTCTATCTTTTCTTTGCGCAGGGCGGCAAACAAAGGATACATATCTAAAGGCCTGTTCCTGTCGGGGTTAAACTCATGATAATCCTCTATCAGTTTTTCCAGGTCAGGGTTGTAAGCCGGATTCAATACCATTTCAATGTAACGGGCAGGGAATGGGTTAATAAATGCAGTAGTCCTGCGGGCAATGTCAATTTCAAGTTTTTTGAGCATCCATGGGTACAGTAATAAAAATGCCCTGATATAGCTCAAAATGGATTGGGGCTGCTTCGAAGGAACTTCGGGGTTAATATGAGTGGCAAAAGCATTTAACAGGGCATGCTTGGTTCCTTCGGCATGGTGTTCGAAAAGCGCCAGCCTTAAAGGTTCAAGCTTATAAATTTCTGTTATTGGAAGTGGCGGAGTGGTAATTTCGTAAGGAATTAAGGTACTGGCAAGTCCTTCCAATATGCTTTCCACCTCAAATTCCAGGGTATTATTTCCTACCTGGTAGTCCTGTAAATTGATGTTAAATTTTTGCAGGTGCTTTTTGTATCCCTTCTCATTTAAAAGCCTTAGGTCAATTTCAATACTGAAATCGCCCAGGCTGGTGCCAATAATTTCCTGCGAAAAGCGATGCTCCACACGGAGCTCTCCTCCGTAAAGCTCCTGAATTAACCGGGCAGAATCCTCAATGCCAAGGTTGGCATATTCCAGCTCGAATCCGGCTTTTCGCACCTCTCCCTGCTCATTGTATATTATAGGTGGTTGTTTAAATTCCATGTCTGAATGTTATTCATCCTCTTTTTGTGTGCATTAGATATGTTCTTTTTTTTACGCAGCTTTAGCCATTCAGGTTGGATTCTGCTGCTTTTTGTTGAAGGCAGGTGAGTAGTTAGGGGATAAACATGAGTATACTCAGCCACCGGATAGGGGCCCCGGCAGACAGAAAATGGAGGGAAAAAAAGAAAGGTTTAAAAGGATACGGGGATGCCTCCGGCAGGAAAGCAGGCGTGCAGGCAGAAGGTTAGATATGGGACAGGCTAACTGTAAAGGTACTTCCCTGTCCCGGAGCTGATTTCACCTTTATATCTCCCTGGTGGAGCTGTATAATTTTGCGGCAGATGGAAAGGCCAAGACCGTGGCCTTGTAATTGGCGTACGTTATCGGCACGGTAAAAAGGAAGAAATATTTTTTCGTAATCTTCTTCCTGTATTCCGGGGCCCTGGTCACTTACTGATATACTTACCTGTCTGTCGTCAAAAGAAATGTAAATGGCCGCTTTTTGGTTTTCAGAAAATTTGCAGGCATTATCAATCAGGTTCAGGAAAACAGTGCGGAGCATTCCTTCATGTCCCTGAACGGTAAGGTAATCTTCATTTTCAGGAATATCTGAAAATTCAACTTCTATTCCTTTTGTGGGGCAGGATTTAATGCTTTCATTCCGGGCAGAGAACAGAACCTCGTCAATACGTAAGCGGGTGGTTTTAATATCCATTTTGTCTCTTTCGGCCTGGGCAAGCTCAAGCAGGCCATTCGAGAGTCTGGCCATATTTTGTGAGTCTTCCAGTACAGATTGCAGGAGGTTCTTATATTCACTGTCTGTTCTTTCTTTGGCAAGGCCTACCTGTATCTGGCTGATAATTGCAGATAAAGGAGTCCGAAGCTCATGAGAAGCATTATGGACAAAGTTTTTCTGGAGCTCAAAAGAGGAGGTGATCCGGTCGAGCATCTGGTTAAAATTCAGCGCCAGCAGTGCTATTTCATCCTGCCTGTTTCCTTCGTCAAGCCGTGTATGCAGGTTTTCTGCGCTTATTCCTGCTACCTGCCTGTTAATACGGATAATAGGGTTGAGGGCCTGCCCTGAGAAAAGCCTGCCGGCAAGGTAGGTTACAACAATGCTTATAAAAGAGCCGATGAGTAATATGAACCTGAGGTTTACCAGTTTGCGGCGGCCGTACATATCGAAGGCTGAAGCAACCACTACATAGTCTTTTCCCTGTTCCTGGTAAGCAATGCCTAAAGATTCATTCAGGTTCCTGACATACTCCACCTGTTTTTCCTCTCTTATTTGTTTTAAAAAATCAGAGGAAATTTCCGGCGTCAGGTCGTCGGCAGAGGAATAGATGATTCTGTTTTTATGGTCGAAAATATAAATTCTTTCATTGTGCAGGGCATTCAGGGAATTGCGGTCTATAATCTTCAGGAGGTCGTGGTCTATTTCCTGTACATCAATAAGGAGCCGGGCAGTAGTGAGTGCCTTGTTATTAAGGCGGGAGTAAAATTCATCCCTCCTGAAACTGGCATAAAAGAAATAAATAGCAATGTAAAAGAAGATAAGTATGGAAGCCACAATAATGGTGAACTTCCAGGTAAGGCGGTTGCGAATGGTCATATTTACTCTTCTTTCAGCACATAGCCCATGCCCTGCCTGGTATGGATAAGCTTGGGCTCAAAGTCCTTATCTATTTTTTTCCGGAGAAAATTAACATATACATCTATTACATTAGTACCTGTATCGAAGGTAATATCCCATATTTTTTCTGCAATGTCGGCCCGGGAAACCACTCTGCCTTTATTGCGCACCAGGTACATAAGCAGGGCGAATTCTTTGGCTGTTAATTCAATTTTTTTACCTCCCCGGATTACCGTTTTGCTTTCGTTGTCTATTTCCAGGTCTGCTACTTTTAACCTGCCGGAAATGACAGATTTTGAATTATGGTCCGACCGCTTCAGGAATACGTTTATTCTGGCCAGTAATTCCCGGAAATCGAATGGTTTTACCATATAATCATCGGCACCGGTGTCGAAAGCCTGAATTTTATCCTCCATAGCTCCCAATGCAGTGAGCATGATAACAGGTACTTTGGAGTTATGCTTCCGGATTTCGGCGCAAAGGTCGTAGCCATTCAGGTGAGGCAGGTTAAGGTCGAGTATAATGAGCTGATAGTTTTTGCTCAGGGCCAGTTTTTTACCCATCTGTCCGTCGTATGCCACATCAGCCTGAAGGTTGTTCTCTTCCAGACCCTGTTGTATAGCATTGGCCACTTTTGGCTCATCCTCTACTATTAATATCCTGATGTCGCTCATAAATACCTGTTGGCAGCTTATTCCTGTTCCGGTTGTGATTTAACGGGCTTTTGCTGACTATAATTGCCCGTAAATGAGGAGGTTGTGTTTAATTTTTTCCTTTACGAAAGTTCGTAATATTGCGGATAAAAGCAGTGGATGTGTAAGAAAATTTCATCTTGTGTTAGAAAAAGCCTTGCGATGAAACAGAAAAGGGCACCTGCCCGGGGAAGGGAGGTGCCTCTTTACTTACCAAACCCGAACTACTACTTTTTTTCTACTGCTAATATTACTATTTGCGAAGTTTAAACTGGGTGCTGCCAAGGTAGTCGTTTCCGTTGAAGACCTTTACATAATACACACCTTCTGATAATTTTTCTTTCGGATCGAAAGTTACGCTAAGCCGCTTATATTCATCTGTTGATATTATATAAGCTTCGGTGCTGGCGTACAATTCATCTTCCTGGAGTTCTTCTGCCATTTCCATCGCTATCAGGCTTTCTCCTTCAAGTTCACCCTCTTTATCGGAGCTTATTTTTACATAAACCTTGCTGCCCAGGTTTTTAGGAGAGTTTACGTCAAAGCTGATATTTACTTTATTGGTTCTTTTTGCTCTGGCAGTTAATTTGTCCTTACGCTTCTTCACCGGCTCTACTCTGAAGTTATAGGCCATCATTTGTTTTTCGCCCATTTTAGCATAGAGTGATTCATTTTCTTTGCGCAGTGCAGCAATAGTTCTGTTCAGTTCACTTACTTCTGCTTCCAGCTGAGAATTGTTCTTTTTCAGGTCTTCCAGTTGTGCGATGAGGTCTTTCCTGATTTTCCTGATGGCATCAAGCTCTTTCTTCAGGCCCGGAATTGTGGAGGTTTCTTTTGTCAGTTTATTTACCTGCGATTCCTTCTCGGCCAATTGGTACTGAGCTGTTCTGATGGCATTTTGCAGCTCCCTGTTTTGAGTGTCGAATGAAGAAAGCTCCAGTTTAAGTTTTTCAATTTCTTTTTTCAGGGAGGTTTTTTCGCTGCTCAAAGTTTCGGTTCGTACTTTTTCAGCTTTTACGTCCTCGCTAAGCAAAGAATTGTTGCGGTACATTACACCTATGGTAATCAGGGAGGCGAAGAGCGTGGCAGTCACTCCGGCTGCCACTGCTTTAATTTTACTTTCGTAAGTCATTGTTATGTGTAAGAATAAATTTTTGTTAATTTGAAGCAGGCTTTAACAGCTGTTTTTTATTTGCCAGGTTGCTTATGCAGGGGCTAAGCTTTTTCCTGAGAGAATGATTGATGAAGTTTTGCTTTTGGTTTCTTTTAATTTATATACCAAAGGTGGGATAGCTTTCTTAAAGCCGAATTAAACGCAGATTAAAAAATAATTAAAGCTTAAAAAGAGCTGTCAATACCGCTTTTGAGCAAATAAGAGTGGGTTTTCTGTAAAAAAAAGTAAAACAGAAAATTTCAGGAATTAAAAAAATAAGTTTTGCCGGGGCAGATGCACATATCCATAGGGATATCGTGAGGATCAGCATCAGAAATCATTTCAGGAGCAGGGCCGAATAAAGAAAGTCCTGCTTTTTTTGTGCCTTGCAGACACCCGGATAGGAAGCGGTCGTAAAAACCTGCCCCATAACCCACTCTGTTGCCGGCTGCATCAAAAGCCAGTAAAGGAAGGAGTACCAGGTCAATTTTTTCACTTGGGCAGTGTTCGCCTGCTACAGGTTCAGGTATGCCAAGTTTACTTTCTTTAAGCTCCGTATCAGGGTGGAGGTGGAAATGCTCCATTCGTTTATTTTTCCAGTCAGTACTGGAAACAACTATGCCTGTCTGCGGGTATTCCTTTTGCAGTTTCCTTATAATGAACCAGGTATTTATTTCTTTGTGTTGGGCTATTGGCAGGAAAATATGGAGATGGCGCACCTCCTCCGGATTTATCTGCTGGAAGAATTCTTCGCAAACCTGCCGGCTGAGTGTATTTATATCATCTTCTGAGAGGTCCTGCCTTTTTTTCTTATATACTTTCCTTAGTTCCGTTTTATTCATCGTAAGTAAGAATATTGAAAGTAAAGCTGAAAGGATCGAAGCATTCCGCCAGTCTGGTAATAAAAGCAGGATCGTTGATGTAAAAATTCAGGAAATTATCTTTTCTTTCCTGCAGGCTTTGGTCCGGAAAAAGTTTATCCTTTAGTCCGTCCACCTGGTTTAAGAGTGTTTCATGTTTACGCTCTTCTGCTTTCTTTATCCTTTTTTCAATATTTTCAAGGCTTTTAAATGTTTTAGCCGCTTCGGCTCCTGCAAAACCTTCGAGGCTTTTATCTACAGCTGCAGCCTTCTCTTTTATTTGTTCAAAAACCTTCGCCAGTTGCTCCTGCTCATCCGAAAGGCTTATTTCATGTTCCGCATTTTGCTCAAGCAGCTGCTGTTTCAGTTCATGGGTATTGCGGAAGAGGTCTGCAGGCTTTATACCTGTTTTTTCCAGTTTATTCTGGTTGCTTTTACTTATTACCAGAGCAAAGTTACGTGGCAGTAAAACAGGAAAAGCCACTTGGGAATGATCAAAAACACTTTTAAGCTGGAGCCAATAGGCGATTTCAGCAGGACCACCCACATAGGCAAGGTTAGGGAGTATCCATTCCTGATAGAGCGGGCGCAGAATCACATTCGGGCTAAAGCGCTCCGGGTGCGAATGGAGTTCCGTGAGCAGGCTTTCTTCCGTAAATTCAATTTCTGTATTCAGTGCCTTATATTTATCTCCTTCTTTTACTATTCGCTCCCGTAAGCCTTCTTTCATATAAAAGAAGTTAATTTCGCGCGGAAATACCTGTGGTTTATACCCTTCCTTCTGTAGCTGCTCTGAGCTGTCTTCTACCAGTTTATTGGCTGTATTTTCTTTTAAATCAGACTCTATAACGCTGGTAAAGGTTTCTTTCAGCTTCGGGTGGCTTGCGTCCAGAGATATTACGCCCCACTTTCCGAAAAGCTCATGTACATACTGGCGTACGGCGCCCGAAAGGGTTTTATTTTGTGTATAAGCCTGCTCAAAAACCGGAACAGGTTCCGGCAGTTCCTTAATAATATCCTGCAGGCCATCCGGAGAAAAGCCGCCGACAGCACCACGCTGGCTGGTTTCCCATTTGTACTTCTTCCCGAATAAATTAAAATAGCTTATTTCTTCAAAATCGTGATCTTCTGAAGCCATCCAGTAAACCGGAATAAAATTGTACTCAGGGTGGAGTTTCTTTAGTTCCCGGCAGGTATTAATTACCGTTACAATCTTGTAAATAAAATAAAGAGGCCCTGTAAATATATTCAGCTGATGACCGGTTGTAACAGTGAAAGTATTTTCCTCTCCAAGTAACGTAATGTTTTGCTCTGCCGAAGAATTCGGGGAAAGGGTCTTATACTGTTCCTGCAGTACTTCCTGTAAAATACGGCGCTGGTTGCTGCTGAAGTTCTTTTGCTGAATTTGCTTTTTAAAACTCTCAGGCGAAGGGGGTAGGTTATAAAATGGTTTCAGGTTTTCTTTTCCTGAGAGGTAGTCCAAAAAGAGTGGAGAAAACTGATGAGTTTCATGCAGTGTGATTTTCTCTGATTTCATAAAAGTTCTTGAGTAGTTTCCCTGCAAAGATAAAGGCTATCTATGTAATGCCCGACTTCATTACCTTTTTCTTGCCTAAAAGTTTTATAGCTTTAAAAAAAAGAATCTGCTTTTAATCCGGCCGTGCTGAACGCGGCAGCTTTTTGTGGGCGGGAGGCCTTTAGTCTGCCCAATCAGGCCACGGCTTCTACCTGAGCTACTCCCGAAATAAGGTAATTCCTGCCATTGTTCAGGTCTTTACACAAAGCTCTTGTTCTTTTAGTGCCTATTTTTTCGAAGGTCCGGTTTTTAAAAATAAACCTCGATCCTGTTTTTACAGCTGAAAGTACTTGCTGTTGCTCTGCGTCTTTATCGTAGCTGCGCAGGGCAAGTGTTAAAGGCATGCATCCGCTTGTGCTGGCAGCCGGTTTTTCCAGGTACCTGCTAAATTCTTTCAGTACATTTTCCGGGAACACCTCTCTGCGGAGAACAGGAGCAGCCAGAATCCGGAAGTTTTCCTGCCATTCCTTTCCATGAGGCTTACAGGTGTTTTTAAACTGCCGGTAAGTACGCACATGAGCCACTTCGTGAATATAGGTAATTAAAAAAGAATAGGGGTTCAGTCCCTGGTTAACTGTTACCGAATAGGAGTTTTTTAACTTATGGTAGCGGAAATCACCCAGTTTTGTCTGGCGGTCTTTGCTGATTTTAAAGTTAAATTTATAATCCATCCAAAGCTGATAGCAATATTCTAATGCTGCTTCAGGGAAGTGTGAGGAAGTAATTCTGTAAAATTCCTGTTGTTGTTTCACTAATTGAATCTGAATGTGTTTTAGGGAATGTAAGCAGTCCTGTTCCGGACCCGTGGATAAATATTCCTAAATTTAACCATGGGAGTTGTAATCTTTTATAGCTGAGGGGGAAAAGTTTATAAAAAAGAACAGGTGCTTTGATGCTGTATAAAAAAAATAGCCCCGCCAACCGGCGAAGCTATTTATCTGATAGTATGTGCTTTAAGTATTAGTACCTGTTAAGAGTATCAACAACTTCTTCATCTGAAGTGTCAACATCAACGCTTCTTTGAATTTCTACTTCTCTTTCTTCCACTACTGTAGTAGTGTCCTGAAGAGTTTCAGTCTGAGTGGTTGTATTTGAACCTGAGTCACAAGAAACAAAAGCGAATCCTGTAAAGGCTGTTAAAATAAATAGTTTTTTCATAATTAAAAAAAGTTTAGTTGTGGTTTGAGTTTTGGTAAAAGGTTAATTTAAAAATTATTAATTTCTAATATCTTTTTTAAAATTTATAGCTAAAAAAGCATCGTTTAGAAATACGGTGAAAAGGCCTTATATGTTTTAAGAAAAACAATAATCTTTATTATATACAATTATTTGTAAGTAATTTCTGCAGTATCCCTATTTTTTCCTGAAGAAAAGCCTGATTGGAACACCAACGAATCCGAAATGCCCCCGTAACTTATTCTCAAGATATCTCTCATAAGGAGGTTTAATATACTGAGGTAAATTACAGAAGAAAGCAAAGGTAGGAGTATGTCCCGGAATTTGAGTAATATATTTAATTTTTATATGCTTTCCTTTTGTGGCCGGAGGAGGATAATTTTCAATCTCCTTAAGCATAACCTCATTGATCATTGAGGTTGAAATTTTCTTATACTTATTTTCATACACCTCAACAGCTTTTTCAATAGCCTGAAAAATCCGCTGTTTTTTCAATACTGAAATAAACATGATTGGAATATAATCCAGCGGGCCCAGCTCTTCTTTAATTTTATCTTCGAAAGCTTTAGCTGTTTTAGTGTCCTTTTCAATCAGGTCCCATTTATTCACCAACAGCACAACCCCTTTGTTGTACCGGTGTGCAAGGGAAACAATGCTCATGTCCTGACCTTCAAAGCCTCTTTCGGCATCCAGCATAATAATGCATACATCAGAATCCTGCAGGGCCTGAATAGACCTGATAACTGAATAGAACTCGATATCGTCCTTGCTTTTGCTTTTTTTACGGAGTCCGGCGGTATCAGTTAAAATAAAGTCCTTCCCAAACATTTTGTAGCGCGTATTGATGGCGTCGCGGGTGGTGCCGGCAATGTTGGTAACAATGCTTCTTTCGTCGCCCAGCAGCATATTCAAAAAGCTTGATTTGCCTACGTTTGGCCGCCCTAGAATGGCTATACGGGGAATTCCCGCTTCCGGGTCTTCCTGATCTTCAGTATCAAAATGCTTTACAACCTCATCGAGTAATTCGCCGGTTCCTGAGCCGTTCGATGAAGAAACAGAATATACATCGCCAATTCCGAGTGCATAGAACTCGGCTGTATTATAGGCGCTTTGTGCCGTATCGGATTTATTGGCCACAATGTATACAGGTTTGTCAGATTGCCTGATGACATTGGCAAAATCCTGGTCCAGCCCTGTTAAGCCCTGCTGGGCATCTACCATAAAAAGGATTACTGAGGCTTCATCCACGGCCAGCTTTACCTGTTTACGGATGGCTTCCTCGAATACATCGTCCGATCCTTCCACATATCCTCCTGTATCGATTACCGTAAAGTGTTTTCCTATCCACTCCCCATAGCCATAGTGGCGGTCACGGGTAACGCCCGATTCGTTGTTCATGATGGCTTGGCGCCTTTCTACGAGTCGGTTAAATAATGTCGATTTCCCTACGTTAGGCCGGCCTACAATTGCTACTATATTTGCCATTTATTAGTATTGATTATTGAGTAGTGAGTATAAAGACAACGGGTATCATTAATTTCCCTCTCAATATTAATTTGTTTGTTTTTGCAAAAGTAATTCTTTTTTTGTTCATAACAATTGTGAGGGGGAGAATAGCATTTACCGGTGCATTCCGGAACCGGAGGTATTTTTAACCGGCAGCAGCGGCTCCCTGCCCCCCGCTCCCTGTGTTATTAGCTGTTGTACCCGAATCTGTTTAACTGGGTATTGTGTTTGCGCCAGTCGGGCTGGATTTTAACAAAGGTTTCCAGGTGTACCTGTTTTCCAAAGAAAGCTTCCATATCCTTGCGTGCCTGTATTCCCACCTTTTTCAGCGCTTCGCCTCCTTTACCAATTAAAATTCCTTTTTGAGTCCGTCGCTCCACATATATTTCTGCACGCATCCTGATGATCTTTTCATCTTCCTTAAATTCTATAACAGCCACTTCTGTACTGTATGGAACTTCTTTTTTGTAGTTCAGAAATATTTTTTCCCTTATAATTTCAGCTGCAAAGAAACGCTCCGGCTTATCAGACAGCTCATCTTTAGGGAAATACGGCGGGTGTTGTGGCATTTCTTCCAGTATGGTGTCGAAAATCTGCCCTATATTAAGGCCCTGCAAGGCAGAAATAGGTATAATTCTGCAGTCAGGCATACGCTCCTGCCATTCGCGGGTTTTTTCTTCCACTTCATTTGCTTTGGCTAAGTCTACTTTATTAATAAGTAGCAGAATGGGGGCCTCAGTACGTTTGAGCTTTTGAATTACATCATCTTCCTCAAACTGCTCAAAAAGGTCTGTTACAAAAAGTATAACATCGGCATCTTCCAGTGAGCTGTGGACAAAGCGCATCATGCTTTTGTGCAGCTCGTATTTAGGCTGAATAATTCCGGGGGTATCTGAATAAATAATCTGGTAATCCGGACCGTTAAGAATTCCCATGATGCGGTGTCGGGTTGTCTGGGCTTTGCTGGTGATGATGGAAAGCCGTTCACCTACCATCTGGTTCATCAGAGTTGATTTCCCTACATTAGGTTTACCAATGATGCTGACGTAGCCGGCTTTGTGATTTTCCGGATAGCCGTTGTCCGGGTTTTCCAGGGGGACATTATTTTCGGGTGCTGAGTTATTTTCTTCCATTCTTTTTTAAAATTTACACAAAGGTATTTGTTTTTCTAAAACTTTTCCCTACCTTTGTATCGCATTAAGGCAAAGGGCTTTAAAGAAAAAGATAAAAACACAACATTTCCACAAGGAAGTTTGTTAAAATATATATCGCGGGATGGAGCAGTTGGTAGCTCGTCGGGCTCATAACCCGAAGGTCGCTGGTTCGAGTCCAGCTCCCGCTACTTGGTAAGCCCTTCAGAGAAATCTGAGGGGCTTTTTTTGTTTTTAGGCTAAATGAATTTACAAAATCAAATTTTTACGGAAGGCTGAATTTTTTTTGAATAATTAAAATAATAAAAATTTTTAACAAGTGAATCAGTATTTCGGGAGAAAACATATCTGAGCTGGGGGTGTGAACTCCGGTAAGAAAGGTTTTCGTGATTTTTTTTAAGTTGCTGAAAAGGTAAAACGCTTATTTTTAGAATTGATTCAGGTGCGGATCAATGCAATGCACGGGGGTTAAGGGGTGTTTTTGATGGTACGTGCAGGTAAAATAAAGCTGATTGTAATACTAAATTGCTTTTCTTAAGTCAGAAATATTATTACATAGATTTTTTCGTGGTTTTATTTCCTGTCCGGTATACTGCCATCGGGTAGTTTCCATTCCTGAATTTTATTTGCAGGCATCTTAAAAAGCTCAGCAGCTGTAAGGTGTTTCCGGATGTAGGGAACGCCAATGTTAATATCTTCCTGCGGAATGTTAAGCTTCAGGGTCCGGTGCAGGCGGTCCCACAGAGATAATATTATGCAGAAATTGCTGTCGGTTTCCTGTCGTACGATGGAATGGTGGATTCCATGCATCCGAGGTGTTACAATAAATTTCGACAGAATTTTCTCTGCCTTATGTGGAAGTCTGAGGTTACTGTGATGGAAGTTAGTGGCGGTTTCGAAAAATATTTCATACAGGAGTACTGTAGCGGGAGAGGCGCCTGTTCCTGCTACCCAGGCACCTCTGTAAATTACAGAGGCCAGGATTTCCCCGGCATGAAAGCGGAAAGCAGTACTTAAATCAAGGTCAAGGTCGGCGTGGTGAACCTGATGGAACCTCCATAAAAAAGAGGAGGAGTGATTGAGTTTGTGCCAGCGGTAATTGCCATAGTCCATGAGCAGGAAGGTAATTAAACCGGAAGCTGCCGGACCTAAGCCTGTATACTTTAATAAACCATAATTTTTCCTTTGGGTAAAGGCGGCTGTTTTTACTAATGCGGGAATAAGGGCAAGCCGGAGTGCTAAAGCGGCCGTGGTGGCAACGGCAGTATTGGTTCTGAGCCGGAGCCAGCGGGGGAGTTTTCGTTTCCTGAGCTGGTAGCGTGTTTCCAGCAAGAATAAAAGGCCTGTTCCTGCCATTAAAAAAGGAGCGCCTCTTAAGTCAAAAATATTTTTAATTTTATCTGCTTCCTGTCCTCTCATCCTGAATAAACTTTGGTTTCAGTATTTGGTTTTTTGATCTTCCGGAAAGAAGGAGTATTGGTTATGTGGAAACTGCCTGATAAGGTGAATGGAGGAAAGAAGCGGCAGGTTTCAGAATTTTCGGGTCAGGACCGTTATTTTGTATATAAAGGCTCCGGATGAAAAAAATGTGTGTAAAAAGACGAACATTTTTAAGGATTGACAGTACACTATAAACAGGCGCAAATCTATTTGCTTATATAAGACTATTCTTTAACAGAATACTTTATGGGAGATAGAATTTTTTAATGCCTTAACACCGTTGAAGCGTTCATCGGGTTATTTTGAAGAAACAATCAGACATAAAATTTTTTGACTATGAGTAAAGAAAAAGACGTAAAGCGATTGAGAAAATCGCTTCATGACACCCGGGATATTCTGAATCACCTGATCAAAGAAACCAGTGCCGACATGGAAAAGAAGTGGGGAACCACCCGTGGCGATGCCGAAAAAAAACTGCAGGAGGCTGGGAAAAGATTTGAGAAGCGTTACGAAGAAACCAGGAGCAATCTGGAAAACACTTTGAAAGCTGTCTCTAAGGATATTGAAAAGAAGTATCCGCAGCAGAAAAAAGAAGCAGAAAAAGCAATTGCTAAAGCAGGCGGTGCAGCTTTAAATGGAGCAGCATTAAAAGCAGGCGGTGCAGCTTTAAGTGGAGCAGCATTAAAAGCAGGTGGTGCAGCTTTAAGTGGAGCAGCAATATATAAGTATAAAGATGCCAGCGCTGAAGCTAAAAAGAAGCTTGCAGAATTTCGCACAGTTGCGGATGCAAAAACGAAGGATCTTAAGTTCCGTGCTGCAGATGTGTTGCAGGATTTTGCTGCCGGAGCTTTGACCTTACGAAACAGGCTGGAGCCAAAAACACGTTATGCCCTGAGGAATGAGAAGGAAAAACATCATTTGGGTAAAGGAGGATATTTTAAGCGGTTTATTGCACTGGCCATCGTAATTGTTTCTAAAAAGGACCAGCTTTTAAGTCTTGGTCAGCAACTGTATACCAAGCTGCAGGATGATGAAGCAAGGCAGTCGCTTAAAGAGGATGCAATAGGGCAGTACGATACCATGCGTCGTCTTATTAAAGCCTACGCGAATGGTCATTATAAGGAATTCCCTTATACTTCTATATTGAAGATAGTGGCAGCTGTGGTTTATTTTGTTTCTGTAGTGGACCTTATTCCTGATTTTATTCCTGTATTAGGTCTAACAGATGACCTTGCTGTTTTAGCATGGGTATATTCTTCTGTAAAAGATGATCTGCAGCAGTTTGTAGACTGGGAAGAAGCAAATGAGCGCCGCCGCGAAAAAATGGAGAGTCAGAAAAATTCCGCTAAGCCTGCTGCAGCAGCCGCCGATCGTGAAGCTGCAAGTCCTAATACGACCACTCCAACTGTAAGAAGTTCTACTAGTCCGGCTACCACCCCTGCAGGTACTCCTGGTGTTATTGGTGGTATTTCAACCAATACAGCAGATAGTGCAGGTACTAATAAAATAAGTGGATCCGGATCAAATACCGGTTCTTCCGGAGGAAACGCATCCAGTACATCCGGAAGTGCAGGCAATAGTAGTGGTGCCGGCAAAGGAGGAAATAACTCAAATCAGAAATCCGGAGGCCCTTCTTCCGGCAGAAGCTGATTCTGAAAAGAATTTTAGTACTACCGGAATATAATTAAATAGAATAATAGTATATCCTTTGCTTTTTTCTCATTTGCAGGAATCAGCAAAGGATATTTTTTGTTTGTCAGTTTCCTGTTCTGTAATTTATTTTGTGCTAGCTTGTGCCTCAGTACCAAGGCTTTTTTTCCGGTACCGGAAAGATTTAATTCGTGACCGGAAGTGAACTAACTCAGGCTAAAAACAATTTAATGGTAATTGCAGAGTTAATAGAAAAAGCAGGCAGTAAGTTTATAAACAGTATTAGTTTCATATGAGATTTTCCCTTTCCTATTTATACATGTTGCTGTTTATTCTGGTAATATCAGCAAGTTGTGCCAGCCAGAAAAAACCGCCTCTCAGTCATGGAGATTCAAACTACTCTCAGGCTCCCTCATCAAGAAATTCAGGGGAAAGCAGCCGTTCCGGCGCTGCATCTGCCTCTCAGCAGCAGCGTACCATGAAGAGGAAAGGAAAAAAAGCAGCAAAGCAAAAAACACATGATGACCTGGTGAAGGAATTTGAAGACAGGATGGAGGCTAATGCAAAGCGACGTAAAAAAGAAGCTAAGCTTGCTGAAAAGCCTCAGTATTCGGATCCCAGCTATTTCGGGCATAAGAAAAAACCAAAAAAGCGTCCTGTAGGAAAAAGGAAGCTTTGTAAGGAATGTGGAATTGTTCACTAGGAATATCAGGAAAAAGGAATTTAAAGCAGTGCTGTTCATAGTACTGCTTTTTTTGTTGTTTATAAACTGCTTATTTTGGGGTAACATTTTCCTGTAAAAGAGTTAACAGAAGTATGAAGAACATCCGGAGATTTATAGAACATACTAATTTGAAACCAACCCTGGATGCAAATGCCGTTGATAAGCTTGTGGCCGAAGCAAAGGAGCACGGCTTTGCCGGTGTTTGTGTGCCGCCATTCTGGGTAAAGAAAGCCCGGCGCGAGCTTGGTGAAAGTGATGTGCAGCTGGTAACGGTGGCCGGTTTTCCGCTTGGCTATCATATGACCGAAACCAAAACAGAGGAAATTACTGTTGCTTTGCGCGACGGGGCGGACGAGATAGATCTTGTAATGAATATTTCGGCTCTGAAGGCGGAAATGCCCTGGGTAAAAATAGAAATTGCCAAATGTGCAAAGCTTGTTCATGAACATGAACGGCTCCTGAAGGTTATAATAGAAACAGCCTATCTGAATGAAAAGGAATTAGCCCTTGCCTGCCGCTGGTGTGCCGATGCAGGTGTGGATTTCGTGAAAACAAGTACAGGTTTTGCTCCTGAAGGTGCAAAGCCGGAAATTGTGCAGCAGATGCGTGAGCTGTTACCTTCTAATGTAGGCATTAAAGCTTCGGGCGGAATTAAAACATTTAACCAGGCGGTAGAGCTGATTAAAGCCGGAGCCGACCGTTTAGGGACTTCATCAGGAATAGAAATTATGAACCAGGCAAACCAATGACACGATATAAAATAACAGTTAAAGGGAAAGTACAGGGGGTTTTTTATCGCTCCAGTACCCAGGCAAAAGCGAAAGAACTTAACCTGAGTGGTTGGGTCCGGAATGAAGAGGATGGAACCGTTACTATTGAAGCGGAAGGGGAAGAGCAAAAACTTGAGAAGCTGCTGGAGTGGTGCAGGCAGGGCCCCGGAGCGGCCGTTGTAAATGATGTGGAATATAATGAAATTGAGCCAAAAGGTGTAAATGGCTTTGAGGTAAGGTGATAAAAAGAACAGGCTGCCTGAATAACGGGCAGCCTGTTCTTTTTATAGATTGTAATTCTCTGATTCTTTAAATTCCGGGGAGTTACAAGTGTTAAGATACCTGCAGCTGGTTTTCAAGCTCATTGATCCGGTTAATATATTCCCTTTCCTTTCGCTGCATTTCCTCCTGAGTGGCGGAAAGCTCTTCCATATTCTGACGCATCTCCTCTTCCTGGGCTTTCATTTCCTCGCCCATGCTTTGTGCTTCCAATAACAACCGTTTTGTAACCTCATTCGTTTTTACGCTTGTAATAGTGGAGGCAATGCTTTCGCCTACCTTCTGGATAAACTCAATTTCATGTGGTTCAAAAACTTTGAAGGAAATAAGCTCAATAGCTCCCAATACCTGTTCATTTACTTTTAATGGCGTTATTAAAACACAGCGGGGAGTGGCGCCGCCAAGTCCGGAGGTAATGGTTACATAGCTTTCCGGTACCTCAGTAAGGAAAATAATGTCTTTCTCCAGGTAAGCCTGTCCGATTAAGCCTTCTCCGGGCTGAATTTGTTTTTTAATAAATTTTTTGCGGTCGTACGCATAGCAGGCCTGCAGGTTAAGATAAGGGTTGTTGCTGTCCTCATCATTCAGGATAAATATCCCTCCCTGGTTTGCTGATACATATTTTACAAGGTTTGAAATTATGGTGTCGGAAAGCTCTGCAACATTTTCTCTTTCATTGCGGAGAATTTCGGCAAATTTTGCAACCCCGGTAGTCATCCAGCTACGGCGCCTTTCTTCTTCAGCTACTTTTGCCAGCTGATCCCGCATACGGATAAGCTCACCGGCCAGATTATCCTGGTTGAGGTGTTTATTTTCATCCGATATTCCTGCGTAAGCTGTCTTATAATTGTTCTTTCCTACCTCCTTAATAAAGTGGGTGGCCTGGTTAAGGCTTTCAATAAGGCTTTGAATCGTGCGCTCTTCATTTTGAATTTCGTTTGAGCTGCCATCGTTAAATAATAGCTGCTTATTATGCTCGTCGAGTTTCCTGAATAGCTGAATCCTTAATTTACGCTCCCTGCTGATGGTGATGATGGCCAAAACCAGAATTGCAAGGTTGAAAATATTAGAAATCCACTGGATAATGTTATTGATAATTACATCATCCTGTACATCTTTATTGCGCTCATCCAGTAAGGAAAGTTGTTTTTCATTAAACTCCTTTACTACCTTTTGGATATTATCCGTTATGGCCTTTCCTTTGTCAGTCTTTGTAACTTCAATAGCTGCTTCCTGCCCTTCTGCTTTTGCAATGGAAAGTGTTTTTTCCAGTTCTTCAAACCTTTGTTGAATCAGTTTTTGTAGCTTTCTGCTTCTTTCCGCCTGCTCCGGAGTGTTGGCTACTTTTTCCTGAAGGAGCTCCTGCACCTGATTTATATTACCCTTTGCATTTTCGTAAGGCTCCAGGTACTTTTCTTCCATGGTTAAAAGGTATCCTCTTTGTCCTGTTTCAGCATCCTTCAGGAGGGCAGCCAGCTGGTCGGTATGCTGAATTACCGTGTAGGTTTGGAGTACCCGTTCCAGCCCGTAAGTGATTTTGCTCTCTCCGATTTTATCCAATATAAAAGCCACCACAGTAACTATAATGGATAGTACCAGGAGTGATTGAATTCCCTTTTTCTGAAGGGTATTTTTAATTTTTTTGCTTGTAATGCTCATATTCATAGAATAATAACAATAGCTCCGCTTTTTATGAATTACAAAATAAGAAAGAATGCATGGTGATTAAAACACAAGAAAAACAGCGTTCCGGCAGATGTAATATTTTTCTATACATTGCTTTTTTTAAAAAATGGAGGAATTGTGGAGCCTCTTCCGCTAACAGGCTTTGCGGGTTTTAATGTGCTGGTAGTGAATATTTTGTCTTTGACTTTATGAAGGTAAGGATTCCGGTGGGGAACGGCACCTGGTGCTTTGACTGGTGGAAAAAGGGAGGGAGGTAGTGAATATTCAGAAAAGCAAATTTAAGTGGGGGGATGAAGTGAGAAATAATAGTCATTTCATGTATAGTTCTGATAAATAGTACTTTTCGGGATTTATGTTTTTGTTAACCGGAAGGAATAAAAAGGTGTAATTAGTGGATTCTCCTTTAACCGGGTAGTAACTTTCAGGCAGGAAAAAGCCAATGAGGCCTGTAGCAGGACAGGCTTTTTTAAACACTGGAAAGTAATATAATGTCATGGAAAATTTATTAGCAGCCCGTATGCAAATGGCCGTGTCGCTCGGCTTCCATATTATTTTCTCCTGTATCGGAATGGCTATGCCTTTCTTTATGGCCATATCCGGGTACAAATATTTACGCACCGGCAAGCCACTTTATAAAGACCTTACTAAGGTGTGGTCGGTGGGTGTTGCTATATTCTTTGCTGTCGGAGCTGTATCCGGCACCGTGCTTTCTTTTGAATTAGGCTTGCTGTGGCCCACCTTTATGGAACATGCCGGACCTATTTTCGGGATGCCCTTCAGCTGGGAGGGAACAGCCTTCTTCATTGAAGCAATTGCATTAGGATTATTCCTGTATGGGTGGGACAGGCTCCATCCCTGGGTTCATTGGGGTTCCGGTGTTGTGGTAGGGATTTCAGGAGTGGCGTCAGGCATTTTTGTGGTTGCTGCCAATGGCTGGATGAACTCACCTGCAGGCTTCGATTGGATAGACGGGCAGGCATATAACATCGACCCTGTGGCGGCCATGTTCAATGATGCATGGTTTTCGCAGGCCCTCCACATGACTATTGCAGCCTTTGTGGCAACAGGTTTTGCGGTAGCAGGCCTGCATGCTTTTCTGCTGCTTAAAAACCCAAAAAATGCCTTTCATAAAGAAGCCATAAAAATAGCCATGGTGGTAGCTGCAGTGGCTGCCATATTGCAGCCCCTTAGCGGCGATTTATCGGCCAAGGACGTGGCAGAACGGCAACCGGCAAAGCTTGCGGCTATGGAGGCTCTTTTTGAAACAAGCAAACCTGCTGCCCTTGTAATAGGAGGTATCCCTGATGAAGAAAGCAGAGAAGTAAATTATGCTATCCATATACCCTATGCCCTGAGCTTTCTTGCCCATGGCGATTTTGAAGCAGAGGTTACCGGTCTCGATGCATTTCCGCGGGATGAGCAACCTCCTGTGCTTGTTACCCATATTGCCTTCCAGATAATGGTTTTGTGTGGCACTGTTATGGCCCTGCTGGGGCTTATGTTTCTCCTGTTCAGCTGGCGGTGGAAGCACCTGCTCAACCGCAACTGGTTTTTATGGATGCTTGTAATAGCCACGCCCCTGGGTTTTATTGCTGTGGAAGCAGGCTGGACAGTTACAGAAGTAGGGCGGCAGCCATGGATTATTTATGGCATTATGCGAACCAGCGATGCTGTATCTTCCATGCCCGGTCTGGTGGTACCTTTTTATCTTTTTACTGGTGTTTACCTGCTGCTTACCTTTATACTGGTGTGGCTTATGCGTCGCCAGATTAAAATGTTACCACAAAAGTATCCTTCCTCGGTATTAAATGATAACGAATAAACGAAACCTGAGCTGATATGCTGACAGTTGTAATCCTTTTTTTAGCGCTTTCCCTGCTTGCTTATGTGCTTTTTGGCGGGGCAGACTTCGGAGCCGGTATAATAGAAATATTTTCAGGCCGTGTATCAAAAAAAACAATTACGCATGCTATAGCCCCGGTGTGGGAGGCTAACCATATCTGGCTGATCCTGGTGGTGGTAATCCTGTTTATGGGTTTTCCGGCTATTTATGCCCAAATGTCGCTGTACCTGCATATTCCTATGGTAATCTTACTGCTGGGCATTGTGCTGAGAGGAACCGCTTTTACTTTCCGGCATTACGATGCCATACAGGACCGGTCCGAATGGTACTATACTACTATATTCAACCTGTCCAGTTTAATTGCTCCGCTCTTTTTGGGTATTCTCACCGGGGCACTTATACTGGGAAGGATAGACAGGGAGCCTGCCGGGTTTTACGATGCTTTTATGGCGCCCTGGCTGAATGTTTTTTGCATAATGCTGGGTGTGTTTACCTGTTGCCTTTTTGCCTTTCTGGCTGCAGTGTACCTGATTGGGGAAGCGGAACAGGGCGAAGTAAAAGAGCGCTTTTTAAAGATTGCCCGTAATGCAAATATAGCTACGGTAATAAGTGGCGGCCTTGTTTTTCTTGCAGCTGAGTGGAGCGGCTTTCCCCTTGCCCGCATGTTTTGGGAATCAACAGCAGCTATGGTAGCTGCAGTACTGGCCACAGTATCTCTTCCTTTGTTGTGGTGGAGCCTGCTGAAGAGGCATATTATTTTTCCGCGTTTGCTGGCGGGCTTCCAGACGCTTATGATTCTCGGTGCATGGTTTTGGGTTCAGTACCCTGTATTGCTTCGCTATAAAAACGGCGATTACCTGGGGATTTTTACTACAGCAGCCCCTGAGGCCACCATGAGGCAGCTGGGCCTTGCGTTGCTGGTGGGGTCTGTTCTTATTTTGCCTTCTCTGTTTTTCCTGCTTAAAACGTTCAAAACAAAGCCATCTTTCCTGGAGAAGGAGGTTTAACAGCGCTTTTGTGGCAGTCAGGTAAATGGCCTGGTGGCTTTTACCTGCTGAAATCAGACAAACAGGGGCTTTCTTTGTTATATAAAAAATAGCAGTTTATATGGAAAAGGAAGCACTTGAATTTGCTACAAAAGCACATGGTGAGCAGAAGAGAAAATATACATTTGAGCCTTATATAGAGCATCCGAAAAGAGTGGCTGAGCTGGTGAGGACTGTTCCTCATACTGAAGCCATGATTTGTGCCGCATACCTGCACGATGTGGTCGAAGATACGCCTGTTACCAGGGAGGAGATTGAGCAGCGGTTTGGTGCCGGAGTGGCCGGACTTGTTCACGAACTGACGGATGAGTTCATGAAGGAAGATTATCCCGGGCTTAACAGGAAAAGCAGGAAAAAGAAGGAAACAGCCCGGCAGGCAAAAATGAGTCCCGAAGCCAAAACCATCAAACTGGCCGATGTAATTGATAATACACGGGATATTATTAGAAACGATAAAGGTTTTGCCCGTAAATATGTGCCGGAAATGGAAGCTCTGGTGGAGGCTTTGCAGGGTGGTAACTTTAAACTCCTGATGCAGGCCTGTTATGAAGTACAAAATGCAAAATACATCCTGGAAAAGGAGAATTAAAATTCAGGTTTCGGGGATGCAAAATCTTTTTATGTAGTATTGATGCCATGGTGCAGGCTTTTACCTGCAAAGCCTGTCGATAATGGTGCTATGCTGTGGGAATTGTCTTGTGAGCATCTTTTTTTCTGCCATCTCAAAATCTTCAAAATCAAAGCCGGGAGCTACTGTGCATCCTGCCAGTGAGAAGCTGGTTTCCGGAGCAGGTTCGGAAGCAAACCAGGCACCTGCAGGTACCACATACTGGAAGGTTTCATTTGCTTCCATGGAATTCCCCAGCCTGATGCAGTAGTATTGCCCGTTTTCTTCCATTACATGTACAAGGAGAGTGCCACCTGCATAAAAGTGCCAGCATTCATCGCTTTTTATCCTGTGAAAAGCAGAGAAATCACCGGCCTGCAGCAGGTAGTAAATTGCTGTGGAGAAACTACGGGCACCTGCAAACCTATCAGGCAAACCATTTGCAGGTATTGCCTCAGCTGAGCGGTAGTTTTCCTTATAAAATCCTCCTTCAGGATGAGGTTCTAAGTATAGATTTTTGATATAATGTTCAGCGGTCATTATCTTTTCGTTTGTGTTCAAATATACTTAACCCTGTTTCCATCCGGCAGTTTTTTACTACTCAGGTCTGTTGCCTCACTTTATCTTACTCCCAGCTGCAATTGACAAGGCTGCCTTTTTCGGAGTCGTTTTCCACCTTCAGGTAAACTTCAATTTCCTGCTGGAGATCTTCCACGTGAGAAATTACTCCTACAATGCGATTCTCCTGCCGGAGGCTTTTAAGAGTATCGAATACAATGCGCAGGCTTTCCTTATCGAGGGCACCGAAGCCTTCGTCCAGGAAGAAGAAGCTTTGGTCTGCCTCATTGAGGCTTTTAATATTTTCGGCCATGGCGAGGGCAAGGCACAGGGCAGCCTGGAAAGTCTGACCACCGCTGAGGGTTTTGAGCAGGCGGGTGCGGCCGCCATTCAGGTAATCGCGCACGATAAAGTTATTCTGCTCATTGAGCTCCAGGCTTAAATTGTTGCGGGTGAGCTTAAAAAAGCGCTCATTGGCCACGCGGCAAAGTTCCTGCAGGTGTATGGTCGATACATAATCCACAAAGCCGCTGCCGCGGAACAGGCCGGCCAGTTCCTTGAGGTTTTCGCGGCGGAGTTCCAGTGCTTCCAGCTCTTTCTGTAAGGCCAGGCTTTTGGTCATTTTGCTTTCCAGTTCCGCCTTCCGGTGCTCCAGCTTCGATTTCCGGTTTTTCTTCTCCTCACACTGCTGTTCATTCTCCTTAATGCTTAGCAGCAGTTTTTGGTGTCCCTCCTGCTTATATTCACGCCCTCCGGTCTGTTGTTCCAGGCTCAGGAGCTTTTCGCGGGTGCTGTGCAGGTTCTGGCGGTATTGGGTAATCTGCCTTTCTTCGTCCTCTGTATTCAGCCGCAGGGACAGTATCTCCCTTATCTTATCTGTTCCCTCAAATCCTTTTTCGCGGCAAAGTGCCGCTATTTCTTCTGCCTGGTCCTCTTGTTTTTTCTGCAGTTCGGCAATTGTTTGCAGGGTAGTTTCGTGGCGTGCCTGCAGGGCGCTGGTACTTTCATTCAGCTTATTAAGCTGCTGCTGAGTGCTTTCAAAGGTTTGGGTAATCTGCTGCAGCTTTGTTTGCCCTTTTTTCAGGCTCTCCTGCAGCAACTGCATATCATGTTTCAGCCAGCTGTGGTTGTCGGCATGCAGGGCTTCTTTTTGCGTTTTTAAAATTCCCTCCTGTTCGCTAAGCTGCCGCTCCACCTGCTGCAGCTCTTTACACCGTGCTTCGTATTGAGCTGCTTTTTCCTCTGCTGCTTTTTTCTCACCGGCCAGCTGCACTCTGAAAGCTTTTATCTGAGTATGCGCCTCCCTGGTTTTCAAAATCATTCGGTGGAGCTCTGCTTTTTCAGTACTGCGGTGCTCCGGCCAGGCAAAGGCTTTTTCATGCTCCTGCAATTGTTGTTGCTGCTCCTGCACCTGCTTTTGTTGCTGGTTCAGGTTTTGCTCTATATGCCGCTGCTCTGCCTGCAGCTCCTTCAGCGATGCCAGCAGCTCGCTTAGCTGTTCCTGCTGTTGCTTAACGGCCTTAATTTTCTCTTCCTGCTCCCGGCATGCCTGCTCAACATGAGCACTTACCGCAATTTCCGGGTGCTCTGTAGCGCCGCAAAGCGGGCATGGCTGGCCATCCTGCAGGCTGTCGGCATATTCAGTCAGCTTTTGCTGTACATGAAGCTCGCGGAGCTTTTTGTGTCCGGCAGTTTCCTCTTCTGCCTGTTTTTTCCTTTTTTCATCAATGGCATTAAAAATCTCCTGCCAGTCATTAAGTGGCAGCAGCTCAGGCAGGTCCTGCAGCAGCGTCTTTCTTTGTTCAAGGGTTTCCGCAAGCTCCTCCTTTTTTTCGGCCAGATTATTTTCGCCGTTCTGCAGATGAGAAAGCACATCTTCCTTCTTCTGCAGCCACTGGTAAGCCTCGCTCAGGCGGGAAATATCTGAAAGGCTGCTTTCCAGTTTATGAATACGTTCCTCCAGCTTTTGCCAGGTCTCCTTCGCTTCCAGGCTTTCTTTTTCGTCTTTCCTGCAGCCGGCCTCCAGTTGCTGGTGGTGCTCCCTGCTGCTGTTCAGCTTTTCTTCCGTTCCTTTTATCCGGATTATGCGCTCCAGGTCGTCGATCTTTCGCTGAACCTGCTCCTTTTGCTCATACTCTTTTTTTGCCTGCTCAAAATTTTCTTTGGCCTGCTGCTGTTGTTTCCGGCTGTTGCTTAGCTGTTCCTGTAGCTGAGTGCTCTGTTCCTGCTTATCTTTAAGTTCCTTATTAAGGGTATGTTGCTGACGGAGTTTTTCATAGAAGTGGGTGTATGCATCGGAATAAGTTTTTAACCGCTGAGCCCGCTCGTCCCAGAGAGGTTTTTCATTTTCCAGCTTTTTTAACTGATTCCGGCAGTCGCTAAGCTGTTCATGCAGTTGCTGCAGGCTCTTCCATTCCCCCTCCGATTTTTTTTCCTCCTCAATTTTTTTGCCCAGTTCAGCAATTGATTCTTCCAGTGTTTTAATTTCCTCCTTTAGCTCCTGCACCACCTCAGGCTTGCACTCGCCAAGCGATTCCAGCTGGCCCTGTACGTGCTGTATCTTCAAATCCGTTTCTTTCTGCAGTTTACCAGTATTGGGGCCAAGGTCGAAGCTATGCAGCCTGAAAAGCTCTTTGAGCATTTTTGTGCGGTCGCCGCTCGTCTGGTCCACAAATTCCCTGAATTTGCCCTGCGGAATAATAACGGTCTGCATGAAGTTCCTGTAGTCCATGCCCAGGATATCAGTAGCATCTTTTACCCCTTCGAGCGGCATCCACTGGACGCCATCCCACTTATAATGCTGCCGGTCATTTTTGCTTATTTTTACATCTTCAAACTTTTCCGGATTTGAGTTTCGCTTAGCGGTGCAGGCAAAGCGGTACTTTTCTTTATTTCCTTTTCCTGCTAAAAAGGTAAAGTCAATGCAAAAGCGGCTGCTCTGCAGGTTGAGCATATTGTAGTAGCGTTCATCGCCACTTTTGTTCAGGCGCTCGGTGTCATCGAAGAGCACGAACATCATTGCCTCCAGTATGGAAGATTTGCCACTTCCTACCTCGCCAAAAATCCCGAATAAACCATTCGAAGTCAGTTTTTCAAAGTCAATTATCTGCTTTTCTCTATAGGAATAAAGGCCTTCAATACTGAGGGAAAGGGGAATCATTTTTAACAGGTTATTTTAAATGGGTACTGATTCAGGAGATAGATTAAGGAATGATAGAATGAATGAATAATAGAATGATAGAATCAGGGAGTAATAAGACATGTCTGAGATATCTGCTCCCTTCTCTTTTTATTCCGTCATTCTATCATTCACTCATTCAAAATTAATTTATTCGCTGCTCACCACTACTTCCCGGAACAGGGCCAGCAGGTCTTCGTTTGGTTCCTGTCCTTTGCGCTGCATAAAATAGTCGCGGAAAAGGGCCTCACGGCTTTGCTGGAGGTTAATCCTTTTAGCTGTGCTTTTCTCCATTTTTTCTTCGCCTGTAATTTTAGGAATAATACTTACAATGCCATCGTGGGCCCTGAGCAGCGCTTTTTTTGTTGGGGCATCAATATAAGTATCGCTTACAAGGGTAAGCTCTATAAAGGTATCGGGGTTTTCCTGCAGCCACTGCAGCGCTTCTTCTATGCGGCTGAATTCCTTCCGGACCAGGCTACGGCCTTTTTGGAGGCGCACCGGGGTATAGCTTACTGGTTGCCCCGGCTCTGCCTCCACCACCATTACAAACTTTGGCTGGTTTGCCTCGCTGAAGCTGTATGGCAGGGGGCTGCTGCTGTACACTACCGGACAGGGCTTTTTGCTTACCACCTGGTAGCGGTGGAGGTGGCCAAGGGCTGTGTATTGCATCTGATGAGGGATGTTTTCGGTATAAATAGCCTGGGCGCCCCCCATGTGGAGTATAGGTTTTTCGCCTTCAGCATCTTCTTCCGGAGCAGGGCCGCCTTTTTCCATTACATATAAATGAGCCATCAGCATATTTACTCCCTTTTCGTCGCAGTAGCGGTCGGCCAGGTCCTGCCAGTGGTGCTCCAGAGTTTTGCGGAGCTCTTCTTCCTTGTCTTCCTCTCCTAAATGCTGCTTCAGGGTAACTTCGCTGGCGTAAGGGGTAAGGAGCAGGCGCAGAGGGTAGGAGTGGTTGGGGAGCTTTATTTCCACAAAACCGGGTTCGCTCCGGAGCACTTCCAGCCCTGTTTCAAGACAGCATTCTTTTACAATACTTTTTGGGCGGCCGGAGAGAATAATACCACAGGCGCGGGCAAGAGGGTCCGGCGCCTCTATCCTGTCGGGAGAATCGTGGTTGCCGGCGATGCCAATTACCGCCCTTTTGCCTCCGGCAGATAATTTGTGTACTGTTTTATAGAAAAGCTCCGTAGCCTCATTGGCAGGGTTAAAGGTGTCGTAGAGGTCGCCGGCAATAAGAATGGCATCCACATTTTCCTGCTCTGCAATGGTGCAGATTTCGTCCATCACCTCACGTTGCTCCTCAATTCTGCTGAATTCGTTCAGCCTCTTTCCCAGGTGCCAGTCGGCAGTATGGAGAATTTTCATATAAATTTGATTATCAGTGGTTCCTGAATTTTCAGACTTTCAGTAACGAAGATACAAAGGTAATTTTGACAGGGCGAAATTTAAAGATAAAAGATTTTTCATAACTTGCCGCTTTGTGGCGGGTCAACCCCATGAGGAGTTGCTCCGTAGCTTTACTTAGAAGTTAAAATTTTTAAACAAAAATAGAATTTATGGGAACCTGGGGATATGGAAACCTCGAGAATGATGCAGCAGCCGACTGGTTGTTTGAATGGCAGGAAATAAAAACCTCCGGATTTGTGGAAGGTACGCTGGATGAGTTACTGGAAAATACCAGCAGCCCCGAAGCAGATCTGTGCCAGGAAGCTCTGGCTGCAGCAGAGGTGGTGGCGGTGTGGAATGGTAAGCCGGCACCGGATTTTGACAAAGAAGCACTTCCTGTTGCTCAGGCAGTTGATGTGGATGAGGATGAGCTGGAAGAGCTGAAGCAAAAAGCAAAAAGTGTAATTACAGTGATTAGTGGCGATTCGGAACTGATGGAGCTTTGGGATGAAAGTAATGAAACCGCCGAATGGCGATCCACATTAAAAAACCTGGTTACCCGTTTAAGTTAATTATTGAGGAGGGATGCGCCCGCATCCCTCCAAAACCTTATTTTCCAGGATAAGTATGGCCATATAAGGGTATTCTTTGTTGCTCATGCCATCGGAGCAGGGGCACTGGCCGGCCTGTTTCAAAATCAGCTCTTGCTCATTTCCCAGCTCATAAACCTGCAGGTACTCATTCGGTCGTGCAGATGCCTGCCGGGGCTCCTGCCAGGGAAAGAAAAGAGTATCTCCCTCCATTGAAGTAAATATCATTTGTGGTTTAGCCACTGTAAAGCTCCAGAAAGGCTCCGTGCCTGAAATCCGGTACAGGGTATCCGGCTCTGCAGCTTCGGTGCCGCCCCGTTTTATTGTGCTGGTTTTAGTGCTGGTGGACTGGCCTGAATTTCGGATGCTATCCTCAGGGGAAAGCTTATCCTGCTTGTTTTTGTTGTTTCCTGCACCGCAGGCAGCTGCCAGAGAAAGGGCCAGGATAAACAAATGGGATACTAAAAGGTGCATAAGTCTTTTTATAACTTCAACTTCATTCAGCCAGTTAAGTTAGGAATATTCCGTCCGTTTTGCCTTTCCTTTTTATTCATGTGATTGCGCTTGCCGGTTTAAAACCACTTGCTTTTTCCCCGCTCAAAATCCTGCAGTTTTTTTCTCCGCCTTCTCCTGCTTTTTTATATTTCAGTGGCAGGGAAGTACAGGACAGCTTTCCGGATATGTTTTAATACATTGTTTTCAATCGTTTGATGTGTCTTATTTTTAAATTCAGTAAAAATGAAAATAACCGGAATCAACTACAATATAAACAGCATAATCCCTGCTGTTCTACTCCTTTTGGTTGCTGCCTTTCCGCTTAAAGCCCAGGATGGTGTGGAGGAGGATGAAAGAGTAGTCCGCAAAGTGGCAGATTATATTTTAAAGGAAGCTTCCTTTGAATTTGAGGGGGAGGAAGATCAGAAAATTTATGCTTCTGTTGCGGATATCCCGAAAAATGTGGAAGTAAAGTTCAGGAGCAAGTATGGTGAATGGCATTATACTAACGGAGTGGTGAACATGGCTATGATTAATCTTTCTGACTTCCTTGGAGAGAAAAAGTATTTCGATTTTGCTGCTAATCATGTAGCCTTTGGCTTCAACAATTATAAATTTTTTCAGAAGCGCTTTAAGGGAGACCGCAGGCACCACCAATACCCCTTTGGTCAGCTCTGGACAATGGAGGAGCTTGATGACTGTGGTGCAATGGGGGCCAGTATTATTGAGGTTTACGGGAAGGTGAAAAAGAAGGAATACAAAGAATATATTGATAATACAGCCAGGCACATTACAGAAAGGCAGGAGCGGCTGGATGATAAAACTCTGGTGAGGACTTTTCCTCAGAAAATGACTTTATGGGCAGATGATTTATATATGAGTGTTCCTTTCCTGGCAAGAATGGGAGCTTTAACAGGTGATCGTAAATATTTTGATGATGCAGTAAGGCAGGTGCTTAATTTTGATAAATACCTCTGGCTTGAAGATAAAGGGCTTTATTACCACTGCTACTATAGCGATTCAGATAAAAATGGTGTTGCGCATTGGGGAAGAAGCAATGGCTGGGTAGTGGAGGCACAGGTTCACCTGCTGGAATATTTGCCTGAGGATCATCCGCAGCGCGGGGATATAATCAAAAACCTTGAAAAACAGCTGATAGGGCTGTCCCGCTACCAGGACGAAAAAGGTTTGTGGCACCAGCTGCTGGATAAGCCGGAGTCTTATGCTGAAACATCCTGTTCGGCCATGTTTGTGCACGGAATAGCAAAAGCAATTAATGAAGGCTGGCTCGATAAACGTTTTGCCTCTGTGGCTATTAACGGCTGGGAAGGTCTTAAAAAAGAAATGATTGCTGAAGACGGGCAGGTTGATGCCATCTGTGTAGGTACAGGAATAAGAAATGACCTGGTTTTCTACTACACCCGGCCAGCCAGGCCTAATGAAAAACATGGTGTTGGCTCAGTAATTGATGCCGGAGTTGAAATAATTAAGTTAAAAAAGCTGCTTGCCCGGGGGTAGAGTTACCCCCGGAGGCTATTTAAAAGGCAGCGTTTATAAAACTGTGTAAATGAAAGTTCGGGACA
>JAFMYY010000021.1 GCA_017948555.1 Cesiribacteraceae bacterium YIM B00369 | reverse complement strand
AAAGCGCAGGCCCGAAGGATAGGGAATGCTGTGTTTATCTTTTTAAGAAATAAACTACGCCTGCCAATCAACAGGGAGAAAAGCGGTATCCGCAGGCCTTCAGATTTTGAGCTACTCGGGCACGGATTTGTCCCCACCTATAAGAAAGGGGAAAAAGGACAGTATCAACTTGTCGTAAAGAAAAGCAGCTGGGAATCACTCAAAAGAAAACTCAAAGGCTTTACCAAAAAGACCAAACCCTACAGTTTTGAAGAACGGCTCCGAAAGCTTGCAGAGGTATGGAAAGGCTGGGTGAATAATTATCGCTTGGCGAGTATTCATTCCAAACTGCAAACCCTCGATAAATGGTTAAGAGCCCGCCTGAGATACTGTATCTGGCACGATTGGAAAAAGCCGGAGAGAAAACGCAAAAACCTTATCCGGTTAGGAGTGGAAAAGGGACTGGCTTATGCTTTTAGCCGTACGGGTATGGGAGGATGGGCGGTAGCCCAAAGCCCTATACTTTTTACGACTATTACCCTGTCCAGGCTCAGAAGGAAAGGTTACGAATCCATGTTTTCTTATTACCTGAAAACGCAACCTCAGATTCAGTGAACCGCCGTATACGAGACCCGTACGTACGGTGGTGTGTGAGGCGCACCGGTGGGCTTACAGGCTCATCGGCCGTCTACACGATTAGGCTGCGTTTTCATTTTATTTTAAATTTATAAAGCTCTTTTACCCTTTCAGTCTTTTGGTACCAATCATTATAAACTAAGTCAATTGTATCAACTGAAAATGTTCCAAAATTACAATCACGATGATCTTCTAAAACCTTTATAAAATCAGCTTTTTCCGTAAGGTTTTTTCGAAATCGGACTACAGTAGAATGAGCTGTCTGTATTGTATATCTTTGATCCATACTTTGCTGTAATTTGGAGGTTTTAAAATTCCTTCTTAAGTTATCTCGGATGGTATTTAAATTATTATCACTTAATAATCCTTGGACCATAACACAGGAAGGCGATGCAGTGACCCCTTTGAACTGAATCTCGATATCCTTTTGTACTTTAATGCTTTCCTCAATTATCTGAACATAATCTCCAATTGAAATATTAGCTAAATCAAAGCCATTATAACAAGAAATAATAGACATTACGGTCACATGGATATCTGAACTTGGATAATAGTACTGGTCAGGCTCTATTGCTTTCAATTTGGAGAGAAATCTTTGAATATTACTTTTTACATGACTGTCTGGGCGGATTAAAAGTGTTATACCAAACCTATTGTCGGAAGGAGCATCAATCAGATTGTCAATTTGATAATTGTCCGAAATGATTTTCTGAATTGAGTCCTGATACAGCCTATAGTAATGCTTAATAAGGTCCATTTATAAATTAAATTGTAAATGCAAATTTCTCTGTTTGTGGATGTCTCATTTGAATGTAGCCTAACTCCTTTATATACACACCTGTTGCATATATATTCCATATGCCAGATGTTATTTTTTTCTCCAACTTAGCACAATTTTATTAGCTTCCAAAGCAGGAGGGGGTAAAAAGGGTTTATTTGAGTGCCTGGTTTTATAGCGGCATCGGGTACTTTGAGGTATCATTTTTTTGATTTTCTTCTTTTTGCTGTTTCCATTTTTTCCGGCTGCCCCTGTAATAGCGGAACTTCCGGCTCTCCTGATTGAAAAATCTCCTCTTGAAGAAAAGGGCAGGGTACTTTCCTGCTGCGCTGGCTGTAGTAAAGTGACTTTTTGCAGTTCTTCCGGGGGATTTTGCTGCTTTCTGATGATTAGTTTCACTCTTTTAAAGGAGGTTTGCTGCTTTTTTTAATATACAAAAGGTTTTTGCCACTTTCTATACTTTAGCTGTGTATAGCAGGATATAAACGGCTATACACGGATATAGCCGTTTATAAATCCGGATAAGGCGGGTTTTGTCTGACGGGGCGCTTTGATTTTGCTTCCTGATACTTCCTGTGGGCTCAGAGATAGCTGGTTTAGGGGGTAGTGGCACTAAAGAGTCGCTTTTTCAGGTGGTTTTCCGGAATTTTTTCATTTATTTTGGCTGATACTGATAATAGTGCTGAACAACAAATTTTTCTACCTTTGCAGCTATGGCAAAAAACGAAGAAAATAACCTTTTTAAGAAAATTGTAGCCCATGCTAAAGAGTATGGCTTTGTATATCAATCGAGCGAAATTTACGATGGTCTCCAGGCTGTATACGACTACGGCCCATATGGTGCGGAGCTCAAGAAAAACCTTAAGGAGATATGGTGGCAGGCCATGACCCGCCTGAACGATAATGTGGTAGGCCTGGATTCTGCCATATTTATGCACCCGCTCATCTGGAAGGCTTCCGGCCACGTCGATAGCTTTAACGATCCGATGATTGATAATAAAGACTCTAAAAAGCGCTACAGGGCCGATGTGCTTATTGAAGAGAAAGCTGCTGAATACGAAAATGCCGGCGATAAGGAGCGGGCGCAGGAGCTTACCAGCCGCATGGGAAAACTGCTCGATGCAGAAGACCTCGCAGGTGTGCGTGAGCTTATTATTGATGAAGGAATTGTTTGCCCTGTAAGCGGAACAGCTAACTGGACGGAAGTGCGCCAGTTTAACCTTATGTTCTCCACAGAGGTAGGCTCAGTATCGGAAGATGCCAGCAAAATTTACCTGCGGCCTGAAACTGCTCAGGGTATTTTTGTGAACTTCCTGAATGTGCAGAAAACAGCACGTATGAAAGTTCCTTTCGGTATTGCCCAGATAGGTAAAGCCTTCAGGAATGAGATTGTGGCGCGCCAGTTTATTTTCAGGATGCGTGAGTTCGAACAGATGGAAATGCAGTTCTTTATACGCCCCGGTACCGAAATAGAGTGGTACGAAAAGTGGCGCGATGTGCGCCTGAAGTGGCACAAAGCACTTGGTATACCAGGGTCGGACCTGCGCCTGCACGACCATGACAAACTTGCTCACTATGCCAATGCGGCGCTGGATATTGAGTATCGCTTCCCGTTTGGCTTTAAAGAAGTGGAAGGAATCCATAGCCGTACCGATTTTGACCTGAGGAGCCATCAGGAGCTGAGCCGCAAAAAGCAGCAGTACTTCGACAGTGACCTGGATGAGAACGGAAAACCTTATGGTAACTACATTCCTTATGTGGTGGAAACCTCTGTAGGTGCCGACCGCCTTTTCCTGATGCTGCTTTGCAATGCCTATAAAGAAGATGTGGGAACAGATGCTAAGGGAGAAGAGAAGACCAGGGTGTACCTGAAGTTCCATCCTGCCCTTGCTCCGGTTAAGGCGGCCATTCTGCCACTGATGAAAAAAGACGGTTTAGCCGAAAAAGGAAAGGCTATTTACGATGAGCTGAAGTTTGATTTTAATATTATTTACGACGATAGCGCTGCTATTGGTAAGCGCTATACCCGCCAGGACCTTATTGGCACGCCTTTCTGTATAGCAGTAGACCACCAAACCCTTGAAGATGATACTGTTACTATCCGCTACCGCGATACTACAGAGCAGAAGCGGGTGCCGGTAAGCCAGCTGCGTGAGGAGATTGGCCGGGAGGTGTCCGTTACAAATATCTATAAGAGTTTATAAAATATTACACCAATTTGTAAAACACCAGAGCCTGTTGCATATTAACCTTTTATTAGCGTTTAAGAATTATGCATATAGGTTTTGGTGTCTTTTTTTTATGTGCGGGTAGTGTAGGGTTGATCTTGTGGTATTTAAAAAGCAAGTCCGAACCTGCAGTTATTCCACTTAATCCTGCGTACAGGAAAATTCTTCAGAAGAACTGCACTTATTACCGGCAGCTTCCTTCAGCAAGAAAATCTGCCTTTGAGAGGAAGGTGCAGCGTTTTATCATGTTAAAGCGCTTTGTGCCCCGGCAGCTTACGCATGTTACTGTGGAAATGAAAGTTCTGATATCGGCGGCGGCCGTACAACTAACCTTTGGGTTGCCAAATGTGTACCTCCGCCACTTCCGGACCATCCTGGTTTATCCGGATACCTACTACTCCACCATATCGCGCAAGTACCATAAAGGGGAGGTAAATCCTGCCTGGGGTATTATAGTGTTGTCGTGGCGTAACTTTGTTGAAGGCCTTGCCAACCCCAACGATAGTATCAACCTCGGGCTTCATGAAATGGCTCATGCCTTAAGGCTGGAGAACATGATCCGCAATGCAGAGCATGGCTTCCTTAATGAGAAGCTGATGAGCCGCTGGGAAATTTTGAGTCTGCGGGAGCTGTCGAAGATCAGAAAAGGCGAAAATCACTTTTTCCGTGATTATGCAGGTGCAGATGAGGAAGAATTCTTTGCCATAGCAGTGGAGAATTTCTTTGAGCGCCCGGTGGAATTTCAGGAACAAATGCCGGATTTGTACCGGGTTTTGTGCCAGATCCTTAATCAGGATCCATTGTTGTTATATAGTCACAGGAAGGCTTCCTGATGCTGTATTTTTATTTTTTTGTGATTTAAAGAAGATAGCCGGGAGGATATTTTCTGTTTTTTTTAGAGAAAAATGAAAAAGGAAATTTTATTAAAGGAAAGGTCTGTTATAATAGAATACAACCCGGAGGGGAACTGGCTTGAGGTGGACTGGCTGGGGTACCAGACAGTTGATTCTGTAAAGAATGGGTGTGAAAGAATGCTGGAATTTTTAATTCAGTATAAATGCAGCAAAGTACTGAATGATAATACCAATGTAACAGGCATCTGGTCCGGAGCATCAGCCTGGGTGGGGGGCGACTGGCTTCCGAGAATGAAAGAGGCGGGGCTGGAATGTTTTGCATGGGTATACTCACCCAGTGCTTTCAGCAGGCTATCCACCGATGAATCTTTGCGGAACCTCAAAGAGAAGTATATTGCCCGGACCTTTGATAATAAAGAAGAAGGGCTGGCCTGGTTACGAAGCCGGGGCTGAGGCAGACTTTTGAGGTAAACGGATGGTGAAGCTGGTGCCTTTTCCTGCTTTACTTTGTACCTCAATGCTCCCTCCTGCATTGTCAACCATTCGTTTTACAATGTACAGGCCAACTCCGGAGCCATCCACATGGGAGTGCAGTCTCTTGAACATGGTAAATACCTTATCCTCCTTGCCGGCAGGAATGCCTAACCCATTATCGGTTATGGTAATAACAACTGAACTGCCTTCTTCGCGGCTTATAACAGAAATTTCGGGATCTTTTTCTTCGCTCCGGAATTTTACAGCGTTGCTCACCAGATTGTAAAATATACTTCTCAGGTTCTTGCGGCTGAACCGGACTTTTCGAACTGCAAAGTCAGTTTTAATGCTGGCATTGTTTCTGCTAATGGTCTCCCTTATATCAAAAAGGGCATCTTCCAGCACCGCCTGTAAATCAAGTCTGTCTTCGGCTTCTGAAAACTCCTTCTGTACTTTTGATATTTCCGTAAGATCTTTAATTGTTCCTTTAAACCGGTTAATGGAGGTATAAATCATTTCAATAAAGCGGTCGAATCGGGGGTCATTTTTGTCTTCCAGCCTGGAAATAAGGTTTACAAGTCCTTCAATATTAGTAATAGGGGCTTTTAAGTCGTGAGAGGCTGTATAAATGAAATTGTCCAGGTCGGCATTGATTTTCTCCAGCTGTTCATTTTTTGCCTGTAGCTCCAAGGCCGATTTTTTTTGTTCCTGTACACTTAACTCCAGGTCCCGGGTTCTTTTTTTTACGCGCTCCTCCAGCTGCATATTTACCTGTTGCAGCTCGGCCTGAGCAATTTCCAGTTGTTGATAGGTAGACAGAAAAGCCTGGTTTTTCCTGTTGATTTCTTCTTCAGCCAGTTTTCTTTCTGTAATGTCCAGTACAGTGCCTGTAAGGCGGATGCCATTTCCATTATCATCAAAGGTAACTTTTCCTCTGGCCCATACCCATTTCTGGCTGTTGTCGGGTAATATTATCCGGTACTCGCAATCGTATGGCGCTTTGTGCTCCATCGCATTGTGCAGGGAAAGAAAAACCTTTTCGATGTCATCGGGATGAGAGAGCTCTTCAAAGGTTCTGAAGTTTAATTCCCTGTCGTGAGGCCAGCCAAAAATCCGGTAAAGCTCTGCTGTGCAGGACGATTTATTATTTACAAAATCCCAGTCAAAGCTGCCAATGCCGGCAATTGCCTGGGCTTCTGTCAGCTGGGCCTCGCGGTACTGTACTTCAATTTCAGTAAGCCTTTTTTCAGTTACATCCAGAATAGTGCCCTGTATCATCAGGGGCTGGCCATCCACATAGGTTGTTTCCCCTCTTCCCCATACAATCCGCTCTTCCCCGTCTCTCCTTACAATCCGGTATTCCACATCCAGGGACCACTTATTTTCAATAGCCTCATTAATGGAGCCGGTAAACATTTCTTTATCATCCGGGTGGACCGCATTTACAAAGGACTCAAAAGAAAGCCTTTCATTTTTATCGAAACCAAATATCTGGTGCAGCTGTGTGGTAACAGTAATGATATTGTCCTTAAAATGCCAGTTGTAGCTGCCTATACGGGCAATTTCCATGGCTGTGAGCAGTTCTTTTTCCTTCTGTTTCTCAATCTCCAGAAATATCCTGAAGCATTCAGATTCAAGGATAGCGTAAAACTCCTCAAGTTCTTTGGCTATAGCAACAGCTTCCTTAACATCGCTGGTATAGGAAGGAAGAAAGGTAAGGAGGGTTTGTCTTCGGTTGTTGAACCCCTGCACCAGGTCGGTGGACCGAATATTTTCAACCACCAGACCGGGGATTTTATTGTTTCTCCATATTTCGAGAGACTGAAGGCTGAGCTCTATAGGATGTTCTTTGGTAAGAATACGAAGGAATTCCCTGATCCTGTGGCTTGTAAATGCTAGTAATTCCTCTTCGGAATAACCTTTGAAGTACCTTAACAGAGGCAGCTCAGATTCTTTGTTCTTTCTCAGATCTTCTTTTACTAATTCCTGAAAAAAATTATCAATTAAAAAAGCTGCAAAATTTCTTAAATTGTGGAATGCAGGGATTTGTTTTTTCATCCGCTTGTGCTCGTATGTCCGGTGAATCTGAATCTTCTAAAAATTAAACTTAAAAATAAAAAATTTCAAGGCAATCAAAGGATAAGATATCCTGATATGGTAATGTAATTGAAAAGCTAAACTAGTTGAAAGTTGTTTACAGAAACAATTTTTTTTCATAATCTTTCATTTTTCCTGTCTTTCTGATTAAAAAGAGATTAAAATATTGCGGACTGTCGGATTATGCTGTTAATTGGTGCTGATTTTAAATGAGGGCTGTTGTAATCAGGATAAACTCCCCGGAGGCTCCAATGGGGTTCAGGTGCCGGAAGTAAAGATTCTTAAGTTCCGGGTGCCACTCATTTACACAATTTCTAAATCAGTATACTATATATATGATGGAATGGAAGCAGCTGTTGTCTGCTGAACGAATTGGAAATAAACCATCCTCAGCACATGCCACCCGCAGTGCTTTTGAGCAGGATTTTGACAGAATTATATTTTCTTATCCTTTCCGCAGGCTGCAGGATAAAACCCAGGTTTTTCCCCTGCCAAAGGAAGATTTTGTACACACCCGCCTTACTCACAGCCTGGAAGTAAGCAGTGTGGGCCGTTCGTTGGGGAAAAGGGTGGGAGAGGTGCTGGTGCAGCGGCATGCCTCACTGAGCGAAGCGGAAATAAGCCAATATGATTTTGGAGCTATTGTGGCAGCGGCATCGCTTACGCACGACCTGGGGAATCCTCCTTTTGGCCATTGCGGCGAGGCAGCTATTTCTGATTTCTTCAAAAATTCCGAAACAGGAAAACGTATCCACGGCCATTGTACCGGTAAGCAGTGGGCCGACCTTACCAGCTTTGAGGGAAATGCACAGGGATTTCGCCTCTTAAATAAAGATAATTACCAGGGACTGAAGCTTACTTTTGCCACTCTTGCGGCTTTTAGCAAATACCCCTGTGAGTCGCATCTGAAAAAAGAAGAGTCATTCAGGATCAGCCAGAAAAAATACGGTTTCTTCCAGGCCGAAAGGGCCATTTTTAAAGAAATTGCTGCTGCCACAGGTATGCTTAAACTGGGGGCTGCCGGAGACGCTGCCTGGTGCCGCCATCCGCTGGCTTTTCTGGTAGAGGCTGCCGACGATATCTGTTATCATTTAATTGACCTTGAAGATGGCTGCCGTATGGGCCTTGTACCTTTTGAGCAAACCCGTGACCTTTTAGCTGCCTTACTGGGCGACAGGTACCAGCCTGAAAAGCTGCAGCGGATCCGCGGCAAAAATGAGCAGGTAAGCCTTTTAAGAGCCCTTGCTATTGGTGTGCTGATACAGCAGGCTTCTGATGTGTTTTTAGAGAATGAAAATGCTATACTGGAAGGAAATTTTGAGAAATGCCTTATCGACCTGGTGCCTGTTGCAGCCACTATGGAGGAAATAAAGCGTATTTCCATTGAAAAAATCTATCGGTCGCAGGTAGTGCTGGAAACAGAAATTGCAGGTTTTGAGGTGCTGGGCGGTCTTTTGGATACCTTCATATCAGCTGCATGGTATAAAAAGTTCGATCCTGCTAATTTCTCTCCGCGCCATCGTTCCACCCTTCGCCTGCTGCCTGAAGGTTACTGGCCGCAGGAAAAAGAAACCGTTTATGAACTGGCAATGAGTTGTATCGACTATGTGTCCGGCCTTACCGACAGCCATGCGGTTTCTCTCTACCGTAAAATCAAAGGCACTGCACTGCCAACAGTTTAAAAAATGTTAGAATGACAGAATGGGTGAATGATAGAATATTCGAATAGAAAACGGAAAATTAAAACCTGAAATCGGGCCGGAGTTTAATATTTAGTATTGAAAATACCTGCATTTTTCCTTCTTCATTCTAAATTCTTAATTTATATTTAATTCACTCATTCTATTTTCCTCCCCCTGATAATCAGTGTAATAACTAAGCAGGAATTTGCTTAGAACAACGGGTCATATTTTATAACTTTGCGGCTTACCCGGAACAGCATGTGGAGTTCAATAGCTAAATTCATATTATCTTACCGCCTGTACCTTATTATTTTGGTCGGGCTTATTACTGCTTTTTTTGCATCTAAAATACCCGGCCTTCAGCTGTCGTATGATTTCGCCAATGTAGTGCCGCCCGGCGACCCCGAAATGGTGTACCTGAAAGAATTTAAGGCACGCTTTGGCGAGGACGGAAATGTACTGGTAATAGGGATGCAGGACAGCAGCCTTTACAAGGCAGAAAACCTGCGCCGCTATAAGTACATGAGCGAGGAAATGGCCCGCATTAAAGGGGTTAAATCTGTTCTTTCCCTTCCTTTGCTGCAAAGGGCGGTAAGGGATAATGAAAACCGGAAATTTGCCTTTGAGCCTGTTTTTGATGATGTTCCTGACGACCAGGCCCTGGTGGACAGTCTTTTGCAGGTGGCTCTTGACCAGAAAATATACAGCCGGCAGTTGTTCAATCAGGAGAACGGCGCCACACTTATGCTCCTTACTATTGATACGGATGTGCTGAATTCCGACAACCGTACCGTTCTGATGGAGGATATTGTAATGGCCGGTACCCAGTTTGAGGAAAAAACAGGAATCGACATCCATTATGCCGGTATTCCTTTCGTACGGGCAGTTATGACTACCAAGGTGCAGGCAGAGCTAAAACTGTTCCTGCTGCTTTCTGTGGCTGTTACCGCGCTTATTCTGCTCCTTTTCTTCCGCTCTTTTAATGCCGTTTTGTTCCCGATGATCGTAATCGGGGTAATGATTGTGTGGTCGCTGGGAACTTTGGCGCTGCTGGGCTTTAAAATAACCCTGCTTACAGGCCTGATTCCTCCCATAATAGTGGTAATAGGAATTCCTAACTGCATTTATCTGCTCAATAAATACCACCAGGAGTACAGCAGGCATGGCGACCAGCACAAGGCCCTTACCAGTATTGTGCAAAGGATTGGCTTTGTAACGCTTATTACAAACTTTACCACTGCTATAGGCTTTTTGGTGCTGCTTTCCACAGATATATCAATCCTGAGAGAGTTTGGTATGGTGGCAGGTATTAATATCTTCGCTACCTTTATTGTCAGCATCATACTTATTCCGGGTATATTCTCTTACCTGCCTGCCCCATCAAAAAAGCAGCTGAAGCACCTGGAGTCGCGCCAGCTCGATAAAGTACTGACTACTTTCGACCTGCTTGTGCACAGGCATAAGTACAGCGTACTGGGGGTAACCGCTGTTGTGCTGGTTGTTTCGGTTTTCGGAATGTTAAAAATACGCTCCAATGCCTTTATGGTGGATGATATTCCGGAAGAGAGTGAAGTAAAGCGCGACCTGGCCTTTTTTGAGAAAAACTTCAGTGGCGTAATGCCCCTCGAGATTGTGATTGATACAGGAATGCCTAAAGGCGTAATGAATCTGCGGACCCTCCGTAAGGTGGATGAGTTTGAGCAGTTCCTTGCCAGCCAGCCACAACTGTCGCCGCCCGTGTCTTTAGTAAGCTTTCTGAAGGCCACCAGGCAGGCTTTTTACAATAGTCAGCCACAGTTTTATGAGCTGCCCGACAACCGCGACCGTGGCTTTATATTGCCATACCTGCAAAATAATAGTGAAAGCCAGCAGCTGAGCAAATCTTTTATGGATTCAACCGGGCAAATAATGCGCCTTTCCGTAAAAGTGGCCGACATTGGATCTATAAAAATGGATTCCCTGATCAATGGAGTTATTAAGCCTCAGATTGAGGCCACCTTTGGCGATAGTGAGAAGATGGATGTGAAGGTAACAGGTACTACTTTGCTTTTTATAAAAGGCAACCGCTACCTTATTGAGAATATGCGTTCCAGTCTGCTGATTGCTTTCCTGGTTATTTCCATTGTAATGGCATTCCTTTTCCGGAATGTGCGGATGATCCTCATTTCAATTATTCCCAATCTTGTGCCGCTTTGTATTACTGCCGGAATTATGGGCTACTTTGGAATACCCCTGAAGCCCAGTACTGCCCTTATCTTTAGTATTGCCTTTGGTATTTCGGTGGATGATTCCATCCATTTCCTGGCTAAATACCGGATGGAGTTGTTTAATCATAAATTTTTTGTGGCCAGAGCCCTGAGTGTAAGCTTAAGGGAGACAGGGTCCAGCATGATCTATACTTCTATTGTACTGTTCTGTGGATTTATCATTTTTGCATTCTCGGAGTTCGGAGGTACTGTGGCACTGGGTATTTTAACATCTGTTACACTCCTTTTTGCAATGATTACAAACCTTATTCTGCTGCCTTCCCTGTTGCTTATTTTTGACGATGGAAAGTACAGCGTGGATGATCATCCTCCTATTGAGCATTACGATGAATTTTATACTGAAAGCGAGGATGAAGAAATTGATCTGAACCTTATAGAAGTGGGAGTGGCTGCCGAAGGTAAAAATGCTTAAATCTTCTTAACTGCCTTGCGTTAGTAATTTGACTTCATCAAGGTTGATTAATCTGAATAAATGCCTGCGAATATTTTTAAATGTCCGCAGGCATTTTTTTTCTTATAATCTTATTAAGAATGGCAGTTCAGTACGCTTTCATTTTTAATTGCGCAGCTTTTTTGTGCATTTGCAGGGCAGTTTGTATGTTTTTTAGCTGGTTTCAGAAATGTGTTTCTGACTTTTGAAGAAATCTTAAGCAGATCCGCTGTATTTTTTACCCGTGATACATTTTTCCCAATAGAAAAAGTGCTGAAAACCGGAGAGAAAGACCTGAAAGGACTGAAGGGAGAAAGATCAACCGGCCCTGGCCTGGCTATTATAAAACAGATCAATAGTCTTCATGAGGGGAAAATCAGAGCCGGGAGCGAGGTGAATAAAGGGATCCGTTTTACCATTTCCCTGCCTCCGGGGGCCGGTTGAGCCGGATATACTTTTTCTGATTCTCTTTGACCGGTGTACAGGCGGGGCTGCCTTTGTGTAATGCCTTAAAAGGATTGGATTCAACAGCTTACATATTAATAAGGATTCCCTTATATTTGCAAACTATTTATCTGGACTTTAAACCACCTTTTTTGTGAAGTACCGCGAGTATAAAGGCATCAGTTACGCTCAGCTTGCAGATGATATGCTGCAATACTGGAAAGAAAATAAAATTTTCGGGAAGTCGGTTGACAGCCGCGAGGGAAATCCAACTTTTACTTTTTATGAAGGCCCTCCTTCTGCAAATGGTACGCCCGGCATTCATCACGTAATGGCGCGTGCGGTAAAGGATATTTTCTGCCGCTATAAAACACTTAAAGGCTTTCAGGTAAAACGGAAAGGTGGCTGGGATACGCACGGCCTGCCGGTAGAGCTGCAGGTGGAAAAAGAGCTGGGTATTACCAAGGAAGACATTGGTAAAAAGATATCCGTGGAAGAATACAACCTGAAATGCCGCGAAGCGGTAATGAAGTTCAAAGACCAGTGGGACGACCTTACCGAAAAAATGGGCTATTGGGTGGACCTGGATAATCCGTACATCACCTTTGAGCGTGAGTATATGGAAAGCCTCTGGCACCTGCTTAAGAAATTCTACGATAAGGGCTTGCTTTACAAAGGCTACACCATTCAGCCTTACTCACCGGCAGCAGGTACAGGCCTGAGCTCCCACGAGCTGAACCAGCCCGGCTGTTACCGCGATGTAAAGGACACCTCTGTTACGGCACAGTTTAAGGTTGTGCGGAATGAGCGTTCGGAAAAACTCTTTACCAATGCCCATGGCGATGTGTTTTTCCTCGCCTGGACCACCACTCCCTGGACCCTGCCGGCTAACAACTCCCTGGCGGTAGGAAAAAATATATCATACGTAACTGTAAAAACTTTTAACCCTTATACCTTCCTGCCTGTAACCGTAATACTGGCGAAAGACAGGGTAGCGGCTACCTTTAATAAAAAAGCCGAAGGAATTGCCCTGGCCGATTATAAAGAAGGTGATAAGCTGATTCCTTTTGAGGTAGGGCAGGAGCTGAAAGGCAGTGAACTTGTTGGCCTGGACTATGAGCAGCTTATGCCATATATTCCGCTGGAAAAGCCTGCCTTTACTGTGCTGGAAGGCGATTTTGTTACTACTGAAGATGGTACCGGTATTGTCCACCTGGCCCAAACCTTTGGCGCTGATGACTATCGTGTATCTGTAAAATATAATGTGCCCGGTGCTTTCGTAAAAGACGAAGATGGTAACCAGGCGCCTATAGTAAATAAGCAGGGCCGTTTTGTAGCCGAGATTACGGATTTTGCCGGTATGCCGGTGAAGAATTATACCCTCGAAGATGAGAGCGATGCTGAGTACCGCTCGACCGATGTGAAAATAGCCATTAAGCTTAAAGAGGAAAATAAGGCATTTAAGGTAGAAAAGTACGAACACAGCTACCCGCATTGCTGGCGTACCGATATGCCTATCCTCTACTATCCGCTGGAGAGCTGGTTTATTAAAACCACGGCCATGAAAGATCGCCTGGTGGAGCTGAACAAAACCATTAACTGGAAGCCAAAATCCACCGGCGAAGGCCGCTTTGGCAACTGGCTGGAAAACCTGGTGGACTGGAACCTGAGCCGCAGCCGCTACTGGGGTACGCCGCTGCCTATCTGGCGCACCGAAGATAAGAAGGAAGAAAAGTGTATTGGCTCTATAGCAGAGCTCAAGGCAGAGGTGGAAAAAGCAATTGCAGCCGGTTTTGAGCAGAAGCCGGTTGATGCGGATTTCGACCTGCACCGCCCGTTCGTGGACGATGTGATTCTCCTCAGCGACAGCGGCCAGCCTATGTACCGCGAGAGCGACCTTATTGACGTTTGGTTCGACAGCGGTGCTATGCCGTATGCGCAGTGGCATTATCCGTTTGAGAATGAGGAAATCTTTAAAGATAATTACCCGGCAGATTTTATTGCTGAGGGAGTCGACCAGACCCGTGGCTGGTTCTTTACCCTGCATGCCATTGCCGGTATGCTGTTCGATAGTGTGGCTTTCAAAAACGTAATTGCCAACGGCCTTGTGCTCGATAAGAACGGGAATAAAATGAGCAAGCGCCTGGGTAATGCTATCGATCCGTTCAAAACCCTGGCAGAGTATGGTCCGGATGCCACCCGCTGGTACATGATCAGCAATGCAAACCCCTGGGATAACCTTAAATTTAACCTGGAGGGCGTGCAGGAAGTGCAGCGCCGCTTCTTCGGTACCCTGCATAATACCTATAACTTCTTCGCGCTTTATTCCAACCTCGACAACTTTACTTTTGAGGAGGAGGAAATACCAATGCAGGAACGCACCGAAAGCGACCGCTGGATTATAAGTAAGCTGAACAGCCTGATTGTGGAAGTGGAGAAGGCTTATGAAGATTATGAGCCTACCAAGGCCACCCGGGCCATTATGGACTTTACCACCGACGACCTGAGCAACTGGTATGTGCGCCTGAACCGTAAGCGTTTCTGGAGAGGCGAATATAACCGCGATAAGCAGGCTGCTTACCAGACACTGTATACCTGCCTGGTAACCATTGCCAAACTGGGTAGCCCTGTGGCTCCTTTCTATATGGACAATTTGTACCGCGACCTGAATTCGGTAACAGCAAGGGAGCAGGCGGAGTCTGTGCACCTGGGTGATTTTCCGGTTGCTGACGAAGGAAAGATCGACACCCTGCTGGAGGCAAAAATGCAGAAGGCGCAAACAATATCGTCGCTGGTACACTCCCTGCGCAAGAAAGATACTATTAAAGTACGCCAGCCACTGAGCCGCATCCTTATTCCTGTGTTGTCTAAAGATACACAGGAGCAGATTCAGGCGGTGGAAGACCTTATCCTGAGCGAGGTAAATGTTAAGGCTATAGAATATATTGACGACACCAGCGGGGTACTGGTGAAGAAGATAAAACCTAACTTCCCGAAACTGGGTAAGCAATATGGCCCTAAAATGAAAGAGATCAGCCAGGCGGTAGCTAAATTCGGCCAGGATGATATTGCCGAAATAGAGCAAAAGGGGCAGAAGACCATTGATGTAAGCGACGGACAGATAATTCTTACCCGTGAGGATGTGGATATTACCTCCGAGGATATACCGGGCTGGTCAGTAGCCAGTGAAAGCGGCCTGACTGTGGCGCTGGATATTACTATTACTGATGAGCTCCGTCAGGAGGGAATTGCCCGTGATCTTGTAAACCGTATTCAGAACATGCGCAAGGATATGGGGCTTGAGGTACAGGATAAGATCCGGATATTGGTGGAAAAAAGCGATGAGCAGGTAAATGCCGCCCTGGAAGCCAACCGTGATTATATTTGCACCGAAACTCAGGCTACCTCGCTCGGACTGGAGGATGCCATTGCCGGCGCCACCGAGCTTGATATGGATGAGCTGAAGCTTAAGGTGAAAATTGAGCTGTAGAAGAAATACTTATAAATAGAATGAAAAGTCCCGCCGAAGCAGCGGGGCTTTTTTTTTGCCTTTCCAGGGAGTAATCCTGTTCTTTTTATTTTTTTTCTTTCTCCTCCGGCTGGTAATTCATATTATCTTTTAATAAGGTCAATAGCAAAAGAGCAGCTGTTGTGTTGAAAATACACTTTATAGATATATGTTTTAAGCAGAATAAAGATCTGATTTACGTATTTTTACATATCTGATATGTATACTTTGGGTGCAGATGCCCAAATTTAATTCTTTAATAGCAGTACACTACAGGATAGTTGTAAAACGTGGATTGTATAAATTACACTTAATATTTTTAACAGCAGCTGGAGCTGTTCTTTTTACAGTATTGTTTCAGGCCTGTTTTTATTCATTTCAAAAAGATATTTTTTGCCTGATGATCAGGCCGGGCAGATTCATTTACTGTATTCTTTAGCAGCCAATCCCACAGATTCACTTTAATTGAAAAATTATTGATTTGGTGGACATGCAAATTGCAATCGATTGAAATGTAATTGTGTGAAGAAAAGACCTTTGGAAGGTCCGGATTTACCATGAAAGAATGGTTTTTGACTAATAGCAGAGGGAAGGTTCCTGCGGAAGGAGCTTAAAGGTTAAGCCTGAACTTCTTAATCCCTTTATAAATGTTTTTTGAATTGCTCAGCAAGCTGAATTTTTAATTTTGATGAAACTGCCGGGAAATGAGAAACCACTACATGAATAACATCTATTCTAATCTTGCCTGTTGTTTCCGGATCAGGAGTTTTTGCATTCCCGGTTCAGGCCATCCTCCATAAAGAAAATCCACGAAAGAAGAAATATCCCGGATTTTTAATAAAATAGTCATGCCGGTTTTGAGCTTAATATCCCGTTTCAGCTGGTGCGGCAGACTTATAGAAGGCATATCTGTAATATGTTTCCATACGCTTTTTTCCATTTTTAACCAATTAATACATTTTATGATGAAAAATTTCCGAATCCTTTATTTTACCTTATTGCTTGCTGCAGCTTCACTTTTGTGCAGCAGCAATTTAATGGCCCAGGGGGAGGTAACCCGCTCCGGCAGCACATGGTCGGCCAGAGTTAACGGCAGTACGGTTTACACCGGTAGCCGGATGTTCGATGCTGTAAATGCAGCCTGCAACAACATGGGTGCAGGAACCATTAACATCAGGAATTCAGGCGATTCAGGTCCTGACGGAGGAAGTGTATATGCCATAAGGCCACAGGCTAACCAAACCCTTGATTTTCATGGCCATGCAGTTAATTGTAACGGAGGCGATTTAGTGGTGGCCGTTCATGCCGACAGGCGGGATGGTATAACTGTAAGGAATTTACATGTAACAGGAAATCCCCGCTATGGAATCTGGTTCAGGGGTTGTTCAGATGTTACGTTAACCAACATTACCATGAACCTGAGCAATAACAGCCCTGTGGGACTTGGTATAAGGGTGGATAACTCCACGCGGGCAGCTTATAACCTTACCATAAATGGTACTATAGATATCAACGGATCTGCCGGGCATGCGGTGGAAACCTATGGTATTGACGGCTTTAGCATTGGCGATGTAACAGCTAATAATACCGGAGGATGCGGGCTCCTGTTGAATAACTCCAGAAATGGTACTGTTGGAGTGGTTACCGGAACTTATAATAACCAGGGTGGTGGTTATGCCACCTTCAGGGTGGCTAATAACAATGGACCTAATGTATCTGTGGAAGGAGTTTATTCCCGTAACTCCGGCCGCGGCTTTTTTAGTGTATCCGGCAGCCATGGTACCACTATAGGATGGGTGGATATAGCAAACTCGTCCAGTCATGGAATTTTTCTTGAGGATGCCTCAAATACGCATGTGCAAAGTGGTACTGTATCGAACGGAAACCCAAATTGCCAGGAGGTAAGAACTACTAGCAGTACCATAAATGTTGCCGGTTGTGGTGGTTCAGGAGGATCAGGCGGTTCCGGTTCCTCTTATTACCAGCTGCGAAACAGAGGTACGGGCCTGCTCCTTGATGGGATGGGATTAACCACTAATGGGAGCGCTGTCGGTCAATATGGCAACACCACTCATGTTAATTCGCAGTGGGAAATGGTTCCTGCGGGAAGTTACTATCAACTGCGGAACAGGGGTACAGGTTTGTTTCTTGATGGGATGGGACACACTGCTAATGGTGAGGATGTAGGTCAGTGGGCCAGTACCACCCATGTTAATTCGCAGTGGAGTGTACAGCAATACAGCGGTAATTATTACAGGATACAGAACCGTGGTACAGGATTGTATATCGATGGCATGGGGCGTACTTCAAATGGCAGTGCTGCAGGTCAGTGGGGAAACACTACGCATGTTAATGCCCAGTGGGAGTTAATCCTTGTTTCCGGCTCAGGCATAGCATCTTCCAAACGTAATGAAGAGCTTCAGGTGGCGGAAAAAGCTGGCAGAGTGAAGGTTTATCCTAACCCTGCATCGGATGTTCTGACAATTTCCCTGCCGGCAGAATCTGAAAACGGGGCTGTGGTAAAACTGATTGATGTAGCTGGTAAAGAAGTGCTCCAGTCTTCATTTAAAGGAGCAGGAACTGATTTAAATGTACAATCGCTTAGTTCCGGTTTTTATGTGCTTATTATTGAAGATGGAGCAAATGTTATAAAACAAAAAGTAATAATAGAATAGGTTTCTATATTTTCGGGAGATAGCCCTGCCGGAGACGGCAGGGCTTTTTTTATGGTGTGCCGCGAATGATTTCTTCCCCTTAAACCGGCCACTTTTCCAGTCTGTAGGCGCTGTCCCAGAACATCCATTCCAGTTTGCCGGCCATGAGGTAAGCTTGTGTCATGGCCTCCTGTTGAGAGGGGGAGCAGTTTACGGCCACTTCATTGCATATTTTTATGGCTCTTTCCACTATGCTGCCGAATTCTTCGCCGGCATAGGTGTTAATCCAGTCCTGGTAAGGATTATCCTTTTTAGTCTGGTGCCGGTAAATATGGTCGCCAACTTTTTTGTAAATCCAGAAGCAGGGAAGTACTGCAGCCATGGCAACCTCAACCTGACCGAGTGCGGCTGTATTGAGCAGGTATTGCGTGTACAGCTGGCAGCTTGGGGAGGCTGTGATTCCTTCCGCTACGCCAAACTGTTTAAAGTATCCGGCGTGCAGGGCTTTCTCCACCACTACGGCTCCTTCAGCAAAGCGGATAAATTCCAGCATATGATCTGTGCTGTGGGCGCGGGCAGCAATCAGCGCCAGTGCTTTTCCAAACTCCGCCAGGTAAATGGAGTCCTGGGCAATATAAAATTTGAACTTCTCCGGTTCAAGCGTGCCTTCTGCCAGCTCCCTGTTAAATGGCATTGAGATAATCTGTTCATATACTTTATTTCCCGTGCTCCAGGCTGTTTCGCTCCAGTTCATATTTTTGTAATTTCATTGGGTTAAAAAAGTGATTAAGAGGGCCGTGGCCTTCGCCGGTTTTTACATCTTTCCCGCTTTCAATAGCCTGGTGGATGTAATCTTTGGCATTCTTCAGGGCGCTTGCCATGGTTTGCCCTTGCGCAAGAAAAGCAGCAATAGCAGAGGAAAGTGTGCAGCCGGTTCCGTGCGTATTGTGGCTCTTAATGGCAGGGGCTTCAAATACATACTCTGTCCCGGTCTGGTCCAGGAAAACATCGTAAAGGCGTGGTCCCTGGAGGTGGCCGCCCTTGAGAAGTACCGATTTGCAGCCGGATTCCAGAATTTTACCTGCCGCAATTTTCATTTCCTCCGGGGAGTGAATCCGCATTCCTGCGAGGATCTGAGCTTCATCGAGGTTTGGGGTTACTACCTCTGCCAGGGGCAGCAGCTCTTTTGTGAGGGCCGAAATAGTATTATCTTCTATCAGTTTATCGCCGCTGGTGGCTACCATTACAGGGTCCAGTACAATGGGTACATGAGCGTAATTTCGCAGCACTTCGGCTATGGCCTGGGCCAGTTCCGTACTATGTACCATTCCTATTTTTATGGACGAGGGTTTAATATCATCCATTACCGCCCTGATTTGTTCCTGGACAATGGCTGGCGGAATGCTGTGGATGCCGCTTACGCCACAGGTATTTTGTACCGTAATAGCGGTAATTGCCGAGGTGCCAAAGCAGCCCAGAGCCGAAAAAGTTTTCAGGTCCGCCTGAATTCCCGCTCCTCCTCCACTATCCGATCCTGCAATGGTTAAAACTGCAGGGTATCTATATTTTTTCATAGTTGATTTTCTTAAAATTTAAAACTGCTTTATCTTACCCTCCACCGGAAATTTCAGCTCACCATAAATTAAATTTCCCGCCTGTTGTCCATTGTCTCAAGTCTCCCGTCTCAAATCTTCCGTCTCACAATGCTTTCTCAATTTCGTTTCTTAGTTTTTCTGCTGCCTTTGCCGGGTCGGGGGCAGAGCAGATGGCAGAAACGACTGCCAGGCAATCTGCACCCGCCTGAATAATGCTGGCTGCATTGTTGATGTTAATATTACCGATAGCTACCAGCGGTTGAGGTGTAAGTGCTCTTATGCGGGTAATTCCTGCAAGACCCCATTCTGTTACTGTATCTGTTTTAGTCGGGGTGGAAAATACAGGGCTCAGCGCCAGGTAATCTGCCAGTTCAGCATTTGCTGTCTTCAGCTGCGATTCATATTCCAGAGAATATCCTAAAATGCGGCAGGAGGGCCAGTCCTGATTAATTTTTGCAGGGGAAATGTCATTATTGCCTACATGAATTCCGGCAGCTTTGCTCCCGATGGCTACCGAAAGATTATCATTAACAATTAACGGAATTCCGTAACGGTCCAGCATTTCCTTCAGGCGGATGGTTTTATCGAGAAATGCCTGCTCAGGTAAGGTTTTTTCCCGGATCTGAACCAGGTCAACACCTCCTTTTACGGCCTCCTCCACTACAGTTTCCAGCTTACGGCCATTGCAGGCGCTGTCGTCAGTAACAAGGTACAGCCTGTAATTAAAGTCCCTCATTGTAATTTTTTAGCTTTAGTCTGAGCTGGAATTCCTTTTCGGTAATATTATAGAGGGCATCCAGGAAGTGCAGCTGGAGTGAGCCGGGGCCGGCAGCTTTTTCGGCAGCTATTTGACCGGCAATTCCCGTAAGTGCCATTGCAGCTGTTGTAGCCACGAAAGGATTGGCAGGGTTAACAGCGCAAAAGGCTCCTGCAAGAGCACTTGCCGTGCAGCCCATGCCGGTTACTCTGGCCATAAGCTTATGCCCGTTAGAGAGTCCGGTGTGGTTTTCTTTGTAAACAATATGATCTGTAGGGCCGGAGATACACACCACAGCGCCGGTAAGATTACTTAATTCCCTGGCTGCTTCAATGGCCTCCTCACTTTTGTTTGTGCTGTCCACCCCTTTAGTGCCGGTACCTGCATTTGCGGTGGCCATTATTTCCGATGCATTTCCCCTGATAAGGGTGGGTTTGTTTCTGATTAATTCTTTCAGGATTTTGTTGCGGTAAGGAGTCGCTCCGGCTCCCACAGGGTCGAGAACCCAGGGGATATTTCTTTCAAGCGCTTTCCTTATGGCCAGGTGCATGCTTTCCACCCAGTAATCTTCCAGTGTGCCAATATTCACGACCAGGGCAGCGGCTATTCCGGTCATATCGCTTACTTCGCTGTGCCCGTGGGCCATTACCGGCGATGCTCCAACAGCCAGGAGTGCATTGGCTGTGTTGTTCATCACCACATAATTGGTAATATTATGTATAAGCGGGGAGTTTTCCTTTACCGCACGTACGTTATTCCATAGTTGCTCTTTCATGCTAAAAATGTTTTATTAGTAAAAAAATGAGGCTATGGAGGTATTCCCGAATGCTTGCTTTTCCCTTCGCCGGCATTATCCGGATCAGGTTCGGAGGGTATCATCTCAGTTCCGCAAAGGAACACCCCTAAAGCCTGTTTGCAATATAGTAAATATTAGTCTGTTAATGAATTACTACTCAGTCAATGCCTTCCGTTTTCGGGCTTCAGCATCTAATTTACGGGTTACGGATCCTCTATTCGGCGGCAGGTAACATAAATAACATCAGTGTTACAGTGGGTGCAGATGAATGCTGTCTGTTGCAGGAATTGGAGGAGTTGAAATGGAGGGGCAGGTAAAAACAAAAGAGGGTAAATGTTATTTAGCTGGAAGGTAAAGCTTCCCTGAGGTAAAAGGAGCGGCTTTTTATGTCGGCATGGGGTTAAAGAAAAAATGAAATCAGTTGTGGACGAGAATTTTTTTCTCTTTTTTTTCCGATTGCGCATTAAAAATTGCAGGTTGGGGAATAGAAGAAAATTATGAGGTTTTTGTAAATAATTTAATTTTAAATATTAATATTGCAGGCATCACTATTCAACTACCAAAACTGAAGTCATGAGCATTACAGAAGCGGAAAAACAGCAGCTGTTTACAGAGACAGAAGCAAAGCTAAAAGAGCAGGGATTTTCAATAGCCAGTCAGGACCAGACACGTCCCTGGGGAGGCTTTTTTGTTATAGATGAAAGCCAGGCTCAGCAGTTTGCGGATACTTATTTCGATGGAATGTCAATCGATAAATTAAAAATATCCGGTAAGCTTAGTCCAAAGATATTGATTGTTGCTCCTGAGAAGAGGCTGTCATGGCAGTATCACCACCGCCGGGCCGAAATATGGAAGGTAGTAAAGGGTACAGTCGGGGTAATTACCAGCGATACGGATGAGGAAGGCCCGTTGAAGTCCTTCAAGCCGGGAGACCTTATTACCCTGAAGCAGGGTGAGCGCCACCGCCTGGTGGGCCTTGAGGAGTGGGGTGTTTTAGCTGAGATCTGGCAGCATACTGATGCAAACAAGCCCTCAGATGAAGATGATATTGTAAGGGTACAGGACGACTTTGGCCGTTAATATCCCTTTAATATAAATTATAATCCTGGTCTCGCGGCCGGGATTTTTTGTTTTTTACAGGCCCGTAATTACCGGTTACCCATCTATATTAACCAGATATCAATTTATGGGCTTTTAAATAGATTAAGCCGGCTGAGTTTATTAGATTTAGCATTTCAAATTAACAAACCAACCAATTGTTATGGATCCATATTACTCAAAAGTAAGGGACTATTTGCTGGACCTGAATATTTCCATTGTAAGAGAGCTCCCTGAGGAAGATTTACTGGTAGTGGAAAATGAAGAAGCGGGTATCAAGAACCTTGTCCTGATTTGTACCGATCCTATTCTAATTATGGAGCAGCCTTTGTTTGAACTTAAGGGCAATAACGACAGTGTTTTTAAAGAGCTATTAAAGAAGAACAGGGAAATTGTACATGGTGCTTTTGCACTTGATGATTCCGGTAAAAAGGTGATTTTCCGTGATACCCTGCAGTTGGAAAATCTTGATCTGAACGAACTGGACGGGTCGTTGAAATCGTTAGAGTTTTTAATGAGTGAATACTCAGATCAGTTAGTGGCATTTTCAAAAAATTAAAAAATATACATATATGGGACTTTTTGCCAGATTATTTAAAATAGGCCAGTCAGAAGCACATGCAGCGATAGATAAACTTGAAGATCCGATTAAGCTTACGGAGCAGGGGATCAAAGATCTTAAGGCTGATTTAAGCAGAAGCCTTGAAGCACTTGCCGAAGTAAAGGCAATGGCTATAAGGGCGAATAACGATATGAACAGGTATAAGGATCAGGCGGCTGATTACGAACAGAAAGCAATACTACTGATCAGGAAAGCAGAGAAAGGCGAAATTGATCCGGCAGAAGCTGACCGCCTGGCAGGGGAAGCTCTTGTGAAGAAAAGTGAAAGCGAAGGGCAATACATCAGCTCTAAAAAAGATAAAGAGCAGTTCGACAAATCTGTAAGCCAGATTGAGGCTAAAACAAAGGAGCTGCGCCGGACCATCAGCAATTATGAAAACGAACTTAAAACCCTTAAGGCAAGGGATAAGGTGAATAAGGCAACCATTAACCTGAATAAGCAGCTTGCGCAGGTCGATTCATCAAGTACAGTAGGAATGCTGGAAAGAATGAAGGAAAAGGTAGCGCAGGAGGAAGCCCTTGCGGAATCTTATGGCTCCATAGCGAACGAATCGAAAAGTGTGGATGATGAAATAGAGGCAGCATTACGCAAGGGCAGCAGTTCGCAGTCAGATGCGCTCGCAGCATTGAAAGCAAAGTTGTCTCAGGATAATAAATAATACTTGCAAATGGGTTTTTTTGATGATTTATTCGGGAAGAAAAAGAAAGAGGAGGAAGAAGTGGATCCTCTTGATATAAAGCTTTCCCGGCTTAAGAAAGGCTATATTCTTGATTACGACCTGAGTTCCTGGGAAGTAAAGGAGGTGTATAATTACGACTGGGGCGATCAGTTCTTTACCAGAGAATATAAGATCTTTAATGGCAAAGATTCCCGTTACCTGCATGTGGAGGAGGATGATGAGCTGGAGTTAATTCTTTCTCAGAAGATAAAGCCTGTTACCATTGATGCGGATATTCCTGAGCATATTATAAAACACGGACATCCTCCCAAGAAGCTCCATTTTAAAGGGAAAACCTATAACCTGGAAAGTGAAAGCCCCGGCTATTTTAATGAGGAAGATAAGCCGGAGCAATGGGTGGAGCATATTTCCTGGACTTATTATGATGAGGAGGAGGAAAATATAATTAATATAGAACAATGGGGGGAGCGGGAATTTGAAGCATCTGTAGGAAAGGTGCTGAAAGAATTCGAGATCAGTAATGTTATTCCCTCCAGGTAAGCGGCAAAATATGATTCAAAAATTATTTGTATACCTGGTTCTGGCTTCAGTATTTATTTCCTGTGGCAGCGATTTTGAAAAAAATCCTGTCGATAACTTAATCAGGGATCTTTCAGATGTACCTGCCTATTCTATTATTTTACATGATATGAATGTGGAGGGTACTGTCTTTGAAGACTATTTTCATCAGTATGAGATTGTGAAAATCAATAAGAATGGGGAGCCCGAAAAAACCACCACAGACTGGATTCAGGTTCCGGAGGAGGTTTTTCAGAAGCATATCGACAATATGGGAATGGAAATTGTGAGCAAGAGCGAAGATGGAAAGCTAAGTAAAACAGCTGCTCCTCCGGGCTACAGCAACTTTGTCGGGAATGAAAAATATGGAAGGTGGGAACAAAACAGCAATGGTTCTTCCTTCTGGCAGTTCTACGGGCAATATATGTTCATGAATTCCATGTTTAACATGATGGCCTTTCCGGCCCGGAGATCGTACTACGACACCTACCGGACAGACTATTATGGCCGCAGGCCTTATTATGGCCCCTCTACCAGTACCGGAGGAAGAACTTACGGAACAGGAAGTACCTACACCAGCAGAACAAGCACAGGAAGCAACTGGAAGCAGAAAATGACCAACAGTTCTTTTAAAAACAGGGTGCAGAATAGTGTTTCCCGCTCCAATAGCCGGTATAGTGGCAGCAGCAGTAGCAGTTCGGGAAGTATGCGCTCGCGTGGCGGCGGCTTCGGAAAATAAAACAATTAAAAATTGTTAAAGCTTAGTGCCTGGTGCCGGGTTTTAAATTCTGTTTATTTTTTCGGGGACTATCCTGCGGGGTACTGATTATTTGATTCCGGTCTCTTCATGTTCATACTGAATACAAAGTACTTAACACTATTTAAAGAATGGATTTTTTAGATACACTCATTACCTCCCTGATTTATATAAGCCTTTGCTTTATACTTTTCCTGATCGGGAAAGGGGTTTTCAGGCTGTTTCACAGAGATGTTGAGGTACATAAGGAGCTGGTGGAGCACGATAATGTAGCCTTTGCCATTGCGCATGTAGGGTATTTTATAGGTATACTGTTAGCTATAGGGAGTGCTGTTGTAGGTCCGTCGCATGGTCTGGTGCAGGATATTATAGATATTACTATTTATGGTCTGTTATCAATCCTTCTGCTGAATATTTCCCTTATCATTAACGATAAAATCATTCTTCGCAAGCTTTCTATCCGTGCCGAAATATCAGGGAAGCAAAATATTGCTGTAGGTGTTGCTGAAGCAGGAATAGCAGTTGCTACAGGTTTAATTCTGATGGGGAGTGTTTCGGGTGAAGGAGGATCTGTCCTTACTGCTCTTGCTTTCTGGGTAATGGGCCAGATTATTCTTATTGCCACCGCGCTTTTTTACAATGTTATAACTAACTATGATGTAAACGAGCATTTGCAAAAAGCAAATGTAGCTGTAGGAGTGGCTTATGCAGGTGCTCTTGTAGCCATTGCAAACCTGATCCGCTTCGGGCTGATGGGGGAGTTTGAAACCTGGCAGGAAAACCTGAGCAATGTAGGGCTTGAGATAGGGGTTGGGCTTGTGTTTTTGCCGGTGGTAAGAGTGGTTGCAGATAAATTATTGCTGCCGGGGCAGAACCTGACCGATGAGCTGGTGAATCAGGAAAAGCCAAATTTAGGTGCGGCATTTGTAGAAGCCTTTGCCTATATAGGGGGCTCTGTATTAATTACCTGGAGTATTTGAAATGCCAGTCGTAGTGATTTTGTTTGTCCCGCCGGTACTGAATAAGTTCGTGCCTGATACTGAATATTAAATACACACCTTGAGGAACGTCAGTTCATTAGTTTTAAAGGCAGCATTGTTTGCTACCGGCCTCTCCGGAGTGGTGGCTGAGTATGTATTATCCACGCTGGCCAGCTATTTTATAGGAGATTCCACCGTTCAGTGGGCGCTCATTATTTCCACCATGCTTTTCTCCATGGGCTTTGGAAGCAGATTAACCAAGTACTTTGAAAAAGACCTGCTTCAGAAGTTTATCATTATTGAGCTGCTGTTAACGATTTTTACATCCTTTTCCTCTGTTCTTACCTTTACAGCGGCGGCATACACCATGTATACGGGGCTCGTTATATACACTTTCAGTATAATTATCGGCTTACTGATCGGGATGGAAATTCCCCTGGTTATCCGGCTGAACGATGAGTTTGAAACGCTGAAAGTCAATGTATCTTCCATTCTGGAGAAAGATTATTACGGAAGCCTGTTGGGTGGGGTGTTTTTTGCTTTTGTCGGCTTACCGTATTTAGGGCTTACCTACACTCCATTTGTGCTGGCTTTTATTAATTTTAGTGTAACGGTAGCTATGGTTTGGCTGGTCTGGAAAAGTGTGGCTCCTGCGGTGCGCAGCCGTTATGGCGGAATGCTGGGTGCTGTGGCGGTTCTTTTACTTGCGGGGGCTTTACTTGCTCAGCCCATTGTACTGCATGGGGAGCAGCGGCGTTATAAAGATAAAATTATTTTTTCTGCACAAAGTAAGTACCAGAAGGTGGTGATTACGCAATGGCAGAACGATTACTGGTTGTTTATTAATGGAAATCAGCAGCTGAGCACGCTTGATGAAGTAATGTACCACGAGCCTCTGGTGCATCCGGCCATGAAGCTGCAGCAGCAGCCACGAAAGGTGCTGGTGCTGGGCGGTGGTGATGGCTGTGCTGTACGGGAAGTTTTAAAATATGATGCTGTTCAGGAGCTTACTCTGGTGGATCTTGATCCCTTAATGACTGATCTTGGCCGGAACCATCCTGTGCTGAAGGAGCTGAATAAGGGGGCGCTTTCCAGTGAAAAGGTAAAGATTGTTAATGCCGATGGTTTTATTTTTCTGCAGGAGGATACTGCTTATTATGATGTGGTAATTATAGATTTTCCGGACCCTAATAATGTTGAGCTGGGGAGGTTGTACAGCGAAGAGTTTTACCGCATGGTGCACCGGAGGCTTAATAAATATGGCGTAATGATTACTCAGGCCGGCAGCCCGTATTTTGCCACTAGGGCGTTCAGGTGTATAGACCTGACTGTAAGTGAGGCTGGTTTTTCCACTGTTCCTATGCACAACCAGGTGGTAACTCTGGGTGAGTGGGGTTGGGTGTTAGGAATGAAAAAGGAAGTCGCCGGACCGGAGCAGCTTAAAAAAGCTTTGCGGAATTTAAAGTTTGAAGATGTGGAAACGCAGTGGATCAACCATGAAGCTATGTCGCTCATTACATCTTTTGGTAAGGATATTTATGCTATAGAAACAGATAGTGTAAAAGTAAATAAAGTGAATGACCCGGTATTGTACCGGTATTATTTAAATGGTAACTGGGACCTGTACTGAAATGAAAGAAACTTCACCTGAAACGCTGCACCTGATCGATAATTACAGGGCCTGGGTAAAAGAGACAAATCCGGAGGTGCTGAAACCGCTCATGACAAGCTGGCTGGAGAAGTGCGGATTTCAGGTGCTGAACCATACTGAGCACTATTTTCAGCCCCATGGATATACCTGCCTCTGGCTGTTGGGTGAAAGCCACCTGGCAATTCATACCTTTCCTGAAAAGGATACCTGTTACGTGGAGCTGAGTAGTTGTAATAGCAGTAAAAACCAGCAGTTTAAATCGCTCTTGAAGGGTTGTTTCCCTTAAATCACTGTCTTGCAGATGCAGGGAGCAGGGAATTTGCTGAATTTTTCAACACCGCTCAATACCGTCATGCTAAAGCAAGTCAGTACTTAAGCGTGGCGTCCTTCGTCAACTGAAAAGAAATTTCTTAATTTATTTTTCGCCAGCCCATTGCTCATTAAAATCAAATAGTCGCCGGGTTCTACTGAAATGCCTGAAGGAGGGTTTTTGATGAGCACTCTTTTATTATCTTTCATTTTGCTCAGGCCCAGCAGAACAGCATCGTGAGAAGATTTTAATTCGTGGAATACAAATTCACAGTCCTTATTTGCGAAAGGATTACTATTCAGTACCAGGTATTCCTGAATGTCAAAATCATCCTCCTTTCGGGAAGAGCTGATCAGGTCCAGGTTCATGTCGGCTACATCGGGTTCAAAAATGTAGCTGGCCACTAACTTGGAAGCAATTTCGTTTTTGGTTATTACATAGGTTACACCTGCAGCCTTAAAAGTTTCCTTTAGCTGTAGCTTTTGCAGGCTCACCACAATTTCAGGTTTTGGGTATAGCTTTTTAAAGTTAATTACATACAGCAAAGATTCTGTATCATCATCAAAGCTAATGAAGAGGGTTGCAGCCTCGTTTGCATTTACCTTTTTCAGGTTTTCAAAATTGTTGAACTCATTGAACAGCACAAAAACCTGGTCCTTGCTGTACTTTGCATAAATCAGGTCAATGTCCTCCTTTTTGTTGGTAATAATAGCTAATTTTTTATGGCTGTGGTATACCTCATCTGCCACCAGGCGGCTGAAATCACCCCAGCCCACAAATAGAATATGGTCATTAAAATCAGTGCCGTGGTAGCCGAGCTTTTTTTCTTCCAACATTTTGTAAATTTTGTTTGAAATGGTGCTGAACAGGAAACCTAAAATTCCCAGGCTTGAAAATACAAAAATGTAACCAATTGCCCTGCCTCCGGCGGTTACCGGAAAATAATCGCCATAGCCAACGGTAGTAAGCGTAACAATCATATACCAGATAGACTCCCCCGGAGTTTTTATGGAGCTGTCAGGATGAGAGGCTTCAAAGTGGAGGAGCAGCACGTTGCAGATAATTACAAAAAGGAGTGCGGCTGCGGTAAACAGGTATGGTTTTTTGATGTTCATGCTTCGGGCAAATTACAAAAAACCTGCTAAAAGGGAAATAAAAAAAGCCCCGGCGATTGCCAGGGCTTTTGCTCCTCAGGTTGGACTCGAACCAACGACCCTCTGATTAACAGTCAGATGCTCTAACCAGCTGAGCTACTAAGGAATTTGCCTTCGATGTTGTTTTAATTTTGCTCCTCAGGTTGGACTCGAACCAACGACCCTCTGATTAACAGTCAGATGCTCTAACCAGCTGAGCTACTAAGGAATTTGCCTTCGATGTTGTTTTAATTTTGCTCCTCAGGTTGGACTCGAACCAACGACCCTCTGATTAACAGTCAGATGCTCTAACCAGCTGAGCTACTAAGGAATTTGCCTTCGATGTTGTTTTAATTTTGCTCCTCAGGTTGGACTCGAACCAACGACCCTCTGATTAACAGTCAGATGCTCTAACCAGCTGAGCTACTAAGGAGTTTATTCCCATTCGATTGGGAATGCAATTATAGCAGCTTCTTTTCTTTTCTCCAATAGAACAGACATTTTTTTTGAAAAAATATGCAGCACGAATGCTTTTAAATTAAAGACTGTTCTTTTTTCCATCGGAAAGTTAATATGGGAGCTTTTTTATCTGAAATCTCTGATGAATTTTTATTTGCAGTTCTGATTTCCTCTGTATTGAGAAACTTTCCCGGACATGTTGTGGTAAAATAAATGAGCTTAAAAAGTAATGCAGTGGCACAGAATTTGAATGGGCGTTGGAAAAACAGTTAGTAATAGCGCCTTTTTGTTAAATAGTGTTAAAATAATTATATACAAGGCAATTTGATCATTATCTGTACGGTTATTGTAATGTCTTGAGATAAGAGAGTAAACAAAATAAAATTTTTATATAAGGAAAAAATAAAAAATATGAGCAAGAAACATTTCTATTTAGGAATTATTCTGGCAGCGTTTATTGGCGGCTTGGTAGCTGCAGGCGGCTTTTACCTTGTCCGGGATAATCGGTCAGTCGAACTTCAGGCCTTACAACAGGGTCAAAATGTCAGGTTTACATCTTATCTAAATTCAGAGGACTTTACTGTTCCTGACGGACTTAATTTTGTGTATGCGGCAGAAGTAACTACTCCTGCGGTTGTGCATATCCGGTCTAAGTACGATGCCGGAGCCTCTGGCAAAACCCAAAGCAGGCAGCCACGACATCCGTTTGAGGAGATGTTCCCGGATCTTTTTGGCGGGCCCGGCCAGCGCCAGAATCCACACGGTAGAGGTCAGGGTATGCCACGTGGCGCGAGCGGTTCAGGTGTTATTGTTACTGCCGATGGATATATTGTAACCAACAACCACGTAATTGACAATGCCAGCAGCATTGAGGTAGTGATGAATGATAACCGCCAGTACGAAGCGACCTTAGTAGGTACCGATCCGACAACTGATATTGCCCTTTTGAAAATTGAAGAAACCGGCCTGCCTGCCATTAAATATGGAAGCTCCGATGATATTAAAGTGGGCGAGTGGGTATTGGCCGTTGGTAACCCTTACGACCTTAACTCCACAGTAACAGCAGGTATTGTAAGTGCCAAAGGACGTAGCATTGGTATTCTGGCAAATGAAAAAGGGAACCAGATTGAGTCTTTTATCCAGACAGATGCGGCTGTAAACCCTGGTAACAGCGGTGGTGCTCTTGTGAACCTGAAAGGGGAGCTTGTAGGGATCAATACTGCCATTGCATCTCCTACAGGATCTTATTCCGGTTACAGCTTTGCCGTTCCTTCAGTACTGGTTACTAAGATTGTTGATGACCTTCGGGAGTTCGGAACAGTACAGCGTGCGTTATTAGGCGTTAATATAGGAAATGTAACTGCTGAACTGGCTAAAGCTGAAGGCCTTGAATTGAACCGGGGTGTTTATGTGGCTAATGTAAATGAAAATACCGCTGCCCAGGAAGCAGGAATTAAGCAGGGCGACGTAATTGTGCAGGTGAATGGTAAAACTATAAATACGGTAGCGCAACTACAGGAAAGCATTGCAACCAACCGCCCCGGCGATAAGGTAAAAGTTACTTACTACCGCGATGGAAAACTGAGAGAAACCACCGCCACCCTGAAGAATAATATGGGAACAACCAAAGTAGTGGCTAAAAGCGAAGCTATGGAAGTTGGAGGCGCCATGCTGGTAAATTTAAGTCAGCAGGACCGCCAGAAGTACCGTGTGGAAGGCGGTGTTAAGTTAGCCAAAGTAGGGGAAGGAAAGTGGAAGAAATATAATGTGCGTGAAGGATTTGTCATCACCGCCGTAGATAATAAAGCTGTTTCCAGTGTAGATGAATTAATGACTATTCTGGAAAATAAAAAAGGAGAAGGTACCCTTGTGGAAGGTGTATATCCTGATGGCGAAAAAGTTTATTATGGAATGGCCTGGTAAGAGGCAGTAAAACACTTATATCGATTAAAAAGAGGCGCCGCATGGTGCCTTTTTTTTATTTTTGCTTTTAATATTAAGATTCAAAACCTGTACCTTTAAGTGGTGCAACCAGTAATACTGACCTTACGGAATTATGAAAAAAACAAATTTTAATCTTCAGCACATACTAACCACTTTTCAGCTGCAGGCCTCCAATCCCGGGGCTTCGGCGGGAGGAGAATGGTTTGAGGAAAAGGGTGAGCAAATCAGCTCCTGGTCTCCTGTCGACGGGCGGGAGATTGCTAAAGTGTATACTGTAAGTGAAGCTGGTTACAATAAAGTAGTGGACCAGGCCCGGGAGGCGTTTAAGGAATGGCGGTTATGGCCTGCTCCAAAGCGTGGTGAAGTAGTGCGCCGGTTTGGAGAAGCTTTGCGAAAGCATAAAGAGCTGCTGGGGCAGCTGGTTTCTTACGAAATGGGGAAATCTTACCAGGAAGGCCTGGGAGAGGTGCAGGAAATGATTGATATATGCGATTTTGCCGTCGGCCTTTCCCGGCAGCTGCACGGGCTTACCATGCATTCCGAGCGGAGCATGCACAGGATGTATGAGCAATACCATCCTGTTGGTGTGGTGGGTATAATTTCTGCTTTTAATTTCCCTGTGGCTGTATGGAGCTGGAATGCTGCCATTGCCTGGGTGTGCGGCGATACTACGGTATGGAAAGCATCGGAGAAAACACCACTTACGGCACTGGCATGTCAGAATTTGGTATCTGAGGTTTTCAGGCAGAATAATGTGCCGGAGGGAGTAAGCTGTGTGGTTACGGGTAATTATAAAGTGGGCGAATGGATGTCGCACGACACACGCCTCCCTATTATTTCAGCCACAGGATCAACCGTAATGGGTAAAAAAGTGGCTGCTGCTGTAGGATCGCGCTTAGGGAAATCTTTGCTGGAGCTGGGAGGTAACAATGCCATTATTATCTCCGGAGATGCGGATCTGAAGCTGGCCCTGACAGGTGCTGTTTTTGGTGCTGTAGGTACCGCCGGACAACGCTGCACTACTACACGCAGGCTTATTGTTCATGAAGATATTTATGAAACGGTAAAAGAAAAGCTGAAGAGCACTTATGCTCAGCTCAGGATAGGGAATCCACTTGACACAGAAAATCATGTGGGTCCTCTTATTGATAAAGATGCTGTAGCCGCATATCTCAGAACATTACAGAAGGTGGAGGAAGAAGGAGGGAAAGTGCTTGTTCCCGGAGGAGTGCTGGAAGGCGCAGGATTTGAGTCCGGCTGCTATGTAAAGCCGGCTGTTTTTGAGGTGGAGAGATGGTTTAATATTGTAAAGCAGGAAACATTTGCTCCTGTTCTCTATTTACTTAAGTACAGGGAAATTGATGAAGCAATTTCCATCCAGAATGAAGTGCCCCAGGGGCTTTCTTCGGCGATCATGACAAATAATTTACGGGAGTCGGAGTTGTTTCTGTCCCATGCCGGATCAGATTGCGGAATAGCCAATGTTAATATAGGAACATCAGGAGCTGAAATTGGCGGGGCTTTTGGCGGAGAGAAAGATACCGGAGGAGGCAGGGAATCAGGCTCTGATGCGTGGAAGTTTTACATGCGCAGGCAAACAAATACCATAAATTATGGTACTGATTTGCCTCTGGCACAGGGAATACAGTTTAATATTTGAATGTAATGAATAATTTTTCTTTGAAAAATTTTTTATTGCTGCTAAATTTATTGTACTATTATTATTAGTTCTGATAGCTTAATGCCTGGCTGAAAGCTGTCTTCTATTTTTAGAAAAAACAAACCATTTACCAGAAATGGCAGAAAAACCAAAAGCAAGATATAATGCCGTCATGTTGATTGATGATAATGAGATTGATAACCTCATTAATCATAAGATGATTGAAGCGAGCAACCTAACAGACCGAATATTTACTCATACAGGGGCAAAGAGTGCCATTGAGTTCTTGAAAAATATCGAAAAACTGAATAGCGCCGGTGAAAGTATTCTTCCGGACCTTATTTTCCTGGATATTGATATGCCATTGATGGATGGCTTTCAGTTCCTGGATGAGTTTGATAAGCTCTCTGATATGACGAAGAAAAAATGCAGAATCATTATGTTGACCTCATCCATCAATCCGCAGGACGTAAACCGTTCCAAGAAATATGATTATGTTAAAAAATATATTAATAAGCCACTTACACAGGAAAACCTGGTTAAATTAAATATTTGAGGTATTTAATTGTTGATCTTAAGTAATAAAACAAAAGAGGCTGCTTCCAGGTGGCCTCTTTTGTTTTTTTACAGGTATTTCTTTTTTTTGGTCTGTACGAATAAAAAAAAGCGGTTTTTATACCGCTTTTTTTTATTTTCTGATGGCTTCTCTTTACAGGTCTGCCAGTTTCTGGAGTAAAACTTCGTCCATTTTAACATATTTTGTAGGAGCAAAATAAGGTGCTTCTGTTGCTTTAAATTTCTCTGCCAGCTGATTTATTTTTTCATACTTATTGCGCTTGCTTTCGCTGATGGCAATCTTCATGATCTTTGTAAATATCAGCACATGATCGCAGCTGTCTTTGCCTAATAAACGGATCTGGCGCTGAATACTGTTGATCAGCTGGTTGAAAAGATCGTAATCACTCTGAAGGCAGTATTGCAGTGCCAGCAGCGTTTTAATTTCCAGCGATGCAAAAGGATATTTTTTAAGGCTTACATCGTTGAGCAGGTTATTGATCCAGCGGGCTGCTTCATCATACTTTTCAGCATAGTAGCAGCTAAGCGAACGGTACACCACATAAGTAATATACTTCGGTACATCGTCTTTCTCAATATCGAAATCCTGGAACAGAGCATCATTCTCCTGGTACATTACAGCAGGGTCGTTTGCTCTCAGGTGCCGCTCAACCTTTGTAAGCAGGAACTGCGGAGGATAAGTAAAGAGGCTGTAGTTTGACAGCAGGTTGGCTGCAGATTCGTTTACCTCCTCAAAATAATTCTCTGCCTTACGGTATACTTTGTAGTAGTTATAGTATTCCAGCCGCAGGTATTCGTAAACCAGGCGCAGGTGGAAATAGATTGTATCGAGGTGATACATTTCAAAAATTGACTGCATCCTGTCCAGTACATCCTCAATAGGCTCGAGCTCCTGCTCCATGCTTTCATCGCGCATAACAAACAGGCGGTGGAACACGCTAAGGCAGCTCTGGTAAATGTAAAGGCGGTGCGAATCGTAAAGCTTACACACATTCTGCATTTCATTGCTTAAAAGTGTGAGCTCCAGTTTTTCAATTTCCCCGCCGGTAAGTGTATACTCCCCGTACTTTTTAAAGTATTGCGAAAGCAGGTCTTCGGCCTTGTCAACGGCAAGCATATAAGCTACGTGCTGGTTGTAAAGCTGAGAATAGCTGAAATGCTCAGGTGTATGGATGTGAAGTTTTTTAAGGGTTTTGTATACGATTGTTAACTCATTTGCCAAATCGTAATCCTGAAGCTCTTTTTCCAGCTTTTTAAGGGTTGCAACAGCAATTGCTTTTTTCTTTGTAAAGATTACCTCATTGATGTTAGCCACTTTTTTCAGTACATCAGTACGTGGGTTTTCCATCTGCTGAAGAAGGTATTCTTCAATTTTTTGATTTAACCGGGACCGGAGAGTGTAATAAGCATTAGTGTTAACATCCAGCTCATCCATTATCTTGTTGTCGGAGAAGTGCTTTTCCCGCATAGCCTTAAGCAGATAAGCTGACTTTTCAGCACTGCTTTCCATGAGCGAGTTATATATTTTTTCGTAATCTCCTTCGGACAGCTGTTTAATTATATTCTTTAGCTTAGCCATAATTAGGGTAATGCAATTTTAAGTTTGAGGGCTTTTGTTCTCCAAAAGCTGCGAACTTCTAAAATCAGAAACAGTTAAAATTAATTACAATGCAATATTAATTTATCTTATTGCAAAGTTCTGATAATAATAATAAAAATCGGGAAGTAAATTGCCTTATTCTGGAAAAAATATTTGTTCACGGGAAAAAAAGTGCAATAACAGGAAGATTCCGGCAGTGCTGCAGAATTTTATTTATAGAATATTGTGTTTTCTCTGCCAAAGCATGCAATGGGAGCTCTGTTGTTATGTTAAACAGAAAAAAACAGCTGGTTACCTTTTTCTTTTGTGCTGTTTGCGGTTGTTTATTTTACCCTCCGTTCAAAGCCTGCAATATCCTCCGGCCTTCCAATTACATAAAGGATATCATCCGGTAAAATGCGGGTTGCACCATGGATATCCATTACCAGTTTGCCGCTCCTGTTAATGGCAATCAGGTTAATGCCGTACTCACTGCGGATCCGCGATTCTTCCAGGGGTACATTTACGAAGGGAAGGTTGCTGCGCTGAATCTTCAGCGTAGCCACGTTCAGGTCCGGCAATGTGCCCTCCAGGCTGCGGATATTATTGGCGGTAAAGGAAGGGCTGCGAAGCATCTCGTATTTTCCTGCCCTGATGCTTCTGGTAAAGGTTTCAATTTCATCCTGCGGTACAAGGTATTTGCTCATAACCCGGGTAAAAATTTCAATGGAGGTTTCAAATTCTTCAGGAATTACTTCATCGGCTCCCAGCCGGTAGTTTTCTTCCATTTCCTGTACAAAGCGGGTTCTTACAATAATATGAACCGTAGGACTGAACTGCCGGATATTTAAGATTATTCGTTTTGTGGCTGCAGGGTCGGAAATGGCTATTACCACCACCCTTGCTTTTTGTACATGCACATGGTGCAGTACAGGCCCTTCAACCGCATCGCCAAAAATAATTGGTTCTCCTTTTTTCTTTTCCTTTATAACCGTTTCAGCGTTTAACTCAATAATCTGGTATGGAATCCCGGCATTTCTGGCAGCCAGCGAAAGATTGCGGCCATTAATGCCGTAGCCTATAATAACGATATGATCTTTGAGCTCTTCATCGGCATCTGCTGCAGTTCTATTATTACCTTTATAGCCCAGGTCGCTCAATCTCCCATACACCCCGGTATTGCTGAGGTATTTTACAATATTATTGGCAAACATAATTACGAAAGGAGTGGCAGCCATGGTCATGAGCGAAACCGAGAGGAAGTACTGGTAAGTTACCTCTTCCAGTAAATCATTTTCCAGACCGGTTTTTGAAAGAATAAAGGCAAACTCCCCTACCTGGAAGAGGGAGAGCCCGACCAGTATTACGGTGCGTATGGGGTACTTTAATATTAATGCTGCCAGCGAGGCAATAAGGCCCTTTCCCAGAAAAGTAAGGATGGTGAGCCCCAGTACCAGCCAGAAGTGCTCGAACAGAAACTCCATGTCGAGGAGCATGCCTATGGATACGAAGAAGAAACTGGTAAATATTTCCCGGAAAGGAAGAATATTGCTGGTCGCCTGGTGACTGTATTCCGACTCGCTGATAATAAGTCCGGCAAGAAATGCACCCAGGGCAAGTGAAAGCCCCAGGGAAGAGGACAGCCAGGCAACAGAAAAACATATTACCACAATGCTCAAAATAAATAATTCCGACTTTCGGGTGCGGGCTACATAATATAGTAGCTTTGGAACAATGTAGCGGGCAGCAATCAGTACGAAAATAATTACAAAAATTCCTTTAATGGCCAGTATTGCCAGGGAGCCCCATACATCGTCTGATTTTCCTGCAATGAGTGGGGTAAAGAGCATCATGGGGACTACAATAATGTCCTGGAAAATAAGGACAGCCACAATCATTTTACCATGCGGTGTATTGATCTCGCCTCTTTCCTGAAAAATTTTAAGGACAATAGCAGTACTGCTCAGGGCAAACAAAAAGCCAAGGAATATAGCCTGCCCCCAGCTGTAGCTGAATTGATTTGCCAGCAGGGCAACCAGTAATGTAGTTAGCCCCACCTGCACGCTGCCACCAATAAAAACAGCCCTCTTTATAGCCGATAAGCTTTTGAGCGAAAATTCAAGGCCTATAATAAACAGCAGGAGAATAACGCCTATCTCAGCCAGGATTTCCACCTCGTGGGAAGCCTCCACAAGGCTCAGTCCGTAAGGACCGCTTATGAAGCCGGTAATTAAGAAGCCTAATATGGTTGGAATCTTAAATCTTTGAAAGATTAAAATTACAACTACAGACAGGCCGAGAATAATGACAATATCGGTAAGTAATGGGATTTCCATTGGTGGATTTCAGGATTTAAAATGCTCAGCAGAAATTTTAAAAAACAAAAATAGTAAATCAGGAGGAGAGAAATTTTACAAAAAGTTAATTCTTTAAGCAGCAGAAAGCTGCAGCTGGTTTCTGCCGGCCTGTTCCTGTTTAAAAAAATAAGCCTGCTCCTTTGTCCTTGATGGGGGAACAGGCTTTTCGGCTTATTCTATTGTAAAGCTCTTTTAAGGCTGCTTTGGCATATTAATTACAGGCGCCGGGGGTAGCCGGTTTCCTGTTCAGCTTACTTTTGTTGATTAAACCCGATTGGTCCTGAACGATACCCCATTTTCTCCACCTTCTCTATTGATTCCTCCACTTTTTCGCGAAGTTTAATTTTAAAGGCATCGAGGTTTTTTGCTGTCTCCTGATCTGTGGATCCTACAATTTGAGCGGCCAGTATACCTGCATTTTTCGCTCCGTTCAGGGCTACAGTGGCTACAGGTACGCCTCCCGGCATTTGTAAAATACTCAGGATAGAGTCCCAGCCATCAATAGAGTTGCTGCTTTTTACAGGTACTCCAATTACAGGCAGGGTGGTAAGGCTGGCCACCATTCCCGGCAGGTGGGCGGCGCCACCTGCGCCGGCAATAATAACCTGTAAGCCTTTTGAGCGGGCAGCTTCGGCATACTCCACCATGCGGTGTGGCGTGCGGTGTGCTGAAACAATGGTGATTTCATAAGGAACCCCCAGTTCGTCCAGAGCTTCCGCAGCTTCGGTCATTACAGGCATGTCGCTCTGGCTGCCCATAATAATACCTACTTTAGGTGTTTGATTTTTCGGTGCTTGTGCCAATTTTATTTCTGTTTAGTGCATTAAAAGAAAAGTACGAACTTAATCAAATTGCAGGTAGTAATTAATAAAAAAAATAAACTTCTGTAAAAAAGCCATCCTTTGGGATTCCGGCCCGGGTGCTTGCAGAAAGATTGACAGGCATATGTAGCAGGAGTGGCGCGTTTTTTGTGCAGGTTCAGATCTTAACAATATTCCCATTCGGAACCATAGTAAAATTTCATCAGGATAAATTAAATGAAAATGGTTGAAAGTATTGCCCGATCGATGTGTAAAGTATTTTATGCAGGAGCATTTTTATTGGTTGTCAGTAGCTGCACCAGTACAAAATATGCCACCTCTGTTTCCTGTTTAACAGATTTTACAGTGGGGCAGAAGGTGCTCGTTGCGGAAGCGCGGGGAATATCGGCTTATAAATCTTTTGGCCTGTATGAAAATGCAGGGGATGTTTTTAAAAAAGCAGGTCTGCAGTCTGTTTATGCAGTGGAAGAGGATCAGAGCCTGCGGCTGTATCAGGTTAAGCTGAATGATCCTGACTCTGCAAGCCTGGCGATACTGAAAAATAAACTCGGCTACGATTTTCTTCTGGTGCCGGCTGTAATTAACACCCGGACCGGCGAGGCTTATGTTTATAACGGACCTGATGAAAATGGTATGTACCGGGAGCAGAAAGCCCGGGAGGATTCGGAAAGCAGGGCTACGGTTAAATTTATGCTGTATTCTGCCTCAGCAGGGAAGCTTATTTATGAGCTGGCTGCCACTACAAAGTCAAGCCCTGTAAGTGTACCTGATAAAGACGGAGGCCAGGATCTGCACAATTTTATTTCTGCAGAAGATGCCATGGAAAAAGCCTACCGGAAAGGCATGAAGAAAATAATGAAGGATTGTGAATGCTGCTCAGAAGTGAATCTTTAACAGAAGATCAGCTCCTGAGCAGGCATGGAGTTTGCCGGTAAAAATTATCAGGCAATTACCTTTAAGGTTTCTTTTACCTTGTTTGCTTTTTCTTTAAGCCGCTCCACATCCTGATCCACTATGGTAATATGGCCCATTTTCCGGAAAGGTTTGGTTAACTTTTTTCCGTACAGGTGAATGGCCACTCCGGGTATGGCGAGTACAGCATCCATGCCGGTGTATTTAGCCTCTCCGCTATAATTATCCTCACCTAAAAGATTTACCATGGCAGATGGTATTTTAGCATCGGTGGCACCCAGGGGCAGGTTTAACACAGCCCGCAAATGCTGCTCAAACTGCGATGTAATATTAGCTTCTATCGTTTGGTGGCCGCTGTTATGAGTGCGGGGAGCAATTTCATTTACCAGTACGTCGCCATCTCTGGTAATAAACATTTCCACTGCAAGCAAGCCAACCATATCCAGTTTTTCAATGATCTGTATTGCAATGGCCTCTGCTTTCGCTGCCTGTTCCTGAGAAATTTCAGCCGGGGCAAAAAGGTATTCCACCAGATTGTGTACAGGGTGAAACACAAGTTCCACTACAGGAAAAGTGCTGGTTTCCTTATTCTCATTCCGTGCAACTATTACTGATATTTCCTTTTCAAAATCAACAAACTTTTCCAGCAGCCCGGGTTTATCAAAGGCAAGGGCAATATCCTGCTCTGTTTTAATTTTTTGCACCCCGCGGCCATCGTAGCCTTCGCGGCCAAGCTTGTTTACTGCAGGTAAAAAGTTAAGGTGTTTTTTTACATCTTCTTTGTTTTCCACCAGTACAAAAGGGGAGGTAGGGATTTTGTGCTTTTCGTAAAACTGCTTTTGAACGCGCTTATCCTGTATCAGTTCAATAACCTCCGGTTGCGGGTAAACCTTTTTACCTTCCTTTTGCAGGGCTTTCAGTGCCTCCACATTTACATTTTCTATCTCAATAGTTATCAGGTCGAGCTTTTTTCCCCAATGGTAAACAGTATCGTAATCGGTAAGGGGGCCTTTAGTAAAATGGGTGGCAATGGTCTTGCATGGTGCATTGTCATCCGGGTCAAGGATATGCACATCAAGGTTAAAATTAATTGCTGACTGAATAAGCATCCGGCCCAGCTGGCCTCCGCCAAGTACTCCTAATTGTATGTTCTGGTTAAATCTGTTGCTCATATTTTAATTTTGATTGTGGATTGAAAAGTGAAAGATATTCCGGGAAAGAGAGAATATATTCGCTTGCTCATTTCCAATCCATTGCTTATTTCTATTATCCTGTGTCTCAAATCTCAAATCTCAAATCTCAGGTCTCCCGTCTCATGTCCCATATCTCCCGTCTAATTAATATCAATCCCCATTTTTTGCATCAGCTTGCTGGCATTAAAGCTTTGGCAGATGCCCTCTTCCAGTTTATAGCGGAATTTTATGCTGTCGCCAACCACATCGCTGTTAAAGCTGTAATTGCTGATGGTGCCCTTTTCTGCCAGCTGGCCCAGTGCAAGGTCGTGGGTGGATACAAAACCGGAAGCACCCAGGCGGCTCAGCTGCCGGATGAGGGCTTCGGCTCCTTTGTGGCGGTCTTCAGAATTAGTGCCTTTCAGGATCTCGTCCAGCATAAAGAGTACCGGCAGCTCTTCGGCCACATCGGGAGTGCTTAGCTTATCGTGCGCCACATCGGGCATATCCTGCGAGAGGGTGTTCATGGCTGTTTCTGCACGTACAAGTTTCAGTAGCTGGCGTAACCGTTGCAGTTCGGCATAAAAAGACGAAACACTTTCTTCCAGTGAGTCCTGCGAGCGCATAGAGGTAAATAACTGCATAGGACTCAACTCAATTTCTGTAGCACAAACAGGAGCGCCCATAAGCCCTAAAACGATATTTACACCCACAGTACGTAAAAAAGTGCTTTTTCCTGCCATATTAGAGCCTGTGATCAGGATGATGTTGCCTGCGCCATTCATGCTGAAATCGTTCGTTACCTGGTTTTTAACAGGTAGCAGCGGGTGCCCTAAAGATTTGCTGTTCATATACTGAGCACCTTCTTTTAGTACAGGGAATGTATAAGCAGGGCGGGAGTAGCTGAAGCCTGCAATGCTGTTGAGGGCATCGAACTCACTGATAGCCTGAAACCAGGGCGCTATATCGGCATGCATATTGTCTTTCCAGTTCTCTGCCTTTGTAAGCCAGTAAATGTCGAGCAGCAGCATTCCGTTTAGCAGGAAGTAAAACTGGTTTGCCCGGGCATCCAGGCCGTCGAGAATCCGGGATAACTCCTTTATCTGTGCGGATGCTTTTTGCTTGTCCTGCTTAAAAACCTGCTGCAACTGCTGCAAGCGTGGGCTTTGAAACTGACTGTCTTCAATTTGCCTGATTAGCGCCTGGTAAGCTTTTAAAACTTTTACACTGGAAGTGGTTGCTTTTTGCGTTTTACCGGCCACAGGGCTAATGCGGGCCATAATAATGATGTTTACAACCAGAGAGCCAATAAAAAAGTAAATATTAAGGTCGAAAAACAGAAAGCCCAGGAGTAACAGCACACATATGGGCGGAAAAATAAAAGGGGCAATCCGGTAAAAAGGCTTGTTCTTTACTTCATTAGGAGTAGTAAGCCAATGTAAAAGGGGCTTCAGGTCATTCTCAGGGTCTTTATAGTGCCTTCCGGCAGCTTCGAATTCCTGCCGCCACTCAACCTTCGGTGCCAGTTCTTTTACAGCTTCCTGCCGGGCATTTATTTCGCTTATCGGGGCTGCAATGCTTAACCATTGTGCAAGCTCTTTTTCGCCATTTTCGGTGGCGGTGCGGTTTACCAGCTGGAAGAGGGAATGAGCGCCAAAAATATCAAGATCAAGGTGGTAGGGATGCAGAGGTTTAAAATATTGAAGGCCATTGGCAAAGCCTTTTAACTTATTGTCAAGCCGCAGCTGTTCTTCCTGGTTAATTTTTGCCTGCAGGCGTGAGATGTCCCTTGCAAATTTTATCTTACTATGCCGGAAGATTAATATGCCGAAAATTACAGGAAAAATAATCACGAGCAGTACTACCGCCCCCACAAGCCTTTCATTGGCGAGGTAAAAGAGCAGAATCAGCGCTACGACAAAGGAAAGAATCCGGATGATGGAAAGGCGCTGGTATTTTTTGTCCAGCTGTGCGCTTTCTTTAAGGTGGCGTTTTTCCTGTTCCTGAAAAATTTCGGCACGCGATGAGTGCATAAGCTAAAATTAAGATTGTTGGGCGCATAAAATTAAGCAAAATGGCTGGAACAGGACTAATTTTTTTCAATTATCAGAAACAGCTCTATGCCCCTGTTGCCTGACAGGTAATAAATTTTCCTTATCATCTGTCAGGTAAAAAGCGGGAACGAATGAAAATTCTCCTTTTCTTTAATTACTGCCCCACAGCCAGCTTATTTAGCAGGGCCGAGCTTTTCCAGGAGGGCAGCGCAGGCAGTGTGCAGCAGGTTCAGGTCGGTCTGCTCAACAAGGGCAAGCCGTTCTCTTATGCGGTTTGCTTTTACAGGATTTTGATCCAGCTCAGTAATTTGTAGCAGAGCATCTACTTTCTGGCGTAAAGCAGCATAGGATTCTTCATGAACAGGAGTTCCGTCTGCTGCAGGCTTCCTGCTGAAATGCTGCAAGGCAGAGAGCTCATAGGCATAAAGCATTATCGCCTGGGAGAGATTTACAGAAGGATAGGGGGCGGCAAGAGGAATGCTGCTGGCGATATCGCAAAGCTGCAGCTCATCATTGGTAAGGCCGGATTCCTCCCGCCCGAAAACAATGCCAACATTTTGCAGCGCCCCTGCTTTGCCGGACAGGATTGTTGCCAGTTCTGTAGCCGGGTGGAAATCCTGCTTGCTGCTTCTTTTTTGGTTTGCGGTGGTGCCAATTAAAAAATCAAGGTCATGCGTGGCCTCTTCAAGGTTTTTATAAACCTTTGCCGCCTCCAGTATATCGTTGGAGGCATGGGCAAGCCGGCGGGCCATTTCGCTCAGGTGATCGCAGGGGTTAACCAGCCGCATTGAACTGTAGCCCATGGTTTTAATGGCACGGGCGCTTCCTCCTACATTTTCCGGAACAGCGGGTTCAACTAATATAAAATGTATGTTCATATGCTAAGTAATGTATCCTTAGTTGTTTGGTGCCTGTGATTAATACCGGCGACTCAGGACTGAAAAATTATATTTTAAATAATGCCTGCAGGAAAGAAATATTCTCATTTTTTTCTTTTACCACCAGCAGCGGTATGTTTTTGTCCAGGTCCGATAACTTTTCTGTTGTGCTCCCCATAAGTACGGAGGCAGCAGCGGTTTTTCCCTTTGAGCCCAGAATAATAAGGTCGGACTGATCTTTAATGGCCTGCTTGTAAATCTTCAGGGGCATGTTCCGGTCTTCGTTAAGGACGAATTCACAAGGAATATTCCGTTGCTCAGGCTTGAGTTTCTGAAGAAACTTCTCATAATCTTTCTCTGCATGCCCTTTCATTATAGCGGCAAACTCTTTTTCGGTTTTGCCTGTAGTATGCCAGCCGCTTGGGAGTTTGTATACATGGAGGCAGGTAACCTGCATGGGGATCTCCGAGGTTTCCTGAATTTTTACAGCCTGTTGCAGTGCCAGGAAGGAATGATCAGAAAAGTCTACAGGAACCAGCAGGCGATCCATAATTTGTGGAAGAATTTCAGGCACAAGCAGTACAGAGCGGTGGGCAATTCTTGCCAGCTTGCCTGTTAGTACCCCGCCTCCTTCAAGCGCGTTTTTCCTGCCCAGAACCAGGAGGTCTATATCTTTCTGTTCAGCAATTTTAAGAATTTTGTCTGATGGATTACCTTCACGGACCTCAATCTCCACTGAGCAATTTTCAGGCGCTTCAAAGTGGCTTTTTATACTAACCTCAATTTCTTTTTTTAACCTTTCATCAACAGGAGCAAAAAGGTCCGGGTATTTCTTCCTGATATCTTCAGGCATATCCAGGGTAGGGGCTACATGAACAAAATAGATGCGGTCAGAATCCATTTTTTTGGCAATGTAGGAGGTGAACCGTATAAGTGACTCATCCATTTCAGTGAGGTCGAGGCACACCATTATCTTCCTGAGTGCAAATTGTTTTTCCATATCTGTGATAAAAAATTATTAGTTAACAGGGAATTTAACCTTCTTTATTCCGGTTTCAGGAGCAGGTTATATACTTAAATGTACATGCTGCCTGTAAGTTTATCAAGTAAGCTGCTGTTATATTTTTCAAAGTATATTTTCCGGATTAACTTAGCTGAAATAAAATAAGATTGTAAATTTACGGCAATATTCACAGCAAAAAAGAATTGATGAGCGTGGAGGAAAAAGTACAAACCGCTGAGATTACTACTGAACAGGTAACAAAATCGTTTTTTCAAAAGCTTCAGGCGAAGTGGCAGCTCGATAATATGCTGCAGGTAGTTGCCGTGCTGGCCGTGTTTACCTTAACCGGTTCTTCGGTAGTATACATCCGGAAATTTTTATTTGAATTTCTCGGGTATAATGAAGCCACTCCTTTCTGGTTAAAAACCATTACCTATCTGTTATTTGTTTTTCCTGCTTACCAGGTGTTGCTGATGGCTTATGGTTCGCTGTTTGGCCAGTTCCGCTTTTTCTGGGAAAAGGAAAAGAAAATGCTTAATCGCATGTCGCGCCCTTTCCGGAAGAAAGTGGGGGAATAAACAGCCTCTTTTGTATCTTTGCGGCTTAAGAATTTGGAATTATGGCCAAACGAAGAAGTCCGCTTACAGCAGAAGAGAAACGAAAGCTTAACAAAGATAACCTGCGGAAGCTGGGGGGTATTTTTCAATACCTTATGCCTTTTAAAGGCACTTTTATTGCAGGAATGTTCTGTTTGCTTGTGTCCAGCCTTACCCTGCTGGCTTTTCCCTATATTGCTTCGAAGTTAATTGATGCTGCCACTGGTAATGGCACCTGGCTCCTGACCGGTGTTAACCAGATAGCCCTTGCCCTGTTTGGCGTATTATTTTTGCAGGCCATTTTCTCTTTTCTCCGGGTGTATCTTTTTGCGCAGGTGAGCGAACGCTCCATGGCAAATGTACGCCAGTCGCTGTACTCCAAATTTATGGAGCTTCCCATGGCCTTTTACGACAGCCGCCGTATCGGGGAGCTTATCAGCAGGATCACCTCCGATGTAGCCCTTCTTCAGGATACCTTCTCTATTACGCTTGCTGAATTCTTCAGGCAAACGGTTACCCTGGTGGTGGGGATATTTATTATTTTCTTCTTTACTTCCAAACTTGCCGTTTTTATGCTGGCTACTTTTCCTGTGCTGGTAATATTGGCTATGTTGTTTGGTAACTTTATCAGGAAGCTAAGTAAGCAAACGCAGGATGAGCTGGCGAATTCTAATATAATTGTGGAAGAAACGCTGCAGTCTATAAGTATAGTAAAAGCTTTTACGAGCGAAGTATATGAAACCGGCCGCTACCGGCAGTCGCAGGCGAGGGTAGTGGAGATAGCTTTGAAGGCAGCAACCTACAGGGGAGGTTTTATTTCATTTGTAATATTTGCTTTATTTGGAGGTATTGTTGGGGTTATCTGGTACGGAGCTACACTCGTGCAAAGTGGCGATATGTCCATAGGCGACCTTGTTTCTTTTGTGCTGTACACCACTTTTATAGGAGGTTCCATAGCGGGGCTTGGCGACCTGTACGGGCAGCTCCAGAAGGCAATAGGAGCCTCCGAAAGGGTGCTGGAAATTACGGGGATGCCGGGAGAGCAGAACGGAGAGCAAAACAGGGAGAAAGCAGGAAAGCTGCAGCTGAACGGCGAAATAGAATTCCGGAATATTAATTTCTTTTATCCTACCCGGGTGGATGTGCCGGTGCTGCATGATTTGAATCTGCAGATCAGGAGTGGGGAAAAAGTGGCGCTGGTAGGGCATAGCGGAGCAGGAAAATCCACCATTGTGCAATTGCTGATGCGTTTTTATAACTGGCAGGAAGGGCAGATTATGGTAGACGGGCAGGATATACGGAACTACCCTTTAACCTCTTACCGGCAGCATATAGGAATTGTACCGCAGGAGGTAATTCTTTTTGGCGGTACAATAGCAGAGAATATTTCGTATGGCAGGGCCGGAGCATCAGCAGAGGAAATAAAGGAGGCTGCCCGTAAGGCTAATGCCCTGCAGTTTATTGAGCAGTTTCCTGAAGGTTTAAATACCCTTGTTGGGGAAAGAGGGGTAAAGCTTAGTGGTGGCCAGCGACAGCGGATCGCCATTGCACGGGCCATTCTCCGTAACCCTAAAATACTTATTCTCGACGAAGCCACCTCCTCGCTCGATGCTGAGTCGGAAAGCCTGGTGCAGGAGGCGCTTGATCAGCTCATGCAGGGAAGGACTACTATTATTATTGCACACAGGCTGGCCACTATCCGGAAGGTTGACCGTATTTATGTGATAGGTGGCGGGCAGGTTGCAGAAAGCGGAAGCCATGAAGAGCTGCTTCAGAATGAGCATGGCACTTACTCCAATCTGGTGCGGCTCCAGCTGCAGGATGATTAATATATTATCCGGGCGAATGCCGCTCTTTTTTTTCTCAGGCCCTCCTGTATATACTGCTGCTGCCCCTCTCTGAGTGGGTTTTTGAATTGATGATTTTTTTGCTGCTTTAAGCCCGTGTTCTTTCCCGGAAAAATAGCTTGTCTTAATCTTTGTTGCAACATAACTCAAGGCTTCTCCAGCCCGTACCTATATATAAGACAATGAGTTAGAGACAAAGAAATTCTGAAAGATTAAATTTTTTAGACTATGGAAGAATTATCACGAATAGAAAGAATAAGATTTACCCTCAAGCCCCTCCGTGTTCGCCTTTTCGGGCATGAAATATACCAGCAAATGGAAACCCTCGAAGATCTTCGCGAATTTATGGAACACCATGTGTTTGCGGTATATGATAATATGTCGCAGCTTAAAGCCCTCCAGAGAACCCTTTCCTGTGGAAATAATGCCTGGACGCCCACTCCTTACAAGAATACAATGCGGATTGTAAACGAAATGGCTCTTGAAGATGAAAGTGACGAATATGAAGGTGAGTATCTGAGTCATTTTGAATTGTACAGACGGGCTATGCAGCAGGCAGGAGCAGCCACTCATCTGGTTGATCGTTTTTTGTTCCTGCTGCAGGAGGAAAAGGATTTGTACAGTGCGCTGGATAAAATTGGCCTTCCTGAAAGCGTAAAGCTTTATTTGAAAATCAACTGGGAAATAAGTAACTCAGGAAAACCGCATGCAATGGCCGCCGCCTTTTTCCTGGGCAGGGAAGATGTGGTGCCGGAGCTATTTCATAAACTGGGCGGAGACCTGATGTTTCATCATCCTCATAAACTTGCTATTATGAAGGAGTACCTTGAAAGGCATACAGATATAGACAAGGATAAGAAAAACCTCCATGTGCAGACTGTGCTGGAGGAACTATGCGGGGAAGATGAAGTGAAATGGAAAGAAGCAGAAACCGCAGCTAAGTCTGTTCTGGATGCCCGCTTCGCTCTTTGGGATGGTATGTTGCTCCTTGCAGTGTAGAAACAGGAACAGAAAAACAGCGATTTAATAAAGAAGCACCGGATTTCAGGTCCGGTGCTTTTTTAGTTTAAGTGAATGCCGCGGGAGTAGTTATTCAGCCGCGGTATATGCTATTCATTAAAACGGAAGGTCATCTTCTTCATTAGAGCTGAAGTTGCTTCCGCCTGCTCTGTCGTTGTCTTCAGCATTGACCCAGGAGGGCTGGGAAGGAGCGCTGTTTTTTGCCGGAGCCTGCATGCCCGATCCTGCCGGGGCAGAAGGTGCGGCTGATGCAGTGGCAACATCGAGCCTCCATGCCTGCAAGGTGTTGAAATACTGGGTTACACCCTGAGGGCTGGTCCATGCACGGCCACGTACGTTAAACTGAACATCAACCTCGTCTCCAACTTTATACTGGTCTATCAGGTCGCACTTATCCTGGGTTAGTTCAAACTTTACATACTGCGGATATTGTGGGTTATCAGCATATTCCACTACAAATTCTCTTTTGCTGAAGCGGTCGGAGATTTGCTGGGTGTCAAAAATTTCTTTGAGTTTTCCTTTAAGATTCATGTGTTTTTACCTTCTGCTTTAATCAATTTTCAATTCATAAAGTTACTAAGTTTATTGCCAAAATGCAGATAATAAATTTATAAAATCAGCAAGCATGCAGGGAATTTTCAGTGAATTTATCCGCCACTTCAGGACACTTATTGCAGATATATTTACAAGAAAGAAAGCATACCTGGGATTAATTGCGGGGATTGTAACCGGCCTTATTATATGTGCGCTGCTGGTAAGCGGCTTTTATGAGTTGCTGGAGGAGCTGAATGAAGAAGAATTAGCGGGTTTTGATGACAGTATTGCAATTCCCATTCACCTGCTGCGTAACTCCCGTTTAACTGAGGTAATGTTAGTTATTACCTGGATGGGCGACCAGACAGCCTACATAATTTTTAGCCTGGCGCTGTTTGTATTCTTTTACATCCGGTACAGGAGCCTGATTTTTCCTTTGCAGACAAGTGTGGTCTTGCTTTTTGCAGGAGGGTTAAATCGTTGGCTGAAGGGTTTAATTGCACGGCCGAGGCCCTCGGCAGAACACCTGGTGGAAGCAGGAAGCATGAGTTTCCCCAGTGGCCATGCGATGAGCAGCATAGCTTTTTTTGGCTTCCTTATTTACCTGGTGTGGAGGTTGGTTTCCACTCCATGGCTCCGCTGGCTTCTTAGTTTTCTTCTTGTTTTCCTGACCCTTGCAATAGGTTTCAGCCGGGTGTATCTGGGGGTGCATTATCCCAGTGATGTACTGGCAGGTTATGCTGCAGGTGGTGCCTGCCTGGCTATTTTTATTTCTGTTTATGTGTTTGTGCGGTACAGATATGTGAGAAAAGGGAAGGCAGCAGTAAATTTGAAAGGCAAGGGCAGGAGTTCCGGAGCGTAGCCGTTTATTAAGTGCCGGAAAGCCGTAAAAAAAATCCGGCTTTAGCCTTTGTTATTACTTTTTCTCCAGCTCTTTTATTAACTCTGTTTCCTCTTTCTTAACGGCAATAAAATTAGGCCCCAGGAAATCCTCGTACTTTATGTCGTACTTTCTGAACTCAACATTTTTAGGAAACACCTTTGCTATCCGGTAACCGTAGGGTTCAAAAAAGGTGTAGTAATCAATCAGCAGTTTCTTTGTTGAAATGTTGATGTTCCCATATTCAAACTGGATAAGTTTTATTCTGCCCTCTTTAATAGTCTGTTCAAAGCCTTTCAATGCATCATATTCCGCTCCTTCCAGGTCCAGTTTTAAAAAGTCCACGTATTCAATTCCATTTTCTTTCAGGAAATCATCCCCCTTTACCATGTCAATGGTAAGGGTTTTGGTTGAATTTGATGGGCCGTCTAATTTATATATGGAGGCATGTTCGTCAGATGAGTAGATGTTAATTTCTTTAGTGCCATTTTCCTTGTATAAACCCTTGTTCAAAAGAACAGTGTTGTTTTGCCCCCTCAGGTTCAGGCTTAGTTTTTCGAAGGTTTCCTTTACAGGCTCAAAGGAGTAAACGGTGCAGTTTTTTAATGAGGAATGTAGGGCAAGGGCATAGTTCCCCACGTTTGCACCCCCGTCAATAACTATTTCAGGATTGAAACGGGCAAGTTTTTTTAAAACAGTTATTTCACCGTTACTCCGCGGGTCGTGGTTCCTGTTTTCGTAAAGCCTGTTCATGGCCCTGCCAAAGCTGGCAAGAACTTTAAAAAATGGATTATGTGTGTTCTTTTTAAAGGTTCTCTTTAACATTTTGTGAAATTTGGTCTGAAAAAATTGTCAAACATCTAAGGAAATAAGTGAAATCCACTGCTAAAACCAAGGATTTTACTTTCTTTTAGTTCAATTACCCTTCCGGAAAGATTATCCCCCTTTCCCGGAGGGCGGCAGGAAGTAAAATACAGCCTTATTTTATATGTATAATTGTGTTAAGTGGCTGATAAGTAAATGGAAATCTAACTCTTTAAGTTTTATTCTTTGCAAAGAATCTTCAGTTGCAAAACAGGGGGTGAAAAATACGTTCAGGAGTATAATGAAAAATAAAGAAATAGCAACTTTTAAATAAAATTCAATGCTTGTTTTTCTAATGTGCTGTTTATTAATCAGATGCGTATTTTGGGTAGAAATTTTGCAATCGATTGAAATACAAAATAATTTTCTGCGAATTGAACTATAAAATTTTTTTTTGAAATTATATTTGGAATCAGAAAAATTCATCTACCTTTGAATCGGTTTTAGACCACACAAGACAAGATGAAAAAAGTTTTATTTGCAATGCTGGTAAGCGGGATGCTTTTCAGCTGCACCAACAACAAATCAGAAGACACAACTACTTCAGATTCAACTCAGGTTTCAGAAGGAACTGCTCCAATTGAGGCTGAAGAAATTGAAACTGCCGAAATCGAAACTACATCTGCTGAGGTGGAAGTTGAGGCTGATAGCACAATTGAAGTTGTTCAGTAAGGAAAGGATTATCCAAAGGCCCTCAGAAGCCTGTAAATAAAATACCTAGAAGAACAGGAAAGACTCAGTGGAAGCTGAGTCTTTTTTGCTTTTATGCCCTTTCTGTTCTCAATAGTCATCTTATTCTTTTTTATTCCTTCCGGTAAAAGCTTCTTTTTCGCCGCTGTTTTTTCCCTTTCTCCAGCCTGCCCTTATTAAACACTGCCTCTCTTAAGCTTGCTGCAATTATGCTCCCTGCTAATTTAAACCGAACATTATCCGGAAAAGGATGTTCTTTTTAAAATTCTCCGGAAAAAATCATGCGCCAACTTATTCTAAAAGTCCCTCAGGGAAATAAAGAAAAGATTTTAAATGCAATAGAAGAAAATAATGGAAAGAACACCATTACCGTGCCTGAGGAGCATAGTGATGTTTTCATAATTTTTCTTCCTAATAACAGGATAGATAAGTTTTTAGAATCCATTGGAAGTGTAAAAGAGAGGGAAATAAGTATTATTCCCAGGGGTGTTATTACCTTGTATCCTCCTGAGTCGGAAGCACCCGACCAGGTGGCCGATGTTCATGCAAAAGGTCCTTTGGAGATTTACCTGGGAGGTATACAAAGCGTTGGTTCAATGTTCGGACTGTTTGGCTATTCTCTGGCGGCAGGTATTATTGTCTGGATTGGTCTTTTTACCACTACCTCTTTTTTATTAGTTGCTGCTATGCTGGTAGCCCCGTTTGCGGGGCCTGCCATGAATGCTGCACTTGCCACCGCAGCCGGAAAAACGGCCCTGCTGAAAAGCAGCCTCACGAGATATGCGTTGGCCATTTTTACCGGAATAATAGCCAGCTTTCTGCTTAGTGTTATTTTTCCGCTGCAAACCCTTACTCCTCTTATGGAGGAGGTAAGTCAGGTATCGAAGTTTGCTGTTTTTTTGCCTTTAATATCCGGTTTCGCAGGAGCTATTAATATATGCCAGTCAGAAAGAGACAGCCTCGTGTCAGGTGCGGCAGTAGGTATTCTGGTGGCGGCCTCTCTTGCGCCTCCTGTGGGGCTGGTGGGAGTTGGTATTTATTTAATGGACTGGCAGGTGGTGGCAAGCAGTGTTTTCAGAATAATTCTTCAGCTTTTGGGTATTCATTTAGCTGCTACTCTTGTTTTTTATTTTTACGGAAAAGTATCTCCTGAAGGAGTCAGGTTCCTGAAAGGTGAAAAAGTTACCGGTTTGGTTACCACCCTTATTGTTGTACTTGGTATCGGGGCTTTGATGTACTGGCAGTTTAGTCAGCCGCCTTTCCTGCGGAAAGCCAGTATGAATACTGAGCTTACTGAAGAATTAAATGCAGAATTGAAAAAAATAAAATATATAGAAATTTTAGAAAAGGATGTGAGTTTCCCTAATAAAAAAATGGATGGAAGGTCCATTGCTAAGTTCCATGCGACGGTACTTCCAAAGGATACAACTATTACTGCTGAAAATTTAAAGGAAGATATTATAGATCACCTGAAGAGAAATCTTCATTTGCAGGATAAGAATATTTATAAAGTGTACCAGATAGATGTGGTAAAAGACTGAGGGGAATACAGAATGCATAATTCCTGACCTGAAGGCAGGGGCTCCCCCTGTAAAATAACAAAAAAATAGAGTTGGAAAATGTAAATCTTTTCTTTGATGGATGGGATCCGATACTGCGGATATTTGTGGTAGGTTCTCTTTCTTATTTATTGCTGGTAATCCTGTTGCGCATTTCGGGTAAAAGAACACTTGCCCAAATGAGTGGTTTTGACTTTGTAATTACAGTGGCCATAGGATCTACCTTTGGCAGGCTTATTACTGCTTCAGAAGTGGTGCTGGCAGAAAGTGCGGCAGCCTTTCTGTTGCTGATATTTCTTCAGTCGGGTTTTGCATGGCTGGATATGAAATACAAATGGTTTTCAAATGTAATGAAAACACCGCCAACCCTGCTTTTTTATAAAGGGGCCTTCCTGGAAGAGAATATAAGGAAGTGCCGGGTAAATAAAGATGAGATACTGGGAGTGATCAGGGAGCAGGGAATTGAATCTCTTGATAAGGTAGAGGCTGTAGTACTGGAAACCTCCGGAGGCTGGTCGGTGGTTAAAAAAGATAATGGTACTTCCGAGATAGGAAAATCATCTCTTCAGCCCCTGGAAAGAGCCAGGGCATTAAAGGAAAAAAACAGGAAAGACAAAGAAGGTGATTAGCTCTCCCGCGCTGTTTTCAAATTTTTTCCTACATAAAGATAACCTCGTTCACAATATCGTGTCCAAACTCCGCCCGGAAAAGGGCCAGTACTTTGCTTTTGCTTCCATTGAGCTCATGTTTTAAGGGCGCAGATTTCAGTTCCACGAACATTACCTTGTTTTTTATGAAAATTTTATTGGTGCGGCGGGCTATGGGTGCTCCCATCATTTTTTCCCAGGAGGCAATAAGCTGGGCCTCATCAAAACGATCTTTTAAACGGTAGGTGTTCAACAAGTCCTGTACAACCTCTTTCATGGTAAATACTTCTGATTTTCTGCTTTCGTATTTATTGTACATATGCCTGGCTGATTTTTTTTGGTGCTAAGAATAACGAAGGTACTAAGCTGACTGCTTAAATTCCTGCCCGGGCTCTTTTAAAGTTTTCCACTTATCCACAAACCCATGCTAACGGTAAAAATATAAGGCGTACTATATCAGGCGTCCTTCAAAATGGTCGCTTTTCCTTTTTCAATCTTAAACACTCTAACTTCAGTATCAGGTAATTGTTGGAAAATACGTTCTGTTCTTTCAGGCCGGGCATCGGTTACGAACAGTTGCCCGAAGGTGTGGCCGGAAACAAGTTCCATAAGCCGTGCAATGCGGTGGTCGTCGAGTTTGTCGAAAATATCGTCGAGGAGGAGGATAGGTTTATAGCCTTTATGCTGCCGCATTACATCGAAGTGGGCAAGCTTAAGGGCTATTACAAAGCTTTTCTGCTGTCCCTGGGAGCCCCACTTTTTTAGCGGATGCCCTTCAATTTCAAAAACATAGTCGTCTTTATGAATTCCGGTGTTGCTGCGCTGGAGTGCAAGGTCGCGCCTGAGGCTCCTGCTGAGCTCCGCCGCCGGATCCTCCACCTCCAGATTCGACTCGTGCCTGATCTCTGCTTTTTCCTTTCCTTCTGAAAGGTTTTGGTAATGGCTAAGGAAAAAAGGGAGGTACTCATTTAAAAATTCCTTGCGGGCACCCAGGATCAATAATCCAAAATGCAATAATTGCTGGTCGTAAGGCTCAAGGAGGTCGCGGTCCAGGGTGTTTTTTTCGGCAAAGTGCTTTAGCAGGCTGTTCCTTTGCTTCAGTACATGGTTATACTGTAAAAGCCACTGCAGGTACTGCTGGTCTATCTGAGAAAGAATGCTGTCGAAGAACTTTCTGCGTATTTCGCTCCCTTCCCTTATTACATCAGTATCGTTAGGGGCAATAAGCACAACGGGGTAGCGGCCAATGTGTTCCCCTAGTTTTTCGTATTGTTTCTTTCCCTGCTTCACAACTTTCCGCTGCCCCTGTTGCAGGCTGCACTGTATAATTTCGGGCTTTTCAGTTTTATAAAAAGCCCCTCTTATTACCATAAAATTCTCTTCGTGCCGTATGTTTTGCGAATCGACCGGATTAAATGCACTTTTTGTCAGGCTCAGGTAATGGATTGCATCCAGCATATTGGTTTTGCCGCTTCCGTTATTGCCTGTGAGGCAATTTATTTCCGGAGAAAATTGAAGGTTAATTTCTTCGTAATTCTTAAAATTTAGCAACTCCAGGGATTCCAGATGCATTAATATTTTATTTGTAAATGGTTTTTACTTATTTTCGCGTAATTTTAAGCCTGTTGCGGCGGCTGGTATTTACTTTGTAAAGCCGCGGTAAATGGAAATGTTGCTCCGGTTTGTTACTTCAAAGTTAAACTATATATACTTAATTTGTTTTCTTAAGAAAATAACAACTTAAATTTTGAAGAGCAGCATGGGAAGGTTTTGCCTTCAAATAATATTTCTAAAATAAGAACAAAAAACCAAAGGTAATTTATTCAGATTATGGCTACAACAAAGAGTAAAGAAGAGAAGGGGGCAAGCAAAGGCACCAAAGATAAATTTTCAAAAGAAACCTATCTGGAGTGGTTCGAAGGAATGCTTTTGATGAGGAAGTTTGAAGAAAAAGCAGGACAGTTATACGGACAGCAGAAGATTCGTGGTTTCTGCCACCTTTACATCGGGCAGGAAGCCTGCGTGGCTGGCGCAGTAAGTGCTCTTAAAAGAGGCGATAAATATATTACTGCCTACCGCGACCACGCTCACCCGATTGCACTTGGCTCTGACCCAAAAGCAATTATGGCCGAGCTTTATGGTAAAGAAACAGGTATTTCTAAAGGTAAAGGCGGTTCTATGCACATGTTCGATAAGGAAAATAATTTCTTTGGCGGACATGGAATTGTAGGTGGCCAGATTCCTTTAGGTGTGGGTATTGCATTTGCGGAGAAATACCAGGGAACAGATAAGCTTTGTGTATGCTATATGGGAGACGGTGCTGTGCGCCAGGGAGCTTTCCATGAGGCATTGAACCTTGCCATGACCTATAAACTGCCTGTTATTTTTGCAATCGAAAATAATGGCTACGCTATGGGTACTTCAGTAAAAAGGACCTCTAACGTAACTGAGCTTTATAAATTAGGTGCTGCTTATGATATGCCAAGTGAGCCGGTAGATGCTATGAGTGTTGAAGCAGTGCATAATGCAATGGAAGAAGCTGCAGAACGTGCCCGTAAAGGCGACGGACCTACACTGCTTGAGCTGCGCACTTACCGTTACAAAGGCCACTCCATGTCTGACCCTGCAAAATACCGTACTAAAGAGGAACTTGCTGAATATAAAAGCAAAGACCCGATTGAGCAGGTGCGCCAGACAATACTGGAAAGAGGCTTTGCAACTGAAGAAGATCTGACAAAAATTTCAGACAAAGTGAAGGAGCAGGTTGCTGAGTGTGTACAATTCGCTGAAGAGTCAGAATTCCCGGATCCTTCTGAAGCATTCAAAGATGTGTATGCTGATGAAGATTATCCGTACATTATGGATTAATCTGTAAAAAGCTATTATATATTTTAATAAATTTATAGATTTGCAGCCTTAACAATTGTGGAATGGCAGTAAAACAAAAGAAAACACAAAACGCGGACGGTAATGAGTTGCTGGAGAGCCCTGAGGCATTGGCAGAGCGTTTAACGAAATCGGAAGAGTTTTTAGAAAGAAACAAAAAACTTGTTTTCGGTATCGGAGGGGTACTGGTATTGTTGATTGCAGGTTATTTTGGTTATCGTGCTTACATGAGCAACCAGAACGAGCAGGCGCATAACGATATGTTTCAGGCAGTCTATTACTTTGAGGCAGACAGCTTAAACAAAGCCCTGAATGGTGATGGTAATTATCCTGGTTTTCTTGAAATCATAGATGATTATGGAATGACTGATGCCGGTAACATGGCACGTTATTATGCCGGTGTTTCTTATCTGAAGCAGGGTCAATTCAGTGAGGCAATCAGCTACCTTGAAGACTTCAGTTCCGACGATTTGTTGGTTCAGTCCCGTGCCTATGCCCTTACAGGCGATGCATATATGGAGCTGGAAGATTATGGAAATGCTGCCAGTGCTTATGATAAGGCTGCAGATCATAAGGAAAATAAGTTTTTTACACCTGTTTACCTCTCAAAGGCAGCACTTGCTTATGAGCTGAATGGTAATACACAACAGGCTATTGAGCGTTATACTGAAATTACAGAGAAGTATTTTGCTGCGAATGAGTACGAGAATGCCCGAAAACAGAAGGCAAGGCTCGAAGCAATGGCATCAAAATAATACCTGGAAAATAATAATTAACAAGGGATAAAGTTTTGGTGCTTTATCCCTTTTTTTTTAGCTGAATCAGCACATTAGTTCAATTCAAATATGTACAGCTTTTCCCTTTCGGGTTTAGCATATTAAACTAATAAGCACATAAGAATGGCAAGTACAATCAAAAATCTGAGTGATTACAGTAATAAGAACCTCATTGATATTGCGGATAAAAAGTTTGCTATAGTAGTATCGGAGTGGAATGACCAGGTTACGGAATCCCTTTATCTGGGTGCAGTGGAAACGCTCAAATCTCATGGAGCCCGTGAGGAAAACATCATCAGCGAAACTGTGCCCGGAAGTTATGAGCTGAGCCTTGGTGCGCAGTGGATGGCTGCACGCCCTGATGTGGATGCCGTAATTTGCCTTGGCTGCGTAATACAGGGCGAAACGCGCCATTTTGATTTTATTTGCGATGCAGTGGCAAATGGTGTAACACGTGTGAGTCTTGATTTTAATAAACCTGTAATATTTGGTGTGCTCACGCCTGATACCCTGCAGCAGGCACTCGACCGTGCAGGAGGGAAGCATGGTAACAAAGGAGACGAAGCAGCCATAACTGCCATAAAAATGCTGGGACTGCAGCAGAATGCCGGAGTTAAGAAATAAGGATCAGGAGTTTCCTTTTTTTCTAAACGCCTGACGACTTTTACATAAGAATCCAAACCTATTATATTTTATAACCTTCTTACACACGAATCATGAAAGTCCTGAAATTTGGAGGAACTTCTGTAGGCACACCACAGCGGATGCACGAGGTTGCCGGCCTTATTACCCGAGATGCAGATCCTAAAATTGTAGTGCTCTCTGCTGTTTCCGGCACAACTAATACCCTTGTGCAGATTGGCGAGCATCTGAGGGCTGGTAAACAGGAAGCTGCTGCAGAGGTAATCGAAAATCTTTACGGTAAGTATAAGGATTTTATCCTGCAGCTGGTAAAGACTGAGCATGCCCGTGAAATGGCTACCGCTGTAATTGAAGAGCATTTTGGTTTTCTGATGAGTCTTAAAGCTTCCGGCTTTAATGCTGCACAGGAGAAGGAAGTGCTTGCCCAGGGGGAGTTGTTGTCGACCAAATTATTCTATGCATATCTTCAGGAAAAACAGATTGACTCTGTTCTTCTGCCGGCCCTGGACTTTATGGTTATTGACGACCATAAAGAGCCTGTGCTTGATAAAATAAGGGAGAATCTGCAAAAACAGCTTTCATCCTATAGTGGAAAGAAATTATTCATTACCCAGGGCTTTATTTGCAGAAATCCAGCCGGAGAGGTAGATAACCTGAAGCGTGGCGGCAGTGACTATTCTGCTTCCCTGATTGGGGGTGTGTTAAATGCAGAGGAAGTTCAGATATGGACAGACATAAGCGGAATGCACAATAATGATCCGCGTATTGTAAAAAATACATATCCTATTGCCCGTCTTTCTTTTGATGAGGCAGCTGAGCTTGCTTATTTCGGGGCCAAAATCCTGCATCCGTCCAGTATTTTACCGGCTCAGAAGTTTAATGTGCCGGTGCGCCTGTTAAATACCATGGAGCCTGAAGCTGCAGGAACGCTTATAGGAGAAGAAACTGACAGCTCCGGTGTTCGTGCATTAGCCGCAAAGGATGGAATTACTGCCATTAAAATCAAAAGCAGCCGTATGCTTATGGCCTACGGCTTCCTGCGTACTGTTTTTGAGATTTTTGAGCGCTACCGTACACCTATTGATATGATTACCACTTCTGAAGTGGCTGTTTCGGTAACGATAGATGATAATACTCACCTGGCAGGAATACTTAATGAGTTAGGGAAGCTCGGGCAGGTTGAGGTGGATAGCAAGCAGGCGATTGTGTGCCTTGTGGGATACCATCTTGTAGACCAGAAAGGTATTGTTACCAGGGCTCTGGAAGCGCTGCACCATATTCCGTTGCGGATGATCAGCTATGGAGGAAGCAAGCATAATGTATCTATCCTGATAGATGAAAAATATAAAACAGATGCTTTGACAAGTCTGCACGAAAACCTGTTCGGTGGAGTAAAAGCATAAGCGCAAAATTGTTGATTTTTTGTTCCTGGTCTTCCTGGCGCGTGGTGTTAAGGAAGATTGTGGAGAAGAAGCCGGAGTCGCCTCATTGCCAGTGAGATGGCTTCGGCTTTTTCTTTTTCAGGTCAGGGGAAAACGGGTAATTTAATTAATGAGTGAAAGAGGGAAGGAGGAGAATGGGGAATTTTTTTTCAGAAACAGGCTTACCTTTTGGTGCCATAAGGTATTAACAGTTAGAATGATGGGAAATTCATTGAATTTTACCTATCCATCCATTCTCTCTCTTTTTTAACCCTTGATAAAGCCTGTTCCGTCCGGAACAGGCTTTTTTTTAATTATATTCCTGCCCGCCATGCGCAAAAGGGCTTATTGCGGTGGTGGGGGGAGGGCTATGCAGCCTGGAATGCAAAGAAAATAATCCAGATAAGTATAAGGACCGGGAGAAGAATAGGAACCGAATACCGGATTACATATCCGAAGAAGGATGGCATTTTTATGCCAATCTGTTCTGCTATGGACTTTACCATAAAGTTTGGTCCGTTACCAATATAAGTCATGGCTCCAAAGAATACTGCAGCAACAGATATAGCTTTAAGGTCCAGCGAAGAGTTATGGTATCCGTCGCGGGCAAAGTTAACTACATCCTGCAGGCTGGAGAGGCTGGCGCCTTTCGATGCCATGGCTGCAGCCAGGAAGTTCAGGTAGGTGGGAGCATTGTCAAGAAAGCCCGATAGCAAACCGGTACCCCAATAAAGAGTATTATGTGTAATAAGAGCTGCTCCGCCTTCTGACTTGGCAAAATTCCCCACCAGTTCAAGGGCTGGCATCATGGTGCCGAATATACCAATAAAGATAAAGGCCACTTCCCGGATGGGCTCAAAATTAAAATCGTTGGAGGCCAGTGCTTCCTTGCTTGCAAATTTGTAAGAAAGGTAAGCCACGCTCAGCATAATTATTTCCCTGATAAAAGAAAAGTCCTGGCCATGGTAATGGATACCCGGTACCCATTCCGGGAAAACATTCGGATCGATAAATACGGCTATAATTACAACGGCCAGCCAGCCGAAGTTGCGTAAGCCTACAATGGTTATTTTGTTAGTGTGCTGTATTGGTTCTGCATCAGGCTGATCCTGTCCGTCTTTATTGCGTTTATCGAAGAAATAGAAAACGATTGATAATATTGACAGCGCTACAATCCATGGGAAGAAGTTGTGCTGAAGGGTCCAGAAGAATGGAATGCCTTTCAGGAAGCCCAGGAATAGTGGCGGATCTCCGATAGGTGTTAAAGAGCCGCCAATGTTGCTGACCATAAAAATGAAGAAAATGATATGGTATGCTCTGATGCGGCCGCGGTTTAAGCGGATGAAAGGCCGTACAAGCAGCATGGAGGCTCCTGTTGTTCCTATCAGGTTGGATACTACAGCCCCGATCAGCAGGAGAACCACATTGGCAACCGGGGTGGACTTTTTATCTATATTAATAAGAATACCTCCTGATGCTACATACAGAGAAGCCAGTAAGGCTATGAACTGTATGTATTCGGCCAGTGCATGTATAACGCTGGCGACATTAAGCAGGTAAAAGATATAGTAAAGAACAACCAGTGCTGCCAGTGCAATCGCAATAAGCGGGTAGTTTTTATGCCAGAAATGCTCGTAAAACAGCGGTCCGGTGGCGATCATAATAAGCAGAAGCGCAAAAGGAATAACGGTCCAGAGAGGTGCTTCGGTAATAGAATGTTCCTCTCCTCCATGAGGTTCAACATTAATGGTGTGTTCCGGCTCCTGTTGCTGTACTGCAGCTTCTGCAATTGTAATATTTTCGTTGTTACCTGGTGAGGCTCCAAAAGAAGGGGTGGGAACAAGGTTGCCACCTCCCAGCAGAAGAATAAAGGTTAAGGAAAGAAATGGAATATAAGATAGGATTCTGTTTTTCATCTGTGCAATTTCCGTAAGTGTTCTCACAATCCGGGTCTTAATTAATCCTTAAGGTTTAGAAAAATCAAAAAAAAAGGTAAAGCCAGTTGTTTTTTAAGCCTGGATACATTTCCTGATCGTTAGTTTTGCTCTAAGGGGACCTGATTTGTGTTGAGACGCTAAAAATAGTAATTTGAATGCTTTATTGGCAACCAAAATTTGAATTTTATTTAAACAGCTTTGAAACATTATAAAATTGGCAAGGATTAATCTAAATTAGTGTCGGTTTCATATTTTTTTAACATTGTGGTAACAATTTGATAATTCAGGAAACGCATACACCTGACCGCTGGAGCTGTCGCATCTTGCTCCTGTAACAGAGGCCAGGCAGTTTATTTCATTTCTTATCCTTAATGTGCCTAAAAAAGCAAAAATAAGAGCTTCCTTAAATTCAACCACCAGATTGTCGGGCACAATTATTTGTATATTCAGCGCCTTTAACTCCTGCTCCAGTAAATTAATAAAAAAAGAATTGTAAGCACCTCCTCCTGTAATTAATAAAGTCCCGGGTTTTTCCTGTGCAAAGGAAAATAAGGTATCAGTTACCTGGCGGACCATGTGGGTGCAAAAAGTAAAAAGCAGGTCTTCTGCAGATGCGGAAGAACTGTGAAGAAGAGGAAAGACATTTGCAGCAACCCATTCATAACCCAGCGATTTTGGAGACTGCAGGGAGTAAAAATCAAGATTGTTCAGGGTGGCGAGCAATCCGGGGAGTAACTTTCCTTTTGCTGCAAGGCTCCCGCCGGCATCGTATGGTTTTCCGGCCCGCTGAGCCAGGAGGTTGAGTACCATGTTTGCAGGGCAAATATCGAAGGCCACCCGTTTTCCATGGTGGCGGGCCGATATGTTGGCAATGCCGCCAAGGTTGAGGCAAAAGTCGTAATTACTGAAAAGCAGTTCGTCACCAATCGGGACTAATGGAGCGCCCTGGCCGCCAAGGGCTACATCCAGGCTGCGGAAATCGTTTACCACTGTGCATCCGCTTTCTGCCATTATCTGGTAGCCGGAGCCAATCTGGAGACTGAATTTCTTTTGCGGCTGGTGGAAAATGGTATGGCCATGGCAGGCTATAAGATCCGGCTCCAGCTCATGATGAGTAATAAAATTCTTAACCTCTTTACCTATATAAGAGCCTAAATCTGTATCAGCCTCCGTAAGTTCAAGTGCTGAGGCATTTACCAGGTTCTGTAGCCGCTTCTGCCATTCTTCCGGATAAGGAATGGTGGTTGCATTTTCTATTGACCATATATATTTGTTTTCGCGGGACTCAAATTTACAGTATGCCAGGTCCAGTCCGTCAAGCGAGGTTCCGGACATAATACCCAATACGTTATATAGCTGCATGAAAAAAAATTATTAATCTTTTTATTACATTGAAGTAGTTAGGCTGAAATATAAGTAATTTCGGTCTTCTTTCATTTGATGCAGGAACAATAAAGAACAGATTAAATAATGGCAGATGAATATTGCTGTTGATTTAGGGAACACCCGTGCAAAAACAGCCCTTTTTGAAGAGGGTAAAATGCTTGAGCTTGCCGAAGGCCTGAAGCCCGAAGAGGTATATAGCTGGGTTGCTGCAAGAAGGCCATCCGCGGTAATTATTGCCTCTGTAAATGCACAGGTAGAGGAAATGCAGAAAAAGCTGTCGGCTATTTGCCCCTGTTACGAGCTTCGGCCGGACTTGCCAGTGCCGGTAAAAAAGCATTACCGGACGCCACAAACTTTAGGAGCTGACCGGCTGGCTGCTGTAGTGGGAGGAAACAGCCTTTTTCCCGGAGAAGGTGTGTTAGTAATTGATGCAGGTTCATGTATTACCTACGATTATATTGATGGCGGAGCAAACTACTTTGGCGGCGCCATTGCGCCTGGTTTACAAATGCGTTTTAAAGCGGTGCATAATTTTACTGCCCGGTTGCCGTTAATTGACAAGGCGCCGGAAAATGTGCCTCTGTTAGGGCAGAGCACAGCGGAGTCTTTAGCCAGTGGAGTAGTTAACGGTGTTTGTGCCGAAATTGAAGGCATGATCAGTAAAATTGAGGCAGAATATAGTCTTAATCGTATAATTATTTGTGGTGGTGATTCAAAATTCTTTGAAACTAAAATAAAACAGCCCATCTTTGTAATCCCTGAATTGGTTCTGATTGGGTTGAATGAGATCTTACACTATAATGCATCGAAGAAATAGCCTGTTATTTATATTTTTATTTTGTTCTTTGAATGCGGCACTGGCGCAGGTGGGGCAATCTCCTCTTACTATCAATGGTATCGGGAGTCTTAATACCCTTGCCACCGGACGTAATTTAGGGATGGGGGGTGTTGGTATAGGAAGCAGTCACTACCTTTATCTGAATGCTCTTAACCCTGCCATGCTGAGCAGGAACAGCTTTTATACCTCATTCGAGGCAGGGCTGAGCCTGGAGTCCAGGAATCTGAATACTACAGACCTCCAGGAGGGAACAAGCAGTGGCGGGTTAGATTACCTCTCTGTTGCATTTCCTCTTTTATATAATCGCTGGGGCCTGAATATAGGTTTAGCTCCTTACAGTACAGTAAGTTATGATTTTCTTGAAACCAGGCGTTTAAGCGGATCTGATACCGACTCCTATACCTTGCGTAATACAGGTTCCGGAGGTACCTCCCGTGCTTATATGGCAACAGGGCTGAGAGTGTTTAAAGGGCTTTCTGCCGGTGTACGGGCTTCTTATATTTTCGGGTCCATTACACACCAGAGTATGACGTCTTTCAACCTGGCGTCATCAGGAATGCCGGCATACATGGCCCGTTATTATTCCAGAACCAGCTTCTCTGATGTACTTCTTACCGGGGGTCTGGCTTATACCTATCAGTTGCCGGGTAAAAAGAATCAGGCTTTAATGGCAGGGTTAACTTACGACCTTGCCGGAGATTTAAATGCAGAGAGGGTGAGTAGGAATGACAGAGTGCTTTCTGCCGATGTGCCTGTAACTGGCATTGAAGATGCAGGTGTGGATGGAACGTATTTTCTGCCTGCAAAAATAGGTACAGGAATTTCTTTTGAAAAATTGTACCACTACACCCTGGCTGCTGACCTGACCATGCAAAACTGGGAAGATTACCGGAATTTTTCCGGTACCAGTGAGGGCTTAGGAAAAAGTTACCGTTTTGGATTGGGTGGGGAATGGATTCCCGATTATGCATCGGCCAAACTGGGAACTTATTATAAAAGAATGACGTATAGAATGGGAGTGCAGTATGAAAAAACTCCTTTTATAATGAACGGAGAGGAGATTGATGACTTTGGCATAACTTTTGGTTTATCATTACCAGTAAGCAATGCTTCAAGCATTCATACCAGTGTCCTGATCGGGCAAAGGGGTAATATTGATAATAACTTGTTTCGAGAGCGCTATTTCCGGCTGAGTTTGGGAATAACCTTTAATGACAGATGGTTTACTAAGGTTAAATACGATTAAGCAAAAAAAATATGAAAACGAAAGCAATTTTTGTACTGACAATTCTTTTTGGAGCCCTTGGTCTGGCTCAGGCTCAGGCTCAGCAGTCGGATTGGAAATGGCCGGAAGACAAAGCCAAAGCCATGGAAAAAAATGTTTTATATACAGACAGCAAGACGATGGGCAACTACCGTGAGGCCGCCAATCATCTTCGTTATTTATTAATCCATGCCCCTGATCTGAATCCGGCTATTTATATTGATGGTGCGGAAATCTATAACGAACTTGCAGAGAAGGCAAAAGATCCTGCTAAGAAAACAACTTTGCAGGACTCAGCGCTGGCTATGTACGATCTGCGTATCAAGTACTTTGGTAATGAAGCAGATGTACTGGACAGAAAAGCTTTTTATGCTTACAGATATGCTGAAAAAAATAACAAAGAAGAAGTAGCTGAACTTTATGATCTTTTGAATAAAGTAGTGCAGCTGAAAGGTAACGAAACATCTTTTCCTAATGCAGTTGCTTTTATGGATGTAATTCGCCGCCATAAAAAAATGAATAAAGCACTTACAGATGAGCAGGTGCTTGAAAAATATGACACAATAATTGCCATTCTGGACAGCTATATTGCCAAGGGAGGTAATGGAGTTGAAACTATAAAGAAATACAAAGCACAGGTTGAGGACATGTTGCTTTCGGCAGTGGATGTTAACTGCGATTTTGTGCAGACAAACTTTGGCCCAAGGCTAAAAGAAAATCCTGAAGACCCGGCAATTGCCAAGAAAGTACTGACTCTGTTAAGAGCAGCCGAATGTACCGACAGCCCTTTATTTGCAACTGCTCTTACCACTGTGTATAAAAGTGAGCCTACTTATGAGCTTGCTAAATATTTTGCCGATCAGCAGCTGGCGCAAAAAAACTACTCCGAGGCTGAAAAGTATTATGAAGAGGCTATCAAGTTAACTGATGAGCCGGCTAAGAAAGCTGAAATCTATTTTGACCTTGCGCAAACTTATGGAAAGTTAGGCCGCAAATCAGAGTCCCGTTCATGGGCTTATAAAGCAATGGAGGCTGATCCTGGTATAGCATCCAAAGCATATACGCATATTGGCAACCTTTACATGGGCAGCCAGGAATGTTATCAGCAGCAAAGCATTATGCAGGACCGGGCAATTTACCTTGCTGCTTATAAAATGTACCAGAAGGCAGGTAATACCTCCGGAATGGCCCGCGCAGCTAAGGAATTTCCATCTGCTGCGGAGATTTTCGATGAGAACAAAAACGTAGGTGACCAGATTACTGTTGGCTGCTGGATTAACGAAACAGTTACTTTACAAAAAAGATAATTAAACCGAAAGAGTTAAAAGCGGCTAATTCCTTAGCCGCTTTTTCTGTTTATAGTAATGAGAAAATTATTAGTAGTATTAGTTTCAGCTGTTTCCCTGGTAATAAACTTTAGCTGTGGCAGGGACGAGGTGCAGAAAGAAACTATTGTGTATAATGGCCCCCTGCTCGAGGCAGATAGTATCCGTACCCTGTACAGCGATTCCGGTCTGGTAAGGGTAATGGTACAGGCTCCCAAACAGTTTGAGTATGAAAGTGGTGACCGGGAGTTTCCTGAGGGAATTTATATAGAGTTTTATGATCCTGACGGTACAGTTTCGTCTACTCTTGTTGCTAATAAGGGTTTCTTCTTCAGAGAGGAAAGCCGTTATACCGGCGTTGGAGATGTAAAGGTAGAAAGTGTAAAAGAAAAGAACAGGCTGTTAACCGACACCCTGCATTACGGAACAAAAGAGCCTTTCGAAAGGCAGATTTATACCAAAGCACGTGTAACAATTATTGAAAGCCTGGATACGCTCCGTGGTAACGGACTGGAATCTGCCCGGGATTTTTCCTCATATACCATTTTAAATCCTGAGGGGAGTACAATGTTTAACGATGATGAGGAGGAAGAGGAAGAAAATGAAAACAATTGATACTGTTATATTTTCTCTCTGCATAGGATTTTTTATTATTGCCGTTTATGAAACTATTATGATGGGGATTTCTTATTCCTATCCCTGGTTTATGGTAAGCAGCGGACTTATTCTCTATTACAGCTATCGCAGGCGCAGCCGGGAAGAAAAAGAAGTAAAAAAAGATAGTGTCCGGGGAAAGGGAAGAAAGCGCGGATAAAGAATTTTTCTATGGATGCTACTACAATTTATATAATACTGGCCTCGCTGGTGTTTTCGGCATTTTTTTCAGGTATTGAAATTGCCTTTGTTTCTGCTGATAAGCTCCAGATTGAACTGCAGCGTAAGCAGGGAGAACTTGCAGGTTTAATACTGAGCCGGTTTATGAACAGGCCATCTTCTTTTATAGGTACCACCCTTATAGGAAATACTATAGCACTGGTGGTCTATGGCTACTTTATGGCTTTGCTGCTGGATCCTCCGATAGCAGGTTTAATGCCCGAAAGCCTCAATCCGGAAATTGCCGATATAGTCGTGCTTTTGCTGCAGACCTTGATATCAACGCTTGTTGTGCTTGTAACAGCTGAGTTTACTCCTAAAAGTGTTTTTCTACTTAATCCTAACTGGCTCCTGAACGTATTCGCTATTCCTATAACCCTTATATATTATATAATGTATCCGGTGGTTTGGGTAATAACAGCTCTCTCTCAGTTAATTATAAGAAAAGTGCTGAGGCTTCCCTACTCTGAGGATAAGCCTGTATTTGAGCTCACCGACCTCAATAATTTCCTGCAGCGTAATGTTGTGGCACAGGATGATGGTAAGGATTCCGGTGAGTTTGTGGATACCAAAATCTTTAATAACGCGCTCGAATTTAAAACCATCAGGGTGCGCGATTGCATGATTCCGAGAACCGATATAGAGGCAATAGATGTTGAGGATAGTATTGATATTTTAAAGGAGGCATTTATTGAATCCGGCCACTCCAAAATACTGGTGTATCGTGATTCTATAGATGATATAATTGGCTACTGCCATTCTCTGGAGTTATTTAAAAAACCTAAGGATATTACCTCTATCCTTACTCCTATTATTATTGTACCGGAAACAATGCTGGCAAATGAACTCATGATTCAGTTTATTACCGAACATAAGAGCCTTGCCCTGGTGGTGGACGAGTTCGGGGGAACCTCCGGTATAGTAAGTATCGAAGATATAATTGAGGAAATATTCGGGGATATACAGGATGAACATGATGTGGAGGCCCTGATTGAGCAGCAGCTCGGTCCTTCCAGCTTTCGCCTGAGTGCAAGACAGGAAGTTGATTACCTGAACGATAAATGGGGCTGGCAACTGCCTACAGGTGATTATGATACAATCGGAGGGCTTTTACTTTCTGTAAAAGAAGATATTCCGGAGGTAAACGAAGAAATAAAAATAGGACCTTATGTTTTTACCGTAATGAGCATACAGGGTAACAGGATAGATACTGTTAACCTTGAAATAGTCTCAGAGAATGGGCATTAACCTTTATTCCGCGCCGCGGAACAATTCATAATATTGATTTTATAAATAGTACATTTTAAAGCACTTCTAAGTGCTTCTAAATTTTGATTTTACCACATATTTAAATTATTTTGCGTCTCGTTTAAAAGCAAAAAAATGGCAGTTATAAACACGATCAGAGAGAAGATGGGCACCTTTGTGGTGGTTCTGGTGGGGATATCAATCCTCGCCTTTGTTGTCGCAGACCTTCTCGGACCACAATCAAGTCTGTTCAATAGTGAGGCAGACAGAACAATTGGAGAAATAGCAGGGGAGGAAGTTACCCTGGAGGAATTTCAGAATAAACTGGATGAGCTGGAAATGCAGGTTTCCATGCAGAATGGCGGACGGAATATTACAGAACAACAGCGTACCGCTTTGAGGAACCAGGCGTGGGAGGCATTAGTGGCAGAGAAAGCTTTTGGACAGCAGTATGAGGAATTAGGGTTAAAAGTTACCGACGAGGAAGTTATTGATATGGTGCAGGGAAATAACATCAGCCCATCCCTGAGAGCTTCTTTTGTAAACCCTGAAACAGGCGAATTCGACAGAAACCTGCTGATCAATTACCTGCAGAATGTGCAAAACATGCCGCCTCAGCAGCAGGCAATGTGGTATGCGTTTGAATCAACATTAAAGCCAAGCCGTAAACGGTTGAAGTATGAAAACCTGATTTTAAAAAGTGCTTATGTAACATCAGCAGAAGCTAAGCGGGAACATATGAACCAGAACACTGTAGCGGAGGTACAATATTTGTATGTTCCTTTTTATGCTATAAGCGATTCTGCTGTTCAGGTAACAGATGCTGATCTGAACAACTATCTTGAGAAGAACAAGGAGCGCTATTCAACAGATGGAGGTCGTACAATAAAATATGTGAGCTTTCCTATTCAGGCATCAGCCGAAGACCGCGAAGCTTTTACACGTGAATTAAATGCGCTTAAGAACGATTTTGCAAATGCAAATAACGACTCTCTTTTTGCTATAAATAATACTGAAGGAAGCCAGGCTTTTGGTAAGTATGCTCCTGACCAGCTTCCTGCTCAGCTTCGCAATGCAAGTTTGCAGGAAGGAGAGGTTTATGGCCCGTTTGCAAACGGAACTAACTATGCTCTTTATAAAATATCCGATATTACAGAAGATACTGTGGCAAGAGCAAAAGCCAGTCATATCCTTATTTCAGCACCTGAGTCCAGCTCAGCCGAAGAGAAAAAGGCTGCCCGTGAAAAGGCTGAAGCGCTCCTGAAGAGATTACGCGCCGGAGAGACTTTTTCACAGCTTGCAAGGGAAAACAGCGACGATCCTTCCTCTTCCCGTGGAGGCGATTTAGGCTGGTTCTCTGAGGGTCGTATGGTGGAGCCTTTTGAAAAGGCAGTTTTTGAAAAAAATCAGCCTGGCCTTGTTAACCGCGTGGTGGAAACTACCTATGGTTATCACCTGATTAACGTTACAGAAGCACCAACAACCACTGTGTATAAGATTGCAAGAGTGGAAACGGAACTTGCTCCTACCCAAAATACCCGTAACCAGGCTTACCGTAAAGCTGAATTGTTTGCATCATCTGCCGAAGATCGTGATGATTTTGATCAGCTGGTAAGCAGCGATTCTCTCAGCGCTCGAACTGCCACAAATATTGGCAGGAATGACCGCCGCATTAACGATATATACGATGCACGTAATGTTGTAATGTGGGCCTATAAAGAAAAGACCTCAGTGGGTGATGTTTCTGAAGTTTTTGAACTGGAAGACCGCTACCTGGTAGCCACTGTAACCGGTAAAACCGAAAAGGGAACTGCTAAACTTGCCGATGTACGCGATGAGATTACTGCCGCAGTTAAGAATGAGAAAAAAGCACAGCAGATTAAAGAGAGACTAAATTCCCTGACAGGAACACTTGAAGAAAAGGCGCAGGCATTTGGAAGCGATGCAAATGTTTATTCAGCAAGTAACCTTCATCCCGGCGATTTCTCTTTGAATACTGTAGGTTATGCTCCTGCTGCAGTGGGTGCCGCCTTTGGCCTGAACGAAGGTCAGGTATCCGCTCCTGTAGAAGCACAGAATGGCGTGGTTATAATAAAAACTTTAGCCAAAACAGAAGCTGCAGATGTAGCTGACTATGCTACTTACAGAGAGCAAATTGCCCAAAGACAGAATAACCGTATTCCAATGATGATTACAGAGGCGGTTAAAGAGGCAGCTGAAATTGAAGACAAACGCTATAAATTCTTTTAACAGCAAGGGCCATATTAGCTCTTATAGCTGACATAACATAAATCAGAAAAGGCCGGGTGAAAATTCCGGCCTTTTTTATTTGCCTTTATTTTTTTAATCTGCTAGTATTAATAAATTTAATGCTTGACGGGTTATGGCGGTATTAACTTTTGCAGGACTTGCGGAATTGCAGGAGGCAATTTTACTGCACAATCAAAAACAGGGAATTAAAAAAAGGCTGCCGGCGTTTAATTTTAACAGGAGGAAGAAAATGACACGAAAAGAAATTAATTTCGATTCTTTTAAAGAAAAATTAGAAAACGAATATGAATGGCCAAGCTTATATACCTTCAAATTTATTGTTCCCCGTGAGCGGGAGGAGGAAGTTGATGGGCTTTTTCCAAAAGTAGAGGTAAGTAAAAAAGAGTCAAGCGGAGGTAAGTATATTAGCCTGACTGCCCGTTTAATGGCAAATTCAAGTGAAGCTATAATTCAGGTTTATGAGAGGGCTCAGCACATTCAGGGTTTAATAGCCCTTTAGCAGGTGCTGAGCACCTGTTTTATTTATACATAAACTTCCGGGTGCAACTTAATATCATTTCTCAGGTCCTTATCCTGTATACCGTCATAAGTTGCGCTTATAAGCGCTTTTAAGAGGTTGTTTACCACGTAAGTTTCAAGACCTATTTTTTTTGAATAGATGTTGATAACACTTAATTCAACATCTTCAATTACCCCATCCATATTGATCATAAATAAGAGATCGTAGAGTTGCTCAAGAGCATCACCGGTTTTGTCGGGCATTTTAAAGCTCAGCATTCCCGGAATTGCCATTATTCCAAAAAGCTCATCGCTCTTTATTCCTAATTCCTCTCCCCATTTAAGAAGACATGTCATGATCTGACTATCCTCTTTTTCCTTCTCTTCTAAAAAGAATGCGAAAATATTATAAAAGCTTTTCCGCATCCTGGTTATTGACTGATGTGAAACCTTATTCATACATAATCACCTTTACAATTATCCCTGGTTTAATAAGTTTTTGTTAAAGAAACGTTACTTTTCCGATAATTGCAATATTTAGCTTTTAAATTTGATAAAAATAAGCAATTCATTTTTTGTTATTTTTTGAAGTTTGGTAATTGCCTCAAAAAATTTATATTATTTTCTTCAATCAGTTTGTGTTCAGGTATACCGGGGGAGGGAGACTTGCAGGGGCTGAAAAAAAATGTATGTCAGAGTCCCGGCTTTATAAAAAGCAGGTTAAAGGATTGAATTACTTCTTAGACATTGTTGGCTTTTTAATTAATGGTGGAAGAGCCTTTCCATAGAGTTGTGAACCAGGTCTTGTAAAAGGAGACAAATTATAATTTTCAGGTTTATGAATTTTATTTTATAATTCCTGTTTAAATGTTTTTAGTGGTTTTTTTGAAATTTCGTTTGCTCTGTCTAAAGCAGAATTAACTGTATAGTATATGATGAAATTACCAGGTGTTGGGGAGTATACTATAATAATACTATTTGTATTGTTCTCTTTTTATGCCCGGGGTATTCAGGCGCAAAACCATAATTTCGTAATCCTGGAAGGAAAAAAGGAAACGGAGATTCCCTTTACAAGAGTTAATAACCTGATCGTAGTTCCGGTCAGGCTTGAAAATAAATTGCCTTTATGGTTTATGCTTGACACCGGCGTCCGGACAACCATTCTTACCGACCGGTTAATTGGTGATATGCTCCATATGAACTATGTACGGAAGTATGCTTTGCAGGGTGCGGGAAGTCTCGGGCAGGTGGAGGCAATGCTGGCTCATGGCACATCAATGCTACTGCCGGGTGTTCAGATACAGGGGCAGTCAATGCTTGTTCTGGAGGAGGATTACCTGGAATTGAGCAATCAGCTGGGTATGCAGGTTCAGGGAATAATGGGACATGAAATTTTCAGGCGGTTTGTGGTAAAGATTAACTATAGCGAAGGTCTTATTTCCATTATTGAACCGGAGGCATTTAAACCTGAGAGAGCCTTTACCCGTCTGGACCTGGAAATTGAAGATACCAAGCCTTATATTTATTGTACAATAGAAGGGGCTGCCGGGGAAAGGAAGCAAATAGTTAAACTGATGATAGACACAGGAGCAAGCCATGCTCTTCTCCTCCACCAGGAGGAAAGTAACGAACACTTTAGTTTGCCCGAAAAAACCATAACCGGACACCTTGGCCGCGGACTTGCCGGTGATGTGATGGGGCAGATTGGCCGGATTCAAAGCTTTACCCTGGACGATTTTTCTTTTGAAAATGTTCTGGCCTCCTTCCCTGAAGATAGTTCCTATAATGTAAAGGAGCTGAGTCACAGGGGAGGAACTATTGGCGGAGATATTCTTAGTCGTTTTACCGTAATCTTTGATTACTCTGCCAGAGCGCTTTATCTAAAGAAAAACAGAAATTACAATGATCCTTTTATTTACAGCAAAACCGGGCTGGATATTATTGCTGTCGGGCAGGACCTGAAATCGTTTGAGGTGGTGGAGGTCCGGACAGATTCCCCTGCCGGCAAAGCCGGAGTGCAGGCAGGAGATCAGTTAATAAGGATAAATGGCAGGAAGGCAAAAAACCTTTCCCTTTCGCGTATTATTACTTTATTCCGCCGCCGGAATGGAAAGAAAATCAGGCTTCGTATTAAAAGAGGTGATGAAGAAATTAAAACCAGCTTTATCCTTCAGGATATAATCTGATAAAGTTTTATACTCCCGGATAAACAGGCGTAAATTATCGTTTCTATATATGTCCGGGGCTGTCTTTCCTTGAAGAGTAATCAGGCTGCCGCAAATAAACCTTTTACCTGTTTTTCTACCAGTGAGGCATAATAGCCATTTGCTGCCATAAGGGCCTGATGGTTTCCTGCCTCCAGAATGTTTCCTTCTTTGAGAACAAGAATCCTGTCGGCTTTAACAACGGTGGATAGCCTGTGGGCAATTATAATAGATGTACGGCCACGCATCAGGCGTTCCAGTGCCTCCTGTACCAGTGCTTCCAGTTCCACGTCCATGGCAGAGGTGGCTTCATCAAGAATAAGAATAGGAGGGTTTTTTAGAATAGCGCGGGCAATGGCAATCCGCTGACGTTCTCCTACAGAAAGCCGGCTTCCTCTTTCACCTGCAAATGTATTATATCCGTTCTCCAGCTTCATAATAAATTCATGGGCATTGGCGGCACGGGCAGCCTCTTCAATTTCCTCCGGGGTAGCATCAGGTTTTCCGTATGCAATATTGTCGCGGATGCTTTCATTAAACAAAAGGGCATCCTGTAGCACTACTCCAATATTGTGGCGGATGGATTGTTGTTTTAAAGACCGGACATCTTTGCCATCTATACTTACACTGCCGCTCACCGGATCGTAAAAGCGTTGAACAAGGGCAGTAAGAGTGGATTTTCCTGTTCCGCTTGGTCCAACAAATGCAACAGTTTCGCCTGCTTTAATGTGCAGGTTAATACCCTTAAGTATCGGCCGGTTCGTGGCATTATAGTGGAAATGAACATTTTCGAATAATATTTCACCCTCCACATTTTTAAGCTCTTTTGCATCAGGGGCGTCGCCAAGGTAATCCTGCGTGTCGAGGATGGAGAATATGTGGCCGAGCGAAACACTTGCGGTACGGATGATTCTGTAAATATTGGTAAGGTTTTGAACCGGTCCAAAAAGACCGCCCACATAAGCAATAAAAGCAATGAGGGTACCCAGAGTCATTTGGCCTTTTAATACCAGGAAACTGCCAAAAGTAACAGCTGTAATGGTAGCGGTGGTAATGCTCAGGTTCTGGAAAGCTCTTACTTTAGAGTCATAGCCAACACCTTTTACTACAGTGGAGTTAGCTTCCCCCACATGGTTCAGGAATCTCTTTTTCTCATAATCTTCCATTGCAAAGCTCCTTACAGTTACAATGCCTGACAGCACTTCATTAAAGCGGGAATAGATCATTCCCCATTTTTGCATCAGTATTTCCTCGCGTTTGGTTTGGTTTGGAGCTGCAAAGCTGGCGATAATAGCGGGGAGTGGAGAAAAAGCCACTACCAGCAAAGTCATCCGCCAATCGAGCCGGAGCATAATGGTTACAGCCATCAGCAGGTAAGCTACTGCGGGAATCAGATTGAATACTATTTCTGATAATGCTCCCAGAAAGCCCTGGATACCCCTGTCGAGCTTGCTCATTATGGCCCCCACACCTTCTTTTCTCTGGTTTTCCAGGGGGAGCCGGTGCAGCCGTTCCACAGTAGCACTTAACAGCCCGTGATGGATGGAAAGCCGGGTTTTCCAGTTAAGGAAGTTAGATCTGGCCGATAAACATTCTTTAGTAAAGGCGAGAGCAATAAGTCCGCCTGCAGTAAGAAGAACTTCTTTTATAGATCCCTGGCTGCCCAGGCTGTCAAAAATGTGGCGCATCAGAAGAGGCTCCGCAACTCCAATTAAAGCAGCAAACAGAGCAAAAACCAGTACAATAAGAATGTATCGCTTCTGTTCTTTTGCGTAGCCAAGCGCCCGGCTGATTTGCTTCCGGTGAGTGCCTGCAGCTGACCTCATTTTTTTTATCATTTCTGTTTCCCCTGTGTGGCAGGATTTAATGTATTTGTTTGATTGTCAAATATATATACTAATGATGATGGAAGGTATAATAAAGCTCTTTCAGTTCGCCGGAGGGGATTTTCAGCTTGTAATATGCGTGGGTTTAACTAACTGTAAATAAGCCTGAATTGTAAAAAGCAATGCAATCTAAGGTGAGTTTCCGGTCCTTTTCCTGCATATAAAAAAAACGTGTTATGGTCTGTTTTTGAAAAATGTGGTTTTTTCTTTTCAGGGATATGATGGTGTTTTACTAAAAGAAGTAATAGCAGAGTAAATTGATCAATGTAAGATTTTTTCTTCTTTATAAAGAAATGCTATACTTAGCAATTTATCATCCGGTACTGCTTTTTTCCTGCCTGCCAATCATTATAAACTGTTATATTTGGGAAGGGGGAGATTGAATAAGGCTCTTCCGGCAAGGCATTTTTAAATTAATCCAAATTTTGATTTAAACCTTTCAATTATGAGTGAAGAGAGCCTTAACGGGCGTAACTATACACGCCCCACTAACAAAGAAAAATATGAGCTTCTGAAAAAGAAAAATGAAGAAGCCCTTGAAGGTGGTGGAAAAGAGAGGATAGAGGCTCAGCATAAAAAGAATAAGCTTACCGCCCGTGAACGGATTCACCTGTTGCTCGATGAAGGTTCATTTGAAGAAACAGGAAAGTTTGTAATGCACAGGGCCAAAGATTTTGGTCTGGATAAGCAACATTATTTAGGGGACGGTGTAGTAACCGGTTATGGTACCGTAAATAACCGGCTGGTATATGTATTCTCTCAGGATTTTACAGTATTCGGGGGCTCCCTGTCCGAAACCCATGCCGAGAAGATTGTAAAGATTATGGACCTTGCCATGAAGAACGGGGCTCCTGTTATAGGCTTAAACGATTCCGGCGGGGCGAGGATCCAGGAAGGGGTAGTGTCGTTAGGCGGCTATGCAGATATATTTTACCGGAACACACTGGCAAGTGGTGTAATCCCGCAAATATCGGCTGTAATGGGCCCCTGTGCAGGTGGTGCAGTATACAGCCCTGCTATTACAGATTTTATTATGATGGTGGAAAACACCTCCTACATGTTTGTAACAGGGCCTAATGTGGTAAAAACAGTTACCCAGGAAGATGTAACAGCTGAGGAACTGGGAGGAGCAGGCACCCACAGTACAAAAAGCGGCGTTACTCATTTTAGCTGTGCCAATGAGGTGGAGTGTATTAACTACATCAAAAGGTTGTTAAGCTATGTGCCCCAGAATTGTGAGGATGATGCTCCGCAGCTTCCCTATCAGGTACAGGGGGACGAAAGCCGGCCGGCGCTGGATACTGTTATCCCGGATAACCCTAACCAGCCTTACGATATGCGTGAGGTAATTGAAGGGCTGGCAGATGAAGGAAGCTTCTTTGAAGTGCACAAAAACTTTGCTGAGAACATAGTAGTTGGCTTTGCCCGGCTGGGGGGTAGGAGCATTGGAATCGTGGGTAATAACCCGGCCTTCCTCGCCGGTGTACTCGACAGGCACGCCAGCACTAAAGCTGCCCGTTTTGTGCGTTTCTGCGATTGCTTTAATATTCCTTTGCTTGTTCTGGAAGATGTGCCTGGTTTTTTACCGGGTACTGACCAGGAGTGGAATGCAATTATTACAAATGGAGCAAAGCTGCTGTATGCCTTTTCTGAAGCTACTGTTCCACGTGTTACTGTTATTACACGCAAAGCCTATGGAGGAGCCTACGATGTAATGAACTCAAAGCACATTGGCGCAGATATGAACTATGCCTGGCCAATGGCAGAAATTGCCGTAATGGGTGCCCGCGGCGCTTCTGAAATTATTTTCCGCAAAGAGATAGCAACGGCAGAAGATCCGGAGGCAAAACTGCAGGAAAAGGTGGATGATTACACCAATAAATTTGCGAACCCTTACAGAGCTGCCCACCGCGGATATGTGGATGAGGTAATTATGCCATCAGAAACGCGTCGTAAGCTGATGAAAGCCTTTAAAATGCTTGAGAATAAAGTTGCCACACTTCCACGGAAGAAACACGGGAATATTCCTTTATAAAAGAATTAAGAATTAAGAATTAAGAATTAAGAATTAAGAATTAAGAATCAGCATTATTAGAGGCAATGAAAAGGCGGGTCAGGGGCCCGCTTTTTTATTATTAATCAATCTCTGATTTACATTCGGCACATTTGATTCTTTAATTTAGCGCCATTCATCTGTTATTTTAATTTTTCAGCTGCATATTTCCCGTCCTTCCGGAATAAAATGCAGGTAACAAGCAGGCTAAGTAAACCGGCAGTAATAAAATTGATGATCATTTGCGCGATGGTTAGCTGGTAAGGTAAAAAATTAACAGCAGCAATTACCCCGGCCACTAATATTATAAAAAATACGGTAAAGAATTTCCTCTTTTGCTGAGGCTGTGGAGACATAAAATTCTTTGCGGGGCAGTTTATACGGGTGAGCAGGTAACCAATCAGTATAAGACCTAAAACGGAATAGGTTCTTTCAAGGAGTATAAAAGGATGGTCTCCCATAGAGGCATGGATATTCATTATTCCATCTCCTATTTTGGTTTGCTGCAGCTTATGGAAGCTCCGGGTCATAGTTTCGGGGCTTGTGATAATATCCAGCAGGAGGTGGGAAATCACCCCGATGAAAGCTGAAATAATAAAACGGAAGGGGTGTTCTTTGATGGACCTGAGGAAATCAAATTTTAAAAAGCCTGATAGTCTTTTATCATAGGGGCGGGGCAGGTGCATAATGAGCGGATTGCGCACCACCAGGTGAAAAAGCAGACTTATACCTATGGCCACAGGCAGGTTGAAGGTGAAAATGCCTGTAAAAGTTTCACTAACAGTGGAGGTGGCATGGACTTTAAAGAAGTATTCAAAATCCGGGGCCATGCTTCCGGCGACCAGTGCGGTAAGGGAAAAAAATCGCGGTTTTGCCTGCTTCAGGGGCAGGATTATGGCCGGATGTGCGAAAGTAAAAGGCATTGTTTAAAAAGTTAAGCAAACAATTACTGTTATAATACATTGAATTTAATACGAAACAGTTTAAAATAAGATATGGAAAACAACATTGAATTTTTACATAAGTATTTAAATAATGCATCACCAACGGGTTTTGAAAGTTCCGGCCAGCAAATATGGCTCGATTATCTGAAGCCTCATGTGGATGAGTGGTTTGCCGATACCTATGGTACGGCAGTGGGGGTAATAAATCCGGACGCCAAATATAAGGTAGTAATTGAAGCCCACGCCGATGAGATCAGCTGGTTTGTTAATTATATTACAGATGATGGCTATATCTATGTGCGCCGGAACGGCGGGTCGGATTACCAGATAGCACCTTCAAAGCGGGTTAATATTCATACCACCAAAGGCATTGTAAAAGGCATATTCGGCTGGCCTGCTATTCATGTGCGTACTGAAGAGAAAAACCTTCAGCCAAATAATAAAACTGTTTACCTTGATGTGGGTGCAGATAATAAGGAAGAAGTGGAGAAAATGGGCATCCACCCGGGCACAGTGGTAACCTTCGACGATGAACTGATGGAGCTGAACGGGCGTTTCTGGACAGGGCGTGCGCTCGATAACCGGATTGGCGGTTATATGATTGCCGAGGTTGCCCGGCGCCTGAAAGAGCAGGGAGCAAAGCTGCCTTTTGGCCTGTTTGTGGTAAATGCAGTGCAGGAAGAAGTAGGCCTGCGTGGAGCTCAAATGATTGCCCAGCGTATAAAGCCTGATGTAGCCATTATAACCGATGTATGTCACGACACCAACTCTCCCCTATATAATAAGGTGCTGAGCGGAAACCAGAAGGCAGGCCTTGGTCCTGTATTAACCTACGGGCCTGCAGTGCAGAATAACCTGCTGAACATGATTATAGAAACAGCACAGCGCAAGGAAATTCCTTTTCAGCGTGCTTCTGCCAGTCGCGCCACAGGTACCGATACCGATGCATTCGCCTACAGTAACGAAGGAGTATCCTCTGCGCTTATCAGCCTTCCCCTCAAATATATGCACACCACTGTGGAAACAGTCCATAAGGAAGATGTGGAAAATGTTATTAAACTGATGATGGAATTCCTGCTGCAATTACCGGAAGGACATGATTTCAGCTACCTGAGGTAAGAAAGCGGGACAGCTGAAAAGGTAAATTATTGGTTTAAACAATTGCAAAAGAGGCAGCCCTAAAAGGGTGTGTCTCTTTTTCTTTTAATAACATTCTCATTTTTTATTTCCGGTATTATAAAAGTAGTTTTACAAACCATAAAAAAGCAGGACAGAAGAAATGGCCCACAATAAGGTTTTTAATAAAGTTGACTTTTCAGGAGACCAGTTGAAAAAAGAAGAGTACGAAAAATGCGTTTTTACCGGCTGCGACTTTTCAAATTCAGATCTTTCGGGTATTTCCTTTATGAACTGTGCATTTGAAAATTCCAATTTTAGTATGGCTAAGGTAATCAATACATCCCTGAAGGATGTGAAATTTACAGGGTGCAAGCTGCTGGGCCTGAATTTTAATGACTGTAATAAGTTTTTACTTCAGCTATATTTTGACGACTGTAATTTAAAGCTTACTTCTTTCCGCCACCTGAAATTAAAGGGTATCATTTTTAGTAACTGTAATCTGCAGGACTCTGATTTTACACAAACAGACCTTTCAGCTGCAGTATTTGATAATTGCGATTTGGGAAATACTATTTTTGAAAGAACGGTATTAGAAAAAGCCGATTTCCGTACTTCATATAACTACTCCATATTTCCTGAAACAAACAGAATTAAGAAAGCAAAGTTTTCGCGGATGGGAATTGCGGGCCTGCTGGACAGGTACAATATTGAAATAGAATAAGAATCCGGCGTACAACTGAATTTCGTACATCGATAGTGGAATTTTATAAATATTCGTTAAATTTATCGTTGTACATTTGTAAAGCATAAAAATTAAAAGAGTTGAAAATTCTGCGTCAGATAGTATCCCTGCTTATGGCACTCCTGATCCTGGTATCCACTACCGGGTTTTCGGTGCATGCCCATAGCTGTGCAGGCGAACTGCAGGATTTCTCTTTCTATGAAAAAGCAGAAGGCTGCTCAATGGAGCGCCAGGTAAAAGCCGCCTGCCATGCCACAGAACATACGGCAACAGTACAGGCTGAGCCCTGCTGTGAGAACCATGCTTTTCAGCTCGAACAGCATGAGGAAACAGTGGAGCTTGCTTCTGTAAAAATTTTCAAACCCGAACTGAAGCTGGTGGCCTTTGCATGGTCTCTGGTGTTGCCGCTCCTGCAGGAAAATACCTCCGGCAGCATAATTCCTGAAGCTTACGGATCTCCCCCGATAGCACGCGATATTTTCATATTCGTGCAATCTTTTCTTTTATAGCCTTTTTTTCTGCCGGTCCTTTTTAAGCAGGATCGTGCGCTGTTGCTTTAACTGGTGCAGGAATAAACCTCCTCAGTTGAAGCAAGCTGTTTTTTTCAAAGGCTAATTAAGCAAAATCATGATTGAAAAACTCATATCATTTTCCCTGCATAACAGGGTGGTGGTACTGCTCATTTCTGCTGTATTATTCGGCTGGGGGGTATACTCTGTTCAAACCAATAAAATCGATGCCATTCCTGACCTTTCCGAAAACCAGGTAATTGTGTTTACCGAATGGATGGGCAGGAGTCCTCAGATAGTAGAGGACCAGGTTACCTACCCCCTGGTTACTAACCTGCAGGGCCTTCCTCAGGTAAAATATGTACGGGCTAATTCCATGTTCGGAATGAGCTTTATTTATATCATTTTCGATGATGCCACCGATGTGTACTGGGCGCGGCAAAGAGTGCTGGAGCGCTTAAGCACCATCGGGAATTTATTGCCCCCCGGGGTAAGCCCCACCCTTGGGCCCGATGGAACGGGGGTTGGCCATATACTCTGGTACACCCTCGATGCTCCCGGCATGGACCTTGGAGAGCAGCGGGCCGTGCAGGACTGGTATGTGAAATTTGCGCTGCAAAACGTGCCTGGAGTAAGTGAAATTGCCTCTTTTGGCGGCCAGGTAAAGCAATACGAAATAACAGTCGATCCTAATAAGCTTACTTACTACAATCTTTCAGTTCCTCAGATTATACAGGCAGTAAGGGCGAACAATAATGAAGCCGGCGGGCGAAAGCTTGAGCAGAGCAGCATTGGCTACATGATAAAAACCACCGGCTACATTGAAAACAGGGCTGATATAGAGGAGATTCCTGTGGTTACCCGAAACTCCGTACCTGTTAAAATAAAAGATGTGGCTACCGTGCAGCTTTCCGGAGAAACAAGGCTGGGGATTTTCGATCTGAACGGGGAAGGAGAGGCAGTGGGTGGTATTGTGGTAATGCGCTACGGCGAAAATGCCGATGAAGTAATTACCAATGTAAAAGCCAAAATGGAAGAGGTGGCCAAAGGGCTTCCGGAGGGCATGAACTTTAACATCGTGTACGACCGCAGCGGCCTTATCCGGGAATCAGTTAATTCCGTAAAAAAGACCCTGATCGAGGAAATGATCGTTGCCTCCCTCATAGTCATTATCTTCCTGTTCCACTGGCGCAGTGCCCTCATTATCTTAATCCAACTGCCACTTTCCATTGCCATAGGATTCATCCTTCTCAATGCCTTCGACATCTCCTCCAACATCATGTCCCTCACCGGCATAGCCCTCTCCATAGGCGTAATCGTCGACGACGCCATTGTAATGGTGGAAAATGCGTACCGGAGGCTGGCGGAAGAAGAGGATTTGAATTAAGAATGAAGAATTAGGAATGAAGAATTGGAAAGTAATAGCAGGCTTTTTTTAGTTATGATCAGGAAACAAAAACTTTAAATGAAGAATGATGGCTGGTGAAGAAAGAGTAAATATTATAGCAGAAAAGTCATTTGCTTTTGCCGTTCGGGTTGTTCATCTCTATCAGTGGCTTAAAAAGGAAAAGCAGGAATATGACCTGGGGCGGCAGCTTCTGAGAAGCGGAACTTCAGTAGGTGCTAATATTGAAGAAGCTATAGGTGGTTTTTCAAAGAAAGATTTTACAGCCAAAATGGGAATCGCTTATAAAGAAGTCAGGGAAACGCTTTATTGGCTACGGCTTCTGAAAGCCACAGGTATACTGGAAGAAAAACAATTTAAGTCCTTGCACCATGATGCTGAAGAGTTGAAGAAAATACTGGTTGCAATTCTGAAATCTTCAAGAACCAATTAATTCTTCATTCTGCATTCTTAATTCTTAATTAAAGAGCCAATAATATGGATAAAAATAAAAGGTTAAAGATAATTGAGTCCGCCGCCAGGCAGGTCGGCCCCTCCGTGTTCTGGAGTACGGTTATTATTATTGCTTCTTTTTTGCCGGTGTTTTTGCTTACCGGGCAGGAGGGGAGGTTGTTCAGTCCGCTGGCCTGGACAAAGACCTTCATTATGATCGTGGATGCCTTTGTGGCTATTACGCTCACGCCTGTGCTTATTTCCTTTCTGCTGAAGGGTAAATTTAAGTCAGATGCGAAGAACCCTGTGAACCGCTTTATGGAGCGCCTTTACGGGCCGGTACTGCGCTGGTGCCTGGAGTGGCGGAAAACAACAATCGCCCTTAACCTGCTGGCGCTCGCCATAGCAGTGCCTATGATGCTACAGATGGGAACAGAGTTTATGCCACCCCTGAATGAAGGATCTATTCTGTTTATGCCTGTAACCCTGCCCGATGTTTCCAATACTGAAATTAAGCGCATACTGCAGGTGCAGGATAAAATTATAAAATCGGTGCCGGAGGTGGACCAGGTGCTGGGGAAAGCAGGGCGGGCAGGTACGGCAACTGATAACTCGCCCATCAGTATGATTGAAACAATTATTATGCTCAAACCCGAATCGGAATGGCGGGAGGGAATGACTAAGGCTGATATTATAAATGAGCTTGATGGCAAGCTTCAGATTCCGGGGGTGGTCAATGGCTGGACACAGCCGATCATTAACAGGATAAATATGCTGGCAACCGGTATCCGTACCGATGTAGGGGTAAAGGTGTACGGGCCGAACCTGGACAGCATTGCGCAGGTGTCGGAATTTGTGCGCGACCACCTGCAGGGCATTGAGGGGGTGAAGGACCTGTATGTGGAGCCTATCACAGGCGGTAAATACCTGGAGGTCGATATTCGCCGCGACCAGCTGGGCCGCTATGGCCTTACTGTCGATGACATTAATATGGTGGTGGAAACTGCCCTGGGAGGCGCCCCTATAGCGCAGACGGTGGAGGGCCGCCGGCGGTTCGCCATTAACGTTCGCCTGGCGCAGGATTACCGGAACAGCGTGGAGCAGATTATGCGGATTCCCCTGCAGACGCCTGAAACGGGTACTATTCCCCTTTCTGCGGTAGCTGATATCCGCTACACGGATGGTCCGCCAATGATTACCTCCGACAATGCCATGCTGCGCGGTGCGGTACTTTTCAATGTGCGGGACAGGGATCTGGGCAGTACTGTGCAGGAGGCGATTAACAGACTTAACCAGGTGGAAGGTGAGTTGCCGGAAGGTTACTTCCTGGAATGGAGCGGGCAGTGGGAAAACCAGATCAGGGCCAACAGGACCCTGCTGTATATTATTCCACTGGTGTTGCTGATCATTTTTGTTATCCTCTACTTCACTTTTAATTCTCTTAAAGAGGCTTTGGTAAACCTTATTACGGTGCCTTTTGCGCTGGTAGGTGGCGTATACCTGGTGTACTTCTGGGGAGTGAATCTTTCTGTAGCTGTGGCAGTAGGTTTTATCGCACTCTTTGGTCTGGCTATAGAAACCGCTATGGTTATGGTGGTCTACCTGAATGAGGCCATGGAAGACCTGGTAAAAGAAAAGGGAAATTCGCGGGAAACCATTAGTGTGCAGGACCTGCGGGAGTATGTTTTCCGCGGAGCAGCAAAACGCCTTCGCCCCAAAATAATGACTGTTTCCGTGGCGCTTTTCGGCCTGGTGCCGGTTTTATGGGCTACGGGTGTGGGTACCGATGTAATGATCCCTATTGTATTACCAATGATTGGCGGCGTATTTACCTCCTCCATTCATATTCTGCTGGTAACGCCGGTGGTGTTTGAAATGGTGAAGGAATTTGAACTGAAACGGAAAGGTAAAATCGATATTTATGAAGTTAAGCATTAAAAAATACAGCCTTACGGCAGCCTTCCTGCTGGCTTTGATTCCTGCCTTTGCGCAACAGCCTGTTTCGCTGGACAGCATATTGCAGGTAATCAGGCAAAATAATCCAATGTTGCAGCAGTATGAGCTGCAGGGAAAAGCCCTGGAAGCTTATACTGAAGGTGCAACTGCCTGGATGGCCCCCATGGCCGGACTGGGAACTTTCATGACCCCTTACCCGGGGCAGGAGGTAATGAACCCTGATAATAAAGGAATGCTGATGCTCAGTATTGAACAAAGTATACCAAATCCGGCAAAGCAAAAGGCAAATAAGGCCTGGTATGGCTCCAGGGCTGCGGTGGAGGAGGCCAGGCAGCAGGCAGCCTACAACGAATTAAGAGCGGAAGCTAAAAAAGCCTATTACCAATGGGTGGTGCTCTCGAAGAAGGAGAAGGTGCTGAAGGAGAGTGAGCGGATAATGATAACGATGCAGAAGCTTGCAGAAATCCGCTATCCTTATGCACAGGGGAGTCTTGGGAGTATTTATAAGGCCGAAGGGCGCTTATATGAGATTCAGAATATGATAGAAATGGTGGAGGGCGAAATTGAAGAAAAGAATGTCCGGCTTAATACCCTTATGGCCCTGCCAAAAGAAATGAGGTACCGCATTGACACTACTCTTCAGCTTATTCCGGCAGGTGCAGGGGGAAAGGAACCTGCTGCAACTGGCATGGTTTCTATGGCCCCGGTTGATACTGCCCGGATAGCAGCAAGCAGAAGTGATATTGAGGTGATGGACCGCTCCATCCGTTCCATGCGCCTGAACCGGGAACTTATGCGTACAGAAGGCAGACCGGAGTTTGGCCTGCGCTTCGACCATATGTCGCCTTACAGCGGAATGATGCCTCACCAGTTTACCCTTATGGGCATGGTCTCGATTCCCATTGCGCCCTGGTCGGCCAGGATGTACAAATCGCAGGTAAAAGGGATGGATTATGAGATACGGGCGATGCAGAAGGAGCGGGAAGCAATGTTGAACGAGACGGTTGGAATGCTGGAAGAAATGCAGGAGCAGCTGGAAAGAATGCACCATCACCTGAGGAATTACCGGGAAAGGATTATTCCTGCGCTGCGGAAGAATTTCCAGGTAAGCATGCTGGCCTACGAAGAAAACCAGGAGCAGCTCCCTATGGTCATCGATGCCTGGGAAACCCTCAATATGTCGCAAATGGCGTACCTCGATCAGTTGCAGGAGTATTACAGAATGCTTGCTGAGTATGAAAAGGAGCTTGAGATATAGGTTCAGCGGATTTATCCACCCAATAAAGACAAGAAATGAAACAGATAATCAACCTGAATAAGTTAAGCGATGCGATCAGAAATTTGATCAGAATGCTGCCTGCTATACTTAATGCCAGATTTCAACTTTCAATTTTCATCCTCCTAATTTTTCTGGTAGCCTGCAGTGAGAAAAAAGAGCAGGCAGGGAATCACGAACATGCTGCACAAACCTATACCTGCCCCATGCACCCGCAGATTGTGGAAAAGGAGCCGGGAAGCTGCCCCATTTGCGGTATGGACCTGGTGCGGCAAACAGCGGAAGGCGCGGAAATTGAGGTTACGGATGATCTTAGCTTATTGCTGGAAGCCGCCGATTTTACTGTGGTGTCGGATATCCGCACGGTAAAGCCTGTGCGGGAGCAAAAGAAGGTGGAAGTTATTTTTCCGGGAGTAATCAGCTACGATACCCGCCACACCTATTCCCTGCCAATACGTGTAGGCGGTAGGATTGAGCAACTGAATGTACGCTATAATTTTCAGAGGGTTGAGAAGGGGCAGAAGATACTGGAAATATATAGTCCTGAGCTTTTAACAGCTCAGCGGGAACTTCTTTTTCTGCTGGAGTCCGACAGGGAGAATGAGCGCCTGATTGCCGCAGCCAGGCAAAAGCTAAGGTTACTTGGCGTTACCGAAGGGCAGATTGAGCGGCTTATCCGGAGCAGGAAAGAAGTGCATTCCTTTCCGGTTTATAGCCCCCACGGGGGGTATATTGTGGAAACGCGGGAATCCGGCCAGCCGGGGGCAGGAAGAAATGCTGCTGCCGGAACCGGTATGACAGGTGGTGGGGGAATGGCAGGCGGTATGGGAGGCGCAGCTATGAGTGCCGGAGGAATGGGCAGTACCGCCGGAGGAGCAGGAGGTGGTTTTGCCGGGGCGGGACCTGCGGCTGAATTAAGCGTACAGGAAGGAATGTATGTGGAGCCGGGGCAGGCACTGTTCAGGATTATTGATGCCTCGCGGCTGTGGGCTGAGTTTAATGTTTCATCTGATAAAGCAGGGCTTATAAATGAAGGAGATCCGCTTGAAATTTCAGTGGGGCCGGGAGAGCAGCATAAGGTAATGGCGCAGGTGGATTTTATCAGCCCTTTCTATAGCCAGGGAGAGAATTTCAGTAAGATCAGGGCTTATTTACAGCAGGATAAGCTGCGGGTTGGTCAGTTGGTGGAGGGAAAAGTAAGCAGCCTTACGGAGCCCGGTTTATGGATTCCTGCACTGGCCGTGCTGGATGCGGGTAACCGCAAACTGGTATTTGTAAAGCAGAATGGGGTGCTGAGGCCTGTGGAAGTAATTACCGGAACACGGGCAGGAGAAATGGTGGAAATAATTGAAGGCTTGTCGGCAGATGATGCAGTTGCACATAATGCCCAGTTCCTGATCGACAGTGAGGGAATCGTCCGCCTGAGAAATGAGCTTTGAAATTGGAATGAGTTTTGAAAATTGAAAGTTGAAATTTGGGGGCTATGAAAGGATTAACTGATTTAGATTTATATAAACTGGCTGAGAAATTGTCGGATAAAATTTGGGTTGAATATGATCAGTGGCCGGAAAAAGCCCAAAGAACTATAGGCTTACAGGTTATTCGCTCAGCAGATAGTATAGCAGCCAATATTGCGGAGGGGTATGGCAGGTTTACTGCTCCCGACCGGAGGAAGTTTTATCTCTAGGCCCGCGGCTCTTTTGAAGAGACAAAAGTGTGGTTACGCAAAGCATACAGAAAAAGCATACAGAAGAAACATAATATCAAAGGATCAGATGGATAAATATACAAGTATAATCAATGAGCTGGGACCAAAGCTCAACGGGTTCATCAATGCAACAAAGATAAAATGAAACAGATAATCAACATAAAGAAGTCACGCGGGGCGATCAGGAACCTGATCAGAATAGTGCCTGCTATAGTTAACGCCTGTTTTCAACTTTCAATTTTCATTCTGTTAATCTCTCTATCAGGCTGCAGTGAAGAAAAGGAAGGGGCAGAGAGTCATGAGCATGCTGCACAAATCTACACCTGCCCCATGCACCCGCAGATTGTGGAAAGAAAGCCGGGAAGCTGCCCCATTTGCGGTATGGACCTGGTAGCAGTAAGTGGTGGTGGCGGAGATTCTCCTGTTCTGGAGTTGAGTGACTCTCAGGTTTTACTGGCGAACATTAAATCCCAAAGTGCCGGCAGGGGTAGTGCAGGCAGCGCCGCTGTTGTAACAGGAAGGATCGTCGAAAACCAGGAACTTACGGAGGTGGTATCCAGCAGAGTGCCCGGCCGGATTGAACGGATGTACGTTAAAGAAGCCGGCCGAAAAATCCGGCAGGGGCAGCAGTTGTATGATATTTATAGCGAAGAATTGCTGACTTATCAGCAGGAGTACCTGCTTGCCCTGGAGCAGTTTGAGCAGTTGGGCGATGAGGAGCCCCGGTATGCATCATTTGTTGAATCCGCTGCGCGTAAACTGAAACTATATGGAATGACAGATGCACAGGTAAAGCGGCTGGCAGCAGGAAAAAAAACAAGTCCCTTGATCACTTTTTTGTCGCCGGTATCAGGAGTGCTTACTAACATATCGGCAACAGAGGGGCAGTATGTGCAGGAAGGCAGCCGGCTTTATACGCTTACGCGCCTGGACCCTTTATGGGTGGAAGCAGAGGTTTACCAGGGGGAATTGGGCAGCTTGCAAAAAGGAATGAAGGTAGCTGTTCAGGTGGCTGATTTTCCCGGCCTTCAGGAAGGCACAGTTGTCTTTGTAAGCCCTGAGTACAGGGCGCAGAGCCAGATCGTAAATGTGAGGGTGGAAATCCCGAATCCGGATAATGCGCTTATGCCGGGTATGCAGGCAAATGTTCTGGTTCCTTCCCCGGAGAGGGAGGAGGTAAGTAGCATGGTTACGGTACCGGTAAAAGCAGTTATCAGAGATCAGGAAGGGGCACATGTATGGATCAGGACAGCCGCAAATACTTTTGAGCCACGCAGAGTAATAACAGAGGGTGGTGGTGCAGAGCAGGTGGTAATTACCGAAGGGCTTAGCTCCGGAGAAGAAATAGTTACATCAGGAGCCTATCTTTTGTATAGTGAATTTGTTTTGAAAAAGGGAGGGCACCCTTTAACGGCTCTTGCCGGTATGCCGGCGGGAAGCAGCAGAGAGGCTAAAGAAACGGCTGCACCGGCTGAGCTGAGCTTTAGAAGCAGTGAATTTGCTGTAGCCATGGAGCATTATCTGTCCCTTAAAAATGCTTTGGTAGCATCAGAACCCGAAACTGCAAAAAAACAGGCAGCAGCCCTGCAGGCAGCACTTAAGGCCATTCCTGAAGGTAAGGAGGCTGCTGAGTACGCAGGGCGTATTTCGGGTACAAACCTGCCGGAAGAGCAGCGGCAGTATTTCTTCTTCCTGAGCAATAATTTTATCAGGATTGCTAAGCAGGAAGAGCTTCTGTCGGGGGAAATGTTCGTGCAGTACTGCCCTATGGCCAATAATAGCCAGGGTGCATATTGGTTAAGCAGTGAGGAGGAAATAAAGAATCCTTATTTACCTGAAACGATGCTTAGCTGCGGTGAGGTGGCAGAAATTATAAAGTAGCCGGAATTATGAGTTTTCAGGAGAAATAACATTTGGAAGGGAAATCCTGAAGGTAGTTCCTTTTCCTTCCTCACTCTGTATATCAATAGTACCACCGGAATTGTCTACAATTCTTTTAAGAATGTATAATCCAATGCCTGAACCATCCACATGCTTATGCATTCGGGAAAACATTTTAAAAATCTTCTGCTGGTAACCTGCCGGCATGCCTATTCCATTGTCGCTCACCTCCAGAATCAGGTGGTCGTTTTCCCGGAAGGAGGAGAGTTTTACCCTGCAATCCCTTTCAGGTGATTTATATTTAATTGAATTTGAAATGAGGTTATACAGGATACTTTTCAGGTTCAGTCGTGAGAATTTAATTTTCTTTACCTGAAAATCTGTTTCAACATTGGGGCAATCGTCCCTCATCTGGTTTGTTAATGAATATTTAACATCCTCAAATATTTCTTCAATGTAAATATCATCCTGACTGCCATCTTCAATATCTTTCTGCAATAAAGCAATATTGGAAAGATCTGTAATAGTGGATTTCAGTTTTTCAACAGAGGTCTTCAGGTACTCCAGCATTTGAGCCATTTTCTTCGGCTCCAGTTCAGGCGTAATATAATTCAGTAAACCTTCAATATTATTGACAGGGGATTTTAAGTCATGCGACGCTGTATAGACAAAATTATCTAAATCTGCATTTGCTTTGATCAGCCTTTCATTTTTCCGGAAAAGAGCCTCTTCAAACTTCTTTTTTTCTGTAAGGTCCTGGGTAACTTTTACAAAGCCAACTACCTGTCCCTCTTCGTTATGAATAGCGGTAAGGATAATATGAGCCCAGAAAAGAGCGCCGTTCTTTCTTTTTCTCCAGCCTTCCTCTTCAAAGCGTCCGTTGCGGGAAGCCTCCTCCAGTTCTTTTTTTGGTTTATCCTCCGGAGCATCTTCAGGAAACAGGAGGCCGAAGTATTTTCCTGTTATTTCTTCTGCCCCATAACCCTTTATACGTTTTGCTCCTTCATTCCAGGACATAACGTAGCCCTCACGATCCATTGTAAAGATGGCGTAATCTTTTATTTCTTTAATTACCCGCGAAAAAACAGGATCTTTCATATCAAGAGGTATACTTTCCGGGTTAAATTCAGACTTTTTCAAGGCTATAGGAAAATTTGTAAAAAATTGGTTTCACTCTCTTAAACGGGAGAAAGGCAGTAAAAGTTAGGGGATTTCGTTTAAGTTTTTTTTGGAGATAGTAAACAATAAAGCAGGCAGCCCATTTAATGACAGGTACATAATGAAGAAAAAGCCAACGTTCAAGCTAAAGGATGATGGGAGGAGCCTGTAAAATGAAGGGAATAGCAAAGAGTAAAAGACCTGCCGAAAAGGAGAATTGATAAATAATCAGTAATCAGGCTGTTTTGGAGCCTTTTATTCCATGGCGTTTGTGAATACGAAGCTCAAAATGCTGGCTTATGAATGCCCGCATCCGTGCCTCGGCCAGCTGACCTTTGCGGTGCTTTGGATAGAATACAGTAACCTCAAGAACGGCCCGTATAAAAGAAGGCTTATGGCAAAACTGCTGATACCAGGTTTCAAAGGCTTTCGCCCAGTCCTGACGGTATTTCTCAAAATGAGTGGCTCCGTCGAACAGCAGCTCCAGCTGGTTTGATCCATGTTTGAAGCGGTAAATGCCAGCCAGTATGGTATAGAAGTCCTTTAGCTTATTTGTTTGTGGCCGGGTGGTCTCCTGAATAACCCGTACAGTATCATCGACCAGGCCTAAAGGATTGTTTTGCAGCAGGTACACACCTTTTACATACGCCACCATTTGCTGCAGCAATTCCTCCTCTGAAGCTTCCTGTGCCTCTTTCAGGATGTAGTTTTTGTCGAATTTAAAAAAGCGGTGTACCATGCCATTTCAAAAATACACCATTTTATATTTGAGCCCAACAATTTAAATGCTTTTCTTCCTTTTAATTGGCTTTGGCGTCTTAACCGCTCCTTTACTCTTCTTCTGTATCAACCTTTATTGCTCCGTCTGACTGCAAAATCTCCCTTTGAGTTTTTGCTCTGCCAAAAAATCCTTCCAGCTCATCAAAGGATTTACTGTAAGAAACCGCCACTCCCGGCTGTGGCATAAATTCGTTGGTTATCAAATTTCGCTCATTCCGCTGAAATACTTTAAGGTTCAGGTTTCCGCGCTCATTTATGTGGTAAAGAACCTCAAAGTTTCCTGCAAACTGCGTTCCTGAGTTGCCGCCGGCTACGGCAGCACCGCCACTCCCGCTTACAGATGTGGTGCCCCCTACTTTAACCTCAACCCTGTCGTTCCAGAAGGACCTTCCCAGCTGGAGCCCTATGTCTTTTTCAGCAAGGCCGGCATCCTCACCCTCCATATTCTGGCGGGTATCCACATCTACCTCAATGGAAACACCAAGGTAATCCTGAGAAATAGCATTTAGCTGGTCGCTTAAAAAAGCACTCAGGCTCTGGTCCACACGGGAGTTTACAGCCTGCTCTGTTCCTCCTCCGCTGCCTCCAAGGCCGGGTGTTTCAGGTATAAAGCGGTTCATTACTATAAGCCCGAAAATCTGGCGGAATAATTTACTCTGGTCCTGTTTAATTTCTTTTATCTGCTGGACTACAGCGCTGCCCATGCTGTTATCTGATTCGGGCACAATAATGTCGAACGAAAACTGTGGATTTTCGAGCGTTCCTATCAGGCTCAGGAGTACATTAACAGGTTTACGCTGCTTTGCGGCACTTATTTCTGCATTGCTCAGGATATTTTCCTGTTCCTGTATAAGCGGATAGCGGCTGGTTTCTGTTGTGTAAACAGCAGTCATGTTGAGCTCGGCATCGAGTGGGTCGCCGTTAAATTCAACGGTACTTCCTTCCTGTAAATCGAAACTTTTTTGTATAACCTCTAAAAAGCTCAGTCTGTAGCGGCCATCATTAACGGTGAAGGTACCCTGCATATTCATGCCTCCGATTGGTGTCATGGTAATCCGCAGGTCTGCTTCGCCGGAAACCTCCAGGTTATCTCCTGTGGCGGGGTCTACAATTACGGTAAACTGTGCCTCCGGATTTACAATTATGTTAGCAGCCAGGGAGAAACCGCTGATTTCCACCTGCCGTTGTTCTCTTATGGTGTCAGGTGCGCCGGATAGAGCGTCCCGCTCCAGGAAGGCATTGTGCTCTACAAAATTAATATAATCCTGGGCGCCTACACTTGCATTTTCCTCCAGCAGAACAAGTGTAAGGTCAGTCTGGTCATTTATCCGGATGGAGCCTTCCACTCTTACATCTTCGACAGGTCCGCTTATCTCCAGGTTTGTCTGTACATATAAGGTTCCGAAATAGGCTTCTTCAAGAGTGCGGGTTTTATCGATCAGCTGAAAGTTGTCCGCATTTATCTGCAGGTTAAGCAGGAAGTCCTCAAAGTAATTATGTTCAATAGAGCCTTCCAGTACAAGTTTCCGGTTCTTAGGGTCTACAAGCGTTAAACGGTCGAAACTGATTGCTTCATTGTTGATAATAATTCTTTGGTCCTGCAGCCTGAACAGCGCTCCTGTTGCTGCAGGCCGGAAGGCGGTCTGTTCCCCAAAATGAATTTCCCCCTCAACCTCAGGCCTTGCCGCAGTACCGGTAACAGACATCCGGCCCTGGAGGCTGCCGCTCAGGTCGTTAAGGAACTCCTCTACAAATGGCTCCCAGGTGGCAAGCCTTAACTGCTGCAAATCAATGTCCAGGGATATAGCATTGGTGCTGTCTTCCATATTATAAAAACCGCTGATCTGCAACTGGTTTCCGGGGCCCTGCAAACTTATATTTGTATTTAAGCGCCCGTTGTCCGATACTTTATCAATATCAATCCTGATATCGCCTGCGCGTATGCTGTCTACCAGTAAATTATTGATAGCCAGTTCTGCTTCAATAGCCGAAAGGCTGGCCACATCTGTCAGCTTAATATCTCCGTTAAGTTGCGCAGCTACTCCGTAATCGCCTAAACCTGCAAGCTCCATAAATTCAGCTACTTCAAAAGCCCTTATTTCTGCAATAATTTTTGGTTCGGGCGTATCGGCATCACGGGTAAAAAGGGTTAACCTTTGTTCGTCGCGTTGCAGCGTAAAGTCTTCTATCAGCAGGTAATCTGTGGCATATTTAATCAGGGTATTATTGGCCATCATATAATCCCTGCCATATATGGAAAGGTCTGTCTGGTCAAGTTCAAGGGCAATGGTATCGCCGGGAAAGGTTACAGCTCCTCCTAAAAGAAGGTGTGTGGAATCGGTGGGAGGTGCGAGTCCCAGGTCAAAATGCACACTGTCTTCCTCCCAGCTTCCTTCAAGCCTGAAATCGGGAATATCAATAGCTTCGCTTAACCGGATCTGGTCGCTGCTTACCTCAAAAGCCAGTATTCTGTTAGTTGTTTTTGCATCCACAACAAAATTCCTGATAATGATGGAGTCATACATAATTCCGGGTGCATCAATATCAAGGTTAAAGGAGCGGAGCTCATTTTCCATAGATGCCCGGATGGTCATGGGGTAGGTAAGCTCAAAATCAGGAACAAAGGCTTTTGCTATTACGGGTTCATCACGGATAATAAAATCCAGTTCAATTTCCTGCCTGTCTGCAACCTGTGTGGTGTCAAATTCATAGGCGGAGCAATAGTGGTTTGCACATTGGTCAATGGCGAGTGGTAAGCCCTCAAAAAGATACCGGCCCCTGAGACTGGCCGACATAAAATCGGTATCCAGGGTTATTTCGCGCCGGTTGCCTGGCAGGCTGTTAGAGGCCAGCAGGAGGCTGTCCATGGTGTAGCTGTTGGCCCCGCGGATTATCTCTGTTTTATCAAGCCTGAAAAAACCTCTTATTTCATCAGGGGTTTGCCCGCTTACTTCTGCATGTAATTTTGTGGCAACGATAATACTGTCTTCCATCAGGTTCAGGCGCAGCATGTTTACATTGTCGATGTTTCCATCTGCAATCAGTAAGGGAAGGGAGTCTTTCAGGTCTGATTTTAACAGGAAGTCAAAGTTCAGGTTAGGATCTTCATAGGCTGTGGCAACTTCCAGGGTGCTGTCAATAAAATGGCCTTCCACTGCCAGGCCTTCATAAGTGTAGTTATTAAATTCGACAGACTGTATAAGCAGCGAAAACTTATTTACATCTATAGCCTCTCCCTGGCCTCTGGCCCTTATGCGGGAGGTAAGGCTGATAGTTCCAAGGCCACTGCTATCGCCGGCAAAAGGGCGAAGGTCGAACTTATTTGCATCTATATTTCCGGCTACCAGAAAGCTGCCTTCTACAGGAGCTTTATATATAAGGTTAGTTTCGAGCCGGCCAACACCGGACTCCAGTCTTGCCACCAGGTTAGCGTCGTTCATGCTTCCTTTTGCCTGGGCAGTAAGGGTTATATTTCCTGCCTGAGCTGCCCCGGGGGGTAATTCCTCCACCAGAGAAAGGGCTTCAATATAGGCCATGCTGGTGGTAAGTTCCTTTAGCTGCACATCAAAGCGCAGCTTGTCGGGCTTATCAATGTTTTCTGCAAAAGCACTGGCGTTTATATACAATCCGTCATTGGCCCTGAGCTCAAGCTGTTCTATATCAGCTTTATTATCAGCCAGTTTAAAATTCAGGTCCATACGGATGTCCTGGTCCCGTAAGTTGGGCAGGGTATCCAGTGCATCAGTAAAGTAAGCGGCATCTTTCATGCTCAGCACCGCATTTTCCACCTTTGCACGGGCCTGCAGTTTTGCCAGCATATCATCGCCGGCTGTAATGTCGAGGTTTTCAATTACAATTTCATCTTCCAGCCTGGAATTAGCCGTAATAAATTCCCTGAGCCCTGCGCTTACCAGAGGGCCCCTTATGGCAACATCAAAAGCCAGTGATTTCAGCAGGAAGTTGCTGTTTCGTTCAAGCAGGCTTAACTTTTCCAGTCCGGCGGTAAGGGTATCACTTCCTGCATAAATGTTCTGCATTTGGAGGTTAAGGTCAGCCAGATGAACGTTCTCAAAATTAAGGGTTCCTTTCTCTGCCTCCTGGCTGGTCTGAAACAGGATTTCACTGTTTTCGATAGAAAAATTATTAATGGTGTACCTGAAGCCGGTGGGATTTAGCCATGCAGAATCAAGTTCCACCGTTTCAGTGGCAGTGGTATCCACATCGGCCACCTGGCTAAAGGAGGAATCTGCTTCCACCGGAGGCTGGCGAAAAAGTACATTTAACCTTCTTACATCTATATTGTCGATCCGGATGTGCTCCTCATTCAGGCCGAGTGTTTCCAGTTCAGTCAGGAAATAAGGTGCCTGAACACGTAATTCCATTTTGCTGGAATCATCAATAAAATTAAACCGTACCTGCTCAAGTCGCACCTGCTGCAGGTCGAAATCAAAGCCTCCTCCTGAGGTGGTGTCAACCTGAGTAGTATCCTCTGTGGCAAAGCTTTCAGGAATAAATTCATAATTAAAGCGGGTGCTGTCGGCATGCCTGTAGAGGTTGATGTAGGCATTTTCAAGTGCTATCTCATCGATTACAATTTTTTTATCCAGGAGAGCAAATATGCCAATATCGGCTTTCAGCCTTTGGGCATAAACGAGGGTATCGCCTGCCTGGTCTTCAATGTAAATATCTTCCACAACAGCAGTTTCGAAAAAGGTAAGGTTAACCCTGCCAACATTTACACGGGTACCCCACTGCTCTTCCAGGCTTTTGGTTACCTGCCCGGTAATATAGGTCTGAACTGCAGGTAACTGTATCAGAACGATTATAAGTACAAGCAGGCCGATGATCCCCAGTAAAATATAGGAGAAAATCCGGAGTGCTTTAGGCACTTTGTGCCATATGTCAGATGAAGTAGCGATGGCTCTTGAATTAAAAAAGTTAATAACCTGGAATACCCTGATTTAAAATAAACGCAGAAGGGAAAGTAACGTTTAGTTTAATTGATAATTTATTAAACAAATTATTTGTGTTTCTCTTACCTCCTGAAATATTTGCTTTATTATTGATGCATATACGAAAGTAAATAAAAAATGGATGCACAGGGAATATGGATATTGCCTCTTTCCCCGGCAGCAGGCCGGCGGCAGTTTAATCATCAAAGATGTTTCCCCTGTTTTTATAAAACAGCAAATTTAATTGCTTGCATTAAAGGCAGGTATAGGATATTTATTTCTGCGGCGGCCCGGGAATAAAGTTAAAAATAATAAAGTAGCCGGAATCTGAATGAGCGGTATCTTTTTTTGATGAACGGCAATAATGTTTCGCCACCGGTTTGTCATCCTTGCATATAAAGCCGAATTTTACAAGGATTCCTGTGATGACCGGAAGAAACTGGATTTTTACCTGCAGAATATTTGTTGTAGCTGCAGAATAATCCTGCCGGAGGTCAGTTTTAGTAGTGCAGTACTTTCTCCTTGTCTTCATTTTCGCTTTACTTCAGATAAAGGTTGCTTTGGCAGAGGATTTTTAATAATTAAAAAACTTACGGGTGTTGATCGGTTCACCGAAATTCAATATTGTTTCTATAAAATTATATAATGAATAAGACTACGAAAAGAATACTAACAGGATTGATCGTGCTGATAGTAGCCTTCTTAATTATTTACCCGAAGCTTGACTTTTCCGGAGACAGTGAGGGAGAGCAACCTACAGCCCGGGGTAGTGCAGCAATGGCTCCTGTACCTGTGGTGGTAATGGTAGCCGACCAGCAGAGGCTTGAGAATACCATATCTATTACAGGCAGTATCCTTGCCAATGAGTCAGTAAACCTTAGCCCTGAACTGGCCGGAAAGATTACCCGCATAACTTTTGAGGAAGGGCAGTATGTAAAAAAAGGGCAGCCGCTGGTATACCTGAACGATGATGAGGCACGTGCCCGGCTCGAGCGCCTTAACTACAGCCGGAAGTTGTACGAACAGAGCGAAAACCGGCAGCGGCAGTTATTAGAGCGGGAGGCAATCAGCCGGGAGGAATATGATATCGCTCAGAACGAACTGAATACAAATCTTTCAGATATAAAAGTGGTGGAAGCGCAGATTGCAAAATCAGTTATCCGGGCTCCTTTTAGCGGGATAATTGGCCTGCGCCAGGTTTCGGAGGGGAGTTATGTAAGTCCTGCAGACCATATTGCCACCCTCGTGAATATTGACCCTGTAAAGATAGAGTTTTCTGTTCCGGAGCGTTACAGCAATGAAGTGGGAGTGGGGGGTAATATTACTTTTTCCAGGAGTGAAAACTCAAATATCATGCGTACAGGGAAGGTATATGCTGTTGAGCCACGTATTAACCTGGAAACCCGCACGCTTACCATGCGCGCGCTCAGCGAAAATGATGACAGGACTTTGCTGCCCGGTATGTTTGTGAGAATAAAGCTGGTGCTGGATGTAAATGAAAATTCTATAATGGTGCCCTCGCAGTCCCTGATTCCGGAAATGGATGGCTACAAAGTTTTTGTAGTGAAAGATGGAAAGGCAGTGGAAAAAAGAATTAAAGCAGGGATGCGTACTGAAAACAGGGTGGAGGTAACCGATGGCCTTGCACCCGGAGACTCTGTGCTTACTACAGGAATTTTGCAGGTAAAGAATGGTGGGGCAGTGAGAGTGACAGAAGTAATCCGCAATAATTAAAGTATGGCAAGTTTATCATCCATAAGTATTAACAGGCCGGTGCTGGCCATTGTATTGTCCCTGGTTATTCTTTTATTCGGGGCCATAGGAATTACATTTTTAGGCGTAAGGGAGTACCCCAGTGTGGACCCTCCGGTAATTAACGTAAGAACCTCTTATGTTGGAGCCAATGCCGATGTTATAGAAGCGCAGATTACAGAAGTGCTGGAAGAATCTATTAATGGTATTGCCGGTATTAAAACCCTTACTTCTACGAGTGCCGATGGCAGCAGCAATATTACGGTGGAGTTTGAGCTGGGAGCCGACCTGGAAGCGGCGGCAAACGATGTGAGGGATAAGGTTTCCCGTGCCCAACGCAACCTTCCTGACGATGCGGACCCTCCGGTAGTGTCCAAAGCCGATGCGGATTCCCAGCCCATTGTATTCCTGAACGTAAGCAGTCAGCAGAAAACTTTGCTGGAGCTTTCGGATATCGCTGAAAATTTATTTAAAGAACGCCTCCAGACAATTCCGGGAGTAAGTGAAATACGCATATGGGGAGAGAGGCAGTATGCTATGCGCCTGCAGATGGATCCTTCCCGGATGGCCTCTTATGGCGTTACACCGCTTGATGTGCGGAACCGGCTTTCAGCTAATAACGTGGAGTTGCCTTCCGGAAAAATTGAAGGCAGTAATATCGAGCTTTCTGTCCGTACGCTGGGAAACCTCCGTACCGTTGAGGAATTCAATGAACTGATTGTAAAGGAATCCGGCGACAATATTGTACGGTTTCGTGATATTGGTGTGGCGCGTTTAGGGGCTCTTAACGAGCGCTCTATATTAAAGCGTGATGGAATACCAATGGTAGGAGTCGTTTTGGTGCCTCTGCCAGGCTCCAACAGTATAGAAATAGCCGATGAATTCTATAAAAGGCTGGAGCAGATAAAGAATGATTTGCCTGCAGACATAGACCTGGAAATAGGTTTTGATAATACTGAGTATATCAGGCAATCTATTTCTGAAGTGCAGGAAACCATTATTCTGGCTTTTGTCCTGGTGGTATTAATTATTTTCCTTTTCCTGCGCGACTGGCGTACTACGGTAATTCCTGTGGTAACCATTCCTATTTCCCTGGTGGGGGTTTTCTTCGTAATGTACCTGGCCGATTTCTCCATTAACATTCTTACTCTGCTGGCAGTGGTGCTGTCGATTGGTCTGGTGGTGGATGATGCTATTGTGGTGCTGGAAAATATTTATTCCAGAATTGAAAAAGGTGAGAAACCGATGGAAGCAGCAGAGAAAGGCTCCAATGAAATCTTCTTTGCCGTTATTGCGACCACCGTGGCCCTGGTGGCTGTGTTCCTGCCGGTAATTTTCCTTGAAGGTACCACGGGGCGGCTCTTCCGGGAGTTTGGTGTTGCGGTAGCGGGTGCGGTGGTTATATCGTCCTTTGTGGCACTTTCCATGACACCCATGCTCAGCTCCCGCCTCCTTAAAAAGAGGGAAAAGCCAAGCTGGTTCTATCGTAAAACCGAGCCTTTTTTCGTGCGGATGAATAACTGGTACGAAGGGGTGCTGGAATCTTTTATGAAGGTCCGCTGGGTAAGCTTTGTAGTTATGGTGGTAATGGGAGGCATTATTTACGTGCTGTTTAAAGCATTGCCCTCTGAATTGGCGCCTGTGGAAGACAGGGGCGAAATACGGGTAAATGCCGTAGGGCCTGAAGGAGCCACCTTTAATTATATGGACCCTTATATCGATAACCTTATACGCCGGTTCTTAACTGAAATACCTGAAACGGAAGCAACTATTTCGGTAACCTCTCCGGGCTGGGGCTCCAATGCGGCCAACTCAGGGTTTGTGCGGCTTATCCTTTCCGATGCCAAAGACAGGGAGCGTACGCAGGATGAAATTTACCAGGAGGTTTCAGGGATATTAAAGGAATCGACCGGGGCAAGGGCGTTTGCCTCCCAGCCACAGTCTATAGGCGACCGCCGCGGCGGCCTTCCTGTACAGTATGTGGTACAAGCGCCTACCATTGAAAAGCTTAAGGAGGTGCTGCCGGAGTTTTTGGATAGGGTAAACGAGAGTGAGGTGTTTAACTTCTCCGACATCAACCTTAAATTTACCAAGCCCGAACTGCAGGTGGATATTGACCGGGAGAAAGCAAGGAACCTTGGTATTTCAATAGAAACAATTGCCCGTACCCTGCAGCTTGCCTATGCCGAGCAGCGTTTCGATTATTTTTATATGAACGGGAAGCAGTACCAGGTAATCGGGGTTATGCAAAGGGAGAACAGGAGCCAGCCGCTCGACCTGCGCTCGCTGTATGTGCGTGCAGACAATGGGCAGCTGGTGCAGCTCGATAACCTTGTGCGTACCTCCGAGAAGAGCACACCGCCACAGCTTTACCGTTTTAACCGCTACGTGAGCGCCACTGTATCGGCAGGCCTTAGTGGTAAAAATACCATTGGCGATGGAATAGCCGAAATGGACCGCATTGCGGAGGAGGTGCTGAGCGATGAATATTCCACCGATTTAACAGGAGTATCTGAAGAGTTCAGGGAGAGTTCTTCCAGCCTTATATTTGCATTCCTCTTTGCCCTGGTTTTAATTTACCTTGTGCTTTCAGCGCAGTTTGAGAGCTTTATAGATCCGCTCATTATTATGTTTACTGTGCCGCTGGCTATTGCCGGTGCCCTGGTGTCGCTCTGGTATTTTGATCAGACGCTGAATATATTCAGCCAGATAGGGATTATTATGCTGATAGGGCTGGTAACCAAGAACGGGATTCTTATAGTGGAGTTTGCCAACCAGCGGAAGGAAGAAGGGATGTCGGTTTATGAAGCAATTACAGGGGCCGCAGCAGCCCGTTTCAGGCCTATCCTGATGACCAGCCTCTCCACCATACTGGGTATTCTGCCTATTGCCCTTGCTTTGGGTGCCGGCTCGGAAAGCAGGGTGCCTATGGGAATTGCTGTAGTGGGCGGACTGGTCTTTGCCACCTTCCTGACCATGTTCATAATTCCGGCTTTCTACTCCTATTTTACAACTAAGCAGAAACGCGTAGCCAGAACTTAAATTTCAGATTTGTGAATAAGATATTGATTTTCTTTGCCTGTGCAATGGGGCTGGTTTCCGGCGCTGCGGCACAAGGTTATTTAACGCTTGAAGCAGCAGTAAGAACAGGGCTTAAAAATAATTATAACATCCTTATTGCAGAAAATGAAAGGCGGATCGTAGAGAATAATAATAATTTAGGGGAGGCAGGCCTGCTTCCTGTGGTGGATGCAAATACAGGCAAAAACTGGAGTGTTCAGGATGTGGAACAGCAATTCAGGAATGATCCTGAGCCACTCATTCGTGATAATGCAAGGTCTTCAACGGCCAGTTCTTCTGTAAGTGGTTTATATGTTATAGATGCAGGCTCCTTCTTTACCATTCAGCGGCTGGGGGTTTTAAGTGAACAGAGCAGGCTGGAGGCAAAAGTAATCATTGAAAATACTATTGCAGATATTACAACAGCTTATTACCGCCTGGTGCTGGAGCAGCAGCGGTATGTAATGATACAGAATACCCTGGAGCTTTCAGAAGAGCGCCGCAGAATTTCGAAAGATAAATATGAACTGGGCCGGGCATCGAAGCAGGAGTTTCTGGCGGCACAGGTGGATTATAATACTGATCTTACAGCAATTATTAACCAGGAAGAGGTGATTGCTAATGCCAGGATACAGCTGAATGAATTAATGGGCATGGAGCCGCAGCAGGAAATGGCTATTAAGGATACCATATTGGTTAGCCGGGAAATAGAATTAGATGACCTGCTTAATTCTGCTAATCTGAATAACCCTCAGTTACTGGCTGCCCAGCGGCAGATAAATATAGCTCACCTGCAATTACGTGAGCTCCATGCGCAGCGCCTGCCTCAGCTGGAGTTATTTGGCTCTTATAACCGGCAGCTCACTGAGGCAGAAGCTGGTTTTTTGCTTAGCAACCGGAGCCGGGGATTTAATTATGGGCTTACTGCCCGTTTAAATCTGTTTAATGGCTTTGTATTAAATAACAGAATCCAGAGTGCCAGAATAGTGGAACAGAATGAGGTGCTAAGGTTAAAAAGTCTGAAACTTGCGCTGGAATCCGATATTAATGAGGTGTATAACTCCTACAGAATTGGACTGCGCCTGCTGGAGGTGGCGCAATCTAATTACGAAGTAGCTGTTGAGAATGCTGATATTTCGCTGGAACGCTACAGGTTGGGGAATACAAGTGCACTGGAGTTCCGCGAAGCACAGCAAAATGCGCTGGCTGCTGAGGCAAGGCTTATTAATGCTTTGTATACCATAAAAGCGGCCGAAATAGAGTTAAACCGCCTTGCAGGAACAGTTGTGTCCGGGCTTTAAAGCCAACACCCGGATGTGTTTTTTCTTTGCCTTCCGGTGTTTTTTTATTCAATAAAATATAATACCACTTACCGGCTTACATAATATTTTTAAATTTTTTTTAAGATTTTTTTTGAGCCCGGAGTACGGGCTTTTTCATTACAAAACGGCCTCTTTGTTCAGGGCTCCAAAAAGTACCCTGTCCACTTTATTTAATGCCAAAAATTTGCGGAATGATTCATTATAAGCATGTTAGGGAAGGGGGAGGAGATGTCATGTTTTCACTTTAAAACTTATTAATCTGTCATCCGTATATTGCTGTACTTTTTTATTGTCTGACATACTTTTTAATAGCTGAGAGCTGTTAAGGAAAAAGGAGGTGAATCATTATTCGATTTAATTGTTACCTTTGATGTTAGATCAGATGTAGATATTTGTTTTAACTAATAAATATTTGCATTTTGCCAATAAGAATACTATAAATATGCACCTGGTCGGTTACCTGAAGTGACTTTAAGGCATTACTTCAGGAAGCGGCACAACTTATTATGGTACTTAATATACTAATTTTTTACAGACAGGAATTGCGACATGCGTTCAGGAAATTATTTCTTTACAGCAGCATGTTTTTTCCTCTGATTGCGTGCAGCCCCCAGGGCGCAGAAACCTCCGGCCATCAGAAGGCCGATCTTCTGGGCCTGGATTTTCTGGAAGAACCGGTTGATCTGGATCTGAAAGGAATAAAGGAACGGGGCCGTCTCACTGCTATCGTTGACAACAGCTCCACCAGTTACTTTATTTATCGTGGCCAGCCAATGGGGTATGAGTATGAATTACTCAGCCTCCTTGCCGAAGATCTGGAGGTCGATCTTGAAATTGTAATCACCTCCGACCTGGAAGAGGCTTTCAGGAAGCTGAATAAAGGAGAGGGAGATATTATAGCCCACAACTTAACAGTTACTAAAAACCGGCAGGAATTAATTGATTTTACCATTCCTCATAATGAGGTGCGGCAAATGCTGGTGCAGCGGAAGCCAAAGAACTGGCGGAATATGAAAATTCACCAGATAGAGGAAAAGCTTATCAGGAATCCGCTTGAGCTTGGGAGCAAGAAAGTGATTGTCAGGAAGGCATCTGCTTACTATACACGGCTCCAGCACCTTTCCGAAGAAATTGGCGAGGATATCGATATTGTGGAGGATGAGGGTGATGTGGAAACGGAAGAAATGATTCGTAAAGTGGCTCAGGGTGAAATTGAATTTACTGTTGCCGATGAGGATGTAGCAAGGCTGAATGCAGCATATTACCCAAACCTGGATGTAACAACTGCAGTGAGCTTTCCTCAAAAGGTAGCCTGGGGCGTACGCAAGAACTCACCTGAGCTCCTTGCTGCTGTGAACGAATGGATAGCGCGTATGCGTAAGACCACTGATTATTATGTGATCTACAATAAGTATTATAAAAACCGGAGTGGAATGCGGAAGCTTGTAAACAGCAGTTATTCTTCCATTAACGGAAATCAGATATCTCCTTATGATAAACAGATAAAAAAGGCCGCAGCTACTTTAGGCTGGGACTGGCGCCTTCTGGCCGCTGTTGTTTATCAGGAATCTAAATTTAACCCGGAGGCAGAGAGCTGGATGGGTGCCACCGGGCTGATGCAGCTGATGCCTGAAACTGCCGAAATCTTTGGTGCAGAGGATCCGCTTGATCCGGGGCAGAATATACAGGCAGGAGCCAATTACCTGAAGTGGCTCGACGAGTTCTGGGCAGATGAAATACCTGATCCGGAGGAAAGGGTGAAGTTTATACTTGCCTCTTATAATGTAGGGCAGGGCCATGTGCTGGATGCCCGCAGGCTTGCAGTAAAATTCGGGAAAGACCCGCAGGTATGGGAGGATAATGTGGAGTATTACCTGGGCCTTAAGGCAAATCCTAAATATTATACCGATGAGGTTGTTAAACTCGGGTATTGCAGGGGAAGTGAGCCGGTAAGATATGTAAAATCAATTATGCGCCGGACAGGGCGCTATAAGCAGCTGATTCCTGAATTAAAAGCACCGGAAGAAGTGCTGGCGCAGGCAACTCCTTAAGGTAAAAAACCGGCAGTTATTTTAGCAGACAGGAGGCATAAGGGTATGCCGCCTCCCGGGTGCACACTTCCTCCGCAGAAGTACAGATCTTTTATGCGGGAGCTTTTATTGGAATGCCGTAAAAAAGCAGCGTATTTATTATTGCTGCTGTTGCCGTACAAAGCGCCCCTTGCCGAAGATGTCTTTGTCTCAATAAGGCGCGGGTCCAGTATGCTTTCGCTTTCAATATAATCCTCCACCCGTACGCCTGTAATCCGCTTTAGCTTACTTAAGATATTTTCCCTGGCTCCTGCAATCAAGCTATCCCAGTCCTGCCCTTGGTTGTTGGGTACATTTATCATCGTAAACCAGTTCTCAGCGCCTGCAGGGGCATCGGCCGGGTTATATTTTGAGGTGATGTTAACGTATATCGTCGGGTCGTGGTAAATATCGCCTTCCTCAAAAATGTGCCTGAACTCTTCGCGGTAATTTCCGCTGAAAAATATATTGTGTAAATCCAGCTCCGGAAATTCTTTTTTAATGCCCCAGTAAAAAATAAGCGCCGAACTGCTCTTGGGTTGGTTGAGCAGTCGCCGGGGAGCTGGTTCTTCTTTCAGGAGCTTCCGGTAAGTGCTTACCATATCGGCATTGCTGATAACGGCATCAAAATACCTTTCCTGCCCGTTTATAAGGAGCCCCAGGGCTTTTTTATCCTTTACAATAATCTTCTCTGCCTTTTCATTAAAAAAGAACTCCACACCCAGTTCCTGCGCCAGTTTCCACAGGCTTTGTGTAATGGAATACATGCCACCTTCAGGAAAATAAGCACCTATGCCCATTTCCAGCCAGGGAATAATGTTTAGTGTGGCAGGTGCTTTATAAGGGCTCGATCCGTTATAGGTGGCGTAGCGGTTAAAAAGCTGTACGGCTTTTTCATTACCCAGCAGGGCTTTATTCGACTCATCCATGCTGCGGAAAAAGTCCATTTTGTGGAGGTTCCTGTAAGCCTTAAAGGACATTGGGCTCAGCCAGGTTTGCCAGGAGTTAAGGGAGCGGTGCATAAAAAGCCCTCCCAGTAATTCATATAACCGGCGGCTGTTCCGGAATGCTGCCATTACCCGCTGCGGTTCCACCCCGGTTTTTTTGTGCAGCTCTTCAGCAAATTGTTCAGGTTCCGCAAAGGCATTAATGCGGGTGCCGTCTTCGTAAAAATACCTGCAGGATACTTCCAGTTTTTGGTAGCGGAAATAGTCAGCAGGTTCTTTCCCTGCCAGCCTGAAAAGGGCATCCACTTCTTCGGGCAGCGTAAACAGCGAAGGTCCTGCATCGAAGCGGTACGCTCCCTGCCTTATTTCCGACAGCTTGCCTCCCGGGTAACTATTTGCTTCAAAAACGCTTACCCTATATCCTTTGCACGCCAGCCGGATTGAAGCAGCCAGTCCGGCAACTCCCGCACCAATAATACCCGCGGTTTTATTTGATTTCTGTGTCAGGGACATTCCTTTACTTTTCATCCAGCCTGGCTATTATACTTTCAAAGTCCAGCGATTCCCAGTTTTGCTCCAGCCCTTCCTGATTCATTACTTCGTGCATTATTTTTTCCTGCTGTTTACCGCGTTTGAGGGCTTCGGAATAACGCATGTCGGAGAAGGTGACCATTGTGTACAGGGGTACCCATTTATTTGGGTACAGCTGGTGTAGGCGGGCTTCTATCTTCTTGCGAAGCAAAAATTCAGGATTGGCCACCAGGTCGCGCATTTCAATGAAGTTAGCCATGGCAAGCTCGGAAATGGCATCATTATCCGGCTTCCGCAGGTCTTCATAAGAAGATAATACCTGCTTCCAGTCGGGGCCATGCTGGTCCAGCAGCTCCGTAAATATCCTTACATCTTCAAAGCCGGCATTCATACCCTGTCCGTAAAAGGGAACCATGGCATGGCAGGCATCGCCTACCAGCATTGCCTTTCCGTGGCGCGTCCAGGGGTAGCAGCTGATGGTTACCAGTGATGAGGCAGGGTTTTCATGAAACTCATTCAGCAGATGAGGCATCAGGGGGATGGCATCCGGAAACTGTTCTTTGAAGAATTTCATTACCTGCTCATCGGTTTCCAGGGTTTCAAAAGATTTTTCGCCTTCGAACGGAAGGAAAAGTGTGCAGGTAAAAGACTGGTCGAGGTTGGGGAGCGCAATGAGCATAAACCTGCCGCGGGGCCAGATGTGCAGCGCATTGGGGTCCAGTGCCCAGGAACCATCGGCTTTTGGAGGGATGGTAAGCTCTTTATAGCCATGCTCCAGGTAGTATTGGGTAAAGTTAAACCTGTCGGTACGCTGCATAGCCTTCCGGACTACAGAAAAAGCGCCGTCTGCACCTATTACCAGGTCAGCATCGGCCTGCACCTCGCTTAGCTCTTCAGCAGTAACCGTAAAGTAAGAAATGCCATGCTTTAGGTCTACGAAGGTACACTTATGGCCGAAATTAAGCTTAACCCCGCTTTCTTCGGCAATTTTAAGCAGCAGCTGGTTAAGGCGCCCCCTGGAAACGGAGTAAATAGACTGCCCCTCCTTGCCGTAAGGCTGGAAAGAAAGCTTTCCCTCAGGGTTATGTATCATCCTGCCATTCATAGGCACCACATGCTCCCTTACAGTATCTGCAATACCTAAAGCCTCCATGGCCGTCCAGGCGCGCTGGCTTACGGCCAGGTTTATAGATCTCCCTTCTTTGAGCTTAACCTTGCGTATGTCGCCCCTTTGCTCGAATAAATTAACCTTAAATCCTTTTTTGGCCATATAAATAGCCATAAGAGACCCTACCAGGCCTGCTCCTAAAACGGTAATATCACCTTTGTACTTCTTCGAAAAATCAATCATAAAAATAGAAGCCCCGGGGGGCAAAAATGGATCTCTTACTTAATTCTGTTGTTCCTTTACAGCCTGCTTTAATAATCGGGCAAAGCGGTATACATCGGTAAAGGTATTATAGAGGGGAGCCGGGGCTACCCTTATTACATTCGGTTCCCGCCAGTCGGCCACAACACCGGCCTTGCTTATATGGTCAAAAAGCTGTCGCCCGTTCTTTTCCACAAACAGGGAAAGCTGGCATCCGCGCTGCTCCGGGTCCGGAGGGGTGATTATTTGGATGTGGTTGTCGGTACTGTTTACCTCTTCCTTTAGCAGGTATTCCAGGTAGCCGGTCAGTTTCAGGCTCTTCCGGCGCAGCCTTTCCATGCCGGCCTGTTCAAAAAGCTCCAGTGAAGCTCTTTGCGCTGCAAGGGGGAGTATATTCGCATTGCTTACCTGCCAGCCATCGGCTCCATACATAGGCTTAAAGCCTTTCCGCATTAAAAAGCGCTCTTTTTCTTCATGGCCCCACCAGCCGGCAAAGCGGGGAAGATCAGGATCATTAGCATAGCGTTCGTGAATAAACACCCCGCTGTTGCTGCCGGGGCCGCTGTTCAGGTACTTATAGCTGCACCATGCTGCAAAATCCACTCCCCAGTCATGCAGCTTTAAAGGAACGTTGCCTGCTGCATGGGCAAGGTCGAAGCCAACTTTAGCACCCGCAGCCTGACCTGCCTTTGTAATGGCTTCCATATCGAATACCTGTCCGGTATAGTACTGCAAACCTGCGAAAAGGACCAGGGCCAGCTCATCGCCATGGGTTTGAATTACTTCAAGAATATCTTCAGTGCGCAGGGTGTTTTCGCCTTCGCGCGGAAATACTTCTACAATAGCATCATCAGGAGAAAACCCGTGGTATTTTACCTGCGACTCCACCACGTACTGGTCCGAGGGAAAGGCGCCGCCCTCCATCAGGATCTTGTAGCGCCCGGCTGCCGGCCGGTAAAAGCTGACCATCATAAAGTGAAGGTTAGAGGTGAGGTTGTTCATAACCACCACTTCTTCGGGTTTGGCCCCTGTAATAGCTGCAAGAGGAGCTTTCAGGAGCTTGTGGTAGTGATACCAGGGCTCGTCGGCATGAAAGTGCCCGTCTACTGCATAATCGCCCCATTTCTTAAGCTCCCTGTCGAGGTAGGAGCGGGTGCTTTCAGGTTGCAGGCCAAGAGAGTTTCCGCAGAGGTATATAACCTCCTCATTATTTTTTTTAGGGATAATGAACCTGCTGCGGAATTCCTTCAAAGGATCCTGTTCGTCCTGCTCCCGGGCATAATCGCCGGTATTCTGGTAATGCTCCATAAAATATTTAAGTATAAGGTATCAGGTATGCAGCCACAGGTAATAAGCAGAGAGGGGCTTGTGTCATTCTCTTTCTCCTGCTTACTGCTTTGCGCTTTTACTTATTACTGAACAGGCTTACTTCTTCTCCGGTTTTTCCATATACGTGCCACAGTTATTGCAGGTGCGGTGTTCATCGCTGCCCCAGAAATTTTCCATAATAGGAGGGAGCTGGGCAACAATATCGGTAACATACGCATATTCTTCATAAAGCTTGTGTCCGCAGTTTTCGCAGTACCACATAAAACCATCTTTCTGCCCTTCCTGGCGGTAGCGCTCCATTACCAGACCTACAGTATTGGCAGGCCGGCGCGGTGAGTGTGGAACTCCTCCCGGAAGCAAAAATATCTCGCCTTCGTTTATGGTAATATCAACCGGCTTACCATCTTCAATAATTTTTAATACTATGCTGCCTTCTATCTGGTAAAAAAATTCTTCTGTGGCATTATAGTGGTAGTCTTTGCGGGAGTTTGGGCCTCCAACTACCATAACAATAAAATCTTTATTGCCGGTGTAAATTTGTTTATTGCCTACAGGAGGTTTGAGCAGGTGGCGGTGCTCCTCAATCCAGCCCTTAAAGTTGAAAGGTCTTTGTATAGCCATTTTGTTAATTTACTTAAATAATCTGCTAAATAGTGAGAGATTAATTCACGGAAACGGATTTATAAAACTTTAAAAACCCTCTTCCGCCTTCAATTTACTAAATTATAAATATATTATGGAAAATGAGGCTTTACCAGTTAATAACTACAATATGTCGCCATAGTTTGCCTGCATTCCGCAGGAACTAAGCAATGAAAGATTATTTTTGTGTGTGAGTGAAAATATGGCTGATAATTTTACGGGATAGCGTAAATTAACCGGTGTGTGGGAAAAAGAGGTTTTATCCGGCTCAAGGCTTCTCTGAGAGGAGCGGGACAGCGTTTATTTGATTTTGAACGTATCTCCGGAGCGTGGCGCGGCAGAATCAGGTCCAATTAATATCCGGATTGCTTTGTGCCCCTGAGTGAAGGTAACGCTTAAAATACGCTGTTCCTTCTGCTTAATTTATTTTCTGTTATTTAATGCCGGTGATTAATCCGGTTTATTCCTTGATATATGTTGTTTGTAAATAAACTTCCGGTTTTTGATCTGCATTGCGATTTATTATCGTACCTCCATGAGATACCCGGTGCCAATCCGGCAGGAATAAATGATATTGGCGCTTCCCTGTTTTACCTGGAAAACGGAGGGGTAAAGCTGCAGGTAATGGCTATTTATACTGATGTGCGCCCGGGAAGCACAAAAAATGCCGCAGCGCAGGGAGAGCTGTTCAACGGGCTGTTACGCGATTATGCCGGCACCTTAATGCACGTAAAAGACAACAGCAGCCTGGAGGTTGCAGTGCAGGGAGAAAAAACAGGAATTGTAGCGGCTGTGGAAAATGCTTCCGGCTTTTGCGAAGAAGATGAGCCCCTGGAAAGCGGGTTTGAGAAGCTGGAGGAGCTGATCCGGCAGACAGGGAAATTGCTTTACATAAGTATGACTCACCATACCGAAAACCGTTTTGGCGGAGGTAATTACAGTGAGGCGGGGCTTAAGCCGGATGGTGAGGCACTGCTGGATTACCTGCATGGCAGGAATATAGCCATTGATCTTTCCCATGCCAGCGATAAGCTGGCGGAAGGTATTTTCAGGTATATTGATAAGCAAAAGCTGAAAATTCAGGTGCTGGCCAGTCACTCTAATTTCCGGTCAGTGTTTGATCATAAGCGAAACCTGCCCAATGAACTGGTAAGGGAGATAGTGCGGCGCAAAGGACTGATAGGGATGAATTTTTTACGTGCTTTCTTAAACCCTGAAAAGCCCACCGCTTTAAGCGACCATATTTTGTATGGGCTGAAGAGGGGAGCCACTGATTCTCTGTGCTTCGGGGCCGATTACTATTATACAAAAGATCATCCTGATAAGAGCAGGATTCCTTTTTATTTCAGGGAGCATGAAAATGCCACCCGTTATAAAAGTATTCTTGCGCGCCTGCAGGCCGACGGGATGAGCGATGAGCAACTGGTTAAACTGAGTTACGAAAATGCTTATAACTTTATCTCCCGTTTGTGGAAGCAGTAAGGTGGAAGCAAAAAAAATCCGTTTCTGAACCCCGGAGAGAAAGGGGCAGAAACGGATTTTTTTAAGGGGGTTAAAGCAGGTGATTAAGCGCCTGCTACTGTGTGTGTGCCGGTCGTCAGTGGCTGTTCTGTTGTGCGCTCCAGCGGGGCTACTGTAAATATCTTTTTAGATTTGTGTCCGCAATAAGCACAGTTGTAGAACTTTGCAAGCTCACCTTCAGTAGTATTGGTAGGAGCAAAAATAAGCTCTTCCTTTTTAACTTTGTAAGTCTGGTAGTTGCACTCAGGGCACTGTAAGGCATGTAAATGACCGTTATACTTTTCAATTTTAGTATAGCCGGTTTCCTCATCAATCCACACATCATAATTTATTGAGTGAAGATTTTCCTCTGCCTGCATACCTTCATCAAGGTGAACGTCTTCTTCATCTTCACCTAAAAGCTTCATCATGTTTCCGTTTGCCGGGTTAACCCTTGGCGAGAAACGTAATTTCTTAAGCCTTTTCTCAATATAGAAAGGGTAATAGAAACGGAGCAGGTTTTGTACTACTATTCCTATTATAATTGCCAGCATTATAGTTACAAAGATGCGCACAAAAAACCATACAGGCTCTGCACCCGCACCTAATGTGTTAACGTAAATAGCTGCACCGGTAAGGATGCTTACGGTTGCGTACCAGAACAGGTCTATTTCCCGCAGGTTAATGTAGTCATACTTTTCCTTTTTGTCCCGTATGGAGGCAAGTTTGCCTGCATGGTATAAAAGGATGCCAAAGCCCGCAGCACATACAGCAAATGCAATCAACTGAATGGTGGGGTTCCATGTTTGTAAGTTGTAAATAATTCCTTCCATAGCTCTCTTATTTTTGGTGCTTGTAAATTGAAGTTTTAATTCCCCTTACCCGGCGCAGAATCTTTTTAAAGGGTACCTGAGTAAGGTATTTGTATGTTTATACCTGTTTTTGTAAAAAGGTAACCGGCTTTTTCTAAAATATGCAAAATATTTTTCCCGTCAGGGGGCAGGTAACTGTCAGTGTAATAGGAGAGAAGGAACAGGGGTGCAGAAGTTCATCTGAGCGGGCGGGTGAATATTTTTTTGTGTAATATTTTTAAAAAAGTACAGGAAAACAGCCTGGCAGTGCTCTTTATTCCTGCAGATGGCACAAAAGGCAGGGATGGACAGGCTTTTAATTGTGCTGTAGTATATAGTGTTTTTATAAAAAAAATCACTCCGGCAGTTGATGGCATCATGGAGAGCTCCGCAGAAATGGCAGGGGTAAAAAAATACCTGCAGGCGGCTAAACTGCAGGTATAGGATTACTATTAGTTTGCTGAACAGACTAGGCGGTGGTTTGTTCCTCTTCTTCTTTTTTATTCATCCAGAAGGGTGCGGTAATAAACCAGCCAATGGTGCCTGCGAGCATCAGATTTTTGTTCATGTCCAGGCTTATGTAGCCAAAGAAAACAAGGAATGAAGGCACCAGTGTCAGTACCAGGCAAATATAGGAAATTATTTGTGCTGCTTTTTTCATGATACTACTGCGGTTTTAGGTTTATTATTTCCGGTCCCCTTGCTAAGGGGGAGCTCTTTTTTCTGGCTCATTTTACTGGCTGCTATATAAATGATTACCGCCACAAACCAGCCGGGGAGTCCAAGGAAGAAGATGTCGATATCGAACACAAGATTAAGCACCAGACAGAATACAAGGGTGAGCCCCCAGGTAAGGCCTGCAGAGGTGTTAAAGGAGCTGCCTGTTCTTTCGGCATAATTGTCGCGCAGACCAATTTTGTTGAATAGCATGGCATCGATATAAATAATGGCTCCCACCGGCATAAGTATCAGCCCATAGAGGGCCACAAACTCCAGCAGCCTCATAACAAGGGCAGGGAAGCAGGCAGCAAGGGTGGTAAAAGAGCCTACCACCAGGGTAACCTTCCATGTTTTCCATTTAGGGTTGATGGACTGTATGGCAAGGCCTGCTCTGTAAAGGGTGGGGTTTGCCGTTGTCCATCCTGCAATAACCACGCAAAGAGCGCCGGCCACACCAACCGCCCTGTAGGCTACAGGCCCCGGTGCAAATTCGGTGCTGTTGTTGCTTTCCAGCAGGAAAAGGGAGTATAG
>JAFMYY010000020.1 GCA_017948555.1 Cesiribacteraceae bacterium YIM B00369 | reverse complement strand
GCCACGGCAATATCTTCAGGAATTGAGATGCCTGCTTTTTTAAGTGTTTTCATGCAGGTAACCGCACAGGTGTCATTTGAGAGAAAGATGCCGTCGGGGAGGGGTTGCATTTTCAGGATCTGCTCAGCGGCTTCAACTCCCTCTTCCTCTCCAAGTTTATTAACAATTACATTGGATTCAATGTAGGGCAGGTCATGGTCTATAAGTGCATATTTATATCCCTTTAAGCGGTCTGCATATACANGGATCTGCTCAGCGGCTTCAACTCCCTCTTCCTCTCCAAGTTTATTAACAATTACATTGGATTCAATGTAGGGCAGGTCATGGTCTATAAGTGCATATTTATATCCCTTTAAGCGGTCTGCATATACATTTCTTTTCAGGCTTCCTGTTACGTGTACTATGTTCCTGCAGCCCTGTTCAATAAGGTGAGTGGTGGCCTTATGGGCAGCCTGTATATTGTCTATAATAATGCCGGTGCACTTTTTATGCTCAGCAATACGGTCGAAAAACAGGACAGGAATGCCTTTTTCAAAGAAAGGATTGAGATGATCAATATTTTCAGTGTCGTAGGCCAGTGAAACCAGCAGGCCGTCTATTCTGCTGTTGAACATGGTTTTTGCATTGGCTTTCTCTTTTTGTGCGGATTCCAGGGACTGGCTGATGATCAGGTTGTAGCCTTCTTCATTGGCAACTTTTTCCATTCCGGCAATTACAGAGGACTGAAAAGGGCTGTTCAGTCTTGGTACAATTACACCTATTGCATTTGTGCGCTGTTTCCTGAGGATGCTTGCAAAAGTGTTGGAGCGGTAACCCATTTCCCGTGCAGCATCCACTACTCTTTGTTTAGTATCTGCATTTACAGCCGGATGATCATTTAGTGCCCTGCTTATGGTGGCGGGAGAAAGGCCCAGCTCTTTTGCTAAATCATAAATAGTAGTTTCTTTTTCCATGGGGTTTATCTCTCGTAGAGCATGAGATTGGTTACTTTCTGTTTGCTGGTCCTGTGCCCGTAATAAAAAATCACTGCAAAGGTAAGGAAGTGAAAGCTTGTTTGGAGATTATTTCAATTGAAAGTTTCTGAAAAAAGGCTCCATTTAAAAAATGAGGGGCTCAGGAGGCGTTTTTTGTTGTTTTCTTCTTTCGGTGATTTGAAAATTTATGTAAAAGTTTCAGAAATCGGTTGCGTTTATTGAAAATTTATATGATGTTTATGTTTATAATGCTTCCGCGGCCTGCCTGATGACCAGGCAGAGGGGTATTGAAATTTATTTAATTCAGGCTCAGAGGCTGCCGGGGGTGATATTTTAACGACAGATGGCATTAACTTTCTTTACATGAAAGTATTTGCAGGAGAAGGGTAAAAGGGTGGTTGAGGTAAGAGCAACTGCCCTTTTTTTTTATTTGAAAACAGGGCCGGCTTGTAATTCTTTTGCGGAAACAATTTTGTGCCAGATGGGCAGGTAATAAATATTACGGAGGTCTCCCCGGGCTGCTTCAGGGAATTTCAAAAGTCTGAAGCATGAGGGTGAGGACAGGTTCAGGTACTTGTTTTTAGTATATAATTTTTTTTGAAGATTTAATATCTGATTGAATGGGTAAAATACAAAAATTCCTTTTGTGGGCAGAGGAGCTTAGCATGAATAAACTTAACAGAAAGTATTATACAATTTTGATTCTTTTATTCTGCCTGACTAAAGTTTCACTTGTGTCCGCCCAGGTTGGCGGCAGGGTTTCTTATGTGGCCACTCAGCGGGAGCAGGGCGCTTTCCCTCTTTCTGCCGGGGGCGTTTCTGCTCCTTTATATGTAAATGCCGGGGCAGATAAGGGTGTGGTGAGGGCTTTGAATAATCTGAAAACAGATATTGAAAAAGTCAGCGGAACAGCGCCCCGCCTGTTAATGGACAAAAAGGTGCCAAAAGAAAAAACGGTGGTGCTTGTTGGAACCATAGGGGAAAGTCCGCTGCTTGATCAGCTGATCCGGAAAAAAAAGCTCGATGTATCCGGTATTGAAGGAAAGTGGGAAACTTTCCTCATTCAGGTGGTGGAGAAACCTATGCGCGGGGTGGAGCGTGCCCTGGTAATTGCCGGTAGTGATAAGCGGGGGACGATCTTTGGTATTTATGACCTTTCGGAGCAGATTGGTGTAACGCCCTGGTACTGGTGGGCGGATGTTCCGGTTGAACGCCGGGAAAATCTTTTTGTACGCGCCGGCAGGCATTCATTGGGGACTCCGAAAGTTAAATACAGGGGAATATTTATTAATGATGAATGGCCTGCATTAGGCGGATGGGCTGCTGAGAAATTCGGAGGATTTAACAGTAAATTCTATGCGCATGTATTTGAACTTATCCTTCGCCTGAAAGGGAATTACCTTTGGCCGGCAATGTGGGGAAGTCAGTTTAATGTGGACGACCCGTTAAATCCTGAGCTGGCAAATGAATTTGGAGTGGTAATAGGAACTTCCCATCATGAACCTATGATGCGCGCACATGCTGAATGGAATAAGTTTGGCGAAGGCCCCTGGAATTATAAAACCAATAAGGAAAACCTGCAGGAATTCTGGAAGGAAGGAATACAGAGAATGGGAGATAATGAAAGTATTGTGACCATAGGTATGCGCGGCGATGGCGATGAACCTATGTCGGAAGGAACGGAAATTTCCCTGCTTGAAGGAATTGTGGACGATCAGCGCCGGATACTGGAAGAGGTAACCGGCAAAAAAGCAGAGGAAGTTCCACAGATTTGGGCCTTATACAAAGAGGTGCAGGATTACTACGACAAAGGGATGCGGGTACCCGATGATGTTACGCTCCTGCTGGCGGATGACAACTGGGGAAATATCCGGAAGTTACCGGCCCCGGGCGACACGCTTCGTCCCGGTGGATATGGAATATATTACCACTTTGATTATGTAGGCGGGCCCAGGAACTATAAATGGATCAACACTACCGCTATTTCCCGTGTGTGGGAGCAGATGCACCTGGCCTACCGTTATGGTGCTAATGAGATATGGATTGTGAATGTGGGGGACATTAAACCAATGGAGTTCCCGACAGAGTTTTTCCTTGATTATGCCTGGAACCCTGAAGCATGGCCGGCTGAAAGTTTGCCTGAATATACCCGAAAATGGTCTGAGGAACAGTTCGGCAGGCAATATGCTGCAGAAATTGCAGAAATTCTTACAAAGTACACTAAATACAATGCCCGCCGCAAGCCGGAGTTGCTTTCGCCTGAAACCTACAGTTTAGTGCATTACCGCGAAGCTGAAAGGGTGGTGGAGGAGTATAATAAGCTGACCGGAAAAGCAGAGAAAATTTACAATGCCCTTCCGGAGGCTTACCGTGATGCTTTTTACCAGCTGGTGCTCTTTCCGGTACAGGCAAGTGCAAACCTGAATGAGCTTTATGTAACAGTGGCTAAAAACAGGCTGTATGCAGAGCAGGGAAGGGCCGTAACCAATAAACTGGCAGAAAAGGCAAGGCAATTATATGAAAAAGATTCCCTGCTCACCTATCATTATAATAATGTGCTGGCAGGTGGAAAATGGAACCACATAATGGACCAGACTCATATTGGCTATACTTACTGGCAGCAGCCTGAAAAAAATACGATGCCGGAAGTGAAAGAAATTGCCGTTCCTGAAAAGGCTGCTATGGGGGTGATGGTGGAAGGATCACGTGCATGGTGGCCACAGGCAAAAGAAGAAGCCCGTTTACCTGAATTAACCCCTTTTGGGGCCGACAGTACATTTATAGAATTATTTAACCGGGGGGAGAAGAATTTCAGCTACAGCCTGAGCAGCGGTGTTCCATGGCTGAAAGTAAGTCCGGAAAAAGGAGAAGTGAACCGTGAGCAGCGCCTGTGGGTAACTGCAGACTGGGATAAGGTGCCGGAAGGAACGCATGTTATTCCGGTTACCATCCGGGGGCCAGATAAGGAAGTGGTGGTCAGGGCTGTGGTACGGAACCCGGCATCTCTTAAGCCGGAAGAGGTGGAGGGCTTTGTGGAAAGCAACGGTTATGTAGCCATGGAGGCAGCGCATTTTACAAGGGCAGTGGAAACGGATGAAATCTACTGGCAGGTGATTCCTGATCTGGGAAAAACCAGGTCCGGTGTTACTCCTTTCCCTGTTACAGCTCCGGATCAGAAGCCCGGAGGTGAAAGTCCGCGCCTGGAATATAAAATGCATTTATTTGATACAGGAGCAGTAAATGTGAAGGTTTATGTATCGCCCACCCTTAATTTGCATAACGACCAGGGACTCCGCTATGGAATTTCTTTCGATGATGAGGAGCCCCGTATCATGAATTTAAATGCGGATACCTCAGAGAAGAGCTGGGAGCGGGACGTGGCAAATAATATCAGGGAACTGGTTTCAAGTCACAGAATTGAAAAGCCAGGGAGCCATATTTTAAAGTTCTGGATGGTGGATCCGGCAGTAGTGCTGCAGCGGATTGTGGTGGAAACAGCAGAAGGTAAGCGTAGCTATCTCGGGCCGCCGGAAAGTTTCTTCCGGCCATCGGTTACTGAGTAAAATGTTGAAAAATAAAATTTTTATAAAATATGAAGTCATTTTCTGGTGTAGCCCTGGGGCTTACATTTTTAGCAGTTGTTACGGGGCTTTCATTTGTATCGGAAAAAGAAAAGCAGTACAGGTACCCTTTTCAGAACCCGGCTTTAACTGTTGAAGAGCGGGTAAACGATCTTGTAGTCCGCCTGAGCCTGGAGGAAAAAGTTGCCCAGATGCTTAATTCTGCCCCGGCCATTGAGCGCCTGGGTATTCCGGCCTATGACTGGTGGAATGAAGTGCTGCACGGAGTGGCCCGGACTCCTTATCCTGTAACTGTTTACCCGCAGGCAATTGCCATGGCTGCTACTTTCGATACGGTATCTTTAAAGCAGATGGCTGATTATTCTGCCCTTGAGGGACGGGCAATATATAATAAGGCTGTGAGTGAAGGAAAGGCCGGAAACCGTTACCTTGGCCTTACCTACTGGACTCCCAATGTTAATATTTTCAGAGATCCGCGCTGGGGGCGGGGGCAGGAAACCTATGGGGAAGACCCCTTCCTGACCGCTATGCTGGGCAAAGCATTCGTTCATGGTTTGCAGGGAGATCATCCGAAGTATTTAAAAGCAGCAGCCTGCGCGAAACATTATGCCGTACATAGCGGTCCTGAGCCTGACCGGCATGTTTTTAATGCAGTGCCCGATAAATATGATCTGTGGGATACTTACCTTCCCGCCTTCGAAGAACTGGTAGTGAATGCAAAGGTAGCCGGTGTAATGTGTGCTTATAATGCCTTATATGGCCAGCCCTGTTGCGGGAGTGATATTCTTATGAATGACATTCTGCGGAACCAGTGGAAGTTTACCGGCTATGTAACCTCCGATTGCTGGGCAATAGACGACTTCTTTAAAAATCATAAAACACATCCGGATGCAGCAAGTGCCTCCGCCGATGCTGTTATGCACGGGACCGACCTCGACTGCGGAACGGATGCTTATAAAGCCCTGGTGCAGGCGGTAAAAGAAGGCACAATCAGCGAACGGCAAATCGATGTATCTGTAAAACGGCTTTTCACTATCCGGTTTAAACTGGGGCTGTTCGATCCTGTGGAAATGGTGGAGTATGCCCAAACTTCTCCGGATGTGCTGGAAAGCGAACCCCATCAGGCGCATGCCCTCAAAATGGCTCAGCAATCCATTGTCCTCCTGAAGAATCAGAAAAATACCCTGCCCCTTCGGAAAGATCTGAAAAAAGTGGCAGTAATAGGGCCGAATGCTGATAATGAGATAGCGGTATTAGGAAACTACAATGGAACCCCTTCTAATATAGTTACTGCGCTGGAAGGGATCCGGAACAAACTTGGAAAAGATACGGAAGTGGTTTTTGAAAGAGCAACTACCTTCACGAATGATACTTTACTGGTTTACTCCGACATCAGCGGGCAGTTGAGTATTGACGGGAAAAAAGGTGTGAGGGCAGAATATTTTAATAATAAAGAATTAAGTGGCGAGCCGGTTGCTGTCCGGATGGAGCCTGGTATTAGTAATGACTGGCAGGAGGGCGAAACGGTTGTCGCAGATATGAAAGCCTATAATTTTTCTGCCAGATATACTGCTGATTTTACCGCCGAGCAAACCGGCGACATTACCTTTGAGGTGGAAGGAGATGATGGCTACCGCTTTTATGTAGACGGAGAGGAGCAGCTGAATGCCTGGGACAGGAACAGGTGGGGTGCTAAAACATATAAGCTGAGCACCCAAAAAGGCAGGACCTACAGGCTGGTGCTGGAATATTACCAGGACCAGAGAAATGCGGCTATTCATTTACGGGCAGGCAACTTTGCCCGTACAGATTTTAAAGCACTGGCCAGACGTGTGAAAGATGCCGATGCCATTATTTTTGTAGGGGGGATATCTCCCCAGCTGGAAGGGGAAGAAATGAAAGTTGACTACCCCGGCTTTGAGGGAGGTGACCGGACTACCATACAATTGCCGGAAGTGCAGACAGCAGCCATGAAAGCATTGAGGAGTACAGGAAAGCCAGTGGTTTTCGTGATGATGACAGGCAGTGCTATTGCCATTCCCCGGGAAGCAGAGAATATACCCGCCATTGTAAATTCCTGGTATGGAGGGCAATCTGCAGGTACAGCAATTGCCGATGTTTTATTTGGCGACTATAATCCTGCCGGCCGCCTTCCCGTAACCTTTTACAAAAGCGATAACGATCTGCCGTCTTTCGAGGACTATTCAATGGATAACCGTACCTATCGTTATTTTACCGGCGAGCCTTTGTACGCCTTTGGCTACGGACTTAGCTACACCACCTTTTCCTACGACCAGCTGAAAGTTCCTGCTCAAAACAGTGTGTATGATTCTGTTACTGTAAGTGTCCGTGTTACCAATTCAGGAAAAAGAGATGGAGAGGAAGTGGTTCAGCTTTACACCAGCCGCCAGCACCCTCAATATAAAACCCCTATAAGAGCATTGAAGGGTTTTCAACGGATCTTTTTAAAAAGCGGAGAAAGTAAGGTGGTAAACTTTAAGCTGCGGCCACAGGATTTTAGCCTCATTGCTGAAGATGGGACCGCAGCATATGCAGAGGGTAAAATGACCATAAGTGTAGGTGGCAGCCAGCCTGATCCGAAAACCAAAGCAAGTAAAAAAACGGTGGAAGGAACTGTTGAGCTGGTTTTATGAGTTTTTTCAACCTGAAACTTTTGAATTTCCGGCTATCCGGATGGGGAAATAATTGCGGAAGCCTCCTTTGCGGAGGATAAGGAAGGTGGTTATATCCGGAAAAAACCTGCCACTTTAACCAAAGTGGACCAGACAATTAAATTTGCTAATACAAAGAAGAGGCTGTGTCGAATTTTTCTTTTGGCACAGCATTTTTAAATTTTTTCAGGTCTGTTTTTCTTTTCTGTCCTTCTCTGTAAGGATTAATGAATATGGTGGCCCCTGTCCGCAGCCAGGGAGTCTGGAATTTAATGGAAAATAATATTTCCCTGCTGCTTAGCTCATAAAAGATGGGCTGATTGATTTGGCAACATAAGCACATTAAGCTGTTTTCAGTGTAAATGGCTGGTTTTAATTTGATAGAAAATTTAATGCACTTTCACATTGTAAATCAATAGTATTAATCAATTCTGGTCCTGATTTCACATGTTCGTAAACGATTGGCAGTTCTGTACACCCCAGAATAATCCCATCACAATATGCATATTTTTCTGTCAGAGACTGAAAATAAATTATATGTTCCTTTTCAGGAAAACCATCTGCTAGACGGTTTTGTATAGACTGAATTTCCTCTCTTTCCTGTTCATCCGGAATTATAACATTTACGCCGGCCTCAATCAAAGGACCTTTAAAAAAAGAATCCTCCATGGTAAACTTAGTGCCGAGCAGTAAGATTTTCTTCCAATGATTTTGCAGAATGTACGCCTTTGTCAGTTCAATAATATGAAAGATCCTGAGGTTATCCGGCAATTCATGAACAAAGGTATCCAGTGCTTTATGAAGTGTGTTGTTGCATAAAATTATTCCATCTGGTCTGGCTTCCATCAGCTTAAGGAATTCGGCTTTCAATAAAACAGGAATTTCGCTCCATCCATGGTGGTATCTGGACTTTATCTCATGATAATCAATATTATACAAAATCAGCGGACATGAATGAAATCCTCCAAATTTTCTATGATACAAATTATTAAGTTTACTGTAGTAAAGAATTGTTGACGGAAAACTTGTGCCTCCAATTAACCCTAACCTTTTCATACTTTTTCCTGAATCTTTTTCCAGCTATAAAATAAGTCCTATTACTATTTCTTTTTTTCAGGTGAAATTTTTCCTTTGATATAGAGGTATAGTTACACCTTAAACATAAGCTGTTTGCAAATTAAATCAAAGTTTCCTCTGATGAGAAAAGGGGGACTGTTCCCAATAATTCAGTAAAGTAAATTATTCGCCTTTACCAGGGCAATGGTTATAAAAGTAAATTTTTGGCTTTGCGGATGCAAGGCTCTAACCGGGCTTTCAAGCCATTACTACACGTGGCGGTGAGCCGTGAGATTCCTGCAAGGATTATGCTGAAGGTTGCAATCAATTACCTGATATAAAGGGTTCTGAATTGTTGCCTTCTTTTTTTTCAGGTAATTACTGTGCTACCTTAGTTTGTATTGTGTAGGTGGTTTTTTACAATATAAAAGTATGGTGTTTCGTGGTATATCCTGTATGTTTTATCTATGTGTTCTTTGAAATCCAAAAAAAATGTGGTAAGATTGAACTGTTCGGGTACGTACACGGAAAGCAACCATGCGGGATAGGTAGCAGGCGCTCCGGGGTGGATATCCAGGTTGGATTATGAATCATGACAAAGGTTTCTCCCATGCTTTATGCAGATGATAGCATGAAGCTTTACAGTTGATTATTTTAAAAAGTTAATTTTAATGCGAAGAAAAATGCAGAAAAGTTTTTTTAAGCTTGTGCTCACTTTGGTTGTGCTCCTTTTAACTACGGGATCAATAACTTCCTATGCCCAGAGGGTTAAATATAATTTTAATCCGGGCTGGAAGGTAAAAGTGGGGGATCCTGCCGGTGCGGAAGCTCCGGAATTCAGTGATAAAGGCTGGAAGGAAGTAACACTGCCTTGGGCATGGAATGAAGATGAGGCCTTTAAACTGGATATTCACAATTTAACCACAGGAGTTGCCTGGTACCGGAAAGAATTTGTGCTTCCTGAGGGGGCGGGAAATAAAAAGGTGTTCCTTGAGTTTGAGGGTGTCCGCCAGGGGGGTGAATTCTATGTAAATGGAAAGCACATTGGCCGCCATGAAAACGGAGCTATGGCAGCAGGGTTTGATATTACCAGTCTTGTAAAACCGGCTCCTTCTGCAAACGTTGTAGCTGTGCGTACCGACAGTGACTGGAAATACCGTGAGAAAAATACTAACTCCCGCTTCCAGTGGAGCGACCATAACTTTAATGCAAACTACGGAGGCATTCCTAAAAATGTGTACCTGCATGTAACGGATAAACTGTACCAGACCCTTCCGCTATATTCCAACCTCGGCACGACAGGAGTATATATTTATGCAAATGATATAGATATTCAGGGGAAGTCTGCCCTAATCAATGCAGAATCGCAGGTACGGAACGAGTATCCTGAATCCAGAACTTTTCAGTATGAAGTGGAAGTAGTGGATAGGGAAGGTAATAAAGTAAAAACTTTTGAAGGAACTCCTGCCACCCTCTCTCCCGGACAAACAGCTGTGGTATCTGCCAGTGAGAAGCTGGAAAACCTGAACTTCTGGAGCTGGGGCTACGGCTACCTGTATGATGTTTATACCACATTGAAGATAGATGGAAAGCCTCTGGACAGAGTAAAAACCACGACCGGTTTCAGAAAAACCGATTTTAAAGACGGAATGGTGTACCTCAACGACAGGGTGATTCAGATTAAAGGGTATGCGCAGCGTACCAGTAACGAATGGCCTGCTGTGGGCATGTCGGTACCGGCCTGGCTGAGCGACTACAGCAATAAACTGATGGTGGAAAGCAACGCCAATACTGTTCGCTGGATGCACATTACCCCCTGGAAACAGGATGTTGAAAGCTGCGACAGGGCAGGCCTGATGCAGGCTATGCCTGCAGGGGATGCGGAAAAAGATGTGGAAGGCCGCCGCTGGGAACAGCGTAAGGAACTGATGCGCGATGCAATCATCTACAACCGCAATAACCCGAGCATAGTGTTTTATGAGAGCGGAAATGAATCCATCAGTGAAGCACATATGCAGGAAATGAAGAATATCCGCGATAAGTACGACCCTCATGGAGGCCGGGCAATCGGCTCCCGCGAAATGCTGGACAGTGAAGTGGCAGAATACGGAGGGGAGATGCTTTACATCAACAAAAGTGCCGACATTCCTATGTGGGCAACTGAATATTCGAGAGACGAAGGCCTGCGCAAGTACTGGGATGAGTATTCTCCTCCTTACCATAAAGATGGTGCAGGCCCTCCTTATAAAGGAAATGATGCCAGTGAATACAACCGCAATCAGGATTCGCATGCCAGGGAAGATATTATCCGCTGGTACGATTACTGGAGGGAAAGGCCAGGCACAGGAGAGCGGGTAAGTTCCGGCGGGGTAAATATTATCTTCTCCGATACTAACACCCACTACAGGGGCGAGGAAAACTACCGCCGCAGCGGAGAAGTGGATCCTATGCGTATTCCAAAAGATGGTTTCTTTGCCCATCAGGTAATGTGGGACGGCTGGGTTGAGCCGGAGCATCCCCGCACGCACATCATGGGGCACTGGAACTATAAGCCTGGCACTGTTAAGGATATTTATGTGGTATCGAACGGACAGGCTGCAGAACTGTTCCTGAACGGCAAATCACTTGGGAAAGGAGAGCAGAGCTACCGTTTCCTTTATACCTTCAAAAATGTGAAATGGCAGCCCGGTACCCTTACTGCAGTAAGCTATGATGAGAAGGGAAACAAAGTAAGTGAAGCCGGAAAGATAACCGCCGGTGAGCCGGAAGCTTTAAAGCTGACGCTTATGCAGCATCCGGAGGGCATGAAAGCCGACGGACATGATCTTGCGCTGGTGCAGGTGGAAGTAGTGGATGCAGAAGGAAACCGTTGCCCTACTGCTTTGAATATGATAGACTTTTCCCTGAAAGGTCCGGCCGAATGGCGTGGCGGTATTGCACAGGGGCCGGACAATTATATCCTGTCAGAGAGCCTGCCGGTAGAGGGAGGTGTTAACAGGGTGCTGATCCGCTCCACCACAAAAGAGGGTAAGGTAAAGCTGAATGCAAAATCCAAAGGCCTTAAATCTGCTTCCATAAACTGGGAAACAAAACCTTTCAGGGTGGAAAAAGGACTGGCTGCAGAATTACCGGGAGAAGACCTTCCTTCCTACATGGAAAGAGGTCCTGCACCGGAAGGAGCCTCTTATGTAGTGTCGCGTATTCCGGTTAAGCCGGTAAAGGCAACTGCGGGAGCGAATCAGGCAGAGGTGGAGAAAACTTTTGATGATAATGAATTATCTAGCTGGTCAAACGATGGTATGCGCTCCACAGGCTGGATACAGTATGAGCTGGAGAGGCCGGCGGCAATCAGTGAAATAACCATGAAGCTGGATAACTGGAGAAACAGAAGCTATCCGGTACAAATCAGTATCGATGGCAAAGAAGTGTTCAAAGGCAATACGGTAAGGAGCCTTGGTTATTTTACAGCAGAATTCCCGCCTGTAACCGGTAAGACAGTACTGATAAAGCTGATTGGTGCCAATATAGACGGAGATGCCTTTGGCATTATTGAAATTACCGGTAAGAAAGAACCTGCAGGTGTGGCAAAAGAAGAAAAAGGCACTTTGGCACTGGTGGAAATAGAGTTTTATGAGAAGCCTTCTGAAAGATAATCCGGAAGGGAACCAGGTTTAAGGGAAAAGTAAATAAGGCCGGAATAAAAGGCAAAAGAGTTTCTAAAGTGATAGCCTGCAGAATTTGTAAAAAGCAAAATGACAATTAAGGAAATTGCAGAAAAAGCAGAAGTATCGCCCGGAACAGTAGACCGGGTGCTGCATAACAGGGGAGAAGTTTCTGAAAAGACCAGAGAGAAGGTGATGAGGATCATAGAGGAAGGCAACTATGAGCCCAACCTTTTTGCACGGCAATTAGTCCTTAACAGGGAATACTCCATTGCCACCCTGCTTCCTGTGCATAAACAGGAAGAATTCTGGGCCCTTCCTGAGCGGGGAATAAACCGCTCAGCGGAAGAGTTAAAATCTTTTGGTGTCCGGAACCGGTTTTACCTGTTCGAAGAGGAGAATCCATCTGATTTTGAGCGGGTGGCCGGAGAGGTACTCAAAAATAAACCGGACGGCCTCCTGCTGGCTCCTGTAATTTTTGAAAAAGCAAAATGGCTGGCAGGAATTTGCGACCAGGAGCAAATTCCTTTGGTGGTAATAGATGCTGATATCCCGGATTGCACAAGATTGTCTGCCATCGGTCAGAATGCTTTCCAGAGTGGTAAAATGGCAGCTAAGCTGCTCCATTTGAGCAGGTATTTTTCACGGATCTATATGGTGAACATTACTCACCGGATAAACAGTAACAGTAACCAGGTTTTCAGGGAAAGGAAAAGAGGGTTTGTGGCCTGGTTTCAGGAACAGGCCGTTCTTCCTGAATTGCATGAGGTGAATTTAAATGTGGAGGACAAAGATTTTAAAAAGCAGTTACAGGCTTTGGTTTCAGCTTTTGAGGAGAATGATTCTATTTTCGTGCCTGATTCCAAAATTCATTTGCTGGCCGGGGAAGTCAGTGTACAGGGGAAATCAGGTAAAGTCAGGATGGTGGGGTATGATCTGGTTCAGAAGAATAAGGACTACCTTAAGGCCGGCACCATTGATTTTCTGATCAACCAGAACCCTGAACTTCAGGGATACCTGGGAATTCAAAGTTTATATAAATTTCTGGTCCTGAAGCAGCCGGTGCAAAACCGCGTCTTTACACCTATTGAGATTGTAACCAGTGAAAACATGGAGTATATAAGTTGATGTCAGGCTCGCCAGATATGCTCCCAACAGCATTTTTTGTAAGACCAGACCATTTATGAAAGCCTGCCTGGTATTATTCATGCCGGAAATCTTCCTCATACCAAAGCTGCTTACTCAACAGCCTGATGTATTCCTCTTCTTTTTTTCTGCCTTTTGTGGTGAAAAAAAACTTAAACTGCATGGTGGCCCTGTCTTTTTTGCAAACGACCATGCCGGTACAATGGGTGTATTTTTCCTCATATGCCTTTTCTAAGGGAATGTTGTAAAAGAAAATGGAATCTGCATTGAAGCTTTCCACGGCTTCTTTCCCTGACAGGATAGTAACATAGTCGTTAAAATTAAAGCTGACGGAGTCATTTAGCGGTTTCCCAAAATAGTTAAACAGGCCAATGGCAGCTTTTAATTCACTTGTAATCTGGCTCCGTGGAAAGTTATCATTGAGGTTGCGGATTACAGGTTCAGCGGTTGATGTGTCTTTATTCAGCGCCCGGTTTAACAATGTCATATTTTTAGCTGTTTCCATATCTTCCTCAGAAAAGTACTGAGGCACCGCAGGATACATGACAATACAGTTTTTGTCCTTCGATTTAAATACAGGACCATACATAGAACCAGCATGCTTATCCTCCCGGATCCGCTGGATCACATAATATTGATTTAAGTCGTTGAATTTTCCCGGGATATTAGCACTGATACCAAATTTTTTTGAAACCCATCCTGCATAATCAGGAAATGATTTTTCGTACATAAGATTTTCCTGTGCAAAAACATTTCCGGAAAAGAGTATAAAAACAAAGGACAGAAGATAATTCCCTTTCATTCTTAAAAAGATTGTGGTGTTGATAATAAACTTCCTGATATGCCGGGTTTAATAAATATTACCCGGCTAACAAAAGATAAGGAAATAAGAATTGAAAAGCAATCTTTCCTTTTAATCCGGGCTGTAGTTTATTGCGGGATGCACTGGATAGTTAAATCCTGTTATGCCGGCCAATAGCCGAAGCCTGATGGTGTATCAGTTCAGGATCCGGCTGTCTTAATAACAGTCTATGCGTAACTGGTTTTTGTTTTACTTGGAGCTCAGGGGCCTGCCTGTAAAAGTCATGCTGATTTCTTCCTGCTGCTTAGTTACTTCTCTTTGCATGGCATTGGAGCCGCAAATCATGATTACCTCTAAAACAATAAACCCCCTGCGGAAATGCCCGCAAGGGTTTTAGTGGTGCATCAATGTTGCTGTTTCCTTGAGATACTATATTGCTGATAGTTTTGCAGCTGTTTTATCTTCGGCAAATTTGTAATCCTATTCTTCAAAAAGCTGGTATGCCTTGCTGAGGAATTGCGGGTAAATAAATTCCCGGCGGGGCATATTCAGGTAAAATAAGGCGATCATGTCATTTTCCGGATCTATAATGTATTCCGTGCCAAATAATCCGCCCCATGCATAGGCAGTATTGGAAACTTCAGGAGCGGGTTTCTTTTTAGCATTGTATAGCTCGAATCCGAGACCAAACTGAAAACCTTCTGCTCCGGAATGTTCTTCCGGCAATTGATTGATGGTGGTCATTAATTCTATGGTTTCTGGCTTTAAAATGCGGTTTCCGTTGAACTCCCCTTTATTAAGCAGCATCTGGCAAAATTTGGCATAGTCCTCAATAGGGCCGTTTAAGCCAATGGCACCTTCGGCATAGGTCTGCTCCTGGCTTATTGTTCCTTCGCTGTACATATTGGAGGCAGGTTCAAGTTTTCCGTCAACCGCATTGTAGGCTTTTACAAAACGACTGAGTGCCTCCGGTTCATAATACCAGTCAGTATCGTCCATTCCAAGTGGTGTAAGTACTTTTTCCTTCACATACTCCTGCAAAGGTTTGCCCGAAATGCGCTCAATCATATACGCCAGCATGTTTGTACTGATATGATAGTTCCATTCCGTTCCGGGATCAAAGCCGAGCGGGTATTTTGCAAGGGCAAGCATCTCCTCTTCAAGGTATTTTGCATTATAATTTCCGCCGCCGCTGTGTTGTCCGGCAGGAGTTTTCTCCGGCATACTACCACCAAATCCGGCGGGTAAATCTGATCCTTTTCTTTCGGCACGGCGGATTTCTCCAACCAGTCCTGCATTTAACCCTGAGGTATGGGACATCAGGTGTGCAAAGGTCATAGGGGAGGCAACCGGGCGTGTTTCATAAGTGCCGTCTTCATGAACAGCAGTAACCACCTGGTCCGGAATTTCAGGAAAGTATTTTGAAACCGGATCATCAATGGCTACCAATCCATCTTCCACAAGGGTCATAAAAGCAACGGTGGTAATGGCTTTGGTTTGTGAAAACAGCACATAATAATCGTTAACCGTCGCTGGTACCTTATTTTCAATATCTTTCCAGCCGAAAGCCTTTTTGTACACCACATTACCGCCTTTAGCCACAAAGCCCACCACGCTGCTTACTTTCTTCTGCTCAACAAATGACTGAAGCAGCGAATCCACAGCGGCTATTTTTTTCTTACTTGTACCTGCCTCCTTCAAATCAACTTCATGATTTAAGGCTTGTGGCACAGTGGAAATTTCCTTATTCGTGCTGCAAGCCGATAGCATAAGGAAGGAGGCAAAAAATGCCATACACGGGTAATTCTTTTTCATCAGTATAAAGTTTCTGAAATTATTTTGAGGAACTCACTTAAAGCTTGTCTGAATCTTGTTGTTTCTTAGGAAAGAAAGCTATTATAACTCAGGTTTCAGGTGTTTTGCAAAGAACTTTTCCATTGCCGGATCAGTAATTTCAAGTTTGTCGGCATAGGCCACACCATGTCCCACACTATCAATTTTCAGGTATTCGATATTGGCTCCGGCTGCTTTCATTTTTTCAACGAAATCATCGGTCAGTTCAGGGCGTACAACAGGATCGTCGCTGCCCTGTATCAGGAGCATGGGAGGGTGGTTGGCCGATATATAGCCAATGGGCCACCACACAGGATCAGCCATGGGCACGTCGCGCCCCAGCTCGGTAGGAGCGGCACCACCCACAACCACATTAAGCCTGCTTGAATATTCATCCCAGCCGCCATCACCTTCCAGGCCAGCTGTGCCAGGAGTCATGGCCAGCATCAGGGCAAGGTGTCCGCCTGCAGAATGGCCATAGCCACCTATTCTTTCCGGATCGACATTAAATTCTGCTGCATGGGCACGCAACCAGCGAACAGCACATTTTACATCTTCAATACAGGCAGGGAATGGTGCTTCATCTATCAGGCGATAGTTGATATTAATTGTAACATATCCCTTGCGGGCATAATCAAGCATAAACCTGCGATACACATCGTCTGATTTTGAGCCAAATCTCCAGCCTCCGCCATGCACAATTACCATTGCAGGCCGCAGCTCACTTCCAAAGTTAGCGGGCATTGCCAGATCGAGCATCCACGATGGGTTTGAACTGCCGCCCTCACGGTAAGGAATGTCGTGCGTTACTGTAATTGTATTATATTCTGATCCCGAAGCAGTTACAATGGATTCAGGACTTTTGTTTCCCGGATTACTGCAGGCAACAGCAGCAAAAAGGAATGGTAGTAAGATAAGGTTTTTCATTGGCTGAAGAATTTAAATGGATTTTACCTGTGTAAAGTAAGGAACTGATTTATTGCTTCCTGTTAAAAATTTTTAGATTTTACTGTCCAGCCGGGAAAGCTGCTCAGCTCATTTTCTAAAAATATGCCGGCATTGTTTTTCTTTTCTTTTAACTGCCAGTCAAGCCAGGAGAGCGCCATCCGGGCAAATGAACCTCCGTACTGGTCTCCGAATGTTCCCATATGGCCACCCTCTTCCAGGTTTGTAAATGCTACAGGAACATGACTAATCCTGTCATAATCCAGCAAAGCATTTTTATATGCTACGTCCGAAGGTCCGCCTACAATATAAATAATCGGGTTATGCAGCTGTTTTAAAGACTCCTTGTCGGCCCTTGCCATTGTCATATCACCAATGCCGGAATTGAACATCATATAAGATTTTACCCTGGAATCGGAAGCTACGGCCAGAACCTGGGCACCTCCGCAGGACTGACCTCCTGATGCTATTTTTTTGGGATCCACCTTTTTGTAGTAATCGCTCTTTTTGTCTTTGCTTTTAGCACTTATCCAGTCGATGGCTTCAGTAAGCATTGAGGCATCCGTACTTTTTGGCTCCCGCTCATCAGGCTTCATTTGCAGTGGGCCAATGGCAATTACAATGTATCCGTGAGAGGCGATTGCTGACAACACTTTTTCATGGGTAATAGAAGTATTTGAGCAGCCGCCGTTAGCGAAAACAAGTACAGGAAGCTTCCCCTCTTTCCGGGATGCTGCGGAAATATTTTCCGGCCGGTAAACCACATAATCGGGCAAAGATTCTTCTTTAGCTGCTATCGCTTTATAAGGGCCATTGCTGCCGTTATCAATAATTTTTGTTTCCACCACCTGTGCATTACCGGAAAGTAGACCGGTGGCAAGGAAAAATAAGGTAATTATAATATTCCTTTTCATGTTTTTTCAATTGAATGCCCCTCTGCCGGCAATACCAACAGGGTTTTTGATTTCGAAGATTTATTTTAAAATTTAATTTCAGCTATCCCTTTATGCGTGGGAATGGTTCTTTTAATTGATCCGTCGGGATTGAATTCGAGTTTATCGATGCATACTTCCCTGTGGTAGCCTGCTGCCCGCCCCATATCTATGCCATCAGGGTAAGAGAAGCGATGGTACACAATATACCATTCATCCTTGCCCGGAATCTGAATAACTGAATTGTGGCCTGTGGCATAAATCCCTTCTTCAGGAACTTTAGCGATAACCAGATTATTTTCCGGTATAGAAAGCGGGCCGGTCGGGGAGTCGGATGTGCCGTACCTTACACGATAGTCTTCGCTCCGGGTATCGTTCTCCGACCACAGGAAATAATATTTGCCATTGCGGTAGAATACGGTGGTGCCTTCCCTGAAATTGGTGGGGTTCAGGAGCTTTATGGTATTTTCCTTAATGTTGACCATGTCTTTTTCCAGCTCTGCCACCGCCATATATCCATTGCCCCAATAAAGGTAGTTCTTTCTACTTACCGGATCGTGGAATACATCAGGGTCAATTTCCTGCCCGCGGTTGGTGCCTTCAGGCTTCTTATCAATAATGCGTTTTCCTGAGTCTTTAAATGGCCCTGTAGGGCTCTTCGATACGGCAACTCCAATAAATTTCTCTGCCGTAAAGTAGTAATAGTATCTGTAGCCAAAAAGCCTCTTTTTCTCAATAATAGCGGGAGCCCAGGCATTATTATCTGCCCAGCTTACATCTTTTTTAAGGTCCAGAATTACACCCTCATCTTTCCAGTCCACCAGGTTATCGGAGGAAAAAACTTTAAAATAAGTGCCTGACCAGTTGTCAAAACCATCGCTGGTGGGGTAGAGGTAAAACTTCTTATTTTTCCGGGAGTAAATAATGTCCGGGTCTGCATAGTATCCTTCTAAAACAGGGTTGTTCCTGATGGCGGGAAATCCTTCAGGAACACCCCATTTGTCTGTTAATGCTTTTAATTCATCGCGGGTAATGGGGATTACCGTTCCGTGACGGGGGTGGAAATCCAGGGAAATTTCATCATCCACTACTTCAAAATTTTTCAGGTCCCGGCTAACCGTAAACTGGTATTTATGCTTGCGGTACATATCATACATCAGAATGTAACTATCGGAGTTATTGAGTTTGAAAATACCCGATCCTTCCACGTCTTCATTGGTGGACTCCATAAATTCAGGGTACTCCGTCCAGTTGCCGGAGGTAAGCGAAGGGGTGGTGGCCCTGCGGAGCCCGTTCCTTTCCGGTGTATCAGTTTTATAAAAGAGGTGATACAAACCATCTTTGTAAACAATATCACCATCAATAGTTAAATCGCCGGAGGTGGGGATAAACAGCGGTCTAGGTTCTCCCTCAAGGTCAGTGAAATCTTTATTGGCATAAGCATAGTACATTATGTCATTGGCATCGCCGTGTTTCATCGACCAGTAAATCATGTATTTTCCGGCTTCCGGATCGTAAATGGATTGAGGCGCCCATACACGTTTCAGGTCTTCATGCCCCTCATACTTCTCCTGTATATTCACTACAGAAGAGGTCCAGTTAATAAGGTCATCCGATTTTAATAATACCATGGCCCTGTTCGAATCCCATCCGTTGGCCGTAACCATATCGGTCATGACCATATAAAAAGTTTGGCCATCTTTGCCACGCAGGATATGCGGATCGCGCACTCCACCCGTGGAACTGATTGCTTTCGAATCAAGCACCGGCTTATTATTGTTCAGGGCTTTATAGTTAAAGCCATCCATGCTTACGGCATAGTGCAGCTGTTCCCCGCTTTGCTCATTACCGGTAAAATAGGTAAAAAGATAGGCTACAAGATCTTTCTCCTCCTGGGCAACTGTATTTTGGGCCTTACTGTTGGAGGGAAAAAAGATGGCGGCTGCAATGTACAGCAGAAGTACCTGTGTTAATTTTGTCATTTTACTTTAGGGTCAGGCGGATTGATACGAAGAAGTGTAAAGGAATATGGAGGCAGGCGAATATTTGAGTGCCCACCTGTTGGGTGCTCAGTTGTAACCGGTTCCGTAACTCTTTCATTTGTTTATCAGTAATTGAAATTTATTGTATTTTCAGTTTTAACTGGCTTTTTTACCACCATAAGTTTGCTGCTGTGCCTAAGGGTGCTGCCAGCAATTGAGCAGAGGCATGGATTTATAGTAAATGGCCCTGGCTTTGTTGAAAGTAATCGTTTGCGGCAAAAGGAACCGCATAGAAAAAAATAATAGCAGCCCTGTTCATATCTCTGTTAATTATTGTTTTTAAATGTAATACTTACCTTTATTAATTGATAAAAAATGCTTTATTTTTTTAAAATTTATCCTGAAATCTATTGCCTGTTTTTCACCAAAAGGAAAGCGGCCTTTTTTCCGGATCAGGCAAATGGCAGGCAATCAGGATATGCTTTATTCTTATTTATAGCTTTAAAACTGGTAAATCCATAATATCCCCTTTATATTGGCAGTGAAAAACAGAATTGCAGGAAAGAAAGGAACAGGTAAATTCAGGAAAGGAGCGTTTACAGCTGAAGACAGGTGCTGTATATCCTGCATTTTACTATTCTTGTCACACTAATTAATTAACACATTCACAGATTTCTGAATCAAAAATTCAGTGATCATCAGTCCTGGTACTACTATTTAAATAATTATGAAGAGAACCTTATTTTTTGCATTCTTCTTGCTGCTTATATCCGCCACGTATGCTCAGAATTACCCTCACCAAAGTAATGTTTTGTGGGTAACCACTCCCGATAATACCAACTGGCTCTATAAGCTGAATGAAGAGGCAAAAGTAACCGTTTCAGTATATGAATATGGCATTTTGCAGGACGGTATCAAAATCAGCTACAGCCTTGGTCCCGAATTAATGCCGGCAGATAAAAGCGGGACAGTAACCCTGAAAGGAGGAAAAGCGGTAATACCAATGGGCACAATGTCGAAACCCGGATTCAGGGATTGCCAGCTCAAAGTTACGCTTAACGGGGAAGAATATAAGCACCACATAAAGGTAGGGTTCGAGCCTGAAAAGCTGACTCCCTATACGCAATTCCCCGCTGATTTTGTGAGTTTCTGGGAGCAGGCAAAGGAAGAGGCCTCCGGAACCCCTATGGAAGTAACTAAAGTTTTTGTGCCTGAATATTCAAACGATAAGGTGGATTGTTACCTGGTAAAGCTGCAGGCATACAGGAAAGGAAGTTTTGTATATGGTTACCTGACAATCCCGAAAAAGGAAGGGAAGTTTCCCGTGGTCTTTTCGCCTCCGGGGGCTGGCATAAAACCAATGAATCCTATGAAGGATATTTTTTACGCCGAAAACGGTTGCATCCGTTTTGATATGGAGATCCATGGGATACGGCCTGACCTTGACAAGGAAAGGTATGATGAGATCAGCAGGGCATTTGGCAGGGATAATAACAGTTATTTAGTAAACGGACTGGATAACAGAGATAATTACTATATGAAAAAGGTGTATTTAGCCTGTGTGCGCGCCATAGATTATTTAACAACCCTGCCTGAGTGGGACGGAAAAAATGTAATAGCCCAGGGGGGAAGCCAGGGAGGTGCTCTGGCACTGGTCGCCACAGCCCTGGATGAAAGAATAACAGCCTGCGCTGCTAACCATCCCGCATTAAGCGATATGGCAGGATATAAAGCAGGCAGGGCAGGAGGGTATCCGCACCTGTTTACAAAATTTGAAGGAATGGATACTCCTGAAAAGCTGAAAACCCTGGAATATTATGACGTGGTAAACTTTGCCAGGCTGATAAAAGTGCCTGTGTTTATGACCTGGGGCTTTAATGATGATGTGTGCCCGCCCACTACCAGCTACATTGTTTATAACACCCTTAAAGGAAAAAAGGAAGCTTTGATCACCCCTGTAAATGAGCACTGGATTTCCCTTACCACCAGGCATCAGATTCTGGACTGGATAAAAGGAACCCTGCAGTAGTTTTAAAAGGAAACGGGGGCTTATTGTAAAAAGGGCTGATTTTTTATTCAATTAGTGAAGTAATTAAGCCGGTAAAATAAAATGGTTCAATCTGTATGATACATAAAATGGTCTTTCAAAAAATGAATAAGCTTATTTGGTTTGTTTTGTGCGTGTCGCTGGCCGCCTGTAATATTCCTGTTAAAGAACAGCTGCAGGAGGAGGCCACACATATGAAGCTCTGGTATAACGAGCCGGCATCGGAGTGGAACGAGGCACTTCCTCTGGGAAACGGCCGCCTGGGGGCCATGGTTTTTGGTACTCCCGGCAGAGAACGTTTGCAGTTAAACGAAGAAACAGTGTGGGCCGGTGAGCCGGGTAATAATTTGGATCCGGAAGTTAAAGAATTTATGCCGGAAATAAGAAAGCTTATTTTTGAAGGGAAGCATAAGGAGGCGCAGGAGCTGGCTTTATCGAAAATTCCAAGGCATGCTGAAGCCGGCAATAATTATGGTATGCCTTACCAACCCGTCGGCGATGTATATATTGAATTTCCTGGGCATGAAAGTGCCACTGAATATTATCGTGATCTGGATATCAGCAAGGCGACAGCATCTGTTACCTATAAGGCAGGGGAGGTCACATATAAACGTGAAATGTTTTCTTCCTTTCCTGATGAGGTTATTATGATAAGGCTTACGGCGGATAAGCCGGGCAGTATAAGCTTTAAACTGGGAACCGACAGTCCTCACAGGAAATATCAGGTGAAAACGGATGGAAGCCGCTTAATTCTCACAGGTATTTCAGGCGATGCAGATAATAAAAAAGGTAAAGTAAAGTTTCAGGCAACCATAGAAGCCGAAACAGAGGGTGGTAATGTGGTTGGCGGAGATTCTGTATTGCAGGTTGTAAATGCAGATGCCGCTACTCTTTATATTTCCATTGGAACCAATTTTAAAAGCTATAAAGATTTAACCGGGGATGAGGAGGCCACCTCTTTACGCTTTTTAACAGCAGCACTGGAAAAAGATTATGAGGAAGCTAAGCAGGATCATATCAATGAGTACAGGGAATATTTTGACAGGGTGTCGCTTAATATTGGTGTAACAGATTCTGTTCATAAACCTACTGATGTACGGCTGAACGAATTTACATCTGCCAATGATCCGCAATTTGTAGCCCTTTATTTTCAGTTTGGCCGCTATCTTTTAATATCATCCTCTCAGCCGGGGAGCCAGCCGGCAAACCTGCAGGGCATCTGGAACGATAAAGTTTCCCCTCCCTGGGATAGTAAGTATACAGTCAACATCAATACCGAAATGAACTACTGGCCTGCGGAGGTCACGAATCTTTCTGAATTGCATGAGCCCCTCTTCGCTATGCTGAAGGATTTATCAGAGACCGGAAAGGAAAGTGCATCAGAAATGTACGGGGCAAGAGGGTGGAATATGCATCACAATACAGATATCTGGCGTATTTCCGGACCTGTAGATGGTGCCTATTATGGTTTGTGGCCAATGGGAGGTGCCTGGCTTACGCAGCATTTGTGGCAGCATTATCTGTACACCGGCGATAAGGAATTTCTGCAGGAGGTATATCCGATACTTAAGGGTATTGCAACGTTTTATGTGGATGTGTTGCAGGAAGAACCTGAGAATAAGTGGCTGGTGGTGGCTCCGTCCATGTCACCTGAAAATGCACACCAGAGCGGAGTAACCATAGCCGCGGGAACCACCATGGATAACCAGCTTGTTTTTGATGTTTTCTCAAATCTGGTCCGGGCTTCTGAAGTCTTAAATACAGACAAGGCATTTGGAGATACCGTAAAGGCCATGCAGGACCGGCTGCCACCAATGCAGACAGGGCAGTGGGGGCAGCTTCAGGAGTGGATGCACGATTGGGATGATGAAGGAGATAAACACCGGCACGTATCTCATTTATACGGCCTTTACCCGGGTAACCAGATATCTCCTTACCAGCACCCTGAATTATTTGAAGCAGCCAGAACATCCCTTGTTGCCCGGGGAGATAAATCTACCGGCTGGTCTATGGGATGGAAGGTAAACCTTTGGGCAAGGTTGCTGGATGGTAACAGAGCTTATAAGCTGATTCAGGACCAGTTGACACCGGCAGGTGAAGTGGAAAAGGGAGAAGGCGGCGGCACTTATCCGAATCTTTTCGATGCGCATCCTCCCTTCCAGATTGATGGTAACTTTGGCTGTACTGCCGGTATAGCCGAAATGTTAATGCAGACGCATGATGGAGCAATACACCTGCTTCCGGCCCTTCCTGATGCCTGGCCGGCTGGTGAGGTAAAAGGTTTAAGGGCAAGAGGAGGCTTTGAAACAGGCCTCAGCTGGGAAGAGGGGAAACTTAAATCCTTTACCATTCATTCCTCCCTCGGGGGTAACTGCAGGATCAGAACTTACCATCCCCTGAATATGGAAGGAGATACCGGGTTGCAGGCAGCTGAAGGTGAAAACCCTAATTTCTTTTACCGGGTGGCGGCAATTAAAGATCCTCTTATTAACGGCGAAGCTAAAATAGCAGGACCCGCTTTAAAGAAAATTTATGAATATGACTTTAAAACTGAAGCAGGGAAATCCTATACATTTGCCACAAAGTAGATGAGCATAAAGCAGTGCAGCGGATGTTCATTTGTAAACTTCCGGCTGCGGCAAGTAAAAAGCTTCCCGGCAAACATAAGAAAACACTCAGTTATTTCGCTTAACAGGAAAAGGAAGCAGCTGAATTTGATATTTAAGAAAAGAACTCTATAACTAAACGAACACGTAAAGATGATAATAAGGAAAATGTTAGTGCCGCTGTTTATTAACCTGCTTGTACTGCTGCAGTTTGTGCAGGCTCAGGTGGATTATGAAATGACCGTTGCTAAGGATGGGAGTGGAGATTTTACAAGCATTCAGGAAGCAATTAATGCCACTAAAGCCTTCCCGGACAAACCTGTTATTATCCATATTAAAAAAGGAGAATATAAGGAAAAAGTAAGAGTGTATTCCTGGAATACAAAATTAACCCTCAGGGGTGAGGACAGGGATGAAACCATCATTACTTATGACGATTACTTCGATAAAATTGATCTTGGCAGGAACAGTACCTTCCATACCTACACAATGAAAGTGGAGGCAAATGATTTTACAGCAGAGAATCTTACTATCATTAATTCATCAGGTCCGGTAGGGCAGGCGGTTGCTTTGCATGTGGAAGGTGACCGCAGCCGTTTCCTTAACTGCAAAATAAAGGGCCACCAGGATACCCTGTATGCTGCCGGAGAGGGTAGCCGACAGTATTATAAAAATTGTTTTATTGAAGGTACAACCGATTTTATTTTTGGAGAAGGAATTGCGGTTTTCGACAGTTGCACCATACACAGCCTGAGCGATTCCTATATCACTGCAGCCAGCACACCCCAAAATGAATCCTTCGGCTTTGTTTTTTTGAATTGTAAACTTACGGCCAAAGATGGGGTAACGAAAGTGTCGCTGGGCCGCCCATGGCGGGATTACGCTAAAGTCGTTTCTCTGTACAGCGATTTAGGAGCTCATATTATTCCTGAAGGATGGAGCAACTGGGGCAGTACAAACCGCGATCAAACAGCTTATTATGCTGAGTACCAAAACAAAGGCTCAGGCGCTAATACTGGGCAGCGGGTAAAATGGTCGAAGCAGCTGAGCAAAAAAGAGGCTGGGGCTTATACGGTAAAGAATATCCTGAGTGGCGATGATGGCTGGGATCCATCTCAGAAGTGAAAATTCTGATAGGCCTTTCCTGTGTTTTTAATTTTTTTATCTTTAACTAAACAATTTAGCTGAAAGGCTATTCAATTCTCCGGAACGTAAGAGCTTCATAAAAAACCTTAACCATTTTGCTGATGCCCCTGATTTTAAAAGCGGAAAATGTTGAAGTAAGGACAGAGCGTGAAATACTGCTCAGTAAGCTTACCTTCACTATTGAAAAAGGAATTTCTTATATCATTACGGGTCCTTCAGGTAGTGGTAAAACATTGCTGGGAAAATTAATTGCCGGTTTGCTTCCGGTATACAGTGGAGAGCTTAAATTTTTTGTGCCTTCAGATTTTAAAGCGGTTTTTATAAGCCAGCAGCACGATTTCAGATACCTTTTTACCACCCGGTCTTATTACCAGCAGCGGTTTGACCATAATTATGGTTCGAATGTGCCTGAAGTTATAGAAGTTTTACAAACCGGACATTCAGGGGTCGAAAGCGAAATAGCTGATATTGCGGAGAAACTGCAGATTACCCATGTCCTGAACAGCAGGCTTATAGAACTTTCCAGCGGCGAAGGGAAACGGGTGCAAATTGCGAAGGCACTGCTGCAAAAGCCTGAAATGATCGTGCTGGATAACCCATTTATTGGCCTGGATGTACAGGGACGAAAACTCCTCCATGAAATTATCAATGATTTCATTAAATCCGGTATCACTGTTATTATTATCAGTCCGGCTGATGAAATTCCAAAAGCTGATTGCCGGATTATTGAAATGAAAGCCGGAACCATAAGAGGTGTTTTTTCTTCTGAATCCTATGAGGGGGTGAAAAAGGAAAGCCCTGTTGCTGTCAGGGAACAGCTTCTTCCTGCACATTTGCAAAAGTCGCAGGGAGGCGATTTTACTGTAGCAGTGGAAATGAAGGATGTTGCAGTAAAATTTGGATCGAAAACAATATTAGATATTATAAACTGGAAAGTTAAAAAAGGGGAGTGCTGGTCGTTGTCAGGCCCCAATGGATCCGGAAAGTCTACACTTCTCAGCCTGATTAATGCTGATAATGCTCAGGCTTACAACAATGAAATTATCCTTTTTGATAAAAAAAGAGGATCCGGTGAAAGCATATGGGAAATAAAGGAGAAAATAGGTTATGTATCGCCGGAACTTCATTTGTATTTTCTCAGGGATGAAAGCACAAGAGTGGAAGCGAAAAGCCTGGCAGAAACCGGCCAGGGTTACCGTTCTGTAAGTTCAGGAGGAATATCCTGTAAGGAAGTAGTGGCTTCAGGCATCCATGATCAGATTGGTGCTACAGGGGCAATATCAGGATTTCAGAAAGGACAGATTAAAGCCTGGATGGAAGCGCTTGATGTTTTAAAGTTTAAAGACAGGAAGTTCAATGCTTTGTCTTTAGGAGACCAGCGCCTGGTATTACTGGCCAGATCACTTGTGAAAAATCCGCCATTACTCATCCTCGACGAACCGTGTCAGGGTCTGGATAAATACCAGACTGAAAAGGTTAAAAAAATTATTGACAAAATTTGCGGAAACACAGAGAGGACTTTAATTTTTGTTTCTCATTATGCAGATGATATTCCTGATTGTGTGAATTTTCACCTGAAGTTAGACAAAGGTAAAGTAGTATAAGGCGGCCTCAGGATAAAATAAAGGAAGGGGAGTGAATCACACTCCCCTTCCTGTTACCTTATTTAATTATAATTAGGGTTCTGAGTGAACTCTTCTTTGTTTGTTACGGCATCCAGCTGTACCTGCGGTATTGGACGTACAATGTGATGGTCCTTAATAAAAGAGGCCGCTTCAGGGTTATAAGCCTTTACCCTTTCAACCAAAGTAGCTGTTCTTTTTAAATCGAACCAGCGGAGTTGTTCCCCGGCAAACTCCCGGGCACGCTCTTCCAGTAAAAAGGCTAAAGAAATATCAGCTGCCTCAACCCTCATTTCTTCCTCTTCTCCGGGGTAGGCGGCTCTTTCCCGAACCACGTTCACATATTCAGCTGCGGTGGAAGCGCCTCCTTCTACCCCTCCCAAAAATGCTGCTTCAGCGGCAATGAGGTACATTTCTGCAAGGCGTAAAACAAAAGCATCGCGTGCACTTTGTTGCTCCTGAATCGAGCCACGGGTAGGATCAATAAATTTACTGAGTGTTACATACTGTTTATTATTATTGATTCTTCCGTCTGCTTTGTACATATCGTTGATGTCGTAAATCAGGTAGTTTTTCTCCATATCAACCGCATCAGGAATTACCTGTTTTGTAGTGTAAATAGCTGTATCTCCCATGGCTAATGTCACCTTTACCTCGGTACCATTTACTACCTTGGTATACTCCCCCGGTTTGTTGGAAAAATAGGCTGTTTTAAAAGAACCATGGTAGCGCGAATCAATATTCTCATTAAATATTTCGAGCAGGTAACGGGTCGGCATATAGCGGGCATAAGGTCTGCCGTTTTCTGTATCCCTGATCATTCCGTAAGTACCGTTCCGGTCATAAGTGGATAAGAACAGTAAGTGGCCGTTATTTCCTCCGTTTCCGTGCCCGTCAGGGTAGGTAATGTCATTTCTTCTGTCGTTAAGATTAAGGTCAGTCGCGTAAGTTACCGCCCATACCACTTCACTGTTTTTCTGATTATCCATATCCCACAGGTCTGCATATTCAGGTACCAGTGAAAAATCATACTCATTAATTACTTTATCAGCAAGCCTGAAAGCTTCAGCGTAATTTTTGCGTGTAAGATGTACCCTGGCAAGGAAGGCTTCTGCAGCCGGTTTCGTTGCCCTGCCGTAATGCTGAGCAGGATAGACTAGGTTTGCAGCTGCAAATTCCAGATCAGGTATAATTATGTCCTCATAAAACTTATTTATATCCGTCCGGTTTGCAGTTGTTTGGGCCGATTCTGTAGGTTCTGTTGTAAAATGTACTCCTCCCCAGGTTTCCACTATATGCCAGTAATAAAAAGCCCTTAAAAAGCGGAGCTCGGCTTCCCTTATGGTTTGCTGCTCAGCAGAAAGCCCTGATTCTTCCACGTACTGAAGTCCTATATTGGTAACATTAACTGCTTCATATAATTTCGTCCAGAGGGAATTAACAAAAGTCTGGTTTCCCTGTAAGCCGTTATAGGACATTATTTCTATATGGCGGTTGTCTACGCCGGGCATCCAGAGGTCGGTTCCCATTTCGGATAAGCCATAACCTTCTTCTTTTCCATACCACCAGCGTGTATAGGAATAGGAGGCATTTACCAAAGATTCGAAGCCTTCAGGGGTAGTATAAACAGCATCAGGTGTTAATCCTGACGGGTTATACTCCTCAAGCTCCTGCTCACAGGAGGAGGTTAAACCAAGGCATGCTGCTAAAAGAAGAAATTTATATTTATTTAAGAATCTCATGTCTTTGAAGTTTGTGGTTGAAATTAAAATTCAAGGTTTATTCCGCCTACAATTAAGCGGGGAATAGGATTACTTGTGGCCCCGCCACGTTCAGGGTCATAGTTTTCCACCTTACTGAGTACAAAAACATTCCGGCCGGTAACATACAGGCGCAACTGGCCGATTGAAAACCTGTCGAGGATGGTTTGAGGAATGGTGTAGCCCAGTGTAACTCCTCTCAGCTTTACAAACGAAGCATCCTGATAGGTAAGAGACGAGTAGTACAGGGTTCCGAATCTGGTGCGGCTTGAGTTTGGTCTCGGGTAATCGTTTGTGGGGTTCTCCGGAGTCCAGTAGTTATGCTTTAAGCTGTTTTCTGTACCGGAAGGATCGTAATAGTTAGCACCGTACTCATATTCCATCATCTGCCCCCACCTGGCATATAACTGAACGTTCAGGTCGAAATTACCAATCTTAAAGTTGTTGGTGAGGTTGGCAGTCCATTTTGGCCGGTTGGTTCCCAATACAACACGGTCGTTGTTGGCATCTATTACCCCATCCCTGTTTTGATCTTTAACTTTAACATCTCCGGGGGCCTGGCCATAGTCTTTAGCAATATCAGCCTCATCTGCCTGCCATATTCCTGTTTTCTCGTAGTCGTAAAAAGCCTGGGTAGGGTAGCCAATAAACCAGCCGTTAGCAATATCATTCGCTCCTGTACTTAGTTCCAGAATTTCCTCCCTGTTTGTAAACCAGTTTGCTCCTATACTCCAGCTGAAATTATTTCTCTCGATGGCAATGGCATTCAGTCCTATTTCAATTCCCCGGTTCCGGGTTTTGCCTACATTCTCAATAATCTGTGAAACACCGGAGCTGGGGGGCAGGAACCTTGCCAGCAGCAGGTTGTCTGTTTCAGAAGTATAAGCATCAATTACCCCGGTAATTCTGTTCCGGAATAATCCGAAATCAAGTCCTATATTATAAGTGGTTGTATATTCCCAGCCAAGTGCATCGTTTCCAATCTGGCTGCTGACTGAGTATCCGTAAGCCGGAGTTTCATCAAAGCCAAACGGAATCCTTGTAAGTAACGACTGGGTGGAATAAGGATCAACTGCAGCATTACCTGCAACACCATAGCTGGCCCTCAGCTTAAGGTCTGAAAAACCTGCATAACCGGCCATAAAATCTTCTTGAATAACTCTCCAGGCTGCAGATACCGAAGGAAAGAAAGACCATTTTCTGCCGGGACTTAACTGGGAGGCGCCATCAGACCTTCCGGTTAGCATGAGCAGGTATTTATCTTTAAATCCATACTGCAAACGCCCTGTAAAAGAAACCAGACTGCTGGCAATGTACCTGCTGTTAATGGAAACCTGGTCATTAGCATTACCCAGTGCATAGTAAAGCTGGTAATTTAACAGCTGGTTTCTTCCCAGCGCAGATTGTTCTTCATTCCGGTCCCTGAGTAAGGATTGAACAGCTGTAAGTCCAAAAGAGTGGTTTTCTATTTCTTTAGAATAGTTCAGTATGTTTTCCAGGTTCAGCTGGGTCCTCATTTTGGTTTCATAAACCGACTCTGCCATTGCACCATTTCTTGCAACAGTTTCAGACCCTCTGTAAATACCTGTTCTGGAATTTGTTAAGGTAACGCCCAAATTGGTTCTGAAGCTCAGCCCGTCAAGAATTTTATAGTTAATGTAGGCCGTTGAAAACACCCTGTTTGTACGGGCATTGTGTGCATAGTTGTTTGGCTGTTCGTCCATCAAAGGATTAATATCCTTCCCATTATTCGGATAGGCCACCACATTACCCTCCTCATCATAAGGCATCAATAAGGGGTTTATTTTGTTAGCGATATTCAGCGGATCCTGCCGGATGTCCTGATCGTAGGATGTTACCTGGTTTTGTATACCAATTTTTACTTTATCGGAAAGCGAATGGTCAATGTTCGCCCGTATGCTGTATCTGTTCAGCTTATCCAGCCGGAGAACACCTTCTTCTTTAAAGTAATTTAAGGAAACATAAATGTTCGTTTTATCTGTTCCCGCAGATACACCCAGCTGGTAATCCTGCTGGAAGCCATCTTTAAGGAACAGGTCCGACCAGATGGTTCCACCACCATTCTGAAGCTGCTCCAGCTCATAGGGATTAAAAATATCAGGGTCGTCGGCAGGGCTGTTCCAGTTACCCGTGGTGCGGTATGCCTCTCTCCGTAAAGCTACATACTCTTCCGGAGTCTGAACCTGAGGGTAGTTAACCGGTTGTGATACACCTGCATAGGAATTAAACATGATTTTCGTTTTGCCTGCAGCCCCTTGCTTTGTGGTAATAATAATTACTCCGTTTGCACCCCTGGATCCGTAAATTGCAGTTGAAGCAGCGTCTTTCAGTACTTCCATTGATGCAATATCGTTAGGGTTCAGGTCCTGGATATTGCTGTACTGAATTCCATCAACAATAAAAAGGGGTTCATTCGATGCGGTAAGTGAGCGGTTGCCACGAACTGCAATATTAATGGGAGCTCCTGCGCTGCCGCTGCTTCTTGTTATGTCCACACCTGCAATCTTTCCCTGTAACGCTTCCATTACGTTTGTACTGGGTACCTGCCTGAGCTCTTTTGACTCTACTGATACAATAGCGCCTGTTACGTTACTTTTTTTTACTGTACCATAACCAATAACCACCACTTCATCTAACTCTTTAAAATCAGTTTCCAGGCTTACATTAATTCGGGAGCGGTTATTAATCTTTAACTTCTGCGTATTAAAGCCGATATAAGAGAAAACAAGTGTGCCACTTCCGTCGGGCACCTGCAGGTTATAATTCCCTTCCAGGTCTGTTACCGTACCATTTCCGGTTTCTTCCACTAATACGGTTACCCCCGGTAAGGCGCTGCCATCATCTGCCGATGTAACCTTTCCTGTAATTGTTCCCTGCGCATAAATGAGCGTTGGGAGGGTAAAGAGGAAAGCTATCACCAGGAGTGATATATCCCTGGATCTTAAAAATTTCCTGTTCCCGGAGTTCAGCCATCTTTTTTGTTGAGATAAGAAAAATTGCTTCATAGGATAAAATTTATTGGTTATAAAAAATTCTTGTTATAATCAGCAGCACCAAACCCTGATGGGGATTGGAAAAAATTATGGTGTAATTTCTTTTAATTCTTCGGCTGCTCAGGCTTTTAATCAGCTAAGGTAAACAGGTGCCGGTGCAGCTTTGGGAAATTATTGATGATAATTAAGGCAGCCGCAAAAATGACAACGTTTGCAATCAGGGTCCGAAAAAAATTAATTTCCGGCGTAAGTGGTAATTTCTTTTCTTTCAGTTACAGGTAACTGTTGAAGAACTGCCGCTTTCCGGATAGTGGAAAAGTACAATCCGACTCGTTTTATCTCAGCTTGTTTGCAGGCTCCCGCTTTTTTCATAATGCTTAATGTGTTTGAAAAAATTAATAATATATTAAAGAATCCATCATGCGAAAACGATTGCATTGAAAATTTAGAAAATCGTAAACATTCAACTGTCCTGTACTGTCCTGCTTTTGAAAAAAATATTAAAACTTTTGTTATTGCTAATTTCAGATGCTGTTTCCGGAGGGGCAGGCGTTTCGGGGAAGTGATTTTGTTATCTTTGCAGTTTGGCTGTTACTGTGGAGGCTTCGCCCCGGGGAAAGGTAAATGTAGCAGCTTGATGATTCTTTGTTTCTGGTGCCGTTAATACCGGTGAAATGATAGCTCTTTGGGTATTCAATGAATATAGTTGCCCTTGAAATAAAAGGATGATTTAAAATATTACAGTACAAAATACAGTAAATTAACAATTCGGATCTGAACTAAAAGGAAAGTACTTATATGGATTTAAATTACCGGGCGGCTTTTGCTGCTGTTTTGCTGGCTTTAATTTTTCCGGAATTTATATACGCCCAAACTAAAACAACAGCTGAATCTCCTGTACAGATAAGTGCAGATGGAAAGATAAGCTACTATGCAGGCAGCAATGGCGACAGGGTACCGGATTTCTCTTATTGCGGTTATATGCTTTCTGAAATACCCATTCCGGATGTACAGGTCAGGGCGACAGTAACTGCGCCTGAAGGCGATGCTACAGAGAGCATCCAGAAAGCTATTAATTATGTAGCCTCCCTTCCCCCGGATAAGCAGGGGTTTCGTGGTGCTGTTCTGCTGGGGAAAGGCACGTTTAAAATTGCAGGGTCATTAACCATAAGCAGTTCGGGAGTGGTATTACGGGGCAGTGGCCCGGGCAGGGATGGAACAATATTGTCCGGAACAGGTACAGACAGGGAAACACTTATAAGAATTGCAGGCATTGACAATAGGAAAACAGAGGAAGCTGTTCAGCTGGCGGAAACTTACTTTCCGGTTAACACAAATAAATTAACCTTTAAAAACGGACATTCTTTTAAAGCAGGGGACCACGTTATTGTTAACAGGCCCTCAACCCAGGAATGGATTGAGGATATCGGGGCCGATAAAATCGGGATTTATGTAGATTACCCGCTTACTCATTGGAAAACAGGCGATTTCGACCAGAACTGGTACCGGCAGGTGGTTGCTGTTTCACAGGAGGCTATTATCCTTGATGTTCCGCTTACAAACTCCCTCGACCCACAATACGGAGGAGGCAATGTGGCCAAATATCGTTGGGAGGGGCAGATAAGAAACGTAGGTGTGGAAAACCTCAGGTGCATATCGGCTTATGATGAAACGAATGCCAAAGACGAAAACCATCGCTGGATGGCTGTTACCCTGGAGAATGTCCGCGACTCCTGGGTGCGCCGTGTGGTGGCAGAGCACTTTGTGAGTTCTGCTGTAGCTGTTTGGGAAACTGCCGGGCGCATTACGGTTGAAGACTGTAAATCGCTGGCTCCTGTGGGTGAGGTGGGGAACCACCGCCGGTATTCCTTTCACACACTGGGGCAGCAGGTGCTTTTCCAGCGTTGCTATGCTGAATTTGGCTACCATGCTTTTTCAGTTGGTTTTACCACCCCCGGCCCTAATGCCTTTGTGCAGTGCTACTCCTATATGCCATATAATTTTAGCGGGGCCATTGGTGGCTGGGCAAGTGGTGTGCTGTTCGACAAATTGACGGTTGATGGGGGAGCAATCAGCCTGGCATACCGTGATGTGGACGGGCAGGGAGGCGGATGGAGTGCCGCCAACTCCCTTATCTGGCAATCGCGGGCGGCTAAAATATTGTTGCCGGCTCCTCCGGGTGCACAAAACTGGACCTATGCTTATTGGGGGCAGGGGTACGGAAACGGGCACCATGAACTGGCCAACTCTTTTGTAAAGCCGGAAAGCTTTTTCTACGCTCAGCTGCAGGCCCGTACGGGTAAAAAATCTCCGGAAGAAGAAAAAATACTCACTTATAAAACCACCCGGACCTCTGCGCCTTCTCCAGAACTGGCAGCAGAGCTGAGTGAACAGGCAAGAACGCCGGATTTAACTATGGATACCTGGATTGACAGGATGATTGAGAAGTACCCGATTCATTCAGATGTATCCGGAGCGGGAAGCATAAGTAAGATAAAAATTAATGCTAAAGCTGAAAAAGCTGAAAAGGCTCCCGCTGTTTCCATCAGGAACGGGTGGATTGTGCGGGGCAGACAGGCTTTGACAGGAAGAAAAAACCGCACATCCATGTGGCGGGGCTCCACAAGGCCCGGCGACATGGCTAAAGCACCGCCAAATCTTGTCCGCTTTGTGCCGGGGCGGACGGGCAGAGGGCTCACCGATAATTTAGATACTCTTGTAAGTGATATGCTCAGGAATAATGTGGTTGCCATGCAAAGCTTTCCGGCCCTTTGGTACGAGCGCCGGCGCGACGACCATGCGCGGGTCCGCCGGGCCGATGCCGATGTCTGGACACCTTTTTACGAGCAGCCATTCAGCAGGAGCGGAGAGGGTGAGGCCTTCGACAGGCTGAGTAAATACGATCTTACCAGATGGAACAGCTGGTACTGGCTCCGGCTGAAGCAGTTTGCTGACCTGGCAGATCAAAACGGACTTCTTTTTATTCAGGAGCATTACCTGCAGCATAATATTATTGAAGAAGGAGCGCACTGGGCTGATTACCCCTGGAGAACAGCCAACAACATCAACAATACAGGCTTTGCCGAAAATCCGGCCTATGCGGGTGATAAGCGGATTTACATGGCTGAAGAATTTTATGATACCACCCATGTGGTGCGTAATCAGCTTCACCGGGCTTACATCCGGAAAAGCCTGGAGAATTTTGAAGACAACACCAATGTAATTCATCACCTTGGGGTGGAGTATACAGGTCCGCTGCATTTCGTTCAATTCTGGCTGGATGTAATAGGGAATTGGGAAAAGGAAAGCGGGCAGGATGTAATGGTAATGCTTCCGGGAACTAAAGAGGTGCAGGATGCCATTCTGAACGATCCGGAACGCGCAGCTCTGGTCGATGTTATTGATGTAATCCAATGGCAGTACAGGAAAGACGGCAGCTTATATGCGCCCGCAGGAGGAGTGAGCCTTGCCCAGCGCCAGTATGCACGTATACTTGAGGTTGGAGAAACTTCCTTTGATCAGATTTACCGTGCCGTACAGGAGTTTCGCTCCATGTACCCCGAAAAAGCAATTGTTTATTCCCGCGGTGGAGCAGAATTATCTGAATGGGCTGTCTTTATGGGTGGCGGCTCTCTGGCCCGGATTCCTGTAATCGGCAATAAGAAATTTCATGAAGATGCAGCTCATATGCAACCGCTGAAACAGAACCGGCAGGATCCGGAGCTGTACATATCAGGTAAAAAAGGACGCGGCTACATTCTCTTTTCCGAAAGCCCGGAGCTGAAAATAGATTTACAGGATGATGAAAAGCGCTATACCCTGAACTGGATAAATCCGCATACAGGAGAGATTACTCCTGCTAAAAAGAAGATTTCCGGAGGGAAGGTGGTTTCCCTGAAAGCTCCGGCTGAGGGCCCTGTGGTAGCATGGTTAACTGCAGGGCATAATTAATGAATTTTGCAAGTGGAAAATTAACAGCTGCGGAATGGCAGGTTTAAAATATATGCAGTTACAGCTTTTGGGCTAATAGTTATACCCGGCTACAATTACCAATGGACCGTTTGGATTTATTTACTAAAAGGCATAAGTTGCCTCCCGCAAACAACCAAGACTTTATCAGATAAAAACACAAGTTTGTTGTCTTTTTAAAACCGTTTTAACCCATTTTAAGACCACACAAAGCTTGAAAGGTGAAAAAAGAATTCATAGATTGGCTAAACAATATTGAGAGATTCGATGGAATACCTCCAGTTGATGTGATTGCCTGCAATTTCGACTATTTGAAAGTGATAAAGGATTTATATTGTATATTGTTGGTGGATTCGAATATTCTGAAGAGGATGATGATTGGGCATGAATTGAACCACCTGAAAAGCCATACAGATACCTTAGGTTTCCTGATGACCTTCAAACAAAATCATGGGATTTTACCCTTGTTATAGCGAAAGATCGTTGAAAGATTTAGAAAAAGAGGGATTATTGGACAAGACATTTTTACAAAACGCAAAGGCAATTACAACTGGGTTTGATGACGGAGAATTGGTGAAAATAAGATGATAAACGGGTTACAACCCAAAAATAACATCGGCTAATTTGTTGGAACAGCAAATTATACTGCCCTTTACAACCTTTATGTATGCGGATAGTGAGCTGGCTGTTTAATATAAGCTGTTGCTATATTTAATCCTGATATGTGCTGTATTAACCACCTGAAATATGATAAAGAAATACCTTATACTCTTCTGTCTTTTAGTCTCTTTTAATGGACTGGCTTTTGGACAATTTAACTTTGGAATAAAAGGAGGACTAAATCTTACTAACACTACCTCCATAGTGAGAGATAGTAAAATGAAAGCAGGACTGAATGCCGGTTTACTGTCAGAATTGAAAATCAGTAAAAAGTTTATTTTCAGGCCGGAGCTCTTGTATTCATTGAAAGGTAGTAAAACTCCGGCAACTCAATTTGATGACCCTGGAAATACTCATTTCCATTATATAAACTTGCCACTGCTTTTAGGTTTTCAGCCAATTAACAAACTGACTTTACTTGCCGGACCTGAATTAGGGTATTTAATGAATGCTACTTCAGGATTTGATGGAAAAAGTTTCGACACGACAGACCACTTTGAAAAACCGGATATAGGAGCAGCTTTTGGTTTAAATTATTTATTGAATTCGAAATTTTCTGCTGAAGTAAGATATATTTATGGGTTTGATGGACTAATTAAAGCAATTGATCGGGATAATACAGGACAGGCAGTGGGAGAATCCAAATCCGGAGCAAACCGTGTTTTCCAGTTTGGCATTAATTATTACCTGATCAGAAGATGAAAAAAACGTACAAAACCAAACAAACAGGTTTTCAGGTCTGATCCTGAAGATTCATGCACAAATTCTATATAATAAACAACCTCATAGGTATCAGATATTTGAATTGGATTTTGATAATTGATTTATTGTACTTTGGCTGATGTTAATCATTACTAATCAAACATCGGGAAATTGAAAGAGAAATATATTTTCAAATCTGAAAGACTTGGCTTCCGTAACTGGAGAAAGGATGACCTTCCTGAATTTTCGGAAATAAATGCAGATTCAGAAGTTATGGAGCATTTCCCGAATCCATTAACTCAACAGGAGACTAAGGATTTTATAGATCGGCTACAAAGCCATTACGACAGGAATGGATACAACTATTTTGCAACCGAGCTCTTAGATACAGGAGAATTGATCGGATTTATTGGTTTAGCCTTTCAGAACTATGAAGCAGAATTTACCCCTGCAACAGATATCGGATGGCGGTTAAAAAGATCTGCCTGGGGAAAAGGATATGCGACGGAGGGGGCAGTAAGGTGTCTGGAATTTGCATTCAGAGACTTAAAGCTTAACAGAGTAATCTCAACCTGCACATTGAACAATAAAAAATCGGAAAATGTAATGAAGAAGATTGGAATGGTTAAAATGGGAGAGTTTAACCATCCAAAACTGAAAGATTACCCCGGGTATGAAAAATGCATTTGGTACGAAATTTTAAATCAATAAAAATGGCAGTAAGTGAAGATTGACATTACGTGCTTGTGTATGCCCGGGACTGAAAAGCAGACATTTCCGGTTTTGGTACCGGTGTGTATATGGTAAGGTTCCGGATCGCAAATCTGGCTGGAATAAATAGCAGGAAAAGTTAATCGCACTGCATGCAAACCTCATGAGCAGGTTTGGTTGCCGGAATAACCTATTGTGGAAAAGAAAGCAACTGCTGTACAGGAGCAGAAAGCCGGAATGATTTTTTTTTCGGTGATTTCTATATATAATCTTCTTTTATCAACCCCTCATTATGGGGCTGCCCGATGAGTTGATTATCAATAAAATAAGCTTTCCTGGCTGATATTTCCTGTTTGCAGGATTCTTACATATAGATTTAGTCTATGAAACTATAAATATTATCGACTGAAGTTATTGAGGTTGTTGCTGAACAAAGCTGTATTATTGCATTCATATCGCAATCATAAAATAACAACCAAATGAAAAAGTTATCAGCAATTTACCTGCTTTTAGCTCTTGCCGTACTGATGCCTGCCTGCCAGGAAATCATTGCAGATGAGAAAGTGGCAGCAGTTGATGGAAATTCAGGAGCTACAAAGAAAAGCCAGTCTAACATGAATGCTACCAGCAATATCGACTGGTGGCCAAACCAGTTAAACCTTAGCATACTTCGCCAGAATTCTTCCCTGTCCGATCCGATGGATCAGGACTTTAATTACATTGAGGCATTTAACAGTGTTAATTACGATTCACTGAAAGGAGATATCCGCAAAGTGCTGACTGATTCACAGGATTGGTGGCCGGCCGATTATGGTCATTATGGAGGATTGTTCATCCGGATGGCATGGCATAGTGCCGGTACTTACCGTTCGGCCGACGGACGTGGAGGTTCCAGATCAGGAATGCAGCGTTTTGCTCCGCTCAACAGCTGGCCTGATAATGCCAACCTCGATAAAGCCAGACGCCTGTTGTGGCCGGTTAAGCAAAAATATGGAAATAAAGTATCATGGGCCGACCTTATGGTGCTTACCGGAAACGTAGCCCTCGAAGATATGGGCTTCAGAACCTTTGGCTTTGCCGGTGGCAGGGAAGACGGCTGGGAACCTGAAATGGATGTATACTGGGGTTCTGAAAAGAAATGGTTAGGAAATAAAGAGCGTTACCAGGAGGGAGAGCTTGAAACGCCGCTTGCTGCAGTGCAATTAGGCCTGATTTATGTAAACCCTGAAGGACCAAACGGGAAGCCGGATCCGCTTGCTGCCGCCAAAGATATCCGTATATCATTCGGCCGGATGGGAATGGATGATGAAGAAACAATTGCATTGATCGCCGGTGGTCATACGCTCGGAAAAGCCCACGGAAGAGGAGATGCATCAAAGGTAGGTCCGGAGCCTGAAGCTGCCAGTATTGAAGAGCAGGGATTCGGATGGAAAAGTTCTCACAAGTCAGGTAAAGGAGCAGATGCTCATACCTCAGGATTAGAAGGTGCCTGGACATCCACTCCAACAAAATGGAGTCACCTGTACTTCTTTAATCTCTTCAACCACGAGTGGGTATTAACTAAAAGCCCTGCAGGCGCTCACCAGTGGGAGCCTAAAGAAACCAAAATGATGGTTCCGGATGCCTTCGATAAGGATAAAATGCATAAGCCAATGATGTTCACTACGGATATTGCACTTATAGAGGATCCTGAGTTCAGAAAAATATCTGAGAAGTTTTATAATAACCCTCAGTTATTCGATGAGGCATTTGCCCGTGCATGGTTCAAACTTACACACAGGGATATGGGGCCAAAAACTACTTACTTAGGGCCTGAAGCACCTGTCGAAGACCTGATATGGCAGGATCCTATTCCTGCGGTTAACCATGAGCTGATTAATGCAAGAGACATCGAAAACCTAAAGTCAAAATTATTGAACTCAGGCCTGACTATTAACGAAATGGTTACTACCGCCTGGGCTTCAGCCTCTACATACAGGGGATCTGACAGAAGAGGAGGCGCTAATGGAGCAAGGATAAGACTGGCTCCTCAAAAAGACTGGGAAGTAAATAACCCTGCACAGCTGAAGAAAGTACTTGCTGTTTACGAAAAGATTCAGAGTGATTTCAATAAAAGCGCCGGATCCAAGAAAGTATCTATGGCCGACCTGATTGTACTTGCAGGTGATGCTTCGGTTGAAAAAGCTGCAGCCAATGCGGGTTACCCTGTAAAGATACCTTTCGTACCTGGCCGTATGGATGCCCTTCAGGAACAAACTGATGTTGAATCCATGGCACTGCTTGAGCCAATGGCAGATGGTTTCAGAAACTATCTGAAAACCAGATATAAACTTTCAACAGAAGAGCTTCTTGTTGATAAAGCACAGCTGCTTACACTTACCGTTCCTGAAATGACAGTTTTGGTTGGTGGCATGCGTGCACTGAATGCAAACTACGACGGATCAAAGCATGGTATTTTTACAGACAAAAAGGATCAGCTTAACAATGATTTCTTTGTAAACCTGCTTGATATGAGTACTGAGTGGAAAGCAGCTTCCGATGATAAAGAGCTGTTTGAAGGTTATGACAGGAAAACTGGCAAGCTGAAGTATACTGCCACCCGTGCCGACCTGGTATTCGGTTCTAACTCAGAGTTAAGAGCACTGGCCGAAGTATATGGCAGCGAAGATGCTAAGGGAAAGTTTGTTAAAGATTTCGCGGCAGCCTGGGATAAGGTAATGAAGCTCGACCGCTTCGACCTGGTTTATCCGCAAAATAAGGTACTGGCCCGCGGCAATAATTAAAATGATTGAACTTTTGATACAGTCTGGCAGAGCTGTATCAAAAGTTTAAAATTAATTTGGTGCCAGACAGGTTTAAAATTCACTTCAGTCATCATAAAGAACCTGGAGGAGGGTTGGGAGAATCGTCTGATTTAAAAAGCACTTATAGTGCAGGCATAAGCAAGCCGGAGCTTTAGAAATTCCGGGCTGAAAATAAAAGGCCTCCTGTTGCAGGGTAGAGGAAATGAACCTCTTCCCCTGAGAGCAGGAGGTTTTTTTCGTGCTGAATTTTATGAGCACCTGAATTTGAAAGACACTTTAAGAACCCTTTTTTCTGCAAAGGCAATTAATCTGTCTGTGAAATGCCGCTTATCGGGTAGTTTTTGGTTTACTTTTGAGTTACTTATTTGCTGCAAAAACAGGGTTAAAAAAGCTTTTTTTAGCATGTAAGAGTAGTTTTAGCCGTTTTTTCATTTACTTTTTAATGCTGTAAATTGATGTTGCCTGCAGGAGGGGGTACTTTTGGATACAAAGCGGTTACGATTGGCTGAAGATTAACTTCTTATTCATATTTAATTCTGAAACTGCCGGTAAACGAAATTTAAATACCAACAAACCCAAAAGCCTTATGCGTAAAATATTTTTATTCTTAATTGTTTGCCTGTGCTCACTACAGCTGAGTGCACAGGAAATTACCTCTCCCGATAAGAACCTGACCTTAACCTTTGAGTTGAAGGATAACGGAATACCCACCTACCGCTTAAGCTACAAAAGGAAGCCTGTGGTAAAGCAGAGCAGGCTGGGGCTTGAAACAAAAGATGCGGGCTCCTTTGCAGAAGGATTTACAGTAGCCGATACCAGACAACAATCGGTGGATGAATCATGGAATCCGGTTTGGGGTGAGGTAAAAACGATCCGGAATAACTATAATGAACTTGCGGTTACCTTAACCCAAAAGGAGCAGAATGACCGCAGAATGCTAATCCGGTTTCGCCTGTTCAACGACGGCTTAGGTTTCAGGTATGAGTTTCCGGAGCAAAAAAATCTTGCTTATTTCGTAATTGAAGAAGAAAAGACCCAGTTTGCCATGGCTGGCGACCATACCGCCTTCTGGATTCCGGGAGATTATGACACCCAGGAATATGATTTTACGAAATCGAAGCTTTCGGAAATAAGGGAAAGGATGGCCACGGCGGTAACAGCTAACGTTTCCCAGATGTCTTTTTCACCAACAGGCGTCCAGACATCGCTTATGATGAAAACGGATGATGGCCTGTATATTAATCTGCACGAAGCAGCACTTATAGATTACCCTGTAATGCACCTGAACCTCGATGATAAGAATATGGTGTTCGAATCGTGGCTGACTCCTGATGCAACAGGCGCCAAAGGATATATGCAGGCTCCGCGGACCACTCCATGGCGGACAGTAATAGTAAGCGACGATGCCCGTGATATACTGGCCTCTAAATTAACCTACAACTTAAACGAACCGGGTAAAATTGATGATACCTCCTGGATTACGCCGGTTAAGTATATTGGTGTATGGTGGGAAATGATTACCGGAAAAAGTTCCTGGGCGTATACAGACGAGTATCCCTCAGTGCAGCTTGGTGTTACTGATTTTGCAATTGCAAAGCCAAATGGTAAGCATGGCGCTACCACCGAAAATGTAAAAAAACATATTGATTTTGCTGCAGAACATGGTTTCGATGCAGTGCTGGTGGAAGGCTGGAATGTTGGCTGGGAAGACTGGTTTGGGAAGTCTAAAGATTATGTTTTTGATTTTGTTACGCCATACCCTGACTTCGACGTAAAGGAAGTGGGAGCGTATGCTGAATCTAAGGGTGTGAAAATGATGATGCACCACGAAACTTCCTCATCGGTCCGTAACTACGAGCGCCACATGGATAAGGCGTACCAGTTTATGAAAGACAACGGCTATGATGCAGTAAAAAGTGGCTATGTGGGAGATATTTTACCCCGCGGGGAAAACCACTACAGCCAGTGGATTGTAAATCATTACCAGTATGCTGTTGAAAAAGCAGCTGAATATGAAATAATGGTAAATGCTCACGAGGCGGTAAGGCCAACAGGAATTGCCCGTACTTACCCGAACCTTATCGGTAACGAATCGGCAAGAGGAACAGAGTATCAGGCTTTCGGTGGCTCAAAGCCAAACCATGTAGCCGTACTGCCTTTCACACGCCTCATTGGCGGACCAATGGATTATACTCCCGGTATATTTGAAATGGACCTGAGCAAGGTTAATCCGGATAATAATTCTCATGTAAACAGCACCCTTGCCAACCAGCTGGCGCTGTATTTAACCATGTACAGCCCACTGCAAATGGCGGCCGACCTGCCGGAGAACTACCTGAGGTTTCCTGATGCTTTCCAGTTTATAAAGGATGTGGCAGTTGACTGGGATGATAGTAAGTATCTTGAGGCAGAGCCTGGTGAATATGTAACGGTGGCCCGTAAAGCTAAAAATACAGGGCAGTGGTTTCTGGGCAGCGTGGGCGGAGAGCAGTCACGTACCTCTGAAATTAATTTCAGCTTTTTAGAACCCGGTAAAACCTATATTGCCACTATTTATGCAGATGCCAAAGATGCGCATTACAAAACAAATCCGCAGGCATACGGGATAAGGAAGGTTGTTGTCAACAACAAATCAAAGCTCTCTCAGTTTGTTGCTCCTGGTGGAGGGTATGCTATAAGCTTTGTGGAAGCAGATAAAAGCCAGACTAAAGGACTTAAAAAGCTTTAAAAATTTCAGACTTATTCAATAGTAAAAGTTGCCGCTCTTTTTATTAAAGGGGCGGCAATTTTTTTGTCTGGCACAATCGAAAATTGGCTTTCTGTTTTTTTGCAGGTATACAGGTGGCAGAAATGTCAGGGTGCCTGCAGTAGTAATAAATCATCACTTTAACTGTGAGTATACATGCTTTTGGAAAACATGAAAAAGTTAATTTGGGGAAAAGCTAAATTGAAGTATCTTCAGGTAATTCATGTAGCTTATCGAGATGACCTTTATAAAACTTAAGGATTTACTTTTTACTGTTCTTTTCATGGTTTATATGCCCGCAGCCTTTGCCCAAACCGACAGTCTGCTGCAGGAACTTAGCCATGTAATTGAAAACAAGGGGATTTACATCAGCCAAAAGCAGGAGAGCATAGCACAACTGCGCAGCCGGCTACGGGAAAACAGGCTTTCCACGGAGGAGAGGTTTAACATATATAAGCTGCTTCATAATGAATACAGGCCATTCAAATATGATTCAGCTTTTTCCTATGCCGTAAAGCTGCAGGAAACAGCCAGGCAGCTGAACGATCCGGCCCGGCAGGCTTATGCAAAACTGCAGTTAAGTCATACCCTGCTTTCTTCAGGAATGTATAAAGAAGCAATGGATTCTTTAAACACCGTAAAGCCTGCGCCTTTGCCTGATAGTATTAAAACTCAATACTATTCCCTGATGGCGCGCAGCTTTTACGACCTTTCCGGCTTTACACAGGATACCTGGTATTCACCGCTATATGCCGAAGCAGGAAAAAGCTATGCCGATTCAGCTCTTGCGCTTTTAGAAAAAAATACGCTGCCCTGGTATGCTATGAGAGGGATGAAGCAGGGAATAGCAGATGAAGAAGGTGCAAGGGAGAATTTTCAGATGATTCTGGAGCAATTCAATCCCACCCTGAACCAGTATGCCATGGCGGCGAATTCACTGGGCAGTATTTATTACAATAGGGGAGAGGTGGAAAAAGGGATAAACATGATGGCCAGGGCAGCTATTGCCGATATGAAAGCCTCTGTAAAGGAAGGGGTGGCCCTGATGACCCTGGCAGAATATTTGTACCAAAGCGGCGATGAAAGCAGGGCCTATGACTATATTAAGCAGGCTCTGAAAGATGCGGATTTTTACGGGGCCAAACAACGGAAAATTCAGGTGGCCGCCATTCTTCCGGTTATTGAAGGCGAGCGGCTTGCCACAGTGGAAAGCCAGCGCAGCCGTTTGTTGATTTTTTCCATTGCGGTTTCGCTGCTGTCGTTATTGGTAGTAATATTTGCCTTTATTATTTTTAAGCAGTTAAAGCAGTTAAGGCAGGCAAAGCGGGTGGTTACAGAAGCAAATGTAAACCTCCAAACCTTAAATAATAAATTACAGGAAACGAATACCATGCTCCAGGAAACCAATGCAAAGCTCCTGGAGGCGAACAGCATTAAAGAAGAGTATATTGGCTACTCTTTCAATATGTACACCGAATATCTTGAGAAAATAGACAAGTTCAAAAAGAGCATTCACAGGAAGCTCATGAGCAGGAAGTACGACGAGATAGGCCATGTAATGGACTCGGTCAATCTTAAAAAAGAGCGGGAATTACTTTATAAGGGATTCGACCGGATATTCCTGAAGCTATTCCCTGATTTTATTCCTGTTTTTAACGCTTATTTTAAAGAGGAGGATAGGTTTACCCCTAAAAATGATGAGTTGCTGAACATCGAATTAAGGATTTTTGCCCTTATCCGTATAGGAATTCAGGATCATGAGCAAATTGCCCGGATTATGGAATATTCGGTAAGGACCATTTATAACTATAAAACAAAAGTAAAAAACAAGTCGCTGCTATCTAATGAAGAATTTGAACAGAAAATAATGGAGATAAAAGCGTTTTAGATTGCTTTACTATTACAAGCCCTGGATATTTCCATGTGTACTGCCTTTTAATTTAGTCCTCTGATTATAGGCGATATCCGGCCGCTTTGGTAAAGGGGATGACACAAAAAAAGAGGCTAACTCAGGTATCAGCCTGATTTTGCCTCTTTGAAATGTGCTTAATTACTTCGATTACTTTTTGGTACGGTAAGCAGTGTTTTTATAGACCTTTCCTCCCGAGTTAAAGGATCCTGTAATGGTTAAGTCATTATGGGTTGAATTGGTTCTGCTGGAATTTAATCCCTTTCCACTGATTTTAATATTGTAATCAAACGTAATAACTCCTGAAGTTTCGTCTTGTGTAAAGTTTGAAATGGTTAGCTCATCTGCAGGGATAGCAGGCACCACCTCATGTAATGAATTTCCGCTTGCAACATCATAAAATACGTAACCACCTGCTTCATTATTATAAGCGTATTTAATTTGATTGTAAAGGTCAAATAAATCACCTTCTTCAATGTATTCCCGCGCCTCATTATTATATATACCTACTAAAGCCCCTGTTGTCCGGCTGTAGTATAAATCATGATTATTTGTGGTATTCTCAAAATAATAGACTCCTTCATCCGCAGTCGCAGGTCCATTATAGCTGCTTGTGGTAAAGTATACTTTCCCATTGGAGCTTTTGCGAAAATTATAGAGCTTATTTTTTTCATCAGAAATATTAGTGATATAACTTTCTGTCTCCAGAAAGTAAGGTTCAGCATCCACCATAAAAAGGGTGTTTGCATCCAACTCTTTCTTTAACCGAAATTCAACAGCGTAAGATGGGTAGTATGGCAGAAAATTATTGTTGCTGTCCCTATATAGACGTAAGGATAAATAATTGCTGTAATCGGAGTTGCCACGATAAACACCTAAATATTTTTTTCCTTCTTCCTCTCTGAAGCCTGTCATATTGTCTCCGGTATATTCAAACTTAAAGGCTTCCTCAAAAGCAGTTCCATCCCGGCGTGTTCCTTTTACATTTCCTTCCAGCCAGCCCAATTTATAATAGCCACCAACACCTGGAGCACCCTCCGGGCCATCAGCGCCTGGTAACCCCTGTTCGCCTTGTTCTCCCTGTGGGCCGGCAGGACCTGCGGCATCATCAGCACATGATAACATGAGGCCGGAGGCCATCAACACAAATAAAGATAGTTTCAACTTGTTAAACATAATGCACTTTGTTAAAAATTGCGGATAATAATTGTTGATTGTGATTAATAGATTGCAATAATATTCCTATAGATACCGGATAAGTAAAAGAAAGGAAGGTGGTTAGGCGTTCATTACCACAGCCCAAACTTAGCATCAGGGCTTGTCTGTAAAAAGCCTGTTATTTCATTATCCTTACAATGCATTATTTTTGAAAATATTCATCAAAATTAAAATGAATAGTGTTATGAAACGGTGGGCGGATTTAAATGAAGTGGGCCGATTAGGATAAGAGAAAAAATTATCCTGTGGAAGATTGCAGGAGAGGTGTCTTTGAACCAGGTGTTGAAGTGAAAAATTAAGAGAAGTAAAAATAAAAAAGCCACAGCAAACGCCTTTTTCAGAGACGGTGCTGTGGCTTATTATTTTTATTCCCTTTAGGGGAGATTTTATTATAGGCGATTCTTTTCTACGGCGATGCTTTTAACAGCTGCGGGATCGAAGCACAGAGAGGCCGCTCCCAGGATGCCAGCCTCATTGCCAAGACTTGCTTTTTTCAGTACAAGCGACCTGGTGTAATATGGGCTGAGGTTCTTCTGCATAATTTCCAGCATTTTTGGCCCCAGGAATTCAAAGCTTGCTGAAATTCCGCCGCCCAACAATATGTTTTTAATGTCAAGTACCCTCACCAGTGATACCAGGTTCTCTCCTAAAAGTGTTCCTACTTTTTCATAAACCTCCAGTACCAGCGGGTCGCCGGCATGAGCCAGTTCAATCATCAGGCGGGTATTGATCATTTCCTCACCATACAGCTTCGTTCTTTCGGCATAGAAGCCAAGCCGGTTGTGGACAAGGGAGTATATGCCTTTTTTTCCAATCAGCTCTTCCAGGCGCTTCCCATCTTCCGACATCATATGGCCAATCTCCATACTATTGCCATCGCCGCCTTTAAATATTTTCCCATCAATAATAGCAGCTCCGCCTACGCCTGTACCTAAAGTGACAAACATCAAATTGCCCGGCATGTCTTCTTTAGAATAATGAAATTCGCCCAAAGCAGCTGCATTAGCATCATTTTCCAGATTAAAAGTATGCTCAGGAAATGCAGAATTAAGCTGGTCCATAAGGTTTACATCCTTCAGCTCCGGAATGTTAGGAAGTTCAATAGTATGGGTCCTTTCTTTATTCAGCGTTCCCGGTAAACCTATACCAACGTACTGAACTTCCGGAAACTCCATCAGAAGGTCATTAACAATGTTAATGAAACCATCTATAAAGGAGGGCATCCTTCTGATGTCGATGGTATTATACTTTACCTGATGTAAAATTTCTCCCTCTGTTGTTACGATCCCACATTTGATGCCGGTTCCCCCAACATCTATTCCTAAAAATTTCTGCATTTTGATGAGTTTTTTTGCTTTTAAAACTTTAGTACAGGTAATTTAAATTACATTTCCACTTATTCAGCCTTCCTTTTCATCCTGTTAAGCCCCGCCTGCCCGCAAGCTCTGTAATTTGAATGTGAAAGGACGGAAATATTAAAAAAGTGCAATTATTAGTCCTTTTTAATAAAGGTAAATTATACACTTATTATTTAATATTTCAGGCTAATTGATTTCAATTTAGGCCATTTTCGTTAATTACCAATAAATTAGCCCTGAAAATGTTTATTTAAAAATATTGATTTTGTTCAAAACATAAATGATTTCCTGCCTGAGACCGGTTTCAAACGGTTGCAATTCTATGAAAAAAAATATGGTGAGATTTCCTTTTGGCTTGAGGGTAGTGGGGGTGTGTAAAGTTTTTTAAAAGAGTCATAATGCAGTTCAATATTCTGAGAAACAGGATTTGAGGATATTTCACTGTTTTCGGATTTTCGGAAATTGGAACCATACAATATAGCATGGCCGCTTTATCCGGCTCAGGTAGTTGGAGACGGGAAAGTGGATACAGCCGGAATGGATTTGTGACTGAAGGGAATGTGTGGCTGCAAAGGCAGATAGCCCTTTTTCTCATTGAGAGGAACTGAAATACAGAAACTGGAACAGTTGATGCAGGCCGTCGCTTATCAAGGGCTTAAAGACGGGCTTCCTTTTATCAGCCGGAGAGTGTCTCCTGAAGAAGGTGCCTCTTTTTTATACCTGTTCTAAAATTATTATACATACCGGAATACTCCGGTGGAAGAAATCCGGAACCTCAACATCATGAGTTGAGGCAGCCACCATCAAATGGGTTCAGAGGCAATATTGAGGAACTCCGGAGCATGTTTGGAACTTTCAGGAGATGGTTCCGTAGGTGATTAAAGGTAAATCACTGTTGAAGAGTGTTTTGCCTTTTTACTGATGTTTAATTTTTTTAGATAAAGGAAGGAATTTTTTATGCTAGCAATGAATTACCGGGGTCCTTTAAGGGTTCGCCTGGACCATAAGCCCATGCCGGAAATACAGCACCCTCAGGATGCTATTGTCCGTGTTACCCGCGCCTGTATTTGCGGGTCTGACTTACATTTATACAACGGTTCTGTACCGGATACCCGTGTGGGAATGACCTTTGGTCATGAATTTACAGGGGTGGTGGAAGAAGTCGGGTCCGATGTGCATAACCTCAAAGTTGGAGATAATGTATTGGTTCCCTTCAATATTGCCTGCGGCAAGTGTACCTTTTGTAAGCAGGGGCTTTATGGGAATTGCCACGAAGCAAACCCGCAGGCTACTGCTGTAGGTGGTATTTTTGGCTACTCACACACTGCAGGGGGCTACAATGGCGGCCAGGCAGAGTATGTGCGCGTTCCCTATGCCGATGTGGGGCCTACTGTAATTCCGGAAGGCATGACCCTCGATGAAGCAGTTATGCTTACCGATGTGGTGCCAACCGGGTACCAGGCTGCGGAAATGGGAGGAATCCAGCCGGGAGATACTGTAGTGGTTTTCGGTGCCGGACCTGTTGGTATTATGGCAGCCAGATGTGCATGGTTATTTGGTGCCGGTCGTGTTATTATTATAGACCAGATAGAGTACAGGCTTGAATTCGCCAGAAATTACGCTCAGTGCGAGGCATATAATTTCAGGTCGCTGGAAGACCCTGTGGTCTTTATTAAGAAAACGACTGAATCGCTGGGAGCCGATGTGGTTATTGATGCTGTGGGTGCGGAAGCTGCAGGTAATGCAATGCAAACCATTACAGGCCGGAAAACCCTTATGCAGGCCGGATCGGCCACTGCGCTGCACTGGGCCATTAATTCGGCTAAAAAAGGAGGCATAGTTTCTGTAGTAGGTGTGTACGGACCTACCGATAATCTTGTTCCTATTGGCAATGTGGTAAATAAAGGGCTGACCATCAGGGCAAACCAGGCCTCGGTAAAACGCCTGCTGCCAAAACTCATAGAGCATGTGCAAAACGGGGTAATAGATCCTAAGCCTCTCCTTACGCACCATGTTCCTCTGGAGGAAGTGTCTGATGCCTATCGCATTTTCTCAGAAAAGCTGGATGAATGTATAAAGCCAGTACTTATTCCACCATCTGCCAAACTGTAAAATAGAATAACTATGGAAAATATAAATGCTAAAGATCATTCACATATAAAAGGCTGGGGCATTGATGCCGACCCGAAGAATGACCCTACTTATCCTATGCGAAACCGCTCAAAGGATACAAAAGGGTATAACTGGGACCGACCGCCTTTGCAGCCTGTCGATATAGAAGTGCTTCATTCAATTGAGCGGCCAAATGTTACTGCCGTATTCGGAACCTCGGAACCACCTTCAGGATTAAGCGGCATGATCCGGCGCCTTGCTTTTAAGTCCAGTGAAAACAGCTATGGGCACTGGCTCCCTTTAATTCTTGCCGACCGTGTTAATGTAGTGGAAGGGATTATTGATGATATAAAACATGGCCATTTCCCTAATATTTTTGCTGAAAAAGGCATGAATGCTGAATGGAAATATAACCGGAAAAGTTTAATACAGAAGGTAGTAATAGGAACGGTGGCCACATCCGCTGCCCTGCTGTATTTCCGTAAAAAATAGGAGTGGCGGTATTGCCTGCTCTTTCATACTGAAGGTCTGAAACAGACATTCTTACCCGGTAATTTTAAAAAGTTGCCGGGTTTTTATATGTCCTGAGGGCTTCTCTCCCTGTTATGGGTTCAGGTAATAAGCTTAAACTAAAATGGATTTTGCAAAGGAATGTTCGGGGGAGAGGAGCTCCTGTAATGAACCGGGCTACAGTGTCTGGGGCCTTTTTTAACCTTTATTCACTTTTCTTTGTTTCAATGGCTGCGCCAGCCTTTTTAAGTATATGCAAAAGGGTAAAGTATAAGATGAAATAAGAAGGGATAGCCAGGAGGAGCCAAACCAGCAAAGCCTGTAAATTGGCAAACCACAGCTGCCGGATAGCTCCCATGATATCAGTACTCATCATTTCGCTTACCTGCCCTGCCGATAAAGGTATATCCAGGGGACTGAACAGGTAGCCGCCTGCCTGAAAGAATGGAATGAACAGCAGAAGCTGGAGGGGAAATATCAGGTAGTTTGTTAACTGGAGAGCTGCCATATTAAGGCGCAGGATAAAGGCTAGGGCAAAGCATATAAGGGTAGTGCAGCCTAAAAGAGGAATTATTCCCACCACTATTCCTATGGAAAAAGCCATAGCCAGCTGTTTTGGGCTGATTCCTTCTTTCAAAAAGCCTGAAACGGGCGTAATAATTTTCTCTCTGAAATAACTCTTCCCGGCTTGTACCTCCAAAACATGATTTATTTATTGCCTCTGTAATTTACTTTTCTTTTTCAGGTTTGGTGTTATTGTGGCCGGAAAAGAGATAAAAAACAATTTTTCAGAAAAGGCCTGGGGTGCACGGGTGGTTTACTTTCCTTCAGGCTCAAAATAGCCAATTGTACCACCGGGAATTAATTTCCTGTAGAACAGAATGCCTTTGTCCTGTATTTCATATTCAAAGAATTCATCGGTTTCAGGATTATAAATCATATTTGTTTTCATATCGTAGACCAGTTCAGTTTGCTGGTCGAATATCTTTTTTGTTGAGAAATCAAAAGCTAAACCGGCTTCTTTGTCGATCATGAGGGATTTGAGGTTACCTGTAGGCATATCTGATCCGGTTGAATCCAAAGGCTTTACAGGCATAGGGGAATTGTCTGCTCTCTGATATTTCCAAAAGTACAGATTAAGCTTGTTTTTAAAAGCCTCCACCTCCGGATCTGGTTTTTGTTGCGATTGTGCAAAAGTGGTGTGTGTGGCACAAATAAAAACAAAGAATGGAATCAGGAAATTTAATTTAAGTATCATTTCTTTAGTCTTTAAGTGCGACATTGAATTCTACAGGTAAAATACCATTATCTTTTTACAAGCACAAGGGTATTGTTTGGGTTTTGTGCAGAAAAAAGCAGGCTGTCCGGGAAATAAGGTAGCGCTGATATTAGCTTCAAGGAGATACCGGCAGTATGGCCCATAATCAACCCCCTCTGAAACTCAATAACTCCTTGTGTAAAGCAAAACATTCTTTAACAGTCGCTTTTCTAAAGCGAAGGAAAGTCCTTTTCCTACATAAGATTTTTCCGGATCATTCACTAAAAAAGCTGCAGAGTTAGGAACCAGTAATCCCCATGTTCCGGATGATCTTAATTCGCCCGGCAGAATAAGAGATACCAATCCTGTTTCATTTTCATCAAGGTATACCGCTACCACAGCCTTTTTTGCATTTGCGGAAGTTTGCGCATCCTTCAATGCCTGTTGCTCATAGCCGGGCCCTGTGAGTGTCCAGTTTTTGCTGCTTTTCAGGTATTGGGCAATTTCATTTACCAGCATATGCCGGCCAAGATCCTTGGAATAAAAATCATCGATCTTATAAACCGTGGTCAATGCCTGCCCGATAAACATGCTGCACGGGTTAATCCCATTTTCCGGTTTGTTTCCGCATGCTTTAAATTGCTCCAGTTCCTTATTCAGGGCTTCCGGCCATCCGGAATTAACCTGCTGGGCAAATATTTCAGTTGAAAGCAATAAGCTTATGATGATGAAGATGTTTTTCATAGATCAGGGGGGAATTGGATGATTAAATCAGGTTTATCCCATATTTCAGCCCAAAATTAGCCAATGAGGCTCCCCCTTATCAGGCGGATATGGCCATTTTGGTACATATATTATAAAACATACTTTCCTGCTGGCCTGGGAAAAGCTGATTTAAACAATGTGGATTCTGTTTGCGCTGGCTCTTTGAGCTTTACATCCTCCTAAAATCAGCCCGATGGTTCCTCTTTTGTGAAAATGGGCCGTTCGGGCGTCTTTTAACAGGTACAATATGGCAGTACAGACGCGGTTAAAATCTCCGTCTGCAGGTACTTAGCTGAAAAACTTACAGGCAGACCTTTCCGGGCTGCCCCTTCGTGAACTTATGTAAAAAAAATTGTTAAGTGATTTAATTCCGGAAAATTACAGGAAAAGAGCTTAGCAAAGCCTGAAACTTCAGCTGTTTTAGTGAACCTCCATTTACAGAGAGGGGGCTTTGCTCTGACATAATCTTTACATTTTATTTCCTGTTTCAGGAAAATTTGTATATTGTTTCTGAAAGTTGTGATATAGTGTGCCGCAGTAGTGCAATTATTTTATTCCTCATTTTAATTAGCTGTCATGAAAAAGGTAATTTTTGGAGAGGTGTTATTTTTATTTTTCACTGTTTTTGGCTGTAAGCAGGAGATAGCCATGAAAAGACCTGAAATAACAGCTGAACAGGTCCTCGCTCAGTACTATAAAGAAATTGGCAGGCTGGAGAATCTCAGTTACCGGATGCATAAAGTGGATTCCTTTCTGTCGGGTGAGGTATGGGACAGAACAGGCTATTGTATTCTTAAACGGGATCACTCCGATAGTTTGTTTGGGTTTTTGTTTAAGGGAAAAAGGGATGATTTAGATAAAGAGGTAATTTACTACGGAGATGAAATATATGAGGTAAATCTTAAAACGAAAGAATACAGCATTGACAGGGAACAAATACACCGGGGTGTTCTGGGGAGTACAGGCGGACAAATGGTTCTGGAAGAAATTGTACTTAAAGAAAAGGCTTATCAATCGCTGTCAATGACTCAAACAGACAGTTCGTATATTCTCAGGTTCGGGTACCCTGAAAACAAAGAATATGATATAACAAACCGGTATAAGGAACTGCATATCGATAACCGCACATTTCTGCCTTTTTACAAATATCATTCTCTCGAAAGTCTGGGAGCAAAGCAGGTGACAAAAGCTGCTATATATAATGCAGAGGTAAACAATCCCCGGTTTGAAGATCCTTTCCTGAGCAGGGAACTTCCGGATAATTATTCTTATGCAGCACCCAAAAAGACGGGTAATAAGCTGGTGAGGCTTCTGAATAAAACGGCTCCCGATTTTGAACTAAGCGATCTTAACGGTACTGTTTCAAAACTCTCTCAGCAGAAAGGAAAAGTAATTCTCCTTGATTTCTGGGAAATATGGTGTGGCCCTTGCGTGAAAAATATTCCACAGCTGATGGAGTTTTCAGAAAAATATTCAGATGAGGGTTTTGAAGTCTGGAGCATTGTAAGTGACCCGGAATCTTTCGAAAAAGTGAAAGTACTGGCGGATAAGAAGGGCCTGAATTACCGGGTACTGAAGGGGAATCCAGCAGTATCCAATCAGTACTTTGTTAACGCAGTCCCCCTCTATGTACTTATAAATAAAGAGGGAATAGTAAAACATGCCGGATTCGGTTTCTCACCTGAGCTTGAGCCGCTCATAAAAGAGCAATTGCAATAAATACCTGCAGCTCATTTATAAAAGAATAGTAAGGCCGTTATAAGCTTTCCTGTATTTCCGGAAACGTTATTTTGCAATTACCGGGGTAAAATATACACTATCTATAGTATAATTTATTTCTATGCTTTTAATTGCATAAACGTATTGCCTTTTTAAGGTGCTGCAGTTTTTTGTTCCGGAATTGTAAAAAATCAAATCTTAATCATGAAGTTTCTTTTCAATTTGCTTCCCCGGCTGTCTGTTTTTCTTTTGTTTGGTGTGTGGCTTATCGGGCCTGTAAAAGGTCAGAACGGAAAAGCCTGGTTTAATGATAAAGACCTGATGCTGGTAGGTTCTTATTACTACCCTGAGCAGTGGCCTGAGCAGAACTGGGAGCGGGATATAAAGAAAATGGCAGAGTTGGGGTTTGATTTTACCCATTATGGCGAGTTTGCCTGGGCAGCTATGGAGCCTGAGGAAGGACAATATAACTTTGCATGGCTTGACAGGGCCGTGGAGCTGGCGGAAATGAATAACATGAAAGTTATTATGTGTACGCCAACGCCAACGCCTCCGGTATGGCTAACTTCAAAACACCCTGATGTGCTGATGGTGAATGAGGATGGCCGCACCGTTCAGCATGGTGCCCGGCAGCAGGCATCCTGGTCGAGCGAAAAGTACCGGCAGTATGTGGAAGGTATTGTAACTAAAATGGCGCAAAGGTATGGCGATAATAAAGCCGTATGGGGCTGGCAGATTGATAATGAACCTTCTCACTATGGAAAGTTTGATTACAGCGATAATGCGCAGGAACGCTTCAGGGAATGGCTGGAAGAAAAGTATAAAACCATTGATGCCTTAAATAAAAGCTGGGGAACGGCCTTCTGGAGCCTTACCTACAATAGCTTCGATCAGGTACAGATTCCGAACGGGAAGGTTTTGGTGGCACAGCCAAACCCGCATGCCATACTCGATTTCAAACGTTTTCATGCCGACGAGGCAGCCTCTTTTGTGCTTATGCAGCAGGAGATTCTGAAAAAGCATATCTCTGAAGACCAGTGGGTAACCACCAACCTCATGGCCGATTACTCAATGGTGGATCCGCTCCGGATGAAGGAGCTTGATTTTGTAACTTATACCAAGTACCTGGTAGCTGGTTTTGATATGGGCATAGGGGAGCAGGGCTTCAGGATGGGGGCACCGGCAGGCATAGGCTTTGCCAACGATTTTTTCAGGCCCATTACAGGAGTAACGGGAGTAATGGAGCTGCAGCCCGGTCAGGTAAACTGGGGGCAGTATAACCCGCAAACAATGCCAGGTACAGTAAGAATGTGGATTTACCACGTTTTTGCAGGAGGGAACGAGTTTGTTTGTAATTATCGCTTCCGCCAGCCCCTGACGGGAGGAGAGCAATACCACTATGGCATATTAAAGCCTGATGGTTTGGAGGTAAGCAGTTCCGGAGAAGAATATGTGCAGGTGGCAAAAGAGCTTGATAAGCTCAGGAAAGCCTATAAGCCTGAAGCGAAACTTCCGCCGGCCTTTGCCGCGCGCAGAACCGCCATTCTTTATAATCCCGATAACCGATGGGAAACAGAAAACCAGCCTCAAACCAATCAGTGGGACTTCATGACTCACCTGAAAAAGTACTACAGTGCAGCAAAATCCTTTGGTGCTCCGGTGGATGTTATAACTGAAGTTAAGGATTTAGCTGAATACCCTGTGGTTATTGCGCCTGCCTATCAGCTGCTGGATGCGGAGCTGGTGGAAAGGTGGCGGAAATATGTGGAGCAGGGTGGCCACCTGGTGCTCAGCAGCAGAACAGGCCAGAAAGACAGGGAGGCGCACCTTTGGGAGGCCCGCTTTGCCGCGCCTGTGCATGAACTTATAGGGGTAAAGGAAATCTTTTACGACCTGCTGCCGGAGTCGCGTGAGAGTATAGTAAGCATGGACAATCAAAGTTACGCATGGAACAACTGGGCAGATATACTGGAGGTTAATAATAAAACAGAAGTGTGGGCAACTTATACCGACCAGTTTTACAAAGGTAAGCCCGCAGTTATCAGCAGGAAAGCAGGCAAAGGAACGGTAACCTATATTGGCCCTGACACTGATGATGGAAAACTGGAAAGAGATGCCCTGAAAAAAGTATACCAGAGAGCCGGAATTGGTATTTTAGACCTTCCCGAAGGAGTGCTGGTGGAGTGGAGGCACGGATTCGGCATAGGACTCAATTATTCCTCTCAAAACCAAAGCATTCCGGTGCCTGCAAAGGCAAAAGTGCTGATAGGCCGGAAAGAGCTGAAGCCGGCAGATGTGGTAATATGGCAGGAGTAAATGAGGCTGCAGTTGGTTCTTTCTTTGGGAAAGGAGAAGGTTTGTGGTTTCTGAAAACAGATAAAACCGGAGAGCTGCAGGTTGGGCGCGTGTTTCTTTATAAAATTCGTAATATCAGATGATTTTACAATTTTATTTTTTATTATTGTTAAAATATCACTGAAAATTGGGGAATTTTTTAAATGTACAGTATGGGGGAGCTTCTCCTGATGATGATTTAACCCTTTGGCAGCAATTTGTAGAGGGGAGCAATACTGCCTACGAAAGTATATACCAGAAATATGCAGGCGAATTATACCGTTATGCCTCTGTATTACTGGCAGATAAGTCTCTGGTCGAAGATGTGATTCATGATGTTTTTACCGATCTCTGGAGTAGCAGGAAAAAGCTTGGCGCCATTCGTTCCGTTCGCCTGTACCTGTTTTCAAGTATCAAAAGGCGCGCTTTGCGAAAACTGAGAAAGGAAAAAACTTTTGCCTTTTTTGATGTTGATTATGACCGGAATTCCTTCGAAGTTATTCCTTCTTTTCTTGATGAACTGGTAGATAACCAGAACAAAGAAGACCTGGCTAAAAGTATCCGGCGATGCCTGTCCACCGTATCAAAACGGCAGAGGGAAATTATTTATCTCCGGTTTTACCAGGATATGTCTTATCCTGAAATAGCACAGTTGCTGCAACTGGATCAGAAGTATGTCTACAATCTTGCATCTAAAGCTTTTTGTGCCTTACGAAAAATCCTTCCTCCTCTGGTATCTGTTTCTTTCCTGTCAGGTATTAATATCGTATAGCTTTTACGGTTTAACCTGTTTAAAAAAAAGAATAAAAAAAATGCTTTCAGATAGTGGAAAAAGTGAGGGGGCTGACTCTTTACAGGAAATAGCATGAATGGAAGCGAATAACAGGGAATTAGATAATCTTTTAGCAGACAAATCTTTCCGTGACTGGATAACAAATCAGGATGCCGGCTCCGCTTTGTACTGGAATAACTGGTTAGAGCAGGATCCGGAGAGGAAGAAACTGGTGGAGGAAGCAAGAGTTGTTATTACTGCCTTCCGGTTTAAAGAGATTAAAATTTCCGTTCCTGAAAAGAAAATGCTTCTGGAGAGGATCAGGGAAACCAATGGAAAGAGAGATGAGGCAAAGGAAAAAGAAACCATCATCAGGTCTATCAGCCAGAATTACATAATACCACAAAAGAGAATATCAACCTTAAGTTATTTGCTCCGGTATGCAGCTATTTTAGGAGGCGCAATCGTTTTCGCCCTGTCAATTCACCTTATTACCGGAGGGTTTGAGCAAGGCCCCCGGGTGGAGATAGTGGAGAAAATAAATAAAAGAGGACAGAAGTCGACTATATTTTTGCCTGATGGTTCGGTGGTTGTATTAAATTCCTCAAGCAAACTGATTTATCCTGAAGAGTTTACGGGGAAGACGAGGGAAGTGGTGCTGGAAGGAGAGGCGTTTTTTGAGGTTACAAAGAGCGCAAAGCCTTTTATTGTAAAATCAGCCATTATGGATGCGCGGGTATTAGGCACTTCTTTTAATATGAAAGCATATCCTGATTGTGATGAAAGCAGTATAGCGCTCGTTACAGGCAAGGTTTTATTATTGCCGGCAGACGATGAACTTCAAAATTTAATTTTAAATCCGGGAGAAAAAGGTCTGTTAGAGAAGGAGGCCGGAGCACTGGTAAAAACAGATTTTGATCCGGAACAGGAAACAGCCTGGAAGGACGGTGTCCTGCTTTTTACAGATCTGCCACTAGCGGAGGCATTACTTAAAATGGAGCGGTGGTATGGTGTGGAGTTTGAGGTGGATGAAATGCCAGGTAATGATTTGAAGGTAACAGGCAGGTTTAAAAATGAATCTTTAGACAATGTACTGCATAGTATTGGCTATACAGGAAAATTCAGCCATCAGTTCAGGGGAAATAAAGTGTATTTAAATTTTAAAAAGTAAAAATGCCTATGAATTAACAAGTACCGGATCACCACTTTGTTTTAAAAAAAAAGCCCCTGAGATGCGCCAACATCGCAGGAGCAAAATTTCTGCCTTATCCATGGTCACTCACTTCCGGATAAGAACAGGACCATTATGTTCAATCACATAACTCATCTAAATTATGAAAAAAAGACTTCAACAACATCTTTTTATGTTGACAAAATTTACCCTCTACGGATTTTTTCTTCAGTGCCTTTTAACCAGTACTCTCTTCGCAATCGATGGAAATGCCCAGATTCCCAGTGTGAGAGAGGTTTTTATAGATATGGACGTAAAGGAAATGCGGATAGATAAAGTACTGGATGCCATTGAGAAGCAAACCCAGTTTAGCTTTGTCTATTCTTCAAAAGAGCTGGATGGTAGTCAAAAGGTTACCATAGCAGTAAAGAATGCTGCGGTGTCTGACATTCTGATAGAACTGTCGAGGCAGGCAAGGATAAAGTTTAAGCAGGTAAACAGGAATATCAGTATCCAGCGGATGGCAGCAAAAGAAAAACCGGTGGAAACCATTGAAACTTCCTTTCTTTTGCTGCCGGTAAGAGGAAAAGTAACAGATGAAAACGGGGCAGGCCTCCCCGGGGTAAATGTAATGATTAAGGGAGCCTCTGGCCTGGGAACAGTTACAGACCTGGAAGGTAACTATAACCTTTCTGTTCCGGATGAGTATGAAAATGGAACTTTGGTTTTTTCTTTTATCGGATACCTGAATGAGGAGGTGCCGATTAACAACAGGTCCGTAATTGATATACAACTCACACAGGATATAGCGCAGTTAAGTGAAGTAGTGGTAGTAGGTTATGGAACCCAGAAAAGGTCCGACATTACAGGTTCTGTAGCTTCCGTACCAAAGGACAGGTTGCAGAACCTCCCTGTTACCGACATTACACAGGCAATACAAGGCACAACAGCCGGTTTAAGCATTTCACAGGGTTCATCAGTTCCGGGAAGTGAGGGCTCCATGAGTATCAGAGGTGTGAATTCTATTAATGCTAATACAGATCCTTTTATTGTATTGGATGGTACTCCCTTCTTTGGCAGTATCAATGACATCAATACAAACGATGTTGAATCTATTGAGATTTTAAAGGATGCTTCCGCTGTGGCTATTTACGGTACCAGGGGTGCAAACGGAGTTATCCTGATTACTACAAAAAGAGGAAAAACCGGTAAGCCACGGATCAACTACAACGCATATACCGGCATTGAAGGTTTTTCACATAAGCTGGAACCCATGAGCCCTGAAAGGTATGTGCAAAAATATGCGGATTTTTTGGCGGCCCGGGGTGAAACCCAGGATCGGGTGCTACCTAACCAGGCTGAAATCGATAATTATAATGAAGGTGAGACAACAGACTGGCTGGATGAAGTGTCTCAGACAGGAAGAATTACAGATCATAACCTGAGTATTTCCGGAGGAACTGAAGATTTACAATACTTTGTTGGCGGAGGTTACCTGAAGCAGGAGGGCATCATTAAAGGTTTCCAGTTCGAACGGGCAAGTATAAGAACGAACATTGATGCCAGGATTAATGATTTCCTCAAGGTGGGTACTTCTCTTTATTATGCAAATAAGAACTCTGATGGTGGCAGGGCTAATTTCCTTTTGGCAACAGCTATGAGTCCCTATACCGATGTGTACGATGAAAATGGTAATTATTTGCTTTTCCCGATGGAGCCGGAAAGATTGTTTGTTTCTCCTATGCTAGGTTTAACAACTGATAGATTAAGGAGAGATAATTACCTGACAGGAAATATTTACACAGAAGTTACCCCTACCTTTCTGGAAGGTTTAAAATACCGCTTAAATGCCTCTTATATACTTGAAGACGGAAGAGATGCCGGTTATACCGGGCGCCTGGCAAACGACAATAATGGTACTGCCTATGATGCAAATGAGGAAACCAAAAACTGGGTGGTGGAAAATATATTATCCTATACAAAGGATTTCGGACAGCATCACCTGGATATTACCGCTTTATATAGCGCACAGGAAAGTAACTATTTCTGGTCGGAGGCAAGAGCAGTTGGTTTTGTAAATGACAATTTGTCCTATTATAAACTGGATGCGGGTAATACACGAACATCCGATTCAAGAGGAAACCGATCTGGCCTTCTTTCTCAAATGGGAAGAATAAATTATTCTTACGATAGCCGCTACTTAATGACGGTGACCGGAAGACGCGACGGTTATTCTGCATTTGGTGTCAATACAAGTAAATATGCCTTTTTCCCTTCTGTGGCCCTGGGGTGGAACATCGCAAATGAAGGCTTCTTAGAGAATTCAAACGCAGTCAGCAACCTGAAACTACGGCTATCTTATGGTAAAGCCGGAAATATGGCAATCGGGATTAATCAGACTTTATCCCGCGCCAATACAAACAGAATGGCCTTTGGGGGACAAACCTTTGTGGGAGCAGTAGCAAATCCAATGTTAGGTAATGCAGACCTGAGCTGGGAGACAACCACCTCGGCCAATATTGGTCTTGATTTCGGTTTCCTGCGCAACAGGATCCATGGTACCCTGGAAGTTTACAGGAATACTACTAATGATCTGTTAATGCGAAGAAATCTACCCCGGGCTACCGGTTACGCAGACGTGTACCAAAATCTTGGTTCATTAAGAAATTCTGGTATTGAGCTAACTTTGAATACGGTTAATATTGATGCAGGAAAGTTTAGATGGGAAACCAATTTTAATATCACCTCTAACCGGAACGAGCTGTTGGAAATTTATGGAGATGGCCAGGATGACATCGCTAACAGGTGGTTTATAGGTGAGCCGTTACAGGCAGTTTTCGATTATAAAATGATTGGTGTGTGGCAGGAAGGAGATGAAGACATACCTGCCGGTTTTGAACCGGGATATCTTAGGTTCGAAGACCAGGAAGTTGATGGTGTCCGGGATGGTGTAATTAATGCTGAAGACCGGGTAATTTTAGGTTCTGAATTACCAAAATGGTATGGTGGCCTTACCAATACTTTCCATTATGGTAATTTCCACCTGAGCGTATTTTTACAAACGGCCCGGGGAGTGCTGAGGAATAACCGTGATATTACTTTTGCGGATGAGGCAGGCCGTAGAAATATTCCTGCAGAAGTAGGGTACTGGACCCCGGAGAACAGGAGTAACGAATGGCCATCATTAAAGTACACCAATACTTTTGGATATGGATACCCAATGGATGCCAGCTACCTGAGAATTAAAGATGTAAGGTTAAGCTATACGGTTCCTCAGTCATTCTTAGACAGATTTTCTGTAAGCGGGCTTACGCTTTATGCCGCCGGAAGGAATCTATATACCTTCACCGACTGGATAGGTTGGGATCCTGAGAATGAACAAATCAGTAGAGGGTCAGAGAACTGGGAAACAAACTACCCCTTAGTAAGAACCATTTCCTTCGGGCTGAACTTAACCCTTTAATTTATTGCACTATAAAATTTATTCCAATGAAAAGATATATAAAATTATTCCTTTACGTGTTAGTAGGGGCCCAGGTAATTACAGCTTGTGATAAAGATTTTTTGGATGAGGAAATCCTTGATGAGTATGCTCCTTCTAACCTTACTGATTTAGCCGGAATGGAGGCCTCCTTAAACGGTCTTTATAACCGCACAGCTAATTTTCAGGCACAGGCTGACAGACAGGGCTGGCTGGCTGCCTGGCAGGTGGGAACAGATGTAATATGGCCTGCTGAAGTGCAGGGAATTGAGGTGCCCTACTTTAACTATGAACTGTTAAACCCATTAGACGAGGTGGCGGGCCGGACCTGGAACTGGAATTACGAAATGATCAATAATGCTAACATTATTATTGCCAATGTGGAAAACCCTGAACTGGAAGGTGTTTCGCAGGCAAATAAAAGCAGAATTAATGCAGAAGCACGCTTTTTCAGAGCATATACCTATAACTTTCTGGCCACAGTTTTTGGCGGAGTTCCCCTGATTACAGAACCGCTTACGGCTCCCAAAACAGATTTTGTGAGGGCTTCTCTGGAGGATATAAATAATCAGATAAAAATTGACCTTGATTCCGCAACAACCTATCTTCCTGTTATTGGAGAGGCCCCTCATATTGGAAGAGCAAATGTATATATGGCGCATCAATTAGCTGCAGAATTCTATTTGAGAACAGGAGAATATGCGAAAGCGGAAAGCCATGCTGATATGATTATTTCCAGTGGTGCCTTTGAACTGGTTAGTGAACGCTATGGAGTGAAGGCAGGTGATCCTGGTGATCCTTTTTCTGATATGTTTCATGTCGGCAACCAAAGATATAACCAGGGAAACACTGAAGCTATATGGGTGTTGGAAACTGAGAATCCTTCAGATGTACCATCAGGTAATGCGGGCGACTTTCAGCATCGCCGGGTTTGGGGTGCAGGCTACCACAATGTACCGGGTTTAATTCCTGCCGATTCTTTAGGAGGAAGAGGTTTGTCACGGATCAGGCTGAATAACTGGGTGTTACATGATTTGTATGAAGAGGGTGATATGCGGAATTCGGAATATAGTATAAAGAGAGAATTTTATTTCAATAATCCGGATCCTAAATTTGCTAATATATACGGAACCAAAGTTACTTTAGGAGAGCATACCCTGGCAGATGGTACTAAAATACAAATTACACCTGTTGATACCATAAGAAGGATTAACCCTTACACTATGAAGTGGGGACATTTTGATCCCCGGGATGTATTCGGCTGGGGCACGTGGAAGGACATTATCATGATGCGTTTAGGAGAAACTTACCTTCTTCGTGCTGAAGCAGAGGTTATGCAGGATAAGCCAGGTGAGGCGGCAGCAACCATCAACGAACTAAGGGAAGCAAGAAATGCCCCGTCAGTAGATGCAGCAGACATGAACCTGGATTTCATTCTGGATGAAAGAGCCAGAGAGCTGATAGGAGAAGAAAACCGCAGGCTGACCCTGATGAGAACCAAAACTTTGGTGGATCGGGTAAACCGCCTCAATAGTTATAGTTCTTTACCGGAAGGCCTTCGCGTTATTACTGGTTTAGAGGATAAGCACCTTCTGCTGCCAATCCCCGATCAGGAGATAAGGCTGAATAAGGATGCTGAATTAAAGCAAAATCCCGGTTATAATTAAAAAGTAACTTTAAGAAATAAAATAAGTTCCCCGGAAGAAGGGGCAAATAAAGCGCCCTTTCTTCTTCCGGGGAATTATGCTGCAATTAGCATAAATTAAATTCAGATAATCTCTGTTTAAGCTTTGAGAAAAGAGCATAATATGGTTAAAGCCGGAGGCAGTTATCAGTTTGTTTTAAATAAAATATTCTGTTTTGAAATATTTTATATAATCAGGTAATTCATAATAAAAATATTCCTGTTAGAGATTTCTTATTAACTTTAACCTGTCACATTGTTTTAACCTGTCACATTATATCTTTCAAATGAACTTTAATTACAAGTGCAGTGCATTCTTTTTGGTTGCCTTTTCCTTGCTGCAGTTTGCCTGTAGCAGCAGCGAAAATGTACAACAACAATCAAAAATCACTCCGGACAATGAGGTGGTGCAGCTTGCTGAAGAAAACCTGGAGAAGGCTGCTGCACAATACAAAGTGTTGATGGAAAGACTTCCTGAGGGGCGTTTTCCTAAGACTTATTACGCAGAAAAAGATTCGCTTGAAACCAGCGGGTCGGAATGGTGGGTGAGCGGTTTTTACCCTGGTACCTTACTCTATCTTTATGAAGAAACGGGAGATGAGCAATTGCTTAATGAAGCAATGCGGATTATGAAGGTGTTGGAAAAGGAAAAGTTTAATACCGACACCCACGATCTGGGGTTTATGATGTTTGACAGCTTTGGCAATGCCTATCGTATAAATCCATCTGAGGAATATAAAGATATTATTATACAAAGTGCTAAATCCCTGATCAGCCGGTATGATCCAAAAGTAGGGGCAATCAGATCATGGAATTCAAAACCGGAAGACTTTCTGGTAATCATCGACAATATGATGAATCTGGATATGCTGTTTTGGGCTACGGAGCAAACAGGCGATTCAACCTATTATAATATTGCGGTTGAACATGCCAATACAACTATGGAAAACCATTTCCGCGAAGATAACAGCACCTGGCATGTACTGAATTATGACCCGGAGACCGGAGAGGTGCAGGAGAAAAAAACTGCACAGGGCTATTCAGATGAATCGGCATGGGCCAGAGGGCAGGCCTGGGGTTTGTATGGTTATACCGATATGTACAGGGAGACAGGCGATGAGAAGTACCTGGAGCAGGCTAATAAGATAGCAGATTTTATTTTTAACCATCCAAATATGCCTGAGGATAAGGTAGCTTACTGGGATTTTAACGCTCCGAATATACCGGATGTTCTGCGCGATGCCTCCGCTGCTGCCATTATGGCCTCTGCTTTACTGGAACTTAGTGAGTATGTGGAGGGTGAAAAGTCTCAGGAGTACTTTAATAATGCAGAGCAAATAATCCGCACTTTGTCAACCCCTGAATATGTGGCAGCCCCTGGTACGAATGGTGGCTTTATCCTTAAGCATAGTGTTGGCAGCCTTCCTGCAGATTCCGAAGTAGATGTTCCGCTTACCTATGGCGACTATTATTATGTGGAAGCGCTGAAGAGGTACAAGGAATATGGTAAATAAGGAACAGAATAAGTGGCTGAACAGCCGGCGCCTTTCACAGAAAAACAGAAATCAGGGTAATTAAATCTCTGATCAAAAACAAAACAAGTTTTATTATGAAATATTGTATGAGCCTGAGTTCCATGAAAAAGTATAGTTTTATAGTATTGTTGTTTGCTTTTTTATCTCATGAAGGACAGGCAAATGAAAATCCTCCTCTTAAGAAAGAACCGAAAGTCAGAGAGTTTTATGTGTCCACCCTTGTAAAGATCGCAGATCCTTTATTGGAAGCTTTAAGTAAAAACGAGCTGAAGAAAAGGATGCCGGTTGAAAGATCGCCGGGTGCATGGGACGACAGAAAGCATGTTACTTACCTGGAAGCATTTGGCCGCTTACTTTCCGGTATGGCTCCCTGGCTGGAGCTGGGGCCGGACAATACACCGGAGGGTAAATTAAGAGAAAAATATATTCAGCTGGCCCTGAAGAGCATTCATAATGCTACCGACCCTCAGTCGCCTGATTTTATGAACTTTACCAATGATAAGCAGCCCCTTGTAGATGCAGCGTTCTTTGCGCAGGGCCTGCTGAGAGCTCCAAACCAGTTGTGGGGGCGCCTGAGTGCTGAAACCCAAAAAAATGTAATTGAAGCGCTGAAGTCCAGCCGCGTAATTACTCCCTATTACAGCAACTGGCTGCTCTTTACAGGAATGGTGGAAGCTGCCTTATTGAAGTTTGATGGCCAGGCAGATATGGTACGCATTGAGTATTCATTAAAAAAGCATATGGAGTGGTACCTTGGAGATGGCATGTACGGAGACGGGCCTGAGTTTCACTGGGATTACTATAACAGTTTTGTTATTCAGCCAATGATGCTGGACATACTGAAAACACTCAACGAGGCAGGCTATAAGGAAAAGAAAAATTTTGATCTGGTTTTAAAGCGGGCACAGCGCTATGCCGCCATTCAGGAGCGCCTGGTATCGCCGGAAGGTACTTACCCTCCTATAGGGAGGTCGCTGGCTTACCGCTTTGGCGCATTTCAGCTACTCTCACAGGTAGCGCTGTGGAATGAACTTCCAAAAGAGGTTAGCCCGGGCCAGGTCCGGTCGGCTCTCTATGCGGTAATAAAGAGACAAATAGAAGCTCCCGGAACTTTTGATGAAAACGGCTGGCTCAGGGTTGGATTTTACGGGCATCAGCCAAACATAGGCGAGGGATATATTTCTACAGGGAGCCTTTACCTTTGTTCTGAAGCGTTCCTTGTACTTGGCCAGGGGCCTGAAGAGCCGTTCTGGACAGCTCCCGCAGAGGAATGGACACAAAAGAAGCTTTGGAGTGGTAAGCCTGCACAGATAGATCATGCTATCAGGGATTAGGGTAACTCCTTCTTTGATTTTATTATAACAGGAACTAATAAAAAGTGTGTGGCCTTATTTTAGTGATTCCGCTTAAAAAGAATGGGAGTTGCCTTAAAAAAAGGCAGGTAAGAGGACATATTTAAATTTCACATAAAAAGCTTACTTTGTCATCCCGACGGAGGAGTCGGACGGCCGATGCCGGATCTTTACAGGTAATTGCTTTTTTTGAAGCTTTAGACTGTGCAAGATGCTTCCTTCGTCAGCATGACAAGGATAGCTTTTATAGGTAAAATAATTCTGTCATTAATTAATTTCATATTTTACCTTTCTTTTTTTTATAAAACAAATGCAAATAAAATATAACTTGTAAAGATGCGTATTTCATTAAGTTTATTTTGCCTTCTGTGGGCAGGAACGCTCCTGGCCCAAACTTCAAAAAACGAGTGGGAAAACCCTGCTGTTTATGAACTGAACAAGGAAAAGCCTCATGCTACCTTTGTGCTGTACGAAAATGCTGAAAAGGCCCGCAGAGATGATTACAGCAAGTCTGCCTTCTACCAGTCCCTGAACGGTGACTGGAAGTTTAATCTGGTGAAAAAGCCGGCCGACAGACCGCAGGATTTTTACAAAGTTGATTTTAACGACAGCGATTGGAATACAATTCCTGTTCCCTCTAACTGGGAAATTGAGGGTTATGATATTCCTATCTACACTAATATTGTGTATCCGTTTCCAAAAAATCCTCCTTTTGTAGATAATGAGTACAACCCGGTGGGTACCTACCGCCGGAGCTTTACAGTACCGGCAGGCTGGAAAGATAAGGAAGTGCTGCTGCATTTTGCTTCTGTTTCCGGTTACATGAATGTATATGTAAATGGCAAAAAGGCGGGGATGAGCAAAGTCGCCAAGTCACCTTCCGAATTCGATATTACCCCTTACCTGAAAGAGGGAGAGAACCAGCTGGCTGTTCAGGTATTTCGCTGGCACGATGGCAGCTACCTCGAAGATCAGGATTTCTGGCGCCTGAGCGGAATTGAGCGCGATGTATACCTCAGAGCCCTGCCTAAGTTAACCGTTTGGGACTTTTTTATAAAAGGAGACCTGGATGCACAATATAAAAACGGTCTTTTCAGTGCTGCAGTGGATTTGCGGGAATTTAAAGACAACCAAACAAAAAATGCAAAGCTGGCAATAGACTTGTATGACCAGCAGGGCAGGAAAGTTTTTTCTGAGGAGAAATCGATTGCGGACCCTGCTCAGCAGGTAAACTTTTCAGGTACTGTAAAAAATGTGGCTAAATGGAGTGCGGAAACACCAAACCTGTACACCAGCGTAATTACCTTAAAGGACGAAGCAGGTAAAAATATTGCGGTTACCGCTAATAAGGTTGGCTTCCGTAAGGTGGAAATAAAAGATTCGCAGCTGCATGTAAACGGAATGCCTATAGTAGTAAAAGGAGTGAACCGTCACGAGCATGATGACGTGCTTGGCCATGTACCAAGCCACGAAACCATGATGGAGGATATTAAACTGATGAAGCAGTATAATATCAATGCAGTGCGCACCAGCCATTATCCGCATGATCCGGAGTGGTATAAACTGGCCGATGAATATGGTTTGTACCTCGTAGATGAAGCCAACATAGAAACCCATGCAATGGGAGCAGAGCATCAGGGAAGGTGGGATAAAAGTAAACACCCTGCATACCTGCCGCTATGGGCCCCCGCACACATGGACCGTATCGTGCGCCTGGTGGAGCGGGATAAGAATCACCCGTCTGTAATTTTATGGTCAATGGGCAACGAATGTGGTAATGGTCCGGTGTTCCATGAGGCTTATAAGTGGATAAAAGAACGTGATAACAGCCGCTTTGTAGCTTTCGAGCAGGCAGGCAGGGATTCTAATACTGATATTGTGTCGCCTATGTATCCGACTATTAAACATATGAAGGAATATGCGGATTCTCCGCAGGAGCGCCCTTTTATTATGTGTGAGTATTCTCATGCCATGGGAAACAGCAATGGCAACCTGCTTGAGCTGTGGGAGGTAATTAACAGCAGCAAGCATATGCAGGGTGGCTTTATCTGGGACTGGGTGGACCAGGGCCTGAAAGCAGAAGATGATAACGGAAGAACCTTCTGGGCTTATGGCGGCGACCTTGGTGGTTACCACCTCCAGAACGATGAAAACTTCTGTGCGAACGGACTGGTAGCCGCTGACCGTACGCCGCATCCGGGCTTGCATGAAGTTAAAAAGGTATATCAGAACATCCGCATAAAGGAAAAAGACCTTTCCAAAGGGTTAATTACAGTGGAGAACCTTTTCGATTTTACTAATCTGGATAAGTATAACTTTAAATGGCAGCTGTACAAAAATGGTGAGTTGCAGAAGGAAGATAACTTTACTGTAAAACTGGACCCTCATCAGCAGAAGGATGTAAAGCTGAAGATACCGGCTGTAAATACTAAAGATGGAGAAGAGTACTTCCTGAATGTGTTTGCAGTTACAAAAGGCGTAAGTGAGTTAATGGAATCCGGCCATGAAATTGCCCGTGAGCAGCTGGCAATAGGAAAGAGCAATTATTTTGCTAAACCGGCGGCCGGCGGATCCTTAAAAATTAACAGGGAAGGAAACAAACTTATGTTTGAAGCTGGCGGGATCAGCGGAGAGTTTGATACGGAAAGAGGACATTTAAGCAGGTATACGCAAAACGGGAAAAGCGCCATGGGCAAATTCCCTGAGCCTTATTTCTGGCGCGCGCCAACCGATAATGATTTTGGCAACAAAATGCCTGAAAGGTTGGGGATATGGCGTTCGGCACATACCAGCAGAAAAGTAAAAAACGTGGAAGTAGGAGAGCAAAGTGCAGAAGGACTGCCTGTTAAGGTGGAGTATGAGTTGAGCGATATTAACGTTCCTTATACCGTTGACTACCTCATCCGGAACGATGGCGCCATTCAGGTAACAGCATCTATAGATATGGAAGGGCGCGATTTACCGGAGTTGCCACGCTTTGGTATGCGGATGGAGCTGCCAAAGGAATATGAAAACCTGCAGTACTACGGCAGAGGTCCATGGGAGAACTACAGCGACCGTAAGTCATCTTCCTTTGTAGGTATTTATGAAGATAAGGTGGAGAATCAGTTTACAGCAAATTATATCCGCCCGCAGGAAAATGGCTATAAAACAGATGTAAGGTGGTTAAAGCTTACCAATGCAAACGGAGAAGGTATTTTAATTGAAGGTGCCCAGCCGCTTGGCTTCAGTGCCCTTAATTATATGACTGAAGACTTGGATCCCGGTATGAATAAAAAGCAGCAGCACCCTACGGACCTCAGGGAACGCGACAGGGTTTACCTGCATGTAGACCTGAAACAGCGCGGAGTAGGAGGAGATACCAGTTGGGGAGCATATCCTTACAGGGAGTACAGACTGGAAGATGATAAGTACACCTACACCTATCAGATAAAGCCGGTAAGTAAACCTGGCATTTAACCGGGGAAATGAATGATCAGACCTGACAGGTTTTCAAAACCTGTCAGGTCTGTCTTTTAGAAAGAAAATCCCTTAACATGGATTTCCTCTTTTTTAACTTTTGATTTGATTGAACTGAATTTTATAACCAATTTGCTGAATATGAAGACCAAAGCTCTTATCTTCTTTACCCTCTTTTTTATAGCTGCCGGCACCCTAATAACGACAGCCGGGCCGGAAGAAAAGAACCCCCTTATTCCAAAATCTAAAAAGGAGGTCCTGAAGGTTTTGAACAAAGCCAACACTTACTGGCAAAAATCAAACCCTGAGCATGGGTGGGCTTTCTGGGATGTTGCCGCCTATCATACCGGAAATATGGAAGCTTATAAAGTTACCCGCAATAAAAATTACAAAAATTATTCTGAGGCCTGGGCTGAGAAAAACCAGTGGATGGGTGCCAAATCAACCGATATGAAAGACTGGAAATATTCTTACGGCGAGAAGGATAATTTCGTTCTTTTCGGTGACTGGCAGATCTGTTTCCAGACCTACATCGATTTATATAACCTGGATAAGGAAAAGGATGAGAAAAAGATTGCCCGCGCCAGAGAAGTAATGGAGTACCAGATGAGTACCCCTGTAAAGGATTATTGGTGGTGGGCTGACGGGCTGTATATGGTAATGCCGGTAATGACCAAGCTTTACAATGTTACAGGAAATGAGCTATACCTGGAGAAACTTCATGAGTATTACAGTTATGCCGATTCCATTATGTACGACCCTGAGGAGCAACTTTATTACCGTGATGCCAAATATGTTTACCCGAAACATAAAAGTGCTAATGGGAAAAAGGACTTCTGGGCACGTGGCGATGGCTGGGTATTTGCCGGTTTAGCCAAAGTACTGCAGGACCTGCCAAAGGATGCTCCAAACCGCGGTTTTTTTGAGAAGAGGTACAAGGGCATGGCTGAAGCAATTATTAAGCATCAGCAGGAAGATGGCTACTGGACGCGAAGCATCATGGATGCTGAACATGCGCCCGGACCTGAAACCAGCGGTACCGCATTTTTTACCTATGGCCTGCTTTGGGGTATTAACAACGGTTATATTGAAAAAGAAACCTATTTGCCTGCAGCTGCAAAAGGATGGGACTACCTCTCCACTGTGGCCTTACAGCCTGACGGAAAAATAGGTTATGTGCAGCCTATAGGTGAAAGAGCTATTCCGGGGCAGGTGGTGGATGTAAATTCGACCGCCGGTTTTGGTGTGGGCGCATTCCTGCTGGCAGCAGCTGAAATGTACCGCTATGTAGATAAAAATTAACAGGGGAAGCTCACATTCCCTTCTCCTAATCAGCTGTCTTTCACGTGGAACAGTTGAAATTATTCAATTTACAAAAATCCGATGAAGTACCGCCTAAATATCCTGGCCCTTTTCTTTTTTGTTTCCGCTCCCCTGTTGCAGGCGCAAACGGCTGTAAGCCAGATGCAGGAGGTAAAAGAAAAGGAAATATTTACCATAAATAACCCTGATTATAAGCTTAGCCCGCATACAGGCATGACCAGGGAGCATTGGAAAGATGCTGCTCAATATTTGCTGGAAGGAGCATTCAGCTACATTCATACTTTGGATGACCCCATGCAGTTTCCCAAACAGCCGGGCAAGAGTTATCCGAAGAACGAAGGACAAATACCTACCGAAAAGCTGGAGGGACTATGCCGTACATTATTTATTGCCGCGCCTCTTCTTAAAGATAATCCGGACCTTGAAATGAATGGCATTAAGGTGGCAGATTATTACCGCTACCAGATTAATAAACTTACTGAGCCGGAAAGCGAATCTTATATTAAGCCCCGCCCAAAGAATGGCGGACCTAATCAGAATCTGGTGGAATTTGGTGCACTTGCTATTTCCCTTTTTGTAGCTCCGGAAGCCCTGTGGGAACCACTTTCGCAGGAGCAAAAAGATAAGCTTGCAAATGTAATGATCAGCTATGGCGATGGCCCTACCGTACCATCTAACTGGAAGTTCTTTAATATTTATGTGCTGAGCTTTTTTAAAAAGGAGGGCTACCCTGTTAACGAGGTCTTGCTGAAGGAATACCTGGAAAAATCCCTGGCGCACTACAGGGGCGACGGCTGGTACAACGATAACCCTGCATACGATTATTACAGCATGTGGGCTTTCCAGATATATGGCCTGCTGTGGTCTGATTTATTCGGGAAAGAGCATTACCCTGAAATTGCAGAAAAGTTTGAAGCCAATTTCAGCGATGTTAAAAACAACTACCCCTATATGTTCAGCAGGGACGGAAAGATGATCATGTGGGGCCGCAGTATATCTTACCGATTCGCATCCATTGCGCCTTTTCCGCTCATGGGTTTAACTGAAGACGGAGACACAAACTATGGATGGATGAGGCGGATTGCTTCAGGTACCATACTCCAGTTTATGCAGCACCCTGATTTTATGAAGGACAGCGTTCCGACCCTTGGGTTTTATGGTCCTTTTGAGCCTGCAGTACAGGTTTACAGCTGCCGCGGAAGCGTGTATTGGATGGGAAAAGCTTTCCTGGGCTTATTAGTGCCTGCCGAAAGCCCCTTCTGGACAGCTGTTGAAAATGAAGGTCCCTGGGAAGAGGAGTTCAGCAAAGATGAAGTTTACAACAAATACCAGGAAGAATCTGAAATATTAATTACCGATTATCCCGCCATTGGTGCGGCAGAGGTGCGTGCCTGGTGCCACGAAAAGGTAGCTGATGACTGGCAGAAATTCCGCTCAACAGAAAACTATAACCGCCTCGCATATAACAGTGCCTTCCCCTGGCAGGCCGATGGTAAAAACGGAGAAGTAGCCATGAATTATGTGGTAAAGAATAAAAAGGGGGATTGGGAAGCGCTGCGGCTGTTCACTTTCAAGAAGTTTGAGGAAGGGATATATTATCGTGATGCTGTGCTGGAAACAGATGAAAATGTAAAGCTAAAGCTGGCCGATATTCCGCTTCCCGATGGCATTTTACGCATTGATGAAAATACAAGCACAACAGCTACTCAATTCCGTTTGGGGCACTATGCCCTGCCGCGGGGAATGGAAAACATCAGAAAAGAAAGCAGGAAGGTAAAAGGGCATGAGGTGCAGATTATTGATAATGGTATTTACCAGCTTGCCATGGTTTCTTTAAGCGGATGGGATGCTATGGAAACGCTCTCCACCAGCGGGCTTAATCCTGTAAGCGACGAAAGTGCACTTATTAATGTGGCTGATAACTTTAGCCCCGGCCAAAAGGAACCAGCCCCCTATGCCACCCTTATGCTTTGGAAAAAAGCAGGGGAAGAATGGACAGATGAGGAGCTGGTGCCGGTGAAGAAAATTAAGCGCTCCAAAAAGGACAGGAGTATTAAGGTATCCTTCAGGAACGGGGAGGAGAAGGTGGTCAGGTTTTAATCATTTTGTATCCGACCTTACAGGCCTTTTTTCAAAACTTCCGCCACAATTCGGGCAGACATTGTGTAAAATTTCATGTACACAATGTCTGCAGAAAGTGCACTCAAAAGAGCAGATCATGGCTTCGGTACTGTTGTAAGGCAAGGCTTTGCCGCAATTTTCGCAGGCAGTTTTAGTTTCAGGCATACTTCAGCTGGTTTTGCTCTGCTCTTATGCCTCCACTTTGGCTGATGGTTTCTCCACAAAGCTCCTGATGTATTCAGGCAGAATAACTCCTTCAGGTACACCTGGATTGCTTACGGGCTCCTGGTATATTCTTTTCAAAGGAATATAGCCGGTCCATACCTGCCGCCCTTCTTCTGCTTTTGGGTTGTTCGGTTGCCCCACCCGCATTTTTGCAGATGCCTCCTTAATGGGAAAGCATACTAAAGCGGTAATTTTCATTTCTTCGGGAGTAGGCAGGCGGATGTTATCATCCCAGCGGCCGGGCAGCGTTTTTTCTGTAAAGGCTTTTAATGCTTCCATTTTTATTTTCTCATCTTCTTCCAGATAAGCGGAGCTGAAAACCACCACTGAGCGATAGTTGAAAGAATGGTTAAAGGCGGTATTCGCCAGAACCAGACCATCCAAAAGAGAAACACTCAGGCAAACTGTTTCATTTTTAAGGATTTCCTGAATAAAATGGCTTTTCACTGATCCATGGATGTACAGCTTATCTTCTATCCTTACAAAACCCGTGGGCAAGGCTTTAGGTATACCATTTTCGATATAGGAGATGGTAATATCAATCGCTTCATCCAGTATTGCATAGATGGTTTCGGAATCATACGCTCCCCTGTGTGGGTCGCGGGAAATTTTAGTGTTGGGGGTAATGGAATAGTCCGGCATTTCAATAAAATTTAAAATTATTATTTCCTTTGTTGATGCAAAACTAATCCTTAACTGGACTATATTGTAGAGCCAGTTTATAGATAACAGCCAGGCCAGATGAACATTAATTTTCCATACCTTAACGGGATAAGTATAGACAGAAACAGGGAAAGCCCTGTGTATCTCCAGATTGCCCGGGAGCTTTCAATGCTGATGAAGCAGGGTGTAATTAAGCCCGGGCAGAAATTACCCGGCTCCAGAATAATGGCTGAGATACTGAAGGTAAACCGGAATACCATTAGCCTTGCTACCGACGAATTGCTTACCGAGGGTTGGGTTGTGGCACGCCCGAGGAGCGGCCTGTTTGTTAATGAAAAACTACCGCTGGTAAGGGAACCTTTAAAAACAGAGCTTGCCGGAAAGGAAGAGAAGGTCTCCGGAATCCGCCTGGAGCCTAATCCAAACCTCCAGCCTCCACAGGTTTCGCAATGTACTCTTGCCTTTAATGATGGTGTGCCGGATCCGCGGCTGAGTCCGCTCAATGAGCTGGGGCGGGAATATCACCGGCTGTTAAAAAAGGGTGGTCCGCTTAGTTTGTTTGGCTATGCCGATGCGCAGGGAGAACCTTTATTGCGGAAGCTGATGAGCAGGGAACTGAATGAGCACCGTGGCCTCAATACAAGTCCTGAGAATTTGTTCATAAGCAGGGGAAGTATTATGGCCATTTACCTGATAGCCCGGGCAACTATTAAGCCCGGAGATGGTGTGGTAACAGGGGAGTTAAGTTACCAGACAGCCAACTTCAGTTTTGAGGATGCAGGGGCCCGCCTGTTCAGGATTCCTGTGGATGAAAAAGGTTTGGATACTGCCGCCCTGGAAGCCTTACTGGAACGGGAGAAAATACGGATGCTTTATATTACCTCTCACCACCATCATCCTACTACCGTAACCCTGGCTCCGGAGAGGAGGGTGCACCTGTATGAGCTGGCCAGAAAGCGGGGCTTTTTTATACTGGAAGATGATTACGACTTCGATTATCATTATGAGAACAAGCCCACCCTGCCTATTGCCGGCATGGATGCTCATGGCCTGGTGGTGTACATTGGTTCCTGGTCCAAAACGATATATCCCGGCATCCGCACCGGTTTTGTAGTGGCACCACAGGAGTTAATTGCCGAAATGATCAAATACCGGAGAATATCCGACCGCCAGGGTGATCATGTGATAGAACGCTCCATTGCAAACCTGATGCACGACGGAACGATGCATCGTTACCTCCGCAAAAGCAAAAAGATTTACAGGGCCAGAAAGGAATATTTCTGCCGGCTCTTAAGGGAGCGGTTTAGTGCCTGGCTGGATTTTCAGGAGCCCGAGGGAGGGATGGCCGTTTGGGTGAAATTTAAAGCGCCTGTTTCGCTGCCGGAGCTTGCCCGTATTTGTAAAAAGAAAGACCTTTATCTATCCGACGGAGCTGCCTATAATCCGCCGGACAGGCACCTCAATGCCTGCCGGATGGGCTTTGCGCATATGACAGAAGAGGAAATGGAGAAGGCCTGTGCCATTCTGGAAGAAGCATTTGCGGAATTGGAAGGTTCAAATTAACAGCTTAATCTGAATAAGGGTGGCATTATTTTCCTGATCAGACTGCTCCGAAAACCACTGCCGCATTATGGCCGCCAAAGCCAAAGTTGTTGCTTAAGGCATACTTTACCTCTTTCCGGATTGCTTTTGCAGGCAGCTGGCAGGAAACGGGAAGGGCATTATCAGGATTTTCAAGATTAATGGTGGGAGGGATCCACCCCGTTTGAATGGCTTTAACACAAATAATTGCTTCCAATGCGCCGGCGGCTCCCAGGAGGTGGCCGGTCATGGACTTTGTGGCGCCTAAGGTAATATCTGCCAGATGATCACCGAATACATTATTAACGGCCTTCATTTCAGAAAGGTCTCCAAGAGGGGTGGAGGTGGCATGCAAATTTATATAACCGATGGCCCCGGGGTCTAAATTGGCCTCTTCCAGAGCGGACTGCATACAAAAGGCAGCTCCCTCTCCCTCAGGGTGAGTGGCGGTGGCATGATAAGCATCTGCAGATATTCCGCCTCCCAATACCTCCCCATAAATACAGGCTCCACGGGAAACAGCATGAGGGTACGATTCAAGAATAAGGGCACCAGCACCTTCCCCTAATACAAAGCCATCGCGGCCGGCATCCAGTGGCCGGGAGGCAGTAAGGGGAGAATCGTTGCGGGTGGAAAGTGCTTTAAGAGAGCTGAAGCCACCAAGCCAGGCAGGGGTAATGGGCGCCTCAGAGCCCCCGCAGATAATCAGATCTGCCTTTCCCTGGCTGATGTAGTTCATGGCCTGAATAATAGCGGTATTTGCCGCCGCACAGGCAGCTACCGCGCCAAAGTTTACACCCTGCAGCCCAAAAGTGAGCGCCAGAGCTCCCGAAGGGGAATCCAGCAGGGTTTTGGGTATGAAGTAAGGATTAAAACGGGGCTGCTGGTCCTGCAGGTAATAATCCCTTACCTCTTCCTCAAAAGTTCCCACGCCTCCGTTCCCCGATGCCCATATAACCCCACAGCGCCTCCTGTTCAGTGCTGCATTTTCCAGTCCTGCATGCTGCCATGCCTCCCTGCCGGCAATCAAAGCATATTGGGTAAAGCGGTCGTTGGTCCTCACGGTTTTCCGGTCAAGATAATCTTCAGCCGAAAAGCTTTTCAATTCGCAGGCAAAGCGGGTTTTAAACTTATCAGCATTAAAGCGGGTAAGAGGAGCTGCCCCGCTTTTTCCTGCCAGTAAGTTTTTCCAGCTCTCTTCCACAGAATTGCCCAGAGGGCTGAGGGCGCCAAGCCCGGTGATAACCACACGTTGAGGAGAATGCATAAATTTTAAGTATGTTGCTCTGTTCCGGGGCAAAAGTAAAGCCTAAAACTATAAAAAGCGGAAAGGCTTTAAAGAATCTTCATAAAAACAAACAGCCGGCAGGACTGCAGGTAAAGATTACTTGTGGACCGCTTATCTGTTAAGGAGATAAATACAGGCTTTGGGAGTTGTCGGAAACACCTTGCCTCCTCACCGGTGGGAGTTTGCTTTTAATGAGCAAATGGGTTACGTTTAAAGGTGTAGCTTTACAGTAGTTGGGCTTATGTATAAAATTTCCCAATCCAATTTCACCAATTCATGCAGACATTTGTATCTTTAATAAGACCAAAAGAAAGATTGTAATGAAAATTCAGACGCTCAAATACGAAATCATTGAATGGATTACCAAAACCAATGACTATTCTTTGCTCAATACATTAAAGTCTATCAAAGATTCTAATGCCGCCTCAGCAGACTGGTATGATGAATTGAGTGATGAAGAAACCGAATCCATTAACCGTGGGATTGAAAATCATGAAAAAGGAGAGGTTTTGACAAGTAAGGAATTCTGGTCGGGATATGGAGACTGAATTTGGTATCCTTTGGTCGAAAGAATCAAAGTTTCAGTTTGACAGAATCGTTCTTTATCTCCGGGCAGAGTGGACGGAAAAGGAGGTAAGCAAGTTTGTGGCTCAGATAAAAAACTTTGAGCGGATTGTTGTCAAATTCCCGGAAATATACGCTGAATCAAGTAAGAAAGCAGGATTACGATGAGCCGTTCTCTCAAAGCATAATCATGTTATTATAAAATTGATTGGGACAAATCTCTGATTCGGGTTTACACCATCTTTGATAACAGACAGCACCCTGATAAATTAAAATAGCACTAGCCCAACCCAACAAACAGGTTATTGGGTATAAACTGGTAATTCCGGCTTCACAGCCATTTTAAGCTAAGCAGCAACAGGACATTTCAGAACCTTTAAAAGCCCAACACCCGGTTAGCAAACCGTAACATCTCATTTAAGATGATAAAGACTTACTGCGCTTTTTTACTCTTTGCAGGATTTTTTGCTTGTACTCAAAGCAATTCTCAAATTCTTTCCAGGATTGATAACACAAAATATTACCTCTTCTATCTACATGGGAAAATAGTTGAAGAACAGGGGATTCATGCTTCCAGCGAAAAATTTGGGAAATATGAATACGAGAAAATTCTTGATCGCTTTGAGGAAAATGGGATAAAGGTTATTAGCGAACCCAGGCCCAAAGGCACTGATGTGGAATCATACTCCACAAAGATTGCCGATCAGATTAATGATTTGATCTCTTCTGGCGTAAGTCCTGAAAACATAACAGTTGTCGGAGCCTCCAGGGGATCTGTCATCGCAATGTTAACCTCCACAAAGCTCGCTAATCCAAAACTTAATTTTGTATTGTTGGCGAATTGTAATGATTGGGTTTTAGAGAACGTTGCTATCGATCTTCATGGAAACATCTTATCAATTTATGATATTTCTGATAATATTGGCAGTAGCTGTTTATCGATCAAAACAAGCTCTTCGGGAGTTAGAAAGTACAATGAGGTGGAATTAAATACTGGCTTAGGACACGGATTCATATTTCAGCCTTTAGATGAATGGGTGTTGCCGACAATTGAGTGGGCAACAAAACAATAAACTCAGGATGCAAAAGCTTATAGGGCATAAACTTGTAAATTCAGGCTTCACAGCCTTTTATACACTAAACAGCAACCGGAAACCGAGGTGTTCTTAAATGCCCAACCCCCGGTTTGCGGACCGATGTACCTCATTAATGCAAAGAATCTCAATAATAGTATTCGCAATACTACTTTTCTCCTGTAACAGTAATGTGAAAAGGCATGCCGGAGTTTCCTTGTCTTTTGATGATAGATCGGTGAATGAATGGTTTGAACTGCGCGGATTGTTCAGGGAAAACAATGTAAGAGCCACTTTTTTTATAACGCAACCTGATTCTCTTGATAGTATTGAGATATACAAATTAAAAGAACTTCAAAACGATGGCCATGAAATCGGTTTCCATGGAACCATGCACGTTTTATCAGAATACTATATTAAAGAAAACTCATATACCGATTACCTTGATAATGAAATTAGCAAGGGTATGAAAACGATGGATTCTCTGGGGTTTAAATGTGTTTCCTTTGCTTATCCTTACGGAGCTAAGTATTGGTTTACGGACTTCCTGTTGTTGAGAAAGTTTGAATTTTTGAGAGGAGTAAGTCCTGTGAATAAGGAAAAAAATATCTCAAAGATGGATGAAATTTATTACTCCTTTGACGGCAGTAAAATACTTTCGGCACTTGGGTTTGATATTAATTCGGGGATTACTAAAAGTATGATAGATGTTGCAATAGAGCGATCAATTGCCAGTCAGGAAGTTTTATTATTATATGCTCATGCTCCTGATACTGATGAACAGGATAATGGCTATTCTTTTAATATAGAATTGCTTAAGTACATTATTCAAAAAGCAAAGGAAAATGATATTGGCTTTTATCCAATGTGCGAATTAAAAGCAAATGGAGCATATAGGTAGATTGTACTCACTTCAGGGCCGGAGGCATCGGGTCCATTCCGGGATATCCGGTTAAGAAATCCCTAACATCCAATCCAGGAAAAGGCCTCGCCAAAAACGGGGCAGGATAATTCAACAAGTCACCAGTTAAACTGCTGATTACCCTTTTGGTGCCCCCATTATTAGCTGAAGCAATGTAATATCAGGCTTCCTGCAGAATGACAGAAAAGGGCCTTTCCTTCCCTTTACCTGACCTTAAGGATTCTGGCCCAACAGGCAGGAATGGTAATCACCAGTTTATTCTGCTGAACAGTGGCATGGTAGCCGGAATCCAGCAGGTCGGTGAGCTGTTGGTTATTTTTTCCTTCTATTGGAATACTTATGACAGCAGGGGTTTCTGCTGCGTTTACAGCCACTATTACCTCTTCATTTCCATATTTACGGACAAAAGCAAATTGCATAGCGCTCACAAACAGCTGTTGGTAGTTTCCTTCCCGTAAGGCTTTTTGAGTCTTCCGGATGCCGGCGAACTTTTGGATAGCAGCTGCCAGCCCCGGCTGAGGTATTTCCTGCACCGGCAGTGCCAGTGCCGGCCTCAGAGGAGTATCGGTATCTGGTTTCTTCATTCCCGGCAGGCCCCATTCGCTGCCATAATAGATGGAAGGAATCCCCGGCATGGTGTAGAGCAGGGCGTGCAGAGGGTACAGATGCCTCACATTTTTGAGTGTACTGGCAATACGGTTTACATCATGATTATCCGCAAATGAGTAGAGTTGTAAATCTTTGTATAAGCCGCCATCACCAAAAAGGCGGTTGAGCGAATGGGCTATTTCAAAATAGTTGCCATCGTTGTGGCTTGAATAGAGGCCTTTGTAGCATTCATAATTGGTTACCGAATCAAGTTGACCTTCATTTGTCCAGTGACGGTAATCCCCGTGAATAACCTCTCCCAAAAGCCAGAAATCAGCTCTTTCGCGGTGGCAAAAGTGGGAAAGATCCGCCAGGAAGTTGAGATCCATAACATCTGCTGCATCCAGGCGCAGACCATCTATGTTAAATTCATCTATCCACATTTTAACAGCATCAAAAATATGGGCCCTTACATGGGGGTGGTGGAGGTTTAGTTTTACCAGGCTATGGTGGCCATTCCAGCCCTCATAGTTAAACGGATCTCCATAGGGGCTTTTCCTGTTAAAATCCACGCCATGGAACCAGTCTTTGTAGGGAGAGCTTTGGCCGTTCTTTAAGAGATCGCGGAAGGCCCAAAAGTCGCGGCTCACATGATTGAATACTCCGTCAAGGATTACCTTGATCCCTTTTTCATGGAAATGCTTTACCAGGTTCTTCAAATCTTCATTAGTGCCCAGACGCCTGTCGGTGGCATAATAATCTGTGGTATCGTATCCGTGGGTACCTGATTCAAACAAGGGGCCCAGGTAAAGGGCATTGCAGCCTAAGTTACTGATGTGGTCTGCCCAGCTGTGGAGCTGCTTAAGCCGCCCGGTGGGAGGGGAGGTGTAGTCGTTTTGTAAAGGGGCTCCGCAGAGACCTAAGGGATAAATATGGTAGAAAACAGCTTCTTTACTCCAATGATTTTTCATCTTTAATTTTTTAGTGTACATACCGTTCGGTACACTAAGCAATCTGGCTTCCTGAAAGTTCCTGCTTATGAGTAAATACCATAAGAAAATTGCTGAACGACATTTGCAACTGTTTCTCCGTTTAACTCTTTTCCCACGCGGAAGCTCATCATGATGTAAGAATTGATTATCCCCAGGAAGGTAGCCGCATAAACCCCATGGCGTCCCTGCATATTTCCATGGGTTCCGGCTGCCTGCAGGAACAGATCTTCCAGTAGCTGGTGCTGCTCCCTGATTAGCGGGGAAACGATTTGGGCTGCCTCATTTTCAGGATTGGCAAACCACAGCGCAAGGTGCATTTTGTATAGTACAGGCTGGTGGCCTACAAAGCTGAAATAATGTTCCGTTATTTTCCGGAGGCTTAAAGGAAGATCGCCGGAATAAGCAGAAACCTTCCGGAGATCATCCAGAAAGGGTGTAAACTGTTCCTTCATCAGGGTTTCCAGTATTCCTTTCTTGCTGCCGAAGTAATGGTAAAGAGTCGGTTTTTTAACTCCGGAAGCATCTGCTATTTCCTGCACCCCAACAGCATCGTAGCCGCGGGCAGCGAATAAATGCAGTGAGCTGGCAAGAATTACTGATCTGTTGTCGGACATTGGGTTTATTTACTCCTTGAATATAAATAAGGCATTGCTCATAAAGTTTAATTTTCCTCCTTTTGCAGCCAGGGAGAAATTTGCAGAGAGGCTTCCTTAATGGTTCTCAGCTATCCATCTGAAAAAAAATATCATCCTTTTAACTTCCGCCGGATTCATTCTGCTGCAGACTTTCCTCCCTCTGCTTTCTCTGATGACTCATTACAGCTTTAATTTCCATATAGCTAAAGTCATCGCTCATAACTTCTTTTACCGTTGAAGAAGTTGCTTCTTCCCCGAGATTTTCGAGGGCCTGTTCAATAAGGATTATTTTATCTTTTTCCACTATTTCGTGGACTTCAATTTCTCCCGATGGAATAAAAGACAGCAGGTGCCCGTTGATGGTACTGACGGCGAGCCCTCTTTCGGCTGCAATTTCCTCAACACTTTTTCCCTGTCTGAAGAGCGTAAGGGAATTTAAATGACTGTCGCCTTTCGAAGGTTTCTTTGTGGAAACCTCCTTCTTTTGTACCTCGCTTATTTTTGTGAGTTCTTTTTGTACAGCTGCCTTACTTCTGTTTAAAAGAACTGAAGGGGCTGTTCCCTGTACAAGGCCTTCGGTAAGGTTAGCAGCCTGCTCCAGCTGCATTTTTTTAACATTGAATTCCGATAGTAATATATGCAGCTCTTTCAGGTATTTTTTTCCTTTTGCACTTTTCTTCACCTTGTCTTTATGCTCCTCAAAAGGGCTGAGGCAGTCTTTTTCAAGTCCTTCTAAAAAAAAGCCTGCTGCAGCTGTTACTCTTTCGTGTACCTGGGCATAACCTGCATGCCTGGTGGAGAAAAACAGTTGCTCCAGCTGGCGGGTAAATTTATCGGCAACAGCCTGCTGCTCCCGTATTTTCCGGAGCACTGCCCTGGTTACTGTTTCCGCTTCCTGCTTCAGGGGAATGCGCCGGTCTTCCAGTTCGCCTGAAAATATTTCCAGGGACTCGCTGAGCTTCTGCCAGTTAAAAGCTTTCAGCAGCACCTGGTGCAGGTACTGCTGCTGGGATTCCATCAGCTGTTGCTCCATGGCTTCAGCTTCAAGCTCATTTGCGGAGAATGCACCGGCCTCCTCATCGCTTCTGATGCTGTTGGAGGCTATGCGTGAATAAAGTACCAGCCCTTCAAGGGAGGTCAGGCGGCTTAGTGCCACATACACCTGCCCGGGGGCAAAGGACCTGCCGGCATCAATAATGGCTTTGGTAAAGGTGAGGCCCTGGCTTTTATGGATGGTTATGGCCCAGGCCAGCCTGATGGGGAATTGTGTAAAGGCTCCTTTTTCCTCTTCCTCCACCTGGTCGGTTTCATTATTGTAATGGTACCGCAGGTTTTTCCATTCCTCTGTTTCTACCTGCAGCTCTCCCCGTTCATCCGGAAAAACCACAAAAATATCTTTTCTGCTGATCCGGCTGATGGTGCCTATCTTTCCATTATAAAACCGGCGGGCATCCCCCTTATCATTCCTGAGGAACATAACCTGGGCGCCTTCCTTAAGCTGAAGGCTGGCTTCGGCAGGGTAGGAGCTTTCACTAAACTCCCCCTCAATTTTTGCTTCAAAAGTATGGAGTCGCCCCGGAAGCTTCTTTAGTTCCTCAGCATTAATAACATCGGCTTTGGCATTATGGGTGGTAAGGGTAATATATTCCCCCTTTGTTTCGGGCTTAAAATCAGGTCGGTAGTACTGGTTCAGGAACTGAATATCTTCCGGCTGCACCTTGCCTGTGCGTATGTTGTTGAGGATGCGGATAAATGTAGCGTCGCTCTGGCGGTAAATCTTTTTAAGCTCCAGGTAGAGGGGAGGAGTATCCTGCAGTACCTGTGCATGAAAGAAAAAAGGACTCCTGTAGTGCCTTTCCAGCAGCTTCCATTCCTGCTCCTTTACTACAGGAGGCAGCTGCGACAAATCCCCAATAAACAGCATCTGCACACCGCCAAAGGCTAAAGCCGGCTGCCTGCGTATATGTTTTAAAACAGTATCAATGGCATCCAGCATGTCGGCCCGCACCATGGAAACCTCATCAATAATCAGCAGTTCCAGTTCCTGCATAAGCCGGCGTTTGCTTTTGTTGATCCTCAGGCGCTTCAGAAGGCTTTGCCGGTTGTAAATATTTGCATTTGAATATTCTGAAATTTCCTGCAGCTCAGGAACAAAGGAGCCAAAGGGCAGCTGGAAAAACGAATGGATAGTGGTGCCGCCTGCATTGATGGCAGCTACGCCCGTAGGAGCCAGTACCGCAAGCTTTTTAGGGCTGTTTTCCTTAATGTATTTCAGAAAGGTGGTCTTGCCTGTCCCTGCTTTTCCGGTGAGGAAAAGGTGCTGTGCGGTATAATTAACATACTGCACAGCCATATCAAAATACTTATTGGAAGGATCCGGCTGCATGCGTTTTTATGAAGGTTGAAAAAATAATAAGTCTGTAAATAATGACTGCGTGTGCGCCAGGCAAGATGTAAAAAAATCACCTGAATTAAAAATTGCCGGGCCTGATAATGATTAGCGGTAAAGCAAGTGTGTAATAAATACTTCCCTGAGCTTTCAGTATACAGCCAGGTGGATTGAAAGAGGCTGAATGAGGGCCTGACTAAAAAGTCGGGGAACGGGAGAAAAAGATGCTTTTGTAAATTCCCCGGATAAAAAATCAATTAAAGAGCAACAAATTGAATGTTAAATGTTTATCTCTTTACAGGGTACAACATCAAATTTTTTTTCATCAGTTTAAAACTATTTTTCATGAAGAATCTTCACTTTTCATCTTTTCTGAGCGGCGTATTTTGCCTGCTGCTTGCTTCCTGCGGCTATATCGATCCGGAAGATATTTTTAACAACCCGCAGGGGAGCGGGGAAAGCCCCGAAAAAATTGTTATACATGAGGAAGATCTTTTTCCTGAAGGCATTGAATACGACAAATTGCAACAAAGATTTTTAGTGAGCTCAGTCCGTTATGGCGCAATAGGTGCTGTAAATGATAATGGAGATTATACAGTTCTTTTCGATGATGAGGAGTTAATATCCACCATCGGAATCCACATTGACCAAAAGCGGCAGCGCCTCCTTGTGGCCATTTCAGATCCCGGAGCAAGTGTCCGGACCTCTCCGGAAACGCAGGAACAGTTAGCGGCAGTGGCGGCTTACAGCCTGCTCACAGGCGAAAGAATTTTCTATACCCGCCTGGACGGACTGGCTCCCGAAGGAACAGCTAATTTTGCCAATGATATTGCAGTGGATAAAGACGGCTATGCCTATGTAACCGACAGTTTTGCAGGAGTTATTTATAAAGTAGACAGGAGTGGGGAAGCTTCTGTTTTTTATCAGAACGAAGATTTTATTCCTGCTCCCGGAGATTTTGGTTTAAATGGGATTGAACTTGACCACAGAGGCTTTCTGCTGGTGGCAAAATCCAATACAGGAGAAATATTAAGGTTTCCGCTGGACAATCCCGGAGCCTACACAACAGTTGAGCTGCCGGTTGAACTCCCGGGGCCTGATGGCATTTACCTTAAAAATCCAAACGAACTGCTTGCTGTAAATAATGCCGGAGGGGTGGATAATGGTGTGGTGTATACTTTTAAAACAAACAATAGATGGGAATCAGCAACAGTGAAAGATTCTTTTACCACACCAGCTGTTTTTCCAACAACAGTAACGGTAAGAAACGGACATCCTTATGTTCTGTACGCCTATTTGAATGTGCTGTTCTCAGGAGAATCCCGCTCTGAGTTTGAAATTGTGAAAGCAGAATAAAAGAGGCCCCGCTTCACTGCCTGTCTGAAAGTTATCCATGTTTTACCTGGCTGACTTCAGGTATTTTTTTACTATCAACCTATTAGAACCTTATGGAAAAGAACCCGATGAGTTCCATTTCTAAAGAAAAGATTACCCTCAAAATTAATGGAACGGAACAGCAGCTGGAGGTGGAAGTATGGACCTCCCTGCTGGACCTGCTGCGCGAACAGCTGCACCTGACAGGTACAAAAAAAGGCTGCGACCACGGGCAATGCGGCGCCTGCACGCTTTTGCTGGATGGTAAACGGATAAACTCCTGCCTTACGCTTGCTGTAATGCACGATGGCTCCGAAATTACCACCATTGAAGGAATTGCCAATGGAGATGAGCTGCACCCGGTACAACAGGCTTTTATAGAACATGATGCTTTCCAGTGCGGCTACTGTACTCCCGGGCAGATTTGTTCAACTATCGGCCTGATTAACGAAGGAAAAGCAAAAACACTGGATGATATACGTGACCTGATGAGCGGAAATGTTTGCCGCTGTGGCGCTTACAGCAACATTGTAAAAGTAGTGCAGGAAGCACTGGAAAGGAGTGAGCAGGCATGAGAAGTTTTACCTATACCCGGGCAAAGGATGTTCCTTCCGCGCTGCAAGACCTCAGCAGCCACCAGGATGCAAAATTTATTGCAGGCGGCACTAACCTGCTGGACCTGATGAAGATTGATGTCATGAAGCCCCGCCACCTGGTGGATATTACAGGGCTTGGAATGAAGAGTATAGAAGAAAGAAAAGGGGGAGGACTCCGGCTGGGTGCCCTTGTAACCAATGCAGATACTGCTTACCATGAGCAGGTGGAGAAAAGATACCCCCTTCTTTCGCACGCTATTCTTGCGGGAGCTTCGGCACAGCTCCGGAATAAGGCAACCGATGCCGGAAACCTGCTGCAACGCACCCGCTGTTACTACTTTTACGATACCGCCACTCCCTGTAATAAACGCGAACCCGGTTCAGGCTGCTCTGCCATAAACGGGTATAACCGCAACCACGCCATTTTAGGCCATAGCGAACATTGTATCGCCACCCATCCGTCGGATATGGCAGTGGGGCTTGCCGCACTTGAAGCCACAATAAGGGTAACAGGGCCTCAGGGGGAACGGGAAATACCCATTGCGGACTTTTACCGCCTGCCGGGAGATATGCCACAAAAGGACACCAATCTGGGGGAGGATGAAATCATTACCGCTATAGACCTGCCTTCCAGAGGTTTTGCTGATAATTATGCATACCTGAAAAACAGGGATCGGGCATCCTATGCTTTTGCCCTTGTTTCCGTTGCCGCCGGCCTTGAAATGGATGGCGACACCATAAAAGAGGCACGCATAGCATTAGGTGGTGTAGCTCATAAGCCTTGGCGGAAACCGGAGGCAGAGGCCATGCTGGTAGGAAAAAAAGCAAACAGGGAAAATTTTATGACAGTAGCCGATGCGTATGTGCAGGGAGCTGCAGGTTTTAAATACAATGAATTTAAAATTGAACTGGCCCGGCGCTCCATTGTGCGTGCCCTGATGCAGGCAGCTAAAATTGACCAATAGTATGGCTACAGATTTTATAGGGAAGCCAAAGAACCGGGTGGACGGGCGCGTAAAAGTAACAGGCAAGGCTCAGTACACGGCAGAGTTCCATGTACCGGGCCTTACCCATGGCGTGGTTATTTCCAGTGCTGTTGCAAAAGGAAAGATCAGTAAGATCGATACAAGCAAAGCACTTGCTCTGGATGGAGTGCTACAGGTCTTTACCCATGAAAATACACCCAAACAAGCCTGGCTCGATCTGAGCTATAAAGATATGGATGCTCCTCCCGGTTCTCCGTTCCGCCCCCTGCAGGATAATAAGATCCGTTTTAGTATGCAGCCTGTAGCCCTGGTGGTAGCCGAAACCCCGGAGCTGGCCCGCTATGCGGCCATGCTGGTAGAGATATCCTATACTGAGGAAAGCTTTGAGACAAAGCTTATTGATAACCTGGACCGGAATTTTGCCGGAAAAGGTTGGAGAGCAGGCTATGAGCCTCCTAAATCGCGTGGTGATTTTAAAGAAGCTTACGAGCAGGCAGCAGTAAAGCTGGATGTTGAGTATTTTCATGGAGCTGAGCACCATAACCCTATGGAAATGCATGCCTCTGTTGTAATTTATGAGGAGGACGGAGGACTTACAATATATGATAAAACCCAGGGGGTAAAAAACAGCCAGCATTATGTGGCAATGGTTTTTGGTATTTCAAGAAGTAAAATAAGGGTGCTTTCTCCCTTTGTAGGAGGTGCATTCGGCTCTGCTTTGCGCCCGCAGTACCAGCTGTTTTTGGCTACCCTGGCTGCACTGGAGCTGAAAAGACCCGTGAAAGTAGAGCTAAGCAGGCAGCAAATGTTTTCTTTTGGCCATCGCCCGATTACTATACAGCGGCTTATGCTGGGTGCTTCAGCAGATGGAACTCTTACAGCTATTCGCCACTCAGCTTATTCTGAAACTTCCCGCTTTGAGAACTATATGGAAAATGTAGTGAACTGGTCGGGGAAAATGTATAAGTGCGAAAATGTGGAGGAGGTATACAAGCTGGTAAAGCTCGATATGTACACGCCACTGGACATGAGGGCTCCCGGCGGTGCAACTGGGGTATACGCGCTGGAATGTGCAATGGATGAGCTGGCCTATGCTTTAAAGATGGACCCGCTGCAACTGCGGCTGAAGAACTACACAGATGAAGATATGAGTAAGGGCAAGCCTTTTTCCAGTAAAGAGCTGCTTGCATGTTACCGGCAGGGAGCGGAACGCTTTGGCTGGGAAAAACGCAATCCGGAGCCCCGCTCCATGAAGGAAGGGCATAATTATGTTGGCTGGGGCATGGCTACCGGCATATGGGATGCTATGCAGGTACCGGCAAGGTGCCAGGCGGTTTTATCTGTCGATGGTAAGCTGAAAGTAAGCAGCGCCACTGCGGACATTGGTACCGGTACCTACACCATCATGACCCAGATTGCAGCCGAAACGCTTGGCCTGCCGCTGGAAAATGTGGAAGCAAAGCTGGGGGATTCCTCTATGCCTTTTGCCTTTATTGAAGGTGGTTCCACTACTGCAGCTTCGGTGGGTACAGCTGTAAAATATGTTTGCGATAAAATTGCTGAAAACCTGCTGAAAGAAGCTGCAAAAATGGAAAACTCTCCTTTTTGCGGGGCAGATATGGAAGATGTGGTTTTTGAAGATGGCACAATCCGGCTTAAAAGAGAGCCTGCTGTTTCTGTTGCCATTACAGAAATCATGAGAAACCGCGGGCTCCATTCCATCAAAAAGAAATCAACAGTGGTGCCAAATATGCTGAAGCAAAAAAGTTATGCCCGCAATACCCACTCAGCCGTGTTCGCAGAGGTAAAGGTAGATGAAGATTTAGGGACAATTAAAGTAACAAGGGTAGTGAGTGCTGTTGCAGGGGGGCGCATTTTAAATGCCAAAACAGCACATAGCCAGATTCTTGGCGGAGTGGTGTGGGGCATTTCCATGGCCCTTGAGGAGGATTCTTTTATGGACCATAATTTCGGGCGCTTTATTAACCACGACCTGGAAAAATACCATATGGCTGTAAATGCCGATATAAACGACATTGAGGTAATTTTTGTAAAAGAAGAAGATAAGGTGGTAAGTCCGATGGGAGTGAAGGGCCTCGGAGAAATAGGTTTAGTAGGAGTTGCCTCCGCCATTGGTAATGCCGTTTACCATGCTACCGGCAGGAGGGTCCGTAACCTTCCCATTACCCCTGATAAAGTGATGTAGCCCAACTAATTTGTTTTCCAGAATAAACAGAGAAGCAATGATAAATACTCAACATATAGGAACACCAGCCAAACGTGTGGACGGTCGTGCAAAGGTAGCAGGAACAGCAAAATATGCTGCTGAGTTTGAGGCACCGGGGCTTACCCATGGCGTGGTTATTTCAAGTGCCATAACTAAAGGAAGAATAAAAAAAATTGATGCCGGTGAAGCGCTCCGGCTCAAAGGAGTGCTGCAGGTTTTCAGCCACCAAAACAGGACAAAACTGGCTGATTTCGATAAAAGCTACAGCGATCTTGACTCGCCGCCGGGCGCTCCCTTCAGACCATTTTATGATGATAAAATACAGTTTGCCCAGCAGCCGGTAGCACTCGTGGTGGCCGAAAGCTATGAACTGGCCCGCTATGCGGCACTGCTGGTAAAGATTGAGTATGAGCAGGAACCTTTTGAAGCTGATTTTGAAAACCGGATCGGGCAGGCCTATGCTCCGGAAGAATATAATTCCACACCGCCTCCTGAACCTTGGGGCGATGCGGATGTAGCTTATAGCAAAGCAGAAAATCAGTTAGAGGTGGAATATTTCCACCCAAGCCAGCACCATAACCCTATGGAAATGCATGCCTCAACCGTCCGCTGGGAAGGAGACGGCAGGATTACTGTATATGATAAAATACAGGGAGCTCTTAACAGTCAGAAATATATTATGGGCGTATTCGGGCTGGCCAAAGAAGATGTGCGTGTGCTGTCTCCCTTTGTGGGGGGTGCATTTGGTTCCGGCCTGAGGCCGCAGTACCAGTTATTTATGGCAGTAATGGCTGCGCTGGAGCTTAAACGATCTGTAAAAGTGGTGCTTACCCGCCAGCAAATGTTTTCCTTCGGCCACAGGCCCAAAACGCTGCAACGCTTCAGTCTGGGTGCAGCGGCAGACGGTGAGCTCCGGGCGATCAGGCACGATGTATTTGCCGAAACTTCAAAATTTGAAGATTATCAGGAGGATGTGGTGATCTGGCCGGGGGTTCTTTACAAATGTGAAAATGTTAAGCTCAGCCACAAACTGGTGCCTCTTGATGTATATACGCCACTGGACATGAGGGCCCCCGGCGGAACTACGGGCATATTGGGGCTGGAATGTGCCATGGACGAACTGGCATATAAAGCCGGCCTCGATCCGCTGGAATTCCGCCTGAAGAATTATTCTGAAAAAGACGGGAACGAAGGAATACCTTTTTCAAGTAAGGAACTGCGCGAGTGCTACCGGCAGGGAGCTGAGAAGTTCGGGTGGTATAAACGGAAAAAGGAACCACGCTCCATGAAGGAGGGGCACAACCTTATTGGCTGGGGAATGGCCCATGGTGCCTGGGAAGCCAAGCAGAAAGAAGCCAGCGCTAAAGCAATACTGCGGGTGGATGGTGGCCTGGTGGTAAGCAGTGCTACCGGTGATATTGGCACAGGAACTTATACAATCATGACCCAGATTGCAGCAGAAACACTTGGCCTGCCGCTGGAAAAAGTGGAATTTAAGCTTGGGGATACCTCCCTTCCTAAGGCACCTCTGGAAGGAGGTTCCTGGACAGCCTCTTCCGTGGGCTCGGCAGTAAAAGCAGTATGTGATAAACTGGGACAAAAACTGCTTGAGCTGGCGCAGGAAAAGGAAGGTTCCCCTTTTGCAGAGGTGAAATTTGATGAGGTGGAATTCAGGAATGAACAGATGCGCCTCGTAAAGGATCCTTCCATTGCTATTGCTGTAACTGAATTGTTACGGCAAAATAAAATGGACTCTATTAAGGCAAAAGTTAATGCTCAGCCAGCTAAAGAGCAGCAAAGCAAATGGGCCCGCTATTCGCACTCAGCAGTTTTTGCAGAAGTAAAAGTAGATGAAGACCTGGGAACGATAAAGGTAACGCGGGTAGTGAGCGCTATTGCCGGCGGTCGCATTCTTAACCCGCAAACTGCCCGCAGCCAGATACTGGGTGGCGTGGTATGGGGAATTGGTATGGCGCTGGAGGAGTATTCAGTAATGGATCCTCAGCAGGGGCGCTTCATAAACCACGACCTGGCAGAGTACCATGTGCCTGTAAATGCCGACGTGCAGGATGTAGAGGTTATTTTTGTAGAGGAAAATGACACTGTGGTTAACCCTATCGGGGCTAAAGGTCTCGGGGAGATTGGCATTGTAAGTGTTGCTCCTGCTATTGCCAATGCTATTTTTCATGCAACCGGCAGGCGTGTAAGGGAATTACCCATTACCCTGGATAAGCTGTTATAAAAAGTTAAGGCCGGGGTTAGCCGGCCTTAAAAAAATTAACTCCCGAAATTTATTACACACGTTTAACAGATACTATTTATTCAGCTCTTCGATCCAGATGCTGATTTCATGGGGGGCTTTTTCATCTCCTCCAAAATAAGGGAACAGCTTATACCCTGTAGCAGTGCCGCTGCAGGAGCGGGGCAGTTCCACCTTTTTGTCATTCAGGAGGAAAGTATATTTATCGTCAGAGAACTGAATCTCATAAGTATAAAATTTATTCAGGGCTACAGTATCCACAAAGGAAGGCTTTCGCTGTCCGTTCATATAGGTATAAGCCCATATCTGCAGTTGCCCTTCGTACCATCTCCAGCCGAAGCGGGCGCTGTTGGTATGGTGATAACTGCCGCAATCAGAAACCCCGTAAAGCTTATTTATATCTCCCTGGTTCTCCGGATCCAGCGTTTGATAAATTGCAGAGCTATCGAAGAGCACTTTAAACTGTAGGGTGTTCACTGCTGTTTCCCGGAACGACATTACAGCATGTTGTTCCCCCTGCCTGATCACATATTTCTTGATTTCAGGTGCCGCTTGTTCTTCTGTTTCATTTATGGCTCCGGTTTTAGTGCCTTCCTCAGTATCTCCGGCTACTTTTTCGTCCTTCACAACTTCCGGCGCCGCCTGATCTTCTGTTTGCTCAGTTACCTTCTGGGGAAGCACCTTATCAATTTCCTCACAGGCTGTTGAAAACATCATTAAAGAGGCTACAGCTAATATCCACAATCTTCTTCTCATGCTCTTTTTTACTTACTCCTTTTTGCCTTAATAGCCTGGAGATGTTTGTGTTATACAATTTTACAAAGAAATTTAACGAACAGAAAAACAGATATTGTATAATAGTACAGAAGTAATATAAGGCAAAAAAAAGAGCATTCCCGGTGAGGAATGCTCTGATTATCAGTGAGTACAGTGTTTTTTATACGTTTACATGTCTTTCAGCATGGTAGGAGGAACGTACCAAAGGGCCTGATTCCACATATTTTAAGCCTCTTTTTAATCCTTCTTCCTTGTAAGCGGCAAAAGCATCAGGGTGAATAAATTCTGCAACCTCAATATGCATTTTAGTTGGCTGCAGGTACTGGCCTAAAGTAAGAATGTCGAGGCCGTGCTCAGCCAGGTCATCCATTGCCTTATGAACCTCATCTTTGGTTTCCCCAAGGCCAAGCATAATGCCTGTTTTGGTCCTTTTGCCATAATCTTTTATCCGCTTTATCTCTTCGAGACTGCGCTGGTATTTTGCCTGCGGGCGCACGCGGCGGTAAAGCCTTTCCACTGTTTCCATATTGTGCGAAACAACCTCCTGGCCGGCATCAATCATCCGGTAAAGGGCTTCCCAGTTTCCTTTTACATCAGGAATAAGGGTTTCAATAGTCGTTTCGGGACTTAGCTTCTTGGTTTCCACAACCGTCTGATACCATATTTCTGCGCCGCGGTCTTTTAGTTCGTCGCGGTTAACAGAGGTAATTACAGCATGCTTTACACCCATTAATTTAATGGCCTCTGCAACACGCTTAGGTTCCTCCAGATCATACTCAGGCGGGCGCCCTGTGGCTACAGCACAAAAACTGCAGCTGCGGGTACACACATTGCCCAGTATCATAAAGGTAGCAGTGCCGGCACCCCAGCATTCACCCATATTCGGGCAGCTGCCACTTTCGCAAATGGTATGGAGCTTATATTGATCAACTAACTTTCGTACTTTGGCATATTCTTTCCCGATCGGGAGCTTTACGCGTAGCCAGTCAGGCTTCTTGCGCTTGCTGGCTTCTTCCGGAATTACTGGTAATTCTATCATATGAACCTCTCTGGTTTATGCAGTACAAAGGTACGAAATAATCATTAAATAGCCCTGCAGGGGAGGATTATCTTCGGCTCCCGTGAAAGAGAGTGATGTAAGCAGAAGGGTAAAACCACTGTCCGTCGCCAATGGTGAGAAGCTTGACCCTCCTGAGGTAAGTTTCTGCCATTACACCTATTTCAATACCGCTGACATTTGATTTAAAAGTTCCAAACTCAAAGCTTACACCTGCCCTGGCATGAACACCAGGTGCAATGCTTGCGCGGCCAAGTCCCTGAAGGGGCCGGCCGGGGCCAAAAATTCTGTCATTACTTTGCCTGGAATTATTCGGATCATAGGGAGCAGTACGGGTCACATTTCCATCGCCATATTCAACGAAATAAGGAGTGATTACGCCTATGCTGGGGCCGAATGATCCCAGGGCATTTACCTGAACTCCCTGCTGGGGGCCCTTTTTAAAAAGGACCCTTTCATTTCCATAGCTGAAACGAAGTGCATATAAATAATTTATCTTATTGAGGATATAATTACCTCCTCCGTAAGGAGAGAGATAGCGTGTTTCTTTAGGATGTTTTACGTTTACAGCCTCAAAGCCCATGGTGCGGTAGGTGCCGGGAGCAATCCGGTTTGAGATTTTTACATTCAATCCGCCAATATACCCGCCATTGGTGTTTTTATTAATGCCCCAGACGAACTCACGGGAATATTCTTCTTCCTCATCGTCACTACTCTGGGCCTGTAAATCAGAAAAGCCTGCCATAGCAACAGTAAAGAAAAAGAACAATATAAATGAGAGCAGCGGATTAACTTTCATTTTTTATAAGAGTTAGTTTATAAAATTAGTTATTTCTAAATTAACAAAAAAAGAAGAAGATAAGTTTTATGGCAACAATTGAAGGAAAGTATCTGGGGAGTTTACGTACAGAAGCAACCCATATTAAATCAGCAAATACCATTATTACAGATGCCCCTGTTGACAATCAGGGCAAAGGGGAGGCGTTTTCACCTACAGACCTTGTTTGTGCAGCCCTTTCCGGCTGTATGATGACTATAATGGGTATTATTGCAGAACGGGAGGGAATTGATATGACAGGTCTGCAGCACCGGACCACCAAGCATATGGCAGCGGAACCCCGGCGGATTTCAAAAATTGAGGTAGTATTCAGCTGGGAAAATATGCCGGATATAGAAGAAAATAAAATACAAAAACTTAAAAAAGCTGCCCTTAGCTGTCCTGTTGCCCTAAGCCTGAACAAGGAAATTCAACAGGAAATAACCTTTGATTTTTAACAGGGGCTGAAGTTTCCCTTTTCCTGCACGTTACTGTTCAGCGGAATGCAGCAGTAAAATGCAGCGTGCAGGAAAAGGAAAATTAAATTTCAGCCCTGCCGGCAGGGCTTCAGGAAAGTTCTTTTTTAAGCTCCTTATAAGATATTTCAGAATGGGAGACATGATAGGTGCAAACCCCATTCCTGATCAGTAGCAGCTGCGGAGATTCATGCTGCACATTAAATACCTCGGCTATTTTACCGGAGACACTCCTGTAGCTGATAAGGTCAAGAAAGAACGGAGTAACTCCCTTCATTTCTTCCTCATTCCAGGAACGCTCAAACCAGCTTAAAGCCATTGAACTTACAGGGCACCTTGTGCTGTGTTTAAAAATAATAACATCCTGATTTGCTGAAATTTTTTTAATTTCAGCAAGTGTTTCTTCTGATTCCAGTTGTGTCCAGTTCATATTACCAATCTCTGCTATTTTCCCAAATTTCACTTTCTTTTTTATCGTAACGGGGTTTTTGAGGTTTTGCAGTTACAACTTCAGGCTGTTCCTTTGCCCATAACCTGTTCCACCATAAGTGAAAATTCCTGTTCCTGTTTACCTGCTCCCTCGAACGCATTACCACAGCTTTACGGGCGGCCACACTGGGGTGCATGTTCCGCTGGTTTTGCTTTATTTTTATTGCGCCCGCAAACTGATGCACTTTTTCTGACTGCTTTTCGTAGTAGCGGGCCTTTTCTTTCCGGCTCATTGCCCTGACATTTCCTTCGAAACCTGTAGCTTCATAACTGCTGTATTGTTTAGCCAGCGATGCTTTCCTGTCGCTGTGATAGGTCCCCGGTTCCTTAAGGTATTTCTTTTTAACACGTAATGAGCCTGAATGGTTGGCGGCTGCAGTACTTTTATATTGATCTGCCTGGCTCATTTTTCTGTCCAGGTGGTGGGTACCGGGTGCTCTGAGGTCTTTTTTAGCTACCTTTTGGTTTCCGGCAAACGACCCTTCAGTTGCCTTATTCCTGTACTTGTTTTTCAGGGCTTCAGATCTGTCGGAATGATATGTTCCCGGTTCCAAAATCTCATTTTTCCGGACCTTCAGCTTTCCTGCAAACGACCCTTCCGCGGCCTTATTCCTGTACTTGTTTTTCAGGGTTTCAGATCTGTCGGAATGATATGTTCCCGGTTCCAAAATCTCATTTTTCCGGACCTTCAGCTTTCCTGCAAACGACCCTTCCGCGGCCTTATTCCTGTACTTGTTTTTCAGGGTTTCAGATCTGTCGGAATGATAGGTCCCCGGTTCTAAAATCTCATTTTTCCGTACCTTCTGCTTTCCGGCAAATGATCCTTCGCCGGCCTTATTCCTGTACTTGTTTTTCAGGGTTTCAGATCTGTCGGAATGATAGGTCCCCGGTTCTAAAATCTCATTTTTCCGTACCTTCTGCTTTCCGGCAAATGATCCTTCGCCGGCCTTATTCCTGTACTTGTTTTTCAGGGTTTCAGATCTGTCGGAATGATAAGTCCCCGGCTCCAAAACCTCATTTTTCCGGACCTTCTGCTTTCCTGCAAATGATCCTTCGCTGCCATTATTTCTATATCTTTTCAGTAAATTCCGTGATCTGTCCTCATGGTGAGTGCCGGGTTCATGGATTTCATCCTTCTGAATTTTTTGTTTTCCCGCAAATGAACCTTCGGCACCTTTGTTCCTGTATTTTTTCAGCAGGGAAAAAGGCCTGTCTGTGTGGTGAACTCCGGGCTCCGCTACGGTTCCATTTTTCTGTTTGATTGTGCCTGTATAGCCGGTTCCCTGTTCTTTTTGCTTTTCCTTAGCCCTGCGGTTATCCCTTTCCCCATTCCGGCCGGGTTCAGTAATTTCAGATTGTTTTACTTTTTTACTTCCTTCATAGCTTGTTCCCTGCTGGTTCCTTTTTTCATTTGCAAGGCGTTCACTTCTTTCCTCAGGAGGAGTTCCGGGAGGAATTATATTTTTCTTTTTTACTTTTTGCCTGCCCTGGAAAATCTCTTTTTGCCTTTTGGGTTTTGTCTGCTTTACATTCCGGTTTTTGGAACTGTTCAGTTCAGGCTGGTAATGTTTATCGTCTTTAGGCAGCGCCTGGTTAGATTCGCCTGGCTTACTGCGGTCCATAAGATGATCATTGTTTGTTTCTTTTACATCTTTACCGCTGCTACGCTGTGACTTCCTGCTTTTCCTGAGCTGCGTCTTTTTCTTTTCTTTTTTCTTTTTTACCGATTCCAGTACCTGGTCAGGGTATCCTCTCTGGCCATAGGCCTGGCTGCTTAGTGGAGAAATTCCAAAGAGCAGGACGGCAAACAGCCCAAAAGTAACTCCATATATAATTAACTTGTTAATCAAGAGAATCAGTAATTAGAAATTAAAAATCAGAACAGTGGCGGCGTACCGCCCTTCAAATTTTCATTGTGTTATTTTATAATTCAGACAATACCCGGAAATCCAAAGTTCATCAGTCAGCTGTTTTATAAAACTTTATTCCGGCGACTCAGAAAGCCGCCAGTTCCTCAATCTTCTTTGCCAGCCTTTCTTTTGGAAGGTAATTTTGCTCAAGCGAAGGGGCGAAAGGAATTGCGGTGTCAAGGCTTGCTTCCCGCATTACAGGGCCATCAAGGTATTGGAAACAATGCTCCGCTATCCAGGCTGCAATTTCTCCGCCTACCCCTCCGGTAAGGCTGTCTTCGTGGAGGACCAGTACCTTGCCGGTTTTCTTTACCGTTGCAGCTACCGCCTCCTTATCCCATGGGAGCAGGCTCCGCAGGTCCAGGATCTCTATGCTCAGCTGATGGCCGGCAGCATAATCTTTTGCCCAGTGTACGCCCATTCCGTAGGTAATAATGCTGATATCATTTCCCTCCTGCACCAGTCTGGCTTTTCCAATCTCTTCGGTATAATAAGCAGCAGGAATTTCCTCACTTACAGACCTGTAAAGCGCTTTATGTTCAAAATACAGCACAGGGTTAGGGTCTTCCAGAGCTGCATTCAGTAAACCTTTGGCGTCGTGCGGGTTCGAAGGGTATACAATTTTTAAACCAGGGGTATGGAAAAACCAGGCTTCATTGGATTGTGAATGGAAGGGACCGGCTGCTACGCCGGCACCTGTTGGCATCCTGACTACCACATCGGCATTCTGCCCCCAGCGGTAATGCGACTTGGCAAGGTTGTTTACAATCTGGTTAAAACCGCAGGTAACAAAGTCGGCAAACTGCATTTCCACCATGGCCTTATAACCGTTAATGCAAAGCCCGAGAGCAGTGCCAATAATGGCAGATTCGCATAAAGGGGTATTTCTCACGCGCTCTTTGCCAAACCTGGCCACAAAGCCTTCGGTTACTTTAAACACTCCTCCGTATTCTGCAATGTCCTGACCCATTAATACCAGATTCGGGTATTTTTCCATGCTTTGGAGGAGCGCTTCTGAAACAGCGTCTACAAACCGCTTGTTTTCTTTTTTATCTATATCCGGAGAAATTACTGCCTGCTCATAAGGAGCATACATATCCATGATTTCCTCTTCCGTACTTGCTTCAGGTTCAGGCTCAGCAAAAACAGCCTGCAGGCCCTCATCTATATCACGGGCAATGTTCAGGCGGATTTTTTCTTTTTCTTTTTCTGAAAGGATTCCTTCAGTCAGCAGGAACTGCTCATAATTGTCCACAGGATCTTTCTTACCCCATATTTCAAAGAGCTCCTGTGGTACATATTTTGTTCCCGATGCTTCCTCATGCCCCCTCATCCGGAAGGTAAGTGCCTCCACTAAAACGGGGCGGGGGTTACGGCGGATATCTTCTGCCAGTTTTTTTAAAGTACTGTAAACCTCAAGAATATTATTGCCATCAATCTGAACAGCTTCCATACCATAGCCGGGCCCTTTATCAGTAAAATGCTGAAAGCGGAATTGCTCATTGTTTGGGGTGGACAGGCCATAGCCATTATTCTCTACCAGGAAAATTACGGGCAGGTCCCATACTGCAGCAACGTTTAAGGCCTCGTGGAAATCGCCTTCGCTGCTGGCTGCGTCGCCGGAAAAAACCAGTGTGGCTTTTTCTTTGCCTCTCAGCCTGTGTGCAAGGGCAATGCCATCTGCCAGAGCCATCTGAGGTCCCAGGTGCGAAATCATTCCAACAATGTGATAATCGGGGGCACCAAAATGAAAGGAGCGGTCGCGGCCTTTGGTAAAACCGGAACGTTTTCCCTGAAATTGTGCGAAAAGGCGGTTAAAAGGTACCTTCCGTGCAGTAAATACTCCAAGGTTGCGGTGCATGGGGAGTATGAACTCATCATCCTGCAGTGCCATGGCTGCACCCACCGCTACCGCCTCCTGTCCTATGCCCGAAAACCACTTGCTGATTTTATTCTGGCGCAGGAGAATAAGCATTTTTTCCTCAATTATACGGGGACGTACTAATTCCTCATATATTTGTAAAAGATCGTTGTCGGAAAAATGCCCGCGGTTAAACTTCATTGAATAAGACTGATGTTCCGACAAATTTACAGTATTAAGGTAAGCTGCAAAATATTTTTTACTTTTGTAACCCGACCAGGGTAATGTATTTCATTAAATTGCTGCGATGAGAAGGAAAAGAGCATTTTCCCTGAAAAAGAATTCAGGTGCACTTCTTCTCATCAAGGGGTCAAAAACCAATTAGATTTCTATGATTGATTATAAAAGCTTTACGCTGGCCAATGGCCTTCAGGTTTATGTTCATGAGGACCATGCAACGCCACTGGCAGCGGTAAACATCATGTATAATGTAGGGTCCAGGGATGAGGATGAGAGTAAAACAGGCTTTGCTCACTTATTTGAACACCTGATGTTTGGCGGGTCTGAAAACATTGCCTCTTACGATGAGCCCCTGCAGCTGGTGGGAGGGGAGAATAATGCATTTACTTCTCCCGATGTTACCAACTACTACATTACGCTTCCTTCCCTCAACCTGGAAACTGCTTTCTGGCTGGAGTCCGACAGGATGATGAGCCTGAATTTTGACCCTAAAGTGCTGGAAGTACAGCGAAAGGTGGTAATTGAGGAGTTTAAGCAGCGTTACCTGAACCAGCCTTACGGGGATGTATGGCTGAAGCTCCGCCCCCTGGCTTACCAAAAGCACCCTTATAAATGGGCAACCATAGGTAAGGAGATAAAACATATAGAAGATGCTACAATGGAAGATGTGCAGCGCTTCTTTTATAAATTCTACCTGCCCAACAACGCCATAATGGTGGTGGCCGGCGATGTATCATTTGAGCAGGTAAAGGAGCTGAGCGAAAAATGGTTCGGGCCTATACCTGCCGGGGAAGACTATGTGCGAAACCTGCCTAAGGAGCCTAAACAGGCAGAAGCCCAGCTGGAGGTTACTGAAGGAGATGTTCCGCAGGATGCTATTTATAAGGCATACCACATGCCCGGCCGCATGGATCTGCGGTATTATACAGCCGATTTGCTGAGCGATGTTTTAGGCCGTGGCAAATCAAGCTTATTATACGATGAACTGGTAAAGGAAAGAAAGATATTTTCTGAGATTTCAGCCTATGTTACCGGTTCTCTTGATCCCGGTTTGCTGGTTATAAGCGGAAAGCTGAGAACAGGAATAACCCATGAACAGGCAGAGCAGGAGATTAACAGAATTATTGAAGAAGTAAAGCGGAAAGGGATCAGTCCTGAGGAATTACAAAAGGTGAAAAATCAGGCAGAGTCCAGCATAGTTTTTTCTGAGGTGGAGTTGCTGAACCGTGCCATGAACCTGGCTTTTGGTGCTCTTATGGGCGACCCTGACCTGATTAATAAAGAAGGCACTTACATACAGGAAGTAACAGCAGGAAGCGTAAAGGCAATGGCTCAGGAAATTCTGGTGCCCGAAAACTGCTCCACCCTGCATTATAAAGCAAAAAAATAGTATAGAGTAGTGGGTGATGAGTAGTGAGTATTTGAACCGGAAAAACGTGGGTGCAGCAGTACTGATTATCAGCTGATGTTTTTTTAAGTCTTACATCTCACGTCTCATGTCTAAAATCTAAAATCAATGAACAATAAACCTTCGTTAAACTTCCGGATAGGAATGGGGTATGATGTACACCAGCTGGAAGAAGGAAAAGATTTTTGGTTAGGTGGTATTAAAGTGCCTCATACCCATGGGGCAGTGGGCCATTCCGATGCCGATGTACTGATTCATGTGATATGCGATGCCCTCCTGGGGGCAGCAAACCTCCGTGATATCGGCTACCATTTCTCTGACAAAGACCCGCAGTATAAGGGTATTGACAGTAAAATATTGCTGGCAAGGGTAATGGAGCTGCTGCGGGAAAATCATTACGAGCTGGGCAATATTGATTCCACTATTTGCCTGCAACAACCTAAGCTGAGCCCTCATATAGAGGAAATGAAAAGGGTACTGGCCGAAACTATGAAGGTAAGGGTGGAAGATGTGTCAGTAAAGGCAACCACAACTGAGAGGTTAGGATTTGTAGGAAGAGGAGAAGGAGTATCAGCCTACTGTGTGGCACTCATTTATAAAGTTGATACAGCCTCCGATGCCGGGTTCTCCTCTATTAAGACTATATGAGGGAAGTAAAGGTAATTAAAACGGATGATGGCAGCAGCTCGCTATTTTTGCCGGAGCTGAATGAAACCTATCATTCCTTCCATGGAGCGTTGGGGGAATCGCAGCATGTTTTTATTAGAATGGGGCTGGACTATTGGCTTGCGCAAAACAAGGGGGCTGCAAAGCTTTCTGTTCTTGAGGTAGGTTTTGGTGCCGGGCTTAATGCCCTGCTTGCTCTTGAGGCCGCAGAAAAAGGGGGTGTGCACATCTCCTTCACTACCCTGGAGCCTTTTCCGCTTGATAAATCCGTTACCGCTCAGCTAAATTACGGGCAACTGGTGGCAAACGGAAACCGGGAGGAGGAATTTCATGCCCTGCATGCGGCTCCCTGGGAGGAAAAGCAACTTATATCACCTCATTTCAGTCTGCAGAAGCACCAAAGCAAGCTTGAGGATTTTGAAACAAGGGAACAGTTTGATCTGATATTCTTTGATGCATTTGCCCCCTCCAAACAGGCGGAGTTGTGGGAGAAAGATATGCTGGAGAAGGTGGCAGCCCATATGGCTCCCGGAGCTGTTTTTACCACCTATTGTGCAAAAGGACAGCTAAAGCGGGACCTGAAAGCGCTGGGTCTGCATACAGAAACCCTGCCGGGTGCTCCCGGTAAAAAGGAAATGGTACGGGCCGTTAAGCTGAAAGAGGAATAAAGATTCATTTTGTAGTCTATTGGTTTATAATCTTTTTCACCATTCCTTTTCTTATTTTTAATCCTTGCCGGAGAGGGTGATCCTTGTTTTCTGCCCTTTTTACAGCTTTTTTTGGTTTGCCTGTTATATTAACCGGGCACAGCAGTTCCCGGCCCTGCTTATAGAATTATTTTTTTTCATAAATATGCCTAACTCTAAAGCTGCTAAAGCAGTAAAACAGGTAATACTTAAAGAAAATAAGTGAGCCATCAATGTTTAAGGGAGTTAGTAATGAAAAGACAGCTAAGTATTACAAATCTATTTTTTATTTTTATTCCCCTTGTAATAGGGGTAGCGGGCTGCTCAAAAGGAGTTTCTGTTAATTCCGATGATTTGGAGGGGCGAAATTATGGAACCGAAAAGGTGGTAGTGGTAGTGATAGACGGGCCCCGTTATGAGGATACATGGGGTATGGAACAGCAGCCTAATGTACCTAAAATGGCGCATGAGCTGCTTCCGCAGGGGACATTTTTCTCCAATTTTCAGAATAACAGGCGCACTGTTACTGTACCGGGGCATACTGCTATAGCAACCGGAAATTATCAGGGAATTTCGAACGATGGAAGCGAACTGCCTGATAAAGCTTCTTTTTTGCAGCGCTATTTAAAAGAAACCTCCAAACCATCTTCCAAAGCCAGCATTGTTACCAGTAAAATTAAGCTGAACGTATTAGCTGAAACAAATGATCCCGAATGGAAAGGGCGCTTTACGCCTCATACTAATAATGGCGAAAACGGGAAAGACAGGGCAGACACACAAACTTATAAGGAGGTAATAAAGACGCTGCAGGCAAATCAGCCGGATGTAATGCTGGTTCAGTTTAAAGGACCGGATTCATACGGACATGCCAACGATTGGGAAGGGTATATCAATAGCATCCGGGAAACAGACAGCCTTGTTTTTGAGCTTTGGAATTATCTGCAGCAGGATTCTTTCTATAAAGATAAAACAGCCCTCTTAGTTACCAACGACCACGGGCGCCATTCAACAGGACACAGAGACGGCTTTGTGAGCCATGGAGACTGGTGCAAAGGGTGTAAACATATTAGTCTGCTTGCGTTAGGACCGGATTTTGCCAAAGGCAGCATAATCGCTGATGAGTATGAGCAGATAGATATTGCACCTACTGTTGGAGTGCTGCTTGGAATACCTGTTCCTGCTTATGATGGCGGAAAGCTCATAATGCCTTTGCTTGAACCTGAAGATCAAAGGACTGCTCTTTTTAAATCTTCAGCATTGCATGAACCGTTTGCCGGATTTCCTCCACTTTCAGCTCCTCAAAAGCAGGATAATCCTTAAACCATTTTCTGTTCAGCGGGGAAGGGTGAGGAAGCACAAAAGCAGGCTTGTTATTAATGCTTTGCTCCTTAAAAACCAGATCGGTGAGTTTGGTTTTCGGGAAGAAGTAGTTTGCTGCGTAGCTGCCAATCAGGAGGTACAGTTCCGGGTGCAGCTCACTCATTATCCGGGGCATCCATGTTTTACTGCAAATAGCAGGAGGCTTAATATCGCCCCCTCCTTTGGCTGCTTTTCCCGGAAAGCATTGTGCCATGGAGGTAATGTACAGGTACTCCTGGTTCCAGAATTGCTCTTCGGAGAGGCCGAGCCAGCTACGGAGCTTTTTGCCGCTCTGGTCATTGAAGGGAATTCCGGTTTCATAAACTTTGCGGGAGGGTGCCTGCCCGATAAGCATTACCGGGGCACCGGCTTTGCCCCACACTCTTGGCCGTGGCTCGTGCTCAAATATATCCCGGCAGAGCCGGCATTCTTTCAACTCCTTGTGTAACTGCTGAATTTTCTGCATGTAAGGGAAACAGCAGAAGAAGATAAATAATTTATTTTACGGAAATTGTTTTCCCGGAAAAAAAAGGGCAGTTCCCCTGAGGTAAAATTTGCTTCAGGGGAACTGCTACACCCTGAAGGTTTCAATGCTTTCAAATTGTAAGTGCGGGGGCATTATTATATTTAATTACCGGCAATCATTTCCAGCCTTTCTGTTTCTTCAAGCCTGTAATATGAGCCAGATGGTGGTTGCAGTGCCAGGCATATACGCCTATATTTTCATCAAGCCTGAACTCTTTTCCATGCTCAGGGTGAATAAAACTCTTTGCCAGCTCTTCTTCTGTTAAGGATTTAAGCAAAGCTGTCCACCGCAGGTGCAGCCCCTGCAGGAGCTGCAGGCTTGGTTCAATAGCAATGCGGCTGTCCGGAAGCTCAGCCCATCTGTCTTCAAAATAAGGTTTAATGCCTGGCTTGTCCTCTGTAAGGGCCAGCTTAAAGCGGGTAATACTATTCATATGGCTGTCGGCGCAATGGTGTACTACCTGCCGTATTGACCAGCCACCAGGGCGATAGGGAGTATCAAGCTGCTGCCTATCCAGGTGGCTGACCTCCTGGTCTAACCTTTGCGGAAAGGTTTCAATGTCGTTGATGAAGGAATCCAGTATCTCTTTAGTAAGAGAAGCAGGCTTTTCAAATTTCCCTATCGGGAATTTGAGTTTTTCAAGGTCTGTGGTCGTCATTAATCCGGTTGATGTTGATAATGTTTATGAAGAGAGACAAGCCTTTCCCTGTCTGACAGAAAGCATTTGCGCTAAAATTAAAAAGTTTATGAATATCTGCAAACCCTCCTGACATACTGTTGTCATACCCCCCTTCTATTTTTGATTCATACTTAAATATCAACCTTAAACGAACACAAAACTATGGAAACGAAAGTAGTAAGCGCAAAAACATTCCTTTACAATGAAGGTACCACCACACTCCGGAAAATTACAGACTATTCCAAAACTTATGTGGATGCCCTGCTGAAGGAAATGGAAAAAGCCGGTTTGAAGGCTGAAGGGCCAATGGAATTCATTTATTTTGGCGCATGCTCCGATCCTGACAAGGAGTTTACCTTGCAAATTGCCGTGCCGGTAGAGGAGGAAAAGCCTGTAGGGGAGGGTTATAAATTTAAAAAGGCTGAACCATTCAAATGCATGGCATATGAGCATAAAGGTGATATAGCTGATTTGCACGATGCTTATGAAAAAACTTTTGAAGCAGTATTTGCACAGCAGCTGCAGCCAAATAATGAAGTCAGGGAAGTTTATAAAGTTTATGAAAACCTCACTTCTCCGGACAACCTGACTGAGATCCAGATCGGGGTAAATTAAATTTTTCGGGATTTACGTTTCGGGCTAAGGGCCTCCGGATAAAAAGAATATATATCTTTGAGTACAAACAGAAACTGAGTATTTGTTTTCCTAAAAGAACGCTGTAAGCAGGAGGCACTATTACTTTAATAGCCACCTTCCGGAAGGTTTTATCCTCCGGAAGGTTTAGCTTCCTTAAGTACTGTTCTGCCCGGCAGATTTTTGTGCTCAATTCTCACTACTCAATAATCAGGACAATTTATGAACCGGATTGATCGCCTGCATGCAATACTTACCACGCTACAGAGCAAGCGGATTGTGAAAGCCGAAGAGCTGGCGGGGAAGTTTGAGGTAAGTCAGCGAACCATTTACCGGGATATCAGGGCTCTTGAAGCCGGAGGAGTGCCCATTGGTGCAGAGGCCGGAGTCGGATATTTTATTACAGAGGGATATCATTTGCCACCTGTTATGTTCACCAAAGAAGAAGGCCGTGCTCTTTTAATGGCGGGTAAGCTGATGGAAAAGATCAGCGATCCTGCAGTCAGCCGATCATTCCAGGAGGCTCTTACCAAGGTGCGTGCCGTTCTGGATAACGAAAAGAAGGATGAGCTGCAGGGACTGGAAGACCGGATTATTGTAAATCCCTTTCCTGTATCAGCGCCGTCTCCTGCCAACCCTGTTCTAGACCAGCTCAAAGAGGCTTTGGTGCAAAACAGGGTAGTGGAGGTCTCTTATTTTTCGAATTATAAAGGAGAATTCAGCCACAGGCAAATAGAGCCTGTAGGATTAACCTTTTATCAGAATCACTGGCACCTGATTGGCTTTTGCAGACTCCGGCAGGATTACCGCGATTTCAGAACTGATAGGATTTCAGAACTGAAGGTGTTGAACGAAAGGTTTAAACCGTTCAAGCATCCCAGTTTGCAGGAGTATATCAATTCCTTAATCCGCGATACTGCTGATTTGCATCGTGTGGAACTAAGGGTTCACCATTCAATATGCCGCTATATTACCGATAGTAAATATGCTATGGGGCTGGTGCAGGAGCAGGATGAAGGGGAGTACTGGCGGTTAACTTTTGCCGCTGCATGTCTTGATTATTTTGCCCGCTGGCTCCTGATGATGCTTGATAAAGCAGAGGTAATTGAACCCGTTGAATTAAAAGAAAAGGTTGCTTTTTTTACAGCTGCTCTCAGTAAGCATTATAAAAAAGGAGATGAGCAACCGCAGAAATAAAAACAAAAAAAGCGGCCCTTTTTATCAGAGCCGCTTTTTCGTTTATGGCAGGTTTCAGTTTTTGAATTAGTATTTCAAAGCCTGCAATCCTGATCCTTTCCTGCTATCTGCTTGCCTGTCCTTCAAATTTTTTAACATCCAGGTAAGTTTTCAGGGGGCTGCCAATTTGCCTGATTCCTTTAACTACTGCCGCAGCATTATACTTTGCACCTTCCTCAATAGTGTGGGTGCTATCTTTAGAGTTGAAGTAAGCGCTTCTTACTTTTTCTTCGCCTTCTTCTTTATAACCTTCTGAAATAATTTTGTTAAGCGGAATAAAGTATGTGTTGGTTTCCTTCGCTACTTCTTCGGCCCAGCTGCTGTAGTTTTCCAGAGAAGGTTCGGGCTTACCATCGTTCCACTTATTTTGCGGAACAGAGGAAGCAACTATAGGCGTGGCCCCTTTTTCCCTGGTCTCCTTAATGAACTGTTTCATGTACCAGCCATAGGAATGAACTTCCTCCTGTTCTTTTGTGAGCGGGTTATAAACTTCCACGCTTTCATCGCCGGTTCCTTTTATGGTTCCTCTTGATCTCTGAAGATCTGTGAGTGCGATATTATCGTTATGGCCGAACTGCATGATTACATAATCGCCGGGCTTTACATCCTTCAGTACATCTTCCCAAAGGCCTTTAGTGCGGTAGGTGCGGCTGCTGGTACCTCCAAGAGCCCTGTTCTCAATGTTTATTTTTGTGGTGTCGAAGTAGTTTGGTATAAAATTACCCCATCCCCAAAGGCCACCGGCACCATCGCCCTGGCCATTTTTTACAGTGGAGTCGCCAATAAGGAAAAGTGTGGGCTTTCCTTTATCTTCTTTTTTAAGGAACTTCCTGAAGGGCAGCTTTCTTATTTTTACCAGGCCGTCCACTACAGATGCAGCATTCAGTCTTGCGCCGGCTTCGTCGGTATGTGTGTGGTCTTTTGGGAAAAAGTCTTTCACTACATCCTGGCCCATCCGGTCATACTTATCTGCCACAATCCTGTTGAGGTCGAGAAAATATGCACCGCCAGCCTTTGCCGATTCTTTTGCCCATTTTCCATAGTCCTTATCTGCCCGTTCTACTTTGCCGTCTTTGAACTTGTTCCTTGGAATCATGGAAACCACAATAGGAGTGGCGCCTTTTTCTTTGGCATCTGCAATAAATTTGCGGATGTACCAGCCGTAAGTATGCACTGTTTCAGGAGTTCCGTCGGGCCATACCAGTTCTTTTGTTTCATCGCCGGTGCCCCTTAATACGCCACGGTAGCCGGCCCGTGTGGTGTCCGGCTGGCTGCCTTCGTTATGGCCAAACTGCATCATTACAAAATCTCCGGGCTTCAGGGTGGAAAGAACCTTTTCCCAGCGGCCCTCTTTTATAAAAGTACGGGTGCTCCGGCCGGCCATGGCCTGATTACTTACTTTTAGTTTGGTGCTGTCGAAATGTTCATCAATAAAAGTTCCCCAGCCCCAGTCGCCTTTCGGGCCCACATCACCACGGCTGTTCCGTACCGTTGAGTCGCCGATTATATAAAGGGTAGGGGTTTCCTTTTCCTGAAAGGCAGTTAATGTAAATACCATTAACAGGAGTGTGAGGAAGGATTTTTTGAAAAGATGATGATAAAAAGTGTAGTTCATAATTCTCTTTTTGTGCTGCTGTAAAGACGGATTCCTGCGGAGCATAAATTGCCGCATAAGCAAAGATAAAATAGTTTAAAATTCGTTTCCAACGATTGCAATAAGAGCTGGTCAGTAAGAAGCAGACCGGCTATTCAATCCGAAATATAATCAGATTTTTCAAAGAGAGCAAAATGAAATCCCGGAGCCATTATAGTTTGAGCTTATTGCCAGCCTATAACAACTTTTTGCCAAATTTCCAGATGCGCTCAGCCTGTTTGCCGATAAGCCAGAAGGAGAGAGCCATAAGGGTGAAGAAAATTGCTTTCGGGAGAACGGGCCAGCAGTATTCTATATAGCGGGTGTATAAATTGATAATAAAAAAGCTGATACCCAGGTCGCGGATGCTGTATTTCTTCTGACGGTGGCCCCACATTGCCGTTAGCAGGGAAAATACCAGCAGCAAAAACGACCAGCCAAGGAATTTGCTTTGCGATGCCTGCTCCCAAAGGTCGAAGCTGGCCATATTTCCGAATATGGACATCAGCCAAAGGGAAAAAAGCAGGCAGCTTAAACCAATAATCTGTGTTATTCTGAAAAATATAGTAGTTAAGCGGCCGTAAGGGAGCAAAAAGCTCAGTCCGGTAAGTAAGCCTCCGAAAATAACAAAGCGGAGGGGATAGTTCATTCCACGGTAGTAAGGTCTCCAGTCGCTGCTGACAGCTGTGGCCGACCCGAACCAGGCAGCCAGGGAAACAATGCCGAACATCCATATCAGCTGTGAGCGGAGCAAAATTGCCAGCGTAAAATAGATACAGGAAGCCAGAATCAGCAGTTTTGGTATCAGGCCATAACTGTTGCCAATGGCAGTGCCCAGGTAGCCGATGGAAAGCGCAGTAAAGAAAGCCCCCAGTGCAAATAAGGTTTCGTTGCTGTAGAAGCTTGTTGCCTGTTTTCTTTTCTTTTGCCAGCCCAGCAGGAATAAAATTACTGCCACAACAGCAAGGGTAAGGCTTTTAAAACCATCCGGGGTTTCCACTACCTGGTTCACCGCCCGCATCAGCCACCTGTCTGCAAAAAGAGCTATAATGGCAATAAGCATACTGGCCACGGCAAAAAAGAAGGAGGAGGTAGCGATATCTTTCCAGTTAAAACTGGTGGTTTCGAGGCTGCTCTCCATTTCTTCTTTTTTAGTATCAGTGAGGTAGCCTTTTTCCTGCCACTCCTGAAGGGTTTCCTGTAAAAGAAGTACTTCTTTTTTGCTCCGCCTTATTTTTTTCATGCAGGTATGTATACTGTTAGATGCGGCAACATACTACATTCTCACCAAACCCGCAATCCTGCTTTTGGCCCTTAACCTGCGAATTCGCTGAGTTCCAGCCAGCGCAGTTCTTTTTCTTCCAGCGTTTTGTTAATCTGCTCCAGTTCCTGCGCCCAGTCAATCAGTTCCTGATGGCCGGGTTGCCCCTGGTTCATTTTTTCGGTAAACTGCACTTTCTTTTTTTCCAGCGTAGCAATTTCCTTTTCCAGCTCACTAAACTCGCGCTGTTCCTTAAAGCTTAATTTTCTTTTCTCTGTTTTATCAGCAGCTGGCTGGGCTGCAGGAGCAGTTTTAACTGCGGCAGGCGAATCGGATTTCTTTTCCGGGGCCTTTTTCTCCGCAGCCTCTTCTTCCGCTTTTGTTTCCCGGTAGTCGGTATAGTTGCCATAGAAGTCCCTGAGCTCGCCGTCTCCTTCAAAAACAAAGAGGTGTTCTACAAGCCGGTCCATGAAATAACGGTCGTGAGAAACGATTATAAGGCTGCCTCCGAAATTCTCCAGGTACTCTTCCAGGATGTTAAGAGTGGTAATATCCAAGTCGTTGGTAGGTTCATCGAGAATCAGGAAGTTCGGGCTCTTAATCAGGACCCGCAGCAACTGCAGGCGACGCTTTTCGCCACCGCTAAGCTTGCCTACAGGGGTATATTGCACCGCCGGAGGAAACTGAAAGTAATTCAGGAACTGGCTGGCCGTTAATTGCTTTCCGCTGCCGGTTTCTATTACTTCCGCTACTTCCTTAACCACGTCAATAATCCGGTGCTCCGGGTTAAAGACCTGCTCATCCTGTGTGTAATAGCCAAAAACAGTGGTTCCGCCGGTATCAATTTCTCCGGTGTCGGGCTTAATTTTTCCGGTAAGGGTATTGAGGAAGGTCGATTTTCCCATTCCGTTTTTCCCGATCACCCCTATTCTGTCACCTTTTTTAAAGGTATAGCTGAAATCCCTGAAGAGCTGTTTTCCTTCAAATGATTTGGAGATTTTTTTAATCTCCATAATCTTGCCACCTACACGGCTGGTTTTCACATCCAGTTCCATTTGTGCACGGCCCAGCTTCTGGCTTGCTTTTTCTTTGGTATCTTCAAAGGCATCCATGCGGTATTTTGCCTTGGTGCCCCTAGCTTTTGGCTGGCGGCGCACCCAGTCAAGCTCTTTGCGCATAAGGTTGCGGGCTTTGTCTACCTCTGTAGCCTGCATTTGCTCTCTTTCTGCTTTCTTCTCCAGGTAGTAACTGTAGTTCCCTTTGTATTTGTAAAGAGAGCCGCCGTCAAGTTCTAAAATCTCGTTGGTTACCCTTTCCAGGAAATAGCGGTCGTGGGTAACCATTAAAAGGGTTAACTGCGCTTTGGCCAGGTACTCCTCCAGCCACTCGATGGTTTCAAGGTCAAGGTGGTTAGTGGGTTCATCGAGAATCAGAAAATCAGGCTTTTCAATTAGTGTTTTGGCCAGAGAAACTCTCTTTTTCTGCCCGCCGCTTAGCTGGTTTACCTTCTGGTCCATGTCGTGGATTCCCAGTTTGCCAAGAATCTGCTGCACCTGGCTTTCGTAATCCCAGGCATTATGGGCTTCCATTGCAGGCAGCAGGTCCTGGAGTTTTTCGCCGGCAGCAGGGTCGGTTTCAGAAAGCTTCATATAATATTCATAGTCTGAAACAAGTGCCAGCAAAGGGTTTTGCCGGTCGAAAACGGCTTCTTTTACCGTGTCGCCCTCTCTGAAGAAGGGGTTTTGGTGCAGGTATGCCACACGCAGGTCATTGGCAAATACCACCTGGCCGGTATCTGTGGTTTCATGTCCTGAAATAATGCGCAAAAGAGTGGATTTTCCGCATCCGTTATGTCCTACAAGGGCTACTTTTTGTCCCTGACTAATGCCAAAGGTTATTTCTGAGAAAAGGGTTTTCTCATTAAAGCTTTTACGAAGGTTCTCAACCGATAAATGATTCATGTTACAAAGATAGAGTTATTTTAGCTATGTGCCAATTGGTTAATCAGCTGATAAGAGCTTATTGTACGGAAGATTAATAAGAGGTGGTGTGAATGGTATATTAATTCATTTTTGTTATGAGAAAAGCAGTATATGGTGAACGGATAAGGAGCCAGGGCTGTTGGGGAAGAGGATAGCAAAAAAAAATCTTTCAAAGAAAAACCTGAAGTTCCTTATGAAGAAATTACTGCTTACATGCTGCTTACTGTCTTTATCTTTTTCTGTATTTGCCTTACCCGGTTTAAATACTTCCGGATCTGATACTGAAAACTCCTTTTCGGCCGAACTGAAAAGCCGGATGGCAGAAGAACGTTTCATGGAACTGTATAATACGATTGATTACGGTACCGGAGAAAAGCCTCAGTATGAGGTATTCAGGAAAGCTTTTATTGGTTATCTTAATTTAAAGAAAGAAAATAAGCTGTCGAAGCCCGATATCCTTAGCTGCATAGATTTCAGCCTTCCTTCCACTCAGGAAAGGCTGTGGATCATTGACCTGAAAAATAAAAAAGTGTTATTCCATGAGCTTGTAGCCCACGGAAAAAACAGTGGGGGTAATATGGCTACCACCTTTTCCAATATCATGAACAGCAATATGAGCAGCCTTGGTTTTTATGTTACTGCGCAAAAATATACAGGCAAGCATGGCCTGAGCCTTCGCCTTAGCGGACAGGAAGCAGGTTATAATGATATGGCTATGGCAAGGGCCGTGGTTATACATGGAGCCGATTATGTAAGCAAAGAGTTTGTTAAAAGTATGGGCCGCCTTGGCAGGAGCTTTGGGTGCCCTGCTGTATCAAGAGAGGTTTCTGATGGAGTGATTAATGCCATAGCAGACGGAAGCTGTGTTTTTATTTATTACCCTGATAATGGATACCTGCAAAAGTCGGCCTTACTGAATGAAATGAGAGCCATTGATTATCTGCTTGCCACTGAAGGTGCACCGGAGTTAAATGAGCAGGAAGAAATTGTAAGTGCTTTATAAACAGAGAAGCCTGTCTGAAGGGCTTTGAAAAAATATAGAAGAGAAGAGCTTTAAAATATGCTCTTCTCTTTTTTTTGTCAGGCAAAATTACTGCTGAATTCAAATTTATCGCCATTGAAGAGGCCTTTGTCGCTCAGCTTGAGGGAGGGAATAACCAGCAGGGCCATAAAGCTGAGGGTCATGAAGGGGGAATCAAGCTTGCTGCCCATTTCCTTTTTAGCCATTGCGTCTATGGAGGAATAGGCCGCAGCAACGGAATATCCGTCATCGGGCGACATAAGGCCGGCCACCGGCAGGGGCAGTACTTCTTCTTTGGTGCCTGAAACAGCGGAAACACCTCCTTTTGCCCCAATCAACAAGTTGATTGCCTTAGCCAGCTCCTCATCGCTGCTGCCTGCCGCAATAATGTTGTGTGAATCGTGGGCGACTGTAGAGGCAAGGGCTCCTTTTTGCAAGCCAAATCCTTTTATGAAGGCTACGGAAGGCTGGTTGTTATTATACCTGTTCAGTACCACAAGTTTGAGTATATCCTGTGCAGGGTTGCTGGTTACAAAGCCATCTTTTATGGTGGCAGGTAAAATAAGCTGATTTGTGATGAGCTGACCGTCCATGGCTTCTATTACCCGAAGGTTTTCGCCCTCTGCTTTTACGCGCAGCTGCTCTGCCCTTACGGGAGAGGCCTCGAACTGGTTAATTACCTCGTTTTTCACCCTCTCAATCAGGCTCTTTCCTTCGCTGGCTACCAAACGGCCATTCAGGTATGTTTTCAGGACTTTAAAATCCTTCAGGTCTTTCACCAAAATAAAATCGGCAGGATCGCCCTCCTGTAGCAGGCCCACATCCAGTTTGTAATGCTCCACAGGATTAATACAGGCTGCCCGGAGGGCTTTAAATACATCCACCCCTTTTGCAACTGCACGGGCTACGAGCTGGTTTATGTGCCCTTCCACCAGGTTGTCGGGGTGTTTGTCGTCGGAGCAGAACATTATTTCGGATGAATGCTCATGCAGTAATTCCACCAGTGCTTCGAAATTTTTTGCCGCACTGCCTTCCCGTATCAGTATTTTCATTCCGCTCTTCAGCTTATCCAGCGCTTCTTCTGCTGTGAAACACTCATGGTCGGTGCTGATTCCTGCTTCGGCATAGGCACGGGCCTGCTCTCCTTTCAAGCCGGGGGCATGCCCGTCCACAGGCCGCTTGTATTTTTGCGCAATCCGTATTTTCTCCATAACATCAGCATCCTGTTGGAGCACTCCCGGCCAGTTCATCATTTCTGCCAGATATTTAATTTCAGGGTTTTGGAAAAGCTCTTCAATGTCAGACGGGCTGATAACAGCGCCTGCTGTTTCAAAGGGGGTGGCAGGAACACAGGATGGGGCGCCGAAGTAAAATTTAAAAGGCACTTTCCTGCCGTTCTCCAGCATGTAGTTTACTCCCCGGGTGCCGAGTACATTTCCAATTTCGTGCGGGTCAGATACGGTGGCTCCGGTACCATGCACCACGGCAAGGCGGGCAAATTCGGAAGGTACCAGCATGGAGCTTTCAATATGCACATGGGCATCTGTAAAAGGAGGGAGAATATATACATCCGGAACCTCTTCCACCTGGCGGACAGCTATAATTTTGCCTTTGGAATAGGTTATTTCTGCAGGTAAAAGCTGTTTTTCTCTGATTTTTACAAGTTTGCCCCGGATAATTTCTGTTTGCTTCTTCACGGTAAAAAAGGTTTTATAGATGCAATAGTTTCAGGAACTATTTTGTTATAAAGGCCGATATGGAGTTATTAATTTTTATATTTGCATCGACTTAAAATTATGGAAAATTTCAGAACAGGCCTTAAAAAATTTCTATATTTGATTATTGTGCTGTCGTTAAGCCTCAATGCCTGCCAGACAAGTAAAGGAGGAAGAAAACAGCCAAAAAGAGGGCCCATTCCCTGTCCCATTAAAGATTGTTAAACAATGACGGAACGGGATTGTTGGGTAAGCTTAAAAGTTCAGGACCGGTATATAAGTGTAGGTAAATACCTGTAAGACAAAAAAGGATTGGATGAAAAGAATAGTAATTGCCATAGACGGATATTCTGCCTGCGGGAAAAGCTCCACAGCCAAAAGGGTAGCTGCCAAATTAAATTACGCTTATATTGATACCGGGGCTATGTACCGGGCGGTTACCTATTACTTTCTTGAGCATTATGTTAATCTTACCAACCCAAAGGCAGTTGAAGATGCTCTTAAACAAATCCTGATAGAGTTCCACCATAACGGCAAAACAGAGGAGAATGAAACTTACCTGAATGGCCTTAATGTGGAGCGGAAAATAAGAACCATGAGCGTTTCGGATAAAGTAAGCGAGGTAAGTGCGCTTGCTTCTGTAAGAAACTGTATGACGGAGCTGCAGCGGAAAATGGGGAAGAAAAAAGGAGTGGTGATGGATGGGAGAGATATCGGAACAGCGGTTTTTCCTGATGCGGAGCTGAAAATATTTATGACAGCTGATTTTGATGCAAGAGCAGCCAGACGGCAAAAGGAGCTGCTGGAGAAAGACCAGCTGGTAGACCTGGGGCGGGTAAAAGAAAACCTGGAGAAGAGAGATCATATTGATACCACCCGTAAAGAAAACCCTCTCCGCAAAGCTGCTGATGCATTTGAAATTGATACCACCCACATTACTCTTGATGAACAGGTAGATATGATATTGAACCTTGCGGCTACAAAAATCATAGAAAGTTAATCTGGTTGTATGAGTGCAGGCGCTTTTGTTAACTGTTAATATAAGTGACAGGAAAATTATACTATGGAAGTAACTATTGATAAAAATTCAGGCTATTGCTTTGGAGTTGAGTTTGCCATTCAAATGGCTGAGGATGAAATGGAAAGCGATGGTCTCCTGTACTGTCTCGGAGATATAGTTCATAACGACATGGAGGTGCAGCGGCTTTATGAGAAGGGGCTCCGTATTATTGACCGGGAACAACTTCAGCAATTACACAACTGTAAAGTATTGATCCGTGCGCATGGGGAGCCTCCTGAAACCTACCAGCTGGCACTCAGGAATAATATCGAACTCATTGATGCTTCCTGCCCTGTGGTGTTAAAGCTCCAGAACAGAGTAAAGCATGCTTATGATAAAATGCAGGAGGTGGACGGGCAGGTAATTATTTACGGGCAGAAGGGGCATGCGGAGGTAGTGGGTTTAACCGGACAGACGAATAAGGAAGCTATTGTGGTTACAACTGCGGAAGATCTGGAGCAGGTGAACTTTAGCCGGCCCGTAACCCTGTTCAGCCAGACTACCAAGAGCACCAAAGGCTTTTATGATATTAAAGCAAAAATAGAAGAGCGGCTGAAAGCGGCCAGGGGAGGAGTGCTGAATGTGGTTGATTTCAACGCAAATGACAGTATTTGCAGGCAGGTGAGTAACCGTGAGCCTCAGCTTACCCGTTTTTCCCAGCTGCACGATGTAATAGTTTTTGTGAGCGGAAAGAAAAGTTCCAATGGTAAAGCCCTGTACAGCGTGTGCAGGCAGCATAATCCGGATAGTTATTTTATTGAGAATGAGTCGGAACTGGAAACCGGCTGGTTTGAAAATGCAACAAGTGTCGGGATTTGCGGAGCAACCTCCACTCCTATGTGGTTAATGGAGCGGGTTGCGGGGCATATCAGGCAAATGGGCGCCGGGGTGGCTGTTTCTGCAGACCTCTGAAAAATTACAAATTGCGTGGCAGCAGAGAGGTAGCATTAAAATGAAATATGCTGTTTTTATTGTCGCAAAATTTACTATTTTTGCAGCGTTTTATACGATAAACTACATTTGATAAATAGTAAAATGTCGAAAGTTATCAAGCTCAGAAAAGGATTTAATATAAATCTGGCTGGTAAGGCAGAAAAGAGACTCGCGGGAGATATCATTCCGGAGACTTTTGCCCTGAAGCCCACCGACTTTCATGGCATCAAAAGACCTAAACTTTTGGTGAATGAAGGAGATACTGTTAAAGCCGGAACGCCCATTCTCTATGACAGGAAAATGGAAAGCGTAATGTTTACCGCACCGGTCAGTGGTGAAGTGGTGGAAGTTAAACGTGGTGCAAAACGCAAGCTTCTTGAAATTAAAATACTGGCAGATAAGGAAATTGTATACGAAACGTTTCCGAAAAAGTCAGTGTCTGACATTGCCGGCCTGAGCAGGGAAATCGTGCTCGAAACAATGCTTAAAAGTGGCGTGTGGCCGAATATTGTTCAGCGTCCGTATGGCACTATTGCAAACCCGGAAGATAATCCCAAATCGATTTTTATCTCTTCTTTCGATACTCACCCTCTTGCTCCTGATTATGATTTTCTTGTAAAAGGGCAGGAAAAATATTTCCAGGCTGGTATTGAAGTGCTGAGGCAATTAACAACAGGAGCAATAAATCTTGGCGTTAATGCTGATGCAGAAGTTTCGCCAGTATTCTCTCAGGCTAAAAATGTTACCATCAACAAGTTCAGCGGAAAGCATCCTGCGGGAAACGTAGGTGTGCATATTCACCATATCGATCCTATCGGTAAGGGAGATATTGTATGGACGGTGAATCCATTGGGTGTAATCCAGATAGGAAAACTATTTCTTGAAGGAATATATGATGCCTCTAAAATTATTTCCCTGGTTGGCTCGGAAGTTAAAACCCCGCAGTATTACCGTACTTACACCGGTGCCTGCATAAACCGTTTTGTGGAAGGCAATATCAAGTCAGATAATGTGCGCTACATTAGCGGTAACGTGCTTACCGGCGAAAAGGTGGAGAAAGATGGTTACCTTGGCTATTATCATAACATGGTAACCGTTATTCCTGAAGGAAATTATTACGACTTCCTGGGATGGCTTAAGCCTACGATGGAACAGCCAAGCTTTCACCGCGCATTCGGCCTGCTCGGGTTCCTGAATCCTAAGAAAGAGTTTGTGATAGATACTAACACAAAAGGCGAGGAACGTGCCTTTGTGTCGACCGGCGTATTTGAAAAAGTAGTGCCGATGGATATCCTCCCGACCTACCTTTTGAAAGCCATTATGGCCGAAGATTATGACGAAATGGAAGGATTGGGCATCTACGAGGTGATAGAGGAAGATTTGGCCCTGTGTGAGTTTGTGGATGTTTCCAAACACGATGTGCAGGCAATTCTGAGAGAAGGACTTACTTTAATGCAAAATAGTTAAACCAACCAAATGAAAGCTTTACGAGAGTTTTTAGATAAACAAAGACCACATTTTGAGAAGGGGGGTAAGCTTGAAAAGTATTATTACGGCTTTGAGGCTGCTGAAACTTTTCTGTTTACTCCTAATCACACCACTGCAGCCAAAGGCGTTCAGATCCGTGATGCCGTTGACCTGAAGCGGATGATGATGACGGTGGTAATTGCCATGATTCCTCCATTGCTCTTCGGTATCTGGAACACTGGCTACCAGCATTACCTTGCAGTAGGAGAAGATCCGGAATTCTGGAAGTCTGTAGGACTTGGCCTTCAGCTGGTACTTCCTATTATTATAGTGTCGTATGCTGCAGGTGGAGCCGTGGAAGGGCTTTTTGCAATTGTAAGAAAACACCCTATCAATGAAGGCTTCCTGGTAACAGGTATGCTTATTCCACTCATTTTACCGGCAACCATTCCGCTCTGGCAGGTGGCTCTGGCAACTGTTTTTGCAGTGGTAATTGCAAAGGAGGTATTTGGTGGTACCGGTATGAACGTACTGAATGTGGCAATGACGGCCCGTGCCTTCCTTTACTTCGCCTACCCGTCTGATATGGCAGGTGATGTTTGGGTTTATTATGGCGACAAACAGGCTGTGGAAGGATATACAGGCGCAACTCCCCTTGCACTTGCGCAGGAAGCAAACCTTGCTGAAGGTGTTACAACGGTACAAAGCACTTTCCAGTCATCCTGGTTTGGCGATATGTATGAGCCATGGCACCTTTTCTTTGGTGATATCCCCGGTTCTATAGGTGAAACATCTGTATTAATGTGCCTTATTGGTTCAGCAATATTAATTGCAACAGGCGTAGGTTACTGGAAAATTCAGGTAAGTGTATTTGCCGGAGCTTTTGCTATGGGCTTATTAAATAATGCCATTGGTTTGAATCCTTTTATGGAAATGCCTGCTTATTACCACTTAATTATTGGTAGCTTAGCATTTGGTACTGTTTATATGGCTACAGACCCTGTATCTGCAGCGCATACAGAAACAGGTAAATGGATTTACGGATTCCTGATTGGAGTGATTACTGTTATCATCAGGGTATTTAACCCAGCTTACCCTGAAGGTGTAATGCTTGCTGTATTGCTGATGAACGTTTTTGCACCGCTCATTGATTTTTATGTTGTAAACGCAAATAAGAAAAGGAGGATATCACGTGCGACAGTCTAATGCATATGTAATTGGTTTTGCTGCAGTACTGACCATAGTACTTGGCGGCTTACTTGCGCTGGCAGCCACCAGCCTGGCAGAGCCTCAGGCAGCTGCTGTAAAGCTTGATACCCGCACAAAAATTTTAAGTGCGGTAATGAATATTCAGGAAGGTGATGATGTAAATGCCATCTGGGAAGAAAGAATCCAGTCTACTGTTGTAAACCTTGAAGGGGATGAAGTAGCTCAGATGGAAAACGGAGAGCAGCTTGTTGCTGAAAAAATTGATGTGGGTAAAGAGTATAAAAAAGCTCCTGAAGACAGGCTTTTTCCGGTTTATAAATTCATGAGCAAGGAAAATCCTGATCAGGTGGAGTCTTATATCGTTCCTGTTTTTGGTAACGGTCTGTGGGACAGGATCTGGGGCTTCGTAGCTCTTGATCCGGATCTGGAAACTATTAAAGGTGTACGCTTTGACCACAAAGGAGAAACTCCGGGGCTTGGCGCCCGTATTACCGACGAAGGTGTGCAGAATCGTTACGTTAACAAAAAGATTTACAGTGATGTTGGAGAGCTTGTTTCTATTGAAATGGTAAAAGGAGAAACAAACGACCCAAGCATGTACGATGATTACCATGTTGATGGTATGTCCGGTGCTACTTTAACAGCTAAAGGGGTGAATAATATGCTTAAGAAGTATTTCTCTTATTATGAGAACTACTTTAAGTCTGTTGAAGGTGCTGATGATGCTGCTATTGAGCGGGCTACGAAGAATTAATATTCTTCGGATTTCTAATAAACCAGATTTTCCGGTATAAAAAAATAAACATACTATGAGTACCGAAACCATAGAAAAGAACGAAATTAAAGTAGAGAAGAAAAAACCTTCTGAGCCCTTATTGTCGAAAAGGCGCAGAAAGTTTATAACAGACCCGCTGAATGACGATAACCCGATTACCGTACAGGTACTGGGTATTTGCTCGGCTCTCGCGGTAACTACTCAGTTGCAGCCAACTTTTATTATGGCTCTTGCCGTGGTATTTGTGGTTGTGTTTTCAAACCTGATTGTGTCAAGCCTGCGCAACCTGATTCCTAACCGTATCAGGATTATTGTACAGCTGGCAATTGTGGCATCGCTGGTAATTCTTGTTGACCAGGTTCTGAAGGCTTACCTTTATGATGTATCAAGAATGCTGTCTGTTTTTGTGGGTCTGATTATTACTAACTGTATTGTAATGGGACGCCTTGAAGCATTTGCCATGGGTAACAAGCCTTACGATTCTGTACTGGATGGATTAGGAAGTGGATTTGGATATGCCTGGATAATCCTGGCTGTAGCCTTTTTCCGTGAGCTTTTAGGTTCCGGTGCTGTATTCGGCTACAAGGTATTTGAAGCCATTGGTATTGACAATTTCCCGACAAATGGTCTGATGGTAACTCCTGTGGGTGCATTTATGATTATCGGGTTAATTATTTGGGCACAGAGAACTAAAACAGGTTACGTAGAAAAATAAAATATTATGGATCTTATAAATTTAGGAATAAAGTCGATTTTTATTGAGAACATGATTTTTGCCTACTTCCTGGGCATGTGTTCTTTCCTGGCGGTTTCAAAAAAGGTGCCTACAGCAGTAGGTCTTGGAATGGCTGTAATTTTCGTACTGACTATTACAGTGCCTGCAAACTGGCTGTTACAGAATTACATCCTGGGAGAGAGTGCACTTACCTGGATCAGCCCTGATTTTGCAGGTGTTGACCTTTCTTTCCTTCAGTTCATTATGTTTATTGCTATTATTGCAGCAATGGTGCAGCTGGTGGAGATGGTAATTGAAAAAGTATCCCCCGCTTTATACGGCTCCTTAGGTATATTTCTTCCTCTTATTGCGGTAAACTGCGCAATCCTTGGAGGATCTTTATTTATGGTGCAACGTGATTATACAATTTCTGAGGCCGCTGTGTTTGGCTTTTCCTCAGGTATTGGCTGGTTACTTGCCATTGTGGCACTTGCAGCTATACGCGAAAGACTGAGATACTCTAATGTGCCTGATGGATTAAAAGGATTGGGAATTACATTCCTTATTACCGGCCTTATGGGTATTGCTTTTATGTCTTTTATGGGTATTGCCATCTAATCAAAAAAAAATAATTATCTTTATTTAAGGCTTTGCAATTAATGCAAAGCCTTTTTTCGTTACATATAGGTTATAAAAAAGTTAAAAAGCAGAGCCACTTTTTGATTTTTTTTGTTGTGTATTCAGGTCATTTTTAATTGTATGAAGAATAGTATCACATTTCGCCGTTTATTAAATTACTTCCTGAGAGGATTATTAATCCTTGTACCTATTGCATTAACCATTTACATTATTATTGAGTTTTTGCAATGGCTGGACAACCTTATTCCTGTACAGGTACCTGGTTTAGGTCTTGTTATAATGTTAGGCTCAATTATAATGGCAGGCTACCTGGCATCAACACTTATCGCCCGGCCGGTTTTTGACCTTATTGAGGATCTGCTCCTTACCGTTCCCTTCATCAGCCTTATATATTCCTCCATTAAGGATTTACTGTCTGCCTTTGTGGGGGATAAAAAGAAATTTACCCAGGCCGTACTGGTAACGATGGATGAAGTTAATGGTATTCAGAAGTTAGGATTTATAACCCAGGATGATCTGGAGGTTCTGGGGGTAAAGGATAAAGTTGCGGTATACCTCCCACACTCCTATAATTTCTCAGGTAATTTTTATATCGTACCCAGGGAACGGGTTACATTTTTAAACCTTCCGGGTTCAGATGTAATGAAGTTTATTGTTTCCGGTGGAGTAAGCGGTTATAATGAACTGGAAGTTGCAGATAAAAATTTTAAAAACCAGATTGCGCAACGGGAACTGACAGGGACCAATTGATTTTTTATGGGACGCAGAATTGTATGTACCGATATTCATGGTTGTTATCACTCATTCAAAAGCCTCCTGGAAGAAAAGGTAAAGCTGCACCCGGATGATAACTTATTTTTCCTTGGAGATGCGATAAATAAAGGCCCGTTTAGCAGAGAGGTGCTGGACTACCTGATGGCTATGGATCAGGATGGCTATAAGCTAAGTTTGTTGCGGGGAAACCATGAGCAGGAGTTGCTGAATGTACTTAATGGGAAAACCGGCTTAGATATATTTGTAAGTAAAGGAGGGGAGACCCTGCTGAATAATTTCGGTGTCCGGCATCCTGGAGAGATTCCTGAAAAATATATCCGCTTTATTCGTGGTTTTGAGCATTATGTGGAGCTTCCGGATTTTTTTCTGGTTCATGCAGGCTTCAATTTCAATAAGGTAAACCCATTTGTCGATTCGGAGGAAATGCTGAATATCCGGGGTTATGAGGTAGACCTGAATAAAACGAACGGCCGCAGGATTATCCATGGCCACAGCCCTGTTGCTCTGGAGGAGATAAAAAGTACTATCGCTGAAAAAGCAGATAAGCACTTTAGCATTGACGCAGGTTGTGTGTACCATAGAAATCCTGAACAGGCTCACCTTGTTGCCCTTGATCTTGATGAATGGAAACTTTTTATACAGCCAAACATTGATGTATCTTCCAATTATTCCGGGTGAGCTCACAGCCTCTGCTTAACTCCTTAGGGCATAAGTAAAAGGCAGAAAAAATTTAATGCTGCCCCGTGTGGTGAGTGTGTTTTCTTCCGCAAAGGGGGGCGTATAGGGTCTTTCTAATTTTTGACATAATTGAAGGAAGAGATTAGGGTATATATGCTCAATACCAGGAACCAATTTTTTATCTATCCGTACCTTTTAGTAAGGAACATTGCTAAAGCATTTTCCGGTACTTTTTACTAACTAATATAAAGGAGAGAAGGATATGGAAGAGGAATTTTTTGAACTTTCGGTAGAAATAGATAAAGGACCAATTATAGCAACCGCTATTCATAACGGGCATGAATTACGTCAGGGCCTGGAAACGAAATGTAATTTAAGCCCGGAAGAGCGATTAAGAGAGGAAGATCCTTATACAGCCAATATCGCAAGGGAGTTTGGTAATCATATTGTGGTAAACCGTTCACGCTTTGAGGTTGACCTGAACCGTAGCCCTGAAAAGGCAGTTTATACAACGCCTGAGGATGCATGGGGCCTTCAGGTATGGAAAGAGCCATTGTCTGAAAAGGAAGTGAAGGAATCTTTGAAAATGTATCATCAGTTTTATAATGAGGTGGAGGAAAAAATTTCCACCATAATTGATGCTCATGGGTATGCCATTGTTTATGATGTGCATAGTTACAACCACCGCCGGAAAGGACCGGACAGCCCCGCGGCAAATCAAAAAGATAACCCGGATGTAGATTTGCTTACTGCCAATATAGATATGGATGTATGGCGCCCGGTGTTAAATAAATTAAAAAAGTCTTTACAGGATTACCCGTTCCCGGGCGGGCGGCTTGATGTGCGTGAAGAAATCCGTTTCAAAGGTGAGAAAAGTTATTTCATGCAGTGGATACTGAACCGCTTTGGGAGTAAGGTATTTGTACCGTCCATTGAATTTAAAAAGTTTTATATGGATGAATGGACTGGTAAAGTGTACAGAGACAAACTTGTTCATTTGCAGGAAGCATTAAAACATTCAATGCCCCTTGTGCTGCACGAAGCAAGGGTTAATCAGGAAATCCCGGAACTTCTATGATCGAATCCTCCGAAAGAGAAGATAAAATAACAGAAACCATAATAAATAAATTGAAAAATGGCGAAGGCCTGCACGATAGGTTACCAGGCAATAGTCTGGTGCATATCGACAGGCCTTTGCCTTTTGTATGTATCTATCGGTTTCCGGAAGGTATAGAGAAAAGTGCTCATGCCCGTTTAATAGATACCCAGCCTTCTTTTATGCTTATTCATAAAGAAGATGAGGCACTGGTAAAAAAGTTGCTGATTAAGCTTTCAGAGATTTTACGCAAAAGGTTTGGTGCCATTATGCTCCTGGAGGTTTGGGCTGCTTCAGATGTACGCAAATCTGTACCTCAAAGTGCTGATTTTTTGTTTGAGTTATATTGCAGCCATAAGGAGTGCAAGGTAACTGTTGAAACACTTCAAAAGGAAATTTGCGAAATACCGGTAGTACAGCGATTGCAGAACGGCAGAGGAAGAGTTCATCATGATGATTTTCCTGCTGACCGGAAAATGCTTATTGATACAAAAACCGCTGAAAACCATGGGGTTCAGTATATAGGAATAGAAATTGAACCATTCTATTATAACCAGCCACAAAACAGGCTTTTCCCCATGTTGTTCAGGGCGTTCAGAGATGAATTTGCTACAGCACTTAAAAAAGCATTTTTTGATTTTGTAAGGCTCCAGACCCGCCACAAAGTGGAGCATTTTCATGTTTTGGGCCGGCAAAAGGAGAGTGAACTGGTTTGGAAAATCGACCAGGAGCTGGTGGATATAAATAATAGTTTTGATTTTCTTCTTCTGGTAACTGTGACTAATCATGAAGAGGAGTGGGAATCATTTAAAAAGGGAAATTTCAGCCACACGCCCACCTTTCAGTACCGGCTGATAAATGTAGATCCTGAATTGCTGAAAAGGAAGTTATACAATCTTCCTGTTGAGGATGTGGACGATCCTACACTTGCTTTCTTATTCCGTGATAAAAGAGATGAGCTTGACCGGATGCTGAATATGCTGATTGAGCGGGAAACACCACATTTTAAATACAGCAGTATTCAGGTTTTCGGAGCAGTGGAAGACGATCTACTGGCTGTTGCTTGTAAATTACTGGAAAAATATCCTCCTGGTATTATAAACAAAAAGGAGGATTCCGGAGATTTAATTACAGCAGAAGATTTTGCTGAACTTGCCCGGCAGGAAATAGGATATTTAAAAGGGCAGTATCCTGAACTTGATGCAACAGTGCAAATCAGGAAGGATATTGAAGGCTTAATGGTATCGAAGGGGCAGTTGCTGATTGACCATGCCTATAAAACCAGCAAAAGCAGAGCAGAGGCATTGATACAGCATGAGGTAGGAACCCATGTTCTTACCTACTATAACGGTAAAGCACAGCCCTTAAAGCAGCTTTACCTGGGATCTCCGGGCTACGAAGATTTACAGGAGGGGCTTGCCGTTCTGGCAGAATACCTGGTTGGAGGTTTAACCCCGGACAGGTTTAGAATACTGGCAGCAAGGGTGGTTGCCATACATGCCATGCTGAATGGGGCTGATTTTATCGAAACCTTCAAGCTGCTCCATAAAAAATATGAATTTAGTCCGGAATCAGCATTTTCACTCACCACCAGGGTATTCAGAGGGGGGGGATTAACCAAAGATGCTGTGTACCTGAAAGGTCTTGTCGATTTGCTGAAATACCTTTCCTCCGGAAAACCTTTGGAGCCTTTGCTGATAGGAAAGATCAGGCAGGATTACATTCCGTTAATTGAAGAATTGAAAAAACGGGAAATATTAAAGGATGCTCCCTTAAGGCCACGATATTTCAGTAGTTTCAGTAGTATGGAAAAACTGAAAAAACTGAAGAAGGGAGCCACTATTTTTGATTTAATTGAATAACAAGAACTTTTTAATCAACCAAACTGATGACTATTACTTTTGTACTGGATGATGTAGCAACAGAAAATCCTGTATATACATCCATATTGATTGCCTGCAAGATGCATAATATGGGCCATGATGTATACCTTACTGATGTGAGGAATCTTGCCTATTACCCGGATGGCCATATGGGCGCCCATGTGGTAAAAGCCCCTAAGAAGTCTTATAAAACGCAGCAGGAATACCTTCAGGATATTCAGGGTGATAATGCCATAAAGGAAAGGGTTAAGGCTACCGAAATGGATGTATTATTTATCCGGAACGATCCTTCGGCAGCTCCCTCAAATGAGCAATGGGCCCAAACTCCTGGTGCAGTTTTTGGACAGGTGGCTACCCAGGACGGGGTAATTGTGCTAAACGATCCTTTTACACTCTCCGACTCTGTAAATAAAATGTATTTTCAGCAGTTTCCTGAGGAGGTAAGGCCCAAAGCTATCATTACGCGTGACCCCCAGGAAATAAAAGAGTTTTACAAGGAGCAGAAGAATAAGGCAATGATAATTAAGCCACTGCAGGGTTCCGGAGGAAAGGGCGTATTTCTGATCAATGAAGATAGTGCTGCTAACATGAACTCTATGATAGAGGCAGATCTGCGCGATGGATATATTATTGCACAGGAATATATTCCTGAGGCTGCTGAAGGTGATATACGCCTGTTTATGGTGAACGGGAAAATTCTTGAGCGTGATGGAAAACCAGGCGCAATCCATCGTTTCAGTGCAAGTGGCGATGCAAGGAGTAATATTCATGCAGGAGGCTCTACTAAAAAGGCAAAAATTACACCGGCTATACGTGAAATTGTGGAACGGGTAAGACCAAAAATGGTACAGGATGGTGTGTTTATGGCAGGTCTTGATATTGCAGGGGATAAACTCCTGGAAACAAATATTTTCAGCCCCGGTGGTTTGGGAATTGCCTGCGAACTGGAAGGAACAGACTTTGGGCTGGAAGTGGTGGAGGCCATTGAGCGAAAGGTGGAGTACCGCAGAGTTTATGGCCATTCCGTAAGTAACAAATTTTTGAATACTTTGTAAAAAGGATTCCAAAGCAGGAGGAAAGCTCTCCCTTCCCGGATAAGCTGAACATTTCTTTAGTTACTTTACTTTTTTCCTCCTGCTGTAGCTGCAAAATAAAAAAGCCCCGTGAGCAATATCGAGGCCACTGAAAAAGGTCTAGATATTTAATATACCTTAT